>NZ_JBFUFW010000010.1:0-130081 GCF_056403235.1 Rhodoferax sp. P2_H8_2
ACCGGACGTGACCGGTGCGATCGAGTTGCCAGAAGGCAAGGAAATGGTCATGCCTGGTGACAACGTGTCGATCACTGTGAAGCTGATCAACCCCATCGCCATGGAAGAAGGCCTGCGCTTCGCGATCCGCGAAGGCGGTCGTACTGTCGGCGCCGGTGTCGTTGCCAAGATCATTGCCTAAGGAATTCATAGGGGTATAGCTCAATTGGCAGAGCGTCGGTCTCCAAAACCGAAGGTTGTAGGTTCGATTCCTACTGCCCCTGCCACCAGGCTGGTAAGAAATTAGGTGGCTCAAAAGCCCGCTGCAGTGCAGCGGGCTTAGGCGTCTTAAGGGTGCCTCGATTTGGGCCAAGGAAAACGAGAAAATATGTCCACGACACAAGTAGAAACAGTCAATACCACTGCGGACAAGGTCAAGCTGGCCTTGGCTGCTGCATTGGTGGTGGCTGCATTGGCGGCCTTCTACCTTTTGGGTAAGCAAGGGGTTGCTGTTCAGTGGGCAAGCCTGGTTGCGGGTCTGGTGGCTGCGGCGGTCGTGTTCTTCATGTCCGAGTCGGGTCGCCAGTTGGTGGCCTTTGGCCGTGATGCTTGGCGCGAAGTGCGCAAAGTCGTCTGGCCTGAGCGCAAAGAAGCGATTCAGATTACCGCATATGTATTTGGCTTTGTGCTGATCATGGCGGTATTCCTGTGGGCGACCGACAAGACGCTGGAATGGCTGTTTTACGATTTGATTCTGGGATGGAAAAAATAATGACTGACGTGACCGAAGTCCTCCCTTCCGCAGAATTGCCGGACGCAGCGGCTGCAGCTCCCAAGAATCCGGACCTGCGCTGGTATGTCGTGCATGCCTATTCCGGCATGGAAAAGGCCGTTGAGCGCAACATCATCGAGCGCATTGCGCGCTCGGGTATGGAAAACAAGTTCGGCCGCATCCTGGTGCCGATGGAAGAGGTGGTTGAGGTCAAGAATGGCCAAAAGAAGACCACAGAGCGCAAGTTTTTCCCCGGCTACGTGCTGGTGGAAATGATCATGGACGACGACACTTGGCATTTGGTCAAGCACACCAACAAGGTGACGGGTTTTGTGGGCGGTGCAAAGAACCGCCCAGCCCCGATCTCTGAAGCTGAGGTGATGAAGATCGTCAACCAGATGCAGGAAGGCACCGAGAAGCCGCGCCACAAGATTGAATTTGTGGTGGGCGAGTATGTGCGCGTCAAGGAAGGCCCGTTCACCGACTTCAATGGCTCGGTGGAAGACGTCAACTACGAAAAGAGCAAGGTGCGCGTGTCGGTAACGATCTTTGGTCGTTCTACGCCGGTTGAATTGGAGTTTTCTCAGATCGAGAAGACCTAAGGTTTGCTGGCCAGCGATGGCCGGTTTTGCATTTGCGTTATCCGACTCGGCGCGAATGAATTTAGAGAGTCGTTAACCCCGGGGAGCCGAGGTCTGAGTTGTTCAGCACCAAGGCGTTATTACCCGTAAGGAGAAATCATGGCGAAGAAAATCGTTGGTTTCATCAAGCTGCAAGTTCCAGCTGGTAAAGCCAATCCATCCCCACCGATCGGCCCAGCACTGGGTCAGCGCGGTTTGAACATCATGGAATTCTGCAAGGCATTCAATGCGCAGACCCAAGGTGTTGAACCTGGCCTGCCGTTGCCTGTGGTGATCACTGCTTTTGCGGACAAGAGCTTCACCTTCATCATCAAGACCCCGCCTGCGACGGTTTTGATCAAGAAGGCCATCAAGCTGGACAAGGGTTCTGCCCGTCCGCACGTGGACAAGGTCGGCAAGATCACTCGCGCTCAGCTCGAAGAGATCGCCAAGACCAAGATGAAAGATATGAACGCCGCCGATCTGGACGCTGCAGTGCGCACGATCGCCGGTTCTGCCCGCTCCATGGGCGTGACTGTGGAGGGCGTGTAAATGTCCAAGCTCACTAAAAAACAAAAGACCCAAGTCGGCAAGATTGACAGCAACAAGCTGTACCCCCTGGGCGATGCGCTCGGTCTGGTCAAAGAATTTGCCAACGCCAAGTTCGACGAATCCATCGATGTAGCTGTTCAGCTCGGCATCGACGCGAAGAAGTCGGACCAAGTGGTGCGCGGCGCTGTCGTTCTGCCTAACGGCACCGGCAAGACCAAGCGCGTGGCTGTGTTCGCCCAAGGCGCCAAGGCTGAAGAAGCCAAAGCCGCTGGTGCAGACGTGGTCGGTATGGACGACCTGGCTGCCATGGTCAAGGCTGGCGACATGCCTTTTGATGTGGTGATTGCTGCTCCAGATGCCATGCGTATCGTTGGTACCCTGGGTCAAATCCTGGGCCCACGTGGTCTGATGCCTAACCCCAAGGTTGGCACCGTGACTCCGGACGTGGCTACTGCCGTGAAGAATGCCAAGGCCGGTCAAGTGCAGTTCCGCGTTGACAAAGCCGGTATCGTGCACAGCACCATCGGCCGTCGCTCGTTCGAATCGGACAAGCTGCAAGGCAATCTGGCTGCACTGGTGGACGCTTTGAACAAAGCCAAGCCTGCTTCCAGCAAGGGTGTGTATCTGAAGAAAGTCGCTGTTTCGTCGACCATGGGTGTAGGTGTCCGCGTGGACCTGCAAACCATCTCGGCGTAATCGCAAAAAATTTGAGCCAGCCGAAAGGCCGGCTCAATGTGGTGGGCTGTGCAGGTTGAAAGACTTGTCCAGGCCATCCAAGACCGTTGGTGTGCAGGTAACTGCACTTAATAGTTAAGCCAACGCAGATGGCGATCCCGCTGCAGATGGAATGAGAGTTCTGTTAACAGTTGGTCGCTGCAATGTGGAGCGTGATGTGGCCCAGGCTGCAAAGCGCATTTAAAGGAGTAGACCTTGAGTCTTAATCGCAGTGAGAAAGAAGCGGTCATCAGTGATGTGACCGGCCTCGCCGCTAAAGCTCAAACGCTCGTGATCGCGGAATACCGCGGCATCACGGTCGCTGACATGACCAAACTGCGCAACAACGCGCGCAGCGCTGGTGTGAGCCTGAGTGTGTTGAAAAACACCCTGGCCCGCCGTGCTGTTGCCGGTAGCGGTTTTGAAGTCGTGGCCGACCAGATGACCGGTCCCCTGATCTATGGCTTTTCTGTCGACGCCGTGGCTGCCGCGAAAGTGGTTGCCGAGTTCGCGAAAACCAACGACAAGTTGGTGATCCGTGCTGGTGCGTACGGTGGCAAGGCCCTGGACGTGAACGGCGTGAAACAATTGGCAAGCATCCCTTCCAAGGAAGTGTTGTTGGCGCAATTGTTGGGCTTGATGCAATCCCCCATTACCCGTACAGCACGCGTGTTGTCGGCGTTGGCGGAGAAAAAAGGCGCTGGCGCAGCAGTAGAAGCTGCCCCCGCAGAGGCTGTCGCGGCGTAATTGCCCGACAACCGTAGTAACCAAACTTGTTAGGAAATCAAAATGGCATTCGATAAAGACGCATTTTTGACCGCGCTGGACAGCATGACGGTCATGGAACTCAACGACCTGGTGAAAGCCATCGAAGAGAAATTTGGTGTAAGTGCTGCCGCTATGGCCGGCCCAGCTGCCGCTGCTGGCCCAGCTGCTGCTGTTGAAGAGAAGACCGAGTTCAACGTCGTTCTGACTGACGCTGGCGCCAACAAGGTGTCCGTCATCAAGGCCGTGCGCGAAATCACTGGTCTGGGCTTGAAAGAAGCCAAGGACCTGGTAGATGGCGCTCCCAAGGCTGTCAAGGAAGGCATCGCCAAGGCTGACGCTGAAGCTGCTCTGAAGAAGCTGGTGGAAGCCGGCGCCAAGGCTGAACTGAAGTAATTCGGTTTTTGCATGCGGGCTGGAGGTTCCGAAAAGGGCCTCCAGCCTTTGCTGCTTGTGAATAGTGCAATTAGTGCGCACTAAAAAGACGGCTTGGACCGTTTTTCCCGGAGACCGAGAGGTCGACGGAAAAGGATCCCAAGACCAAAGGCGTCTTTTTAGTGTCTTCTGATTCCGACTGCAGAAGATGCCTTGGTACGGGTTGTGTGCAATGCACAACCGTCCGCCAGTGATTGGTAGTGGCCAATCGCCAAGCCTGTTGAGAGTGGAGCTCAACATGACAGTCGCCTAGGACCCCCAGGATTCCTCAGTCTTTGCCCGGAGATCTAATGGCTTACACATACACAGAACGCAAGCGCATTCGCAAAAATTTCGGCAGTCGCGACAGCGTGCTCGAAATCCCTTACCTGCTTCAGATGCAAAAAGATGCGTACACCGCATTCCTGCAAGCTGATGTAGGCCCCAAAAAACGCACGGTAGAAGGTCTGCAAGCTGCTTTTGAAGCGGCTTTCCCCATCGTTTCGCACAACGGTTTCGTCGAGATGAAGTACCTGGAGTACAACCTTGCCAAGCCCGCGTTTGATGTGCGTGAGTGCCAGACCCGTGGTCTGACTTATGCGTCTGCTGTGCGTGCCAAAGTTCAGCTGATCATCTATGACCGCGAATCCTCCACTTCACAAAACAAGGTCGTCAAGGAAGTCAAAGAGCAAGAGGTCTACATGGGCGAAGTGCCCCTGATGACCAACAAGGGCTCGTTCATCATCAACGGTACTGAGCGCGTGATCGTGTCTCAGTTGCACCGTTCGCCGGGCGTGTTCTTTGAACACGACAAGGGCAAGACCCACAGCTCAGGCAAGTTGTTGTTCTCCGCGCGCATCATTCCTTACCGCGGCTCCTGGCTCGATTTTGAGTTCGACCCGAAGGACCTGCTGTATTTCCGCGTTGACCGCCGCCGCAAGATGCCGGTCACGATTCTGTTGCGCGCCATTGGCCTGAACAACGAATCCATCCTGGCAAACTTCTTCGTCAACGACAACTTCCGCTTGATGGACAGCGGCGCGCAAATGGAGTTCGTCTCCGAGCGTCTGCGCGGCGAAGTAGCCCGTTTTGACATTACCGACAAGAGCGGCAAGGTGGTCGTGGCCAAGGACAAGCGCGTTACCGCGCGCCACACCCGCGAACTGGAAACATCCGGTACCACTCACATCAGCGTGCCCGAGGACTTCCTGATCGGTCGTATCGTTGCACGCAACGTGATCGACGCAGACACGGGCGAGATCGTCGCCAAGGCCAATGAAGAGCTGACAGAGTTGCTGCTCAAGAAGTTGCGCACTGCGGGTATTCAGGAACTGGCTTGCATTTACACCAACGAGTTGGATCAAGGTGCCTACATCTCGCAAACCCTGCGTACCGATGAGACCGCTGACGAATTCGCTGCCCGTGTAGCCATCTACCGCATGATGCGTCCCGGCGAGCCGCCAACAGAAGATGCCGTGCAAGCACTGTTCCAGCGCCTGTTCTACAACCCCGACACCTACGATCTGTCGCGCGTCGGTCGCATGAAGTTCAACGCCAAGATGGGCCGCTCGGAATCGACCGGTCCCATGGTGCTGACCAATGAAGACATCCTGGCTGTCGTCAAGATCCTTGTGGATCTGCGCAATGGCCAAGGCGAAGTCGATGACATCGACCACTTGGGTAACCGTCGCGTGCGTTGCGTGGGCGAACTGGCAGAAAACCAGTACCGCACTGGTTTGGCCCGTATCGAAAAGGCCGTGAAGGAACGTCTGGGTCAGGCTGAGCAAGAGCCCCTGATGCCGCATGACCTGATCAACAGCAAGCCAATCTCGGCCGCACTGAAGGAATTCTTTGGTGCGTCGCAGTTGTCCCAGTTCATGGACCAGACCAATCCGCTGGCTGAAATCACCCACAAGCGCCGTGTATCGGCCCTTGGCCCGGGCGGTTTGACCCGCGAACGCGCCGGCTTCGAAGTGCGCGACGTGCACGTGACCCATTACGGTCGTGTGTGCCCGATTGAAACGCCCGAAGGCCCGAACATCGGCCTGATCAACTCGCTGGCGCTGTACGCCCGCCTGAACGAATACGGTTTTATTGAAACTCCGTACCGTCGTGTGGTGGATGGCAAGGTCACGATGGATATCGACTATCTGTCTGCGATCGAAGAAGGCAAGTACGTGATTGCCCAGGCCAATGCGGCACTGGACAAGGACGGCAAGCTGACTGGCGATTTGGTCTCCGCCCGTGAAAAGGGTGAGTCCATTCTGGTTGGCGCCGAGCGCGTTCAGTACATGGACGTGTCGCCCGCGCAGATCGTTTCGGTGGCGGCATCGCTGGTTCCTTTCCTGGAACACGATGATGCGAACCGCGCATTGATGGGTGCCAACATGTCACGCCAGGCCGTGCCCGTGTTGCGTCCGGAAAAGCCCATGGTGGGTACCGGTATCGAGCGCGTTGCTGCGATTGACTCTGGCACCGTGGTGACTGCCACCCGTGGCGGTCTCGTGGACTATGTTGATGCGACCCGTATCGTGGTTCGTGTGAATGACAACGAAGCCGTGGCCGGTGAAGTCGGTGTGGACATCTACAACCTGATCAAGTACCAGCGTTCCAACCAGAACACCAACATCCACCAGCGTCCTATCGTCAAGAAGGGCGACAAGCTGGCCAAGGGTGATGTGATCGCCGACGGCGCTTCTACCGATCTGGGTGAAATCGCGATTGGTCAGAACATGCTGATCGCCTTCATGCCATGGAACGGCTACAACTTCGAAGATTCGATTTTGATCAGCGAGCGGGTGGTGGCGGACGATCGCTACACCTCGATCCATATCGAAGAACTCGTCGTGATGGCACGTGACACCAAGCTGGGTGCAGAAGAAATCACCCGCGATATCCCGAATCTGTCCGAACAGCAACTGAACCGTCTGGACGAGTCCGGCATCATCTACGTCGGCGCTGAAGTTATGCCCGGCGACACGCTGGTGGGCAAGGTCACACCGAAGGGCGAGACCACGCTGACACCGGAAGAGAAGCTCTTGCGCGCAATTTTCGGCGAGAAGGCTTCCGATGTGAAGGACACCTCGCTGCGCGTAGACCAGGGCTCGCAAGGTACCGTTATCGACGTGCAAGTCTTCACCCGTGAAGGCATCACCCGTGACAAGCGTGCTCAGCAGATCATTGACGATGAGCTCAAGCGCTTCCGTCTGGATCTGAATGACCAGTTGCGCATCGTGGAAGCTGACGCGTTTGACCGTATCGAAAAGCTGTTGAATGGCAAGACTGCCAACGGTGGCCCGAACAAATTGCCCAAGGGCACCAAGATTGACAAGGCTTATCTCGCGTCGGTGGAGAAATTCCATTGGTTCGACGTTCGCCCGGCTGACGAAGAAGTCGCATCGCAACTGGAGTCCATCAAGAACTCCATCGAGCAACAGCGCCACAGCTTCGACCTGGCTTTTGAAGAAAAGCGCAAGAAGCTGACACAAGGCGACGAGTTGCCAGCAGGCGTGCTCAAGATGGTCAAGGTCTACATCGCGGTCAAGCGCCGCCTGCAGCCTGGTGACAAGATGGCCGGTCGCCACGGCAACAAGGGTGTGGTCTCCAAGATCACCCCGGTGGAAGACATGCCTTACATGGCCGACGGTACGCCCGTGGACATCGTGTTGAACCCCCTAGGCGTTCCTTCACGTATGAACATCGGACAGGTGCTGGAAGTGCATTTGGGCTGGGCCGGTAAGGGTCTGGGACAACGCATCGGTGACATGCTGCAACGCGAAGCCGCTGCGACAGAGATCCGTGGCTTCTTGGAACAGGTCTACAACGGCGCGGGCCGCAAGGAAGACCTGAAGCAACTGTCCGACGGCGAAATCAAGAACATGGCCCAAGAGCTGACCAACGGCGTGCCGTTTGCCAGCCCTGTGTTCGATGGCGCGACCGAGAAGGAAATCGGCGACATGCTGCAGTTGGCTTATCCGGATGATGTCGCGAAGGCCAAGGGCTTGACCGCAACCCGTACGCAGGCACAGCTGTATGACGGACGCTCTGGCGATGCCTTTGAGCGCACCACCACAGTGGGCTACATGCATTACCTGAAACTGCACCACTTGGTGGATGACAAGATGCACGCCCGTTCTACTGGACCGTACAGCCTGGTTACACAACAACCGCTGGGCGGCAAGGCCCAGTTCGGTGGTCAGCGCTTCGGTGAAATGGAAGTGTGGGCACTGGAGGCGTATGGCGCTTCCTACGTGCTGCAGGAAATGCTGACAGTCAAGTCCGATGACGTTCAAGGTCGTACCAAGGTGTACGAGAACATTGTCAAGGGCGAACACTCCATCGAAGCCGGTATGCCGGAATCGTTCAATGTGCTGGTCAAGGAAATCCGTTCCTTGGGCATCGACATCGAACTCGAACGTTCTTAATTGAAAGGGAAAGAGTCACATGAAATCTTTACTCGACCTGTTCAAGCAGTTCACCCCCGATGAGCATTTCGATGCCATCAAGATCGGCATGGCTTCTCCCGAGAAGATCCGTTCCTGGTCTTTTGGTGAAGTCAAAAAGCCTGAAACCATCAACTACCGCACGTTCAAGCCTGAGCGCGACGGCCTGTTCTGCGCCAAGATCTTCGGACCCATCAAGGACTACGAATGCCTGTGCGGCAAGTACAAGCGCCTGAAGCACCGCGGCGTGATCTGCGAGAAGTGCGGCGTTGAAGTCACACAGACCAAGGTTCGCCGTGAACGCATGGGCCACATCGACCTGGCGGCTCCTTGCGCGCACATCTGGTTCCTGAAATCCCTGCCAAGCCGTCTGGGCCTGGTGCTGGACATGACATTGCGCGATATCGAGCGCGTGTTGTACTTTGAAGCATACGTAGTGACCGATCCCGGCATGACTCCGCTGAAGAAGTTCAGCATCATGTCGGAAGACGACTTTGACGCCAAGTTCAAGGAATACGGCGACGAATTCACTGCCAAGATGGGCGCCGAAGGCATCAAGGATTTGCTGCAAAGCATCGACATCGAAGGTTCGATCGAGAAGCTGCGCAACGACCTGACCGGTTCCGAACTGAAGATCAAGAAAAACGCCAAGCGTTTGAAGGTTCTGGAAGCGTTCAAGAAATCCGGCATCAAGCCTGAGTGGATGGTGTTGGATGTGCTGCCCGTGTTGCCACCGGACCTGCGTCCGCTGGTGCCGTTGGACGGCGGCCGCTTTGCGACCTCCGATCTGAACGACTTGTATCGCCGCGTGATCAACCGCAACAGCCGTCTGCGCCGTTTGCTGGAATTGAAGGCACCGGAAATCATTGCACGCAATGAAAAGCGCATGTTGCAAGAAGCCGTGGACAGCTTGCTGGACAACGGTCGCCGCGGCAAGGCCATGACAGGCGCCAACAAGCGCGCGCTGAAGTCCTTGGCAGACATGATCAAGGGTAAATCGGGTCGTTTCCGCCAGAACTTGCTGGGCAAGCGCGTGGATTACTCCGGTCGTTCCGTGATTACCGTGGGCCCAACGCTCAAGCTGCACCAGTGCGGTTTGCCGAAACTGATGGCTTTGGAGTTGTTCAAGCCCTTCATCTTCGCGCGCCTGGAAGCCATGGGCATTGCGACCACCATCAAGGCGGCCAAGAAGGAAGTCGAATCTGGCACGCCCGTCGTGTGGGACATCTTGGAAGAGGTCATCAAAGAGCACCCCGTGATGCTGAACCGTGCGCCTACGCTGCACCGTTTGGGCATCCAGGCCTTTGAGCCCATCCTGATTGAAGGCAAGGCGATCCAGTTGCACCCACTCGTTTGCGCGGCCTTCAACGCCGACTTCGACGGTGACCAGATGGCCGTTCACGTGCCTTTGTCGGTGGAAGCGCAGATGGAAGCCCGCACTTTGATGCTGGCTTCCAACAACGTGCTGTTCCCCGCCAACGGTGAGCCTTCCATTGTTCCTTCGCAGGACGTGGTGCTGGGCCTGTACTACACCACCCGCGACCGTATCAACGGCAAGGGCGAAGGCCTGATTTTTGCCGATACCGGTGAAGTCCAGCGCGCTTTTGACGGTGGTGCAGTCGAGCTCAATGCGCGCATCAACGTGCGCTTGACCGAATGGACCAAAGACAAGACGACTGGAGAGTTTGTGCCTTCGACCAAGCTGTGGGAAACCACCGCTGGCCGTGCTCTGCTGTCTGAAATCCTGCCCAAGGGACTGCCTTTCTCCAACATCAACAAGGCGTTGAAGAAGAAGGAAATCTCCAAGCTGATCAACGTGTCTTTCCGCAAGTGCGGATTGAAAGAGACAGTGGTGTTTGCCGACAAGTTGTTGCAAGCGGGTTTCCGCCTGGCGACCCGCGCCGGTATCTCCATCTGTATCGATGACATGTTGGTGCCGCCAGAGAAGCACGACATCATTGCGCGTGCCCAGAAGGAAGTTAAAGAGATCGAACAACAGTATGTGTCCGGTCTGGTGACTTCCGGTGAGCGCTACAACAAGGTGGTCGACATTTGGGGCAAGTCGGGTGACGAAGTGTCCAAGGTAATGATGGCCAGGTTGTCCAAGGAAATGGTCGCCGACCGCCATGGCAAGCAAGTCCAGCAAGAGTCCTTCAACTCCATCTACATGATGGCTGACTCTGGCGCGCGCGGTTCTGCTGCGCAGATTCGCCAGGTGGCCGGTATGCGGGGTCTGATGGCCAAACCTGATGGCTCCATCATTGAGACGCCGATTACCGCCAACTTCCGCGAAGGTCTGAACGTGCTGGAGTACTTCATCTCCACCCACGGTGCCCGTAAGGGTCTGGCGGATACCGCGTTGAAGACAGCGAACTCCGGTTACTTGACGCGCCGTTTGGTCGACGTGACGCAGGATCTGGTGGTCACCGAGCAGGATTGCGGTACCCACAACGGCTACCTGATGCGTGCGATCGTCGAGGGTGGCGAAACCATCGAATCCTTGCGTGACCGCGTGTTGGGCCGCACTGCGGCAGAAGATGTGGTGCATCCGGAGAACCGCTCTGTGCTGGCAAGCGCCGGCACGATGCTGGACGAAGACCTGATCGACGAGCTGGAAATTGCAGGCGTTGATGAAGTCAAGGTGCGTACTGCGCTGACTTGCGAAACACGTTTCGGCATCTGCGCCAAGTGCTATGGACGCGATTTGGGCCGTGGCGGCCTGATCAACTTCGGCGAAGCTGTCGGTGTGATAGCTGCCCAGTCCATCGGTGAACCCGGTACCCAGTTGACGATGCGTACTTTCCACATTGGTGGTGCTGCATCGCGTGCTGCCATCGCCTCCAGCGTGGAAGCCAAGTCCAACGGTAGCATCGGCTTCAACGCCACCATGCGCTATGTGACCAACAGCAAGAAGGAGCTGGTCGTGATTGCCCGTTCTGGCGAAATCGTGATTCACGATGAGCACGGACGTGAGCGCGAGCGCCACAAGGTGCCGTACGGTGCAATCCTGACGGTCAAGGCGGATCAGGTTGTCAAGGCCGGTGCGATTCTGGCCAACTGGGATCCGTTGACCCGACCCATCATTACAGAGTTCGCTGGTAAAGCGCACTTTGAGAACGTGGAAGAAGGTCTGACGGTTGCCAAGCAGGTTGATGAAGTGACCGGTTTGTCCACATTGGTGGTGATCGATCCGAAGCGCCGTGGTGCTGCCAAAGTCGTGCGTCCGCAGGTCAAGCTGATCGACGCTTCCGGCAACGAAGTGAAGATCCCCGGAACCGATCACTCGGTGACGATTGGCTTCCCAGTCGGATCGCTGGTGCAAGTGCGTGACGGCATGGACGTGGGCCCTGGCGAAGTGCTGGCCCGTATCCCGATCGAAGGCCAGAAGACCCGAGACATTACCGGCGGTCTGCCGCGTGTGGCCGAGTTGTTCGAAGCCCGCTCACCCAAAGACAAGGGTGTGTTGGCCGAGAGCACCGGCACCATTTCCTTTGGTAAGGAAACCAAGGGCAAGGTTCGCTTGCAGATCACGGATCCCGAAGGCAAGGTTTGGGAAGAGCTTGTGCCCAAGGAAAAGAACATCCTGGTACACGAAGGCCAAGTGGTCAACAAGGGCGAGTCTGTAGTCGACGGCCCAGCCGATCCGCAGGACATCCTGCGTTTGCTGGGGTCCGAAGAATTGGCACGCTACATCGTGGACGAAGTCCAGGACGTGTACCGCTTGCAAGGCGTGAAGATCAACGACAAGCACATTGAAGTGATTGTTCGTCAGATGCTGCGCCGTGTGGTGGTCGAAGCGGCTGGTGACTCCAACTACATCAACGGTGAACAGGTCGAGCGTTCCGAGATGCTCAACACCAATGATGCGTTGCGCGGTGCGGGCAAGATCCCTGCAACGTTCACCAACCTGTTGCTGGGTATCACCAAGGCATCGCTGTCCACCGACAGTTTCATCTCCGCGGCTTCCTTCCAGGAAACCACCCGCGTGCTGACCGAAGCTGCCATCATGGGCAAGCGCGACGAATTGCGTGGACTGAAGGAAAACGTGATCGTCGGCCGTTTGATCCCCGCTGGTACTGGCTTGGCCTACCACGAAGCCCGTAAGGTGCGCGAAAGCATGGACGACGCCGAGCGCCGTGCCATCGCTGATGCAGAAGCACTGGAGTTGGCCGGTGGTGTCGAGGCCGCTGAGGCTGCAGCCGGCGAAGGCAGCCACGACGAGTAAATCGTTGATGGGCTGACCCAGGCGCCCCAGACCCGTTTAAAACCGGGTGTGGGGCGTTTTTATTCGTGGGTGCTCATACGCTGATCCGTCAAAATACTGCATGAATGCTTCATTGTTGCTTTGGCTGTTACTCGCAATCGCCGTCTTTTGGGCGATGGGTGTGTACAACCGGTTGATGCGCCTGCGCGCGCGTGGTTGGGATGCATTGGGCTCGGTGGACAAATGCATGACGCAGTTGCTGGACCTTGCATGCAAACGGTTTGGAGTGGCCGATGTGGCCGCAGCACGCGCCGCATCGCAGCAGGACGAGTCCATTCCGCCGGAATGGGCGGCGCTGGTGGAGTGTCTTGTGGTGCTGGATGAGGCCTTGCGCAAGGCGCGTGCGCAGCCGCTCAAGCCAGAGACCATGCTGGCGTTGGCCACGGCGGCCGATGGATTGCAGCGGGAATGGCTGCGACTCAATGAGGGGCCTGCGGATCTGGCGGGTGCGGCTGTGCCGGAAGATATGCGGGAAGCCTGGGATGCGATTGCGGACAAATGCAGAAGCGCCCGCAACGGCCTCAATCAGATATTGGTCAACTATGACGCTGCCATTGCACAGTTTCCCGCGCGCTTGCTGGCCGGCTTTATGGGCTTTGAATCCACGGGGCGTTTATGAATAGCACGGCACCTTTGATTCCGCTGTGGCGGCAATTGCAAGCGACAGCGCAAGTCATACAGGCGGTGAACCATGGCATGTCCGGCACGGCGGCCATCGATCAAGTGGCCCAAGATCTGCGCCCTGCGGTGCAGGCACTGGCTTTTCATGTCTGGCGCAACCTCGGGCGTGCCCGGGCATTGCGACGATTGCTCGCCAGCAAAGCGCCCCCACCTGCAGCGGACGCGCTGTTGTGCGTGGCACTGGCGCTTGCCTGGCGGGACTCCAATGCTCCGTATGAAGTCTTTACGCTCGTCAACCAAGCCGTGGAGGCGGCCAAACGAGATCAAGCCACCCGCAACCAGGGGGCTTTCATCAATGGGTGCCTGCGTCGTTTCTTGCGTGAGCGAGAGGATTTGGTAGCGGAGACCGATGCGGACCCACAGGCGCGATGGAACCATCCCTTGTGGTGGATTCAACGCCTGCAAAAAGAATATCCGGACCATTGGCAGCCCATGTTGGACGCTGCCAATGCGCAGGCGCCCATGGCATTGCGCGTCAATCAGCGCAAAAATAACCGCGATAGCTACTTGCAAGCACTAGTGGCCGCGGGTATTGCTGCGCGTCCGGGGATGCAGGGCGCGATCCTGCTGGACCGTGCCGTCGCGGTGCAGGCGTTGCCGGGGTTTGCCACTGGAGATGTCTCTGTGCAGGACACCGCTGCGCAAATGGCTGCGCCGTTGCTATTGCAGGGCCTCCAACTGGTTGCTGGCAGCAACATTCTGGACGCCTGCGCAGCGCCGGGCGGCAAGACGGGGCATTTACTGGAGCTCAGTGACGCAAAAGTCACTGCGCTGGATGTGGATGCGCAGCGGTGCTCCCGCATTGCGCAAAACCTGAGCCGTCTGGGACTGTCCGCCAACGTGGTGTGTGCGGACGCATCGCAGCCCGATAGCTGGTGGGATGGACAAACATTTGACGCCATCCTGCTGGATGCACCTTGTACGGCCTCGGGCATTGTGCGCCGTCATCCGGACGTACGCTGGCTGCGTAGGGAAACCGACATTACCCAGTTGGCGCAAGTACAACGCCGCATGCTGAAGGTGCTATGGGCGCTACTCAAGCCCGGCGGCCGCATGGTGTATTGCACATGCTCGGTGTTCAAGGCTGAAGGTGATGAGCAGATACAAACGTTTCTTGCGCACAACACCGATGCGCTATTGCTGCCTTCGCCCGGGCATTTAATGCCCCAAAATGGCGAGAATGCCGGTGACGTCCCGGACAATCAAACCCGTGACCACGATGGCTTCTTTTACGCACTGCTGGAAAAACGGATGGCCTGAAAGTGCCGTTCGGTGGGTCTTCGCGGCCCTGTTGTGCGTTGGCATGTCGCTGGCCCAGGCGCAGAGCCAGGCTGATATCGGCCAGTTCCGAGCCGAGCGGCAGGATGAAGACATCTTTGTTTCGGCACAGATCCAGTTCGAGCTGCCGTCTGCCGTAGAGGATGCATTGCTCAAGGGCATACCCATGTATTTCCTCGCCGAAGTGGAGATACTGCGCGATCGTTGGTACTGGTATGACAAGAAGGTGACTACCACCCAACGCAGCATGCGGCTGGCGTACCAGCCGCTGACGCGCACGTGGCGTGTCAATGTAACGCAGGGGGCGTCCGTTGCAGGCAGCCAGGGTTTGACTTTGAACCAGAGTTTTGAGAACCTGAGCCAAGCCCTGACAGTGATAAAACGCATTTCACGATGGAAAGTTGCAGACGCATCGGACCTCGATGGGGGCGTCAAGCACCGCGTCGATTTCCGCTTCAAGCTGGACCTGAGCCAGTTGCCTCGGCCATTCCAGATTGGTGCGCTGGGTCAGACCGGCTGGGACATTTCGGCCAATCTGGTCGCGCCCCTGATCCTTGAATCCAGCAAATGATGCCTGACGGCAATTCGGCGGCTCAGAGCTCCACCATGCAGCACGCCAAGGCCCTGAACCGGGCAGTGGCGATTGGTGCTGCCGTCATGGTGTTGATTGGTCTGGTACTGCTTTCCCTGCTGATGCAGGCGACCAATAACCGTGATCTCTATGAGCAAAACTACACGCGCCTGTTCACCATCAATGTAGTGGTCGCCGGCGCGTTGTTGCTGGCGATCGTGGGCGTCGGCTGGCGCCTGTTTATACGGCTGCGGCAAGGGCGATTCGGTAGTCGCCTGTTGGTCAAGTTGGCGACTATTTTTGCGCTTGTGGGTGTGGCGCCTGGGTTGCTGATTTACGTGGTGTCTTATCAGTTCGTCTCGCGCTCAATCGAGACTTGGTTTGATGTCAAGGTTGAGGGCGCGCTGGAAGCGGGTCTGAATTTGGGCCGGGTCACCCTGGACACGTTGTCCAGCGACTTGGCCTCCAAATCCCGTGGTGCCGCGGTGCAACTCGCGGAGAACCCTGATGCCATGGCTGGGCTGGTGCTGGAGCGGGTTCTGGAGCAGTTGGGCGCGACCCACGTGATTATCTGGAGTGCGAACGGTAATCTGATCGCGAGTGCCGGGCAGGCTCGGTTTCAGCTCAATCCGGACCGACCTACGCCAAGTCAGTTCCGCACCGCGCGTTTTGAGCGCTCACTGGCGTGGGTTGAGGGTCTGGAGGATGGGGCGCAGGACGCAGCGGTGCCTGCGCGCATCAAGGTACTGGTGCCGATTGCCTCGAATGCGCTGGGATTGGCGCCAGAACTGCGCTACCTGTTGGTCTCCCGTGCGCTGCCATCGAACTTAGTGGCCAATGCGCTGGCGGTCGAAGGTGCGAATCGCGAATACCAGGAGCGGGCACTCGCCCGTGATGGGCT
Organism: Rhodoferax sp. P2_H8_2; assembly: GCF_056403235.1. Lineage (NCBI taxonomy): Bacteria > Pseudomonadati > Pseudomonadota > Betaproteobacteria > Burkholderiales > Comamonadaceae > Rhodoferax > Rhodoferax sp. P2_H8_2. The sequence goes on from NZ_JBFUFW010000010.1 coordinate 15,954, forward strand.
CAAGCGCATGTACATCGGTACGTTGACGTTAAGTCTCTTTCTGGCGGTGTTTGGTGCGGTGCTGTTGGCGATCGTGCTGGGCAATCAGATTGCGCGGCCCTTGCTACTGCTGGCAGAGGGCGTGAGTCAAGTGGCGGCCGGAGATTTCACGCCCAAGATCGCGATGCAAGGCAAGGACGAGTTGGGTGGTCTAACGCGCGCCTTTGCCTCCATGACTGCGCAGTTGTCTGATGCGCGGCAAGCGGTGGAACACAGCATGGCCCAGGTTGACGCCGCCCGCGCCAATCTACAAACCATTCTGGACAACTTGACAGCTGGCGTGATCGTGCTGGGTGCCAACGGTGAAGTCCGCTCGGCCAACCCCGGGGCCACGCGCATCCTGAAAATCCCTATGGCGGCGCACGAGGGGGAATATCTCTCCGAAATTGAGGGGCTTCAGGAGTTCGGTCAGGCCGTGCAAGCACAGTTCGCGGATTTGATGACTCAGCGCATGGAGCGCGGAATGGACCACTGGCAACAGTCGTTTGAACTGGGCGCCAACCTCAATCTGGCGCAAGGACCGTTTGACCGTTCTTTAACCTTGGTGGCGCGCGGCGCAGAGCTGCCAGGCGATGAGCGCCTTCTGGTGTTTGATGACATTTCCGAAATTGTGTCGGCTCAGCGCGCACAAGCCTGGGGCGAAGTCGCCCGCCGTTTGGCCCACGAAATCAAAAACCCTTTGACACCGATTCAGCTTTCCGCGGAACGACTGGAAAAAAGGCTGGGGGGCAAGCTCGAAGCCCCTGAGCAGCAAGTTTTGACCAAATCCGTCAAAACCATTGTTGACCAGGTCGACGCAATGAAGCGGCTGGTTAACGAGTTTCGCGACTACGCGCGTCTTCCAGCCGCGGAGCTCAAACCCGTTGATATCAACGCGTTGGTGCAGGACGTGATGCAGTTGTATGACAACGAAAGCTCTACCGTGCCGGTGCGCCTCGAGTTGCAGCCAAATTGCCCGCGTGTAATGGGTGACGCCGAGCAATTGCGCCAAGTCATCCACAACCTGCTGCAAAACGCGCAGGACGCAACAGAATCTGCGCCCCAGACGGCGGATGACCGCAGCGTGGTCGTGCGAACCCAATGGAAGGAAGGCAGCGCCCGCATGCGCCTGAGCGTATTGGATCGGGGCACGGGCTTCCCGGAACAAATCCTCAAAAGGGCATTCGAGCCGTATGTCACGACTAAGGCACGTGGAACCGGCTTGGGGTTGGCGGTAGTCAAGAAAATTGCGGACGAACACGGGGCGCGTTGCGACGTTGGTAACCGCCTTCAGGACGGCGTCGTGGTCGGCGCGCAAGTATCGTTATCATTGGCGATCGATAACAGCGCGCCAACCTGAGCGCGCGATTACGGTTTTAAGGGAAATAGCGCAGGCACCATGGCAAACATTCTGGTTGTAGACGACGAGCACGGGATTCGGGACCTGCTCTGGGAAATACTGAATGACGAAGGTCATAACGTAGAGCTCGCCGAAAATGCCGCCCAGGCGCGTGCGGTGCGTACCCGCGAGCGCCCCGACTTGGTGTTGTTGGATATTTGGATGCCCGACACCGATGGTGTGACGCTGCTCAAAGAGTGGTCCTCTACCGGACAACTGACCATGCCCGTCATCATGATGAGCGGTCATGCCACCATCGACACCGCAGTGGAAGCCACCAAGATTGGCGCGCTGGCGTTCCTGGAAAAGCCCATCACATTGCAAAAACTGCTCAAGGCGGTAGACCAGGGCCTGGCCCGCGGCAGCCTGCGCAAGGCGGCGGCACTGGAAATCCAGTCGGTCTCGATCACCAGTGTGGAGTATGTCGAGAGTGCGGTGCCGATTGCTTCGGCGGCTGTCTTGACTGGCCCGCAAGCCAACCAGAACTTTGTACTGGACAAGCCATTGCGCGAAGCGCGCGACGAGTTTGAAAAGGCCTATTTTGAGTACCACCTCGCACAGGAAAACGGCTCCATGACCCGCGTGGCGGAGAAAACCGGTCTGGAGCGCACCCACCTGTATCGCAAGCTCAAGCAGCTTGGCGTAGACCTGACGCGCAGCAAACGCACCGGCACATGAGCGGGTTTCGGAAAAGGCGCTTTTCTTGCTGCTATAATTGAAGGCTCAGGCCCGGTAGCTCAGTCGGTAGAGCAGAGGATTGAAAATCCTTGTGTCGGTGGTTCGATTCCGCCCCAGGCCACCAAATTGAAGCCCCCTTGTTTTGGCAAGTGGGGCTTTTTTCATGCCCCGAGGGGCTGAGTGCGGATGTGTTGCGTCGACTGAAGGTACCGATGGAATGGCTCCAATTGGTGGTTTTGCGTACATACCGATAGAAGCATTCACGCAACAATGCCCACAGTACGTCGGTTGGGCCAAGTGGCATTCCAGAGGGCGCTGGGTTATTATTGAACCGAATACAAAGGGTGTCTCATGTTCAGCGGGTTTTTTGGCAAAGGCGGCAAGTCTGACAAAACGCCTCCTAAGGATGCGGCGGATTCGCGCGGCCTGGAGGTTGTGGAAGATGACCCGGACACTGCGTGGAGCCTGTGGGACAGCGCATTGGCAGATCAGGACTCGCGCTTCAGTTCCGATGCGCTGGCTGCCGTAGATTCTTTGCCCCCCATTGAGCAAGCCCCTACGGTCATCGTGCGCGCCGAGACGCCTCCCAAGCCTGCAGTCGTACCGACGCTGGATCTGGAAATTCCGACACAACCCTTGTCGTTGGAAGAGAAGTCACCGGACCAGCGCCGGGAAGACGCGCTCGGAATCGTCGATCTTCACCACCACCGTGTCGCCAACAACATTCGCACCATGTGGGGCTACAAAGAATGTGGCACGTACCTCAACAAGCTGATCATGGACGGTGGCGACGGCATGGGCCACAACCGGATTGGTTTTAACCAGGAAGCGGTGGCGGCCATCCTGGCCTTGCTGGACCTGCATGAAAAGAACTTCGGTCCCGCAGTCTCCGGCGAGGTTCTGGGGTTCGGAGATCCCTCCGTCCGTACCGGTTTTGACGGCCTGCGCTAGGCCCTAACGGTTCAGCGCTGCAGCAGCGGCGCTTATCTCTGCCTTACGGGCAAATTCGGCGCGCAATGCCTTCAACTTTTCCCTAGGGTCTTCCTTCACCGTCGTTTGGTCCAGCGCCATTTCGGCAATAAACCGGCTGGGCAAAGCGGCCACCATCTCGCGCCCCTTTTTGCGCCTGCGTGTCCAACTCACGGCCAAACTGCGCTGCGCGCGGGTAATGCCCACGTACATCAGGCGGCGCTCTTCCTGCAAACGGGTCGCCATGTCTTCATTGACTGTCTCATCGGCCTTCGTGGATCCGCCCAGCGAATCTGCGCCATCCCCCAGCTTGAACGGCAGCATGCCTTCGGTCACTCCCACCAGCATCACATGCGGCCATTCCAGACCCTTGGAGGCGTGCAGCGTGGAGAGCGTCACTACGTCCTGGTCTTTTTCGCGCTCGGAGATGGTGGAGAGCAGGGCGATGGTTTGCGAGACTTCCAGCAGGCTCTTGACTTCGCGCTCCGTGACACCGGCTACATCTTCGATCTGTCCGCCGCAGCGCGCGGCCATCCAGTCGCAAAACTCCAGCACATTGGTCCATTTCGCGGCAGCGATCTTCTCGCTTTCTTCGCCATCGTAAAGGTGCTTTTCGTATCCGATTTCCTTGAGCCAATCGGCCAGGAAGACTTTGGCGGCTTCGGCCCCTTCGGTATGGCGGGCGCGGAATTCCAGGTCGTTCAGGTAGCGGCCAAACTCGTGCAGGCTGCCCAGCGCCTTGGCGCCCAAGGCGGAGCCCAGGGATGAGGAAAATAAAGCCTCGAACAGGCTCAGCTTGTATTGCGTTGCATACACGCCCAGTGTGCCCAGCGTCTGGTGACCAATGCCGCGCTTGGGCGTGGTGACGGCGCGCAGAAACGCCGGGTCGTCATCGTTATTGGCCCACAGCCGGAACCAGGCGCACAGGTCGCGGATTTCGGCGCGGTCAAAGAAGCTCTGGCCGCCGGACACCTTGTAGGGAATGTTCGCCTTGCGCAGCGCCTTCTCGAAGGGCTTGGCCTGGTGGTTGGCGCGGTACAGCACGGCGAAGTCGCGAAACGCCTTGTACTGCGCGCCTTCTTGCGCCAAAGCGCCTTCGGCGCGCAGGCTCTGGATACGGGCCACGGCGCGCTCGGCTTCGTGCTCTTCGTTGTCGGAATCAACCACGCGTACCGGTTCACCCTCGCCCAGCTCGCTGAACAATGTTTTGGAAAACAACTTGGGATTCGGGCCAATGACGTTGTTCGCCGCGCGCAGGATGGCGCTGGTCGAGCGGTAGTTCTGCTCCAGCTTGACCAGCTTCAGCGCGGGAAAGTCGATCGGCAGTTTCTTCAAGTTGTCCAGCGTGGCGCCACGCCAGCCATAGATGGACTGGTCATCGTCGCCCACGGCCGTAAAGCGTGCGTCGGCGGCCGTAGGCCCGACCAGCAGCTTTAACATTTCGTATTGCGTGGCATTGGTGTCCTGGTACTCGTCCACCAGCACGTGGCCCATCAGCCCTTGCCACTTTTGCCGGACTTCCTCATGGTTTTGTAGCAGCTTCAGTGGCAGGCTGATCAGGTCATCAAAGTCCACGCTTTGATAAGCGATCAAACGCTCTTCATACCGGCCCATCACCACGGCAGTTTGCCGGGCGTTGTCGTCCTCGGCTTGGGCCAGTGCCTGCGCGGCATTCAGCCCAGCGCTTTTCCAGGCGCTGATGGTCCATTGCCAGGTGCGGGCCGTTGCGGCGTCTACGGTGCCGCCAGCGTCCTTGAGGATGCTGGTGACGTCATCGGTGTCCAGAATCGAGAACGCAGGCTTCAGGCCCAGCGCTGCGCCGTCCTGGCGCAGCATGCGCACGCCCAGTGCGTGAAAGGTGCAGACCACCACATCCTTGGCGGCCTTGCCGATCAGGCCTTTTGCGCGTTCGCGCATTTCCGCCGCGGCCTTGTTGGTGAAAGTGATCGCAGCGATGCGCTGCGGCGCCATGCCGGTCTGTATCAGGCGCGCGATCTTGTGGGTGATCACCCGCGTCTTGCCCGACCCTGCACCGGCCAGCACCAGACAGGGTCCGTGCAGGTAGTTGACAGCTTCTTGCTGGGCGAGATTCAGACCGTGGGAAGAGGGGGCAGACATGCGGGAACGAGACAGGCAATAAGGCGGACAGTGAGGCAGACACGGGAAGCAGGCGCGCCATCTTAACGGGTGCGCGACAATCGCTTGGTGCTGCAAATCCTGACCGTTACCTTCCCCTTCTTTGCGTTGGTGCTATGTGGCTTCGTTGCCGCCCGGCGGGGCATGTTGCCACTGGCGGCGATACCCGGCCTGAACGGCTTTGTGCTGTTCTTCGCGCTGCCTTGCATGCTGTACCGTTTTGGCGCTTCTACGCCGATTGCGCAGTTGCTGGACGCCAGCATCGCATTGACCTATCTGTTGTGCGCACTGGTCATGGTGGCTTTTGTGATCGCAGTCACGTTGCGCGGGCGCATTGGCTGGAACGATGCGGCGTTGGGTGCGTTGGTCGGGGCGTTCCCGAATACCGGTTTCATGGGCGTCCCCTTGCTGGTCGCGCTGTTAGGCCCCAAAGCCGCAGGCCCTGCCATCGTCACCATCTTGGTCGACATGGTGATTACGTCGTCGCTGTGCATTGCACTGTCACGCCTGGGTGGCGCATCGGGCACCTCCCCTGCCGAGGCGCTGAAAAACGCGCTCAAGGGCGTGGCCACCAACCCCATGCCATGGGCCATCCTGTTGGGTGCGTTGGTTTCGGCGTTGCAACTTAACTTTCCGCAACCCGTTGTGGCCACCGTTGGCATGCTGGCCGATGCGGCATCGCCGGTCGCCCTGTTCACGATTGGCGCGGTGCTGGCCCGCTCGCAGATGCTGGCACTGCACGACAAGGCGCACGAGGTGCATTGGCAGGAATATGTACCTGTGGCGTTGATCAAGTTGTTTCTGCATCCCCTGCTGGTGCTGTTGGCATGCACGGCGGCCATCCATTTGGGTGCGCCCATCGACAAGTTCTCTGTGACCGTGCTGGTGTTGGTGGCTGCGTTGCCCAGCGCCAGCAACGTGTCGCTGCTGGCCGAGCGCTTTGGTGCGGACAACGGGCGTATCGCCCGCATCATTCTGGTGTCCACTGCCGCGGCCTTTCTGAGTTTCTCGGGCGCGGTGATGTTGATGACGGGGCGTTGAAGTTTCGCTGGGCGCTCATCCGCTTTCGCCGTATATTGGGCAAATCCCCTACGTAAGGGGCGGCGTTAGTCGTTGATACTGGGGCGAATTTATCGCTCTTACCGGGATCATCCATGTGGGTCGGCATTTGTTTCATGCGTGTTTGGCGGCCTTTGTGCCGCACTGCGGCGTTGTGCGGCCTGGCGTTATTCGTGATTGGCTCCGTGCATGCGGAGGAAAAGGTCCTGCGGGTTTTCCCGTCGGGGATGATTTACGAGTACCGCTGGAAGTTGCTGGAGCTGGCTTTGCAGCGCAGCCCCCATTACGGGCCGGTGCGCCTGCACGCCATCAACGAGGACATGACGCAAGCACGTGCCAGCCTGTTGTTGCAGTCGGGTGACATCGATGTATTGGCATTTGGTACCAATGCTGACCGCGAAGATTTGATGCAACCCATCAAGATCGACATCCTGCGTGGAATTGTGGGCTACCGTTTGCTGATCATTCGCTCCGAGGACCAACCCCGGATCGAGAAAATGACCGCGGCGCGCATGCGCAAGGAGTTGCTCTTTGGCCTGAACAGCCAGTGGGCCGATTTGCCCATCATGCAGGCGAACGGCTTTGTCGTGGAAACCTCGCCTGGCTACGACAATCTGTTTGCCATGCTGGACGCACACCGGTTCGATGCATTCCCCCGCGGCCTGAACGAGGCGCAGCGCGAACTGGAGCAGCAGGCGCAGAAGTTCCCGCAACTTCGCATTGAACACAGCAAGGCGTTGTATTTCCCATATCCGGTTTATTTCTGGGTCAGCAAGAAAAATACCCTACTCGCCATGCGCATCGCGCAAGGCCTGAAGCGCTCGTTGGCGGACGGCTCATTCCGCCGCTTGTTTGAGCAGTACCACGCCAAGGAAATCGAGTCCCTCAAGGCGCAGAAGCGGACCGTCATCCGTCTGTCCAATCCATTGCTTCCCAGGGCAGAGGTACCAGACGCCAGTTGGTGGTGGCCATCTGCGCAAGTGGACCGCTGAACCGTCCACTCGATTGCTATTGAATCGATAGCTGCTCACGCTTTCCCGACGGGCGTTAGACGACTATTTTGGCAGTAAAAGACAAGTTCTAAAGACTTTTTGTAAAGTTTGCTTGACTTAATGTGTTCGAATATGTAAAGTCTCCTTGTCTTAACCACGAAGGAGTTTTCCACATGAAGAACATTCAAAAAGGCCTGTGCTGGGCTGCCGCGATGCTGATGGTCGCGATCGCAAAACAATACGGCGTCTTTGATGCCAAGGCTGCGGATACCCTGCTGCTGGTGCTGCCCATTCTTGCGTTCACGTCCCTGCGGAACAAACGCGAGTGCAACCTGTTGCGCAAGAAGGAGGCATGAGCATGGCGATGTCTTCCCCCGAGCGCCGCTACCTGAAGCGGCTATTCAGCGCGATGGCGGTCTATGTCGTCAGCCTGTTTCTCGCGAAGTACCTGATTACGCGCCATCTGGTGGATGGCCCCATCGTCTGGGTCCTTGGCTTGCTGCCCGGCTTGGCCGTAGCGGGCGCTTTCTACGCCATTGCCATGCTTATCGTCGAACAGAAGGATGAATTCCTGCGGATGCTGCTGGTGCGCCAGACGCTGATTGGCACGGGGGTCGCGCTCACCATCGCAACCGTCTGGGGCTTTCTGGAGAACTTCGGGCTCGTGCCCCATGTTGACGCCTACTGGGTCGCCATCATCTGGTTTATCGGGTTTGGGCTTGGCGCACTGATCAACCGGATTACCCATGGCGCAACGGGAGAAAGCTGTTGAATAACCGTCTCAAGGTGCTGCGCGCCGAGCGCAACTGGAGTCAGTCGGATCTGGCGGAGAAACTCGAGGTTTCGCGTCAGAGCGTCAATGCGATCGAGACGGGCAAGTACGACCCTTCACTGCCCTTGGCCTTCCGCATTGCGCAACTGTTTGGCCTGGCGATTGAGGAAATCTTCTTGCCTGACTGATCGCGCGATGCCCACGTACCGATCGATAGCCTCAGCACTTCTGGTGGCATCCCGGTGCTGGGCACAATAGGCCCATGCAATTTGTATCGACTGTTCTCTCCGCCATCGTCCGTACTGTCTTCAAACTGGTGCTGCTGGCTGCAGCACTGGTTTTTGTCCTGAGCCTGCTGTGTGTGGCTCTGGTCAGCGTGGTCGTAATCTTGCTCAAGGCGCTATTGACTGGCCGCAAGCCCGCCTTTGTCACTACCTTCTCGCGGTTTAACCAAGCATCCCAACGGTTTCGCAGCGGCGAATGGCCGGGCCGTACGGGTACAGGGTTTAGCGGCGGGGCGCCTGCCGATGTGATGGATGTTCAGGCCCGCGAGGTTCGCAACGACGCGGCGCTGCCTTACGACGCTTCCCAAGACAAGCCCTGACTTGCTCAGCGGTTGCTATGAAAATAGTAGCTGCTTACGCAACTTCCATAGGCATCGCAGCCACTTTCTTCTCCAAATCTTCAGCGAACTCTCATCCAAGCCCCGTGGGTTTGATAAAGACCCGGTTTTCATAGCTTTGGCCTTCAATGACATAGTGTGTGCGACCTATGTCGGCATAGCCCAGGCGCGGGTAAAAAGCCAGCGCGGGCGCGTTGCCCGACCACGCCGTCAGCCACAGCGCACTGTGACCGTGCGCATGCGCGATACGTTCTGCGTGTGCGGATAGCGCTTGTCCAATGCCGTGCCGGTGGAAATTGCGTTGCACATACAAACGCGCAATTTCAGCCGTGGCTTCACTGAGAACGGGGCACGGTCGGTTCAATGCGAGCTCCAAAAAACCGACGAGATGGTCCTTGGATTCGGCCAACATGAAGTGCACACCGGGATCAGCCAGGTGCGCGGCCATCAGCTCGGGCGAGTAGCAGGCCAGCGCCTCGCGTGCCAGGTCCGGGCGTACGCCTTGGGGCGCATAGGTGTCCAGAAAAACCTGGGTTGCCAGCACGCCTATGCACAGCGCATCTTCATGCGTTGCGGCGCGGTAGACGATGGTTGCGGTCATGCGCTCAAATCGCCAGCGGGTCTACATCAATTGCCCAGCGGATCAGGCCCTTGCCTTCAGGCCCGGTGCGCGTGGATTGCAGGACGTCCTGCCAAGCCGTCAAAAACTGTTGCAGCGCGGAGCGCGACGGGCTTTCGATCAGCATCTGTGCGCGCTCGATATCGGCAACTCGCTGGATGCTCATGGGCACGGCAGGGTAGACCGTGATCTGGTCCAGCACGGCGGCCCAGCCATCCCACTCGCGCATGGGGCCTTGTGCGAAGGCGCGCGCTGTGTTCAGGAACTCCTGCGCCGTTTCCTGCGTGCGTGCGTCTGCACGCACCAGGGCTTGCGCACTGAACGGTGGCAGGTTGGCCTGCTCGCGCTCGAGCAATTGTTGCTTCGCAAAGCTCGGGTAATCGTGGGCTTTGAGTGCGGCGTACAACGGGTGCGCGGGCTGGAAAGTTTGTATCCAGACCTCGCTGCTGGCGCCGGTTGTGGCGTCGCGTCCGGCGCGCCCTGCAGCTTGCATCAGCAGGCTGAACAAGCGTTCGGGTGCTCTGAAGTCGCTGGAGAACAAAGCGCCATCCGGGTTGACCGCAGCGACCAGCGTGATGCGGCGGAAGTCATGGCCCTTGGCGATCATCTGCGTGCCGACCAAGACGTCTACATCACCGGCGTGCACGGCTGCAAGCTGCTCTTCCAGCGCGCCTTTGAGGCGCGTGCTGTCGGCGTCAATCCGTGCGATGCGCAGTGGCTCACCGTCGGGTTTGTCGGCGGTGACGGAACCCGCGCGCTTCACATCCGCCAGCAGCTCGGCCAGGTGTTCTTCCAGTTGCTCGGTACCGCGGCCCAGCGGCGCGATGTCAGGGTTGCCACAACTCGGGCAGGCGCGTGGCACGCGTTCGGTAAAGCCGCAGTGGTGGCAGCGCAGCGTGCGGTCGATCTTGTGGAACACGCGAAACGCAGAGCAATGCGGGCACTGGCTTTTCCAGTCGCACGCGCTGCAATGCAACACCGGTGCATAGCCCCGCCGGTTCAAAAAAACCATGCACTGCTCGCCACGACCCACGCGTTCCTTGATCGCTTCCAGCAGCGGTATCGAAAACACGGCCTTGCGGGGCTGGTGGTTCATGTCCACGCGCCTTACTAGCGGCAATTTGGCGTCTGCTCCGACGCGCGACGGCATATGCAGCCGCAGGTAGCGCCCACCCTCCGCTGCCGGGCGGCTTTGGTGCCAACTCTCCAGCGACGGCGTGGCCGAACCCAGAATGACCTTGGCGCCTTCGAGCTTGCCGCGATAGACCGCCAGATCGCGCGCCGAATAGCGGGCGCCTTCGCTGCTCTTGTAGCTGGGGTCGTGCTCTTCGTCGACGACGATCAGGCGCAGCTTGGGCAGGCTGGCAAACACTGCCATGCGCGTGCCCAGCACGATACGGGCGTTACCGCTGTGCGCGGACAGCCAGGCCTTGAGGCGCTGCGGGTTGGTCATGCCGCTGTGCATGGACACGACAGACTCTGCGCCATACAGCGGCGCAAAGCGTTCGATAAAGCGCGCTTCGAGCTGTGGCGTCAGATTGATCTCGGGCACCATCACCAGCGCCTGTGCGTCCGGGTCCGCAGCCAGCAAATCCTGCACGCTCTGCAGATACACCTCGGTCTTGCCGCTGCCAGTCGCGCCGAATAGCAGGAAGGGGCCGCTGTGGCCCGCAATCTGCGCCAGCGCATGGGCTTGCTCAGGGGTATGGGTTGGAGTGGTCAAGGCAGGCGGTACGTCAGATTGCGCCTTGGGCTTGCGCTTCAAGCGCCGTTCCATTTGCACTGGTGTCAGATCGCGCAATTGGGGCGGCAGCGCGGCGAGCGCAACCTCACCGACGGAGCGCTGGTAATACTGCGCGGCAAAGGTCAGCAGCTGTTGCCAATCGGCGCTCAAAGGCGTAACGCCTTCCAATACACCCGCTATCGCGCGGATTTTTTCCGGATCGAGCTCGCCCGTCGCATTGGCGGCCTGCGGATCCCAGACCAAACCCAGGGTTTCGCGCTTGCCCAGTGGTACGCGTACCAGTGTGCCGGGCGGTAGTGCCAGCTCACTTCGATAGGTCAACACCGAACCCATCGCCGCGTGGGCTGGCGTTTGCACCAGAACGCAAATCCAGTGACTCATGGCGTGAGCTTGCAGGGGAGCAGACTTGGGAGCACTTGAGGAGAAAAGTTGATGTGAACTGGCGAAATGGGCGCTAAGTGCTTGATTTCAAAGTGCTTTACAGGACATTCATCAATTCTGTGGATAACTTTGTTGATATATTGTCATGGAGCATGCCAAAGCCTTGTAAATCAAGGCTTTGGCTGGAATGCCCGCAAAAAAAGCAAAAATCAAAACCCTTATGAATCAATGACTTACTGGCGCTATTGCTTTTATAGCGGTCTGCGCCCGAATCAGGGTTGACCCGGGGGCACTGCTATCATTTTTGTGCATAAGTTTAGTTTGCTGCGTTTGAAAGCGTCCAAAAAAGTGCTATGCAGTTACGCCCGCAAGCCCCGTGAATGCGTATGAACCGCATCCACCAAGGCCGCTACATGCTCGGGAGGCGTGTACTGACTTATGCCGTGGCCGAGATTAAAGATGTGGGTCGGGCCGCTGCCTGCACCTTGATAGGGCGCGCCAAAGCTGTCCAAAACACGGGCCACTTCCGTACCAATTTGGGCGGGTGGGGCAAACAGCACGTTCGGATCGATATTGCCCTGCAGCGCCTTGCCGGGGCCGTTTTCAGCGCCGCCGACCAGTGCGCGGGCTTTGCCCAGATTCACTGTCCAGTCCACGCCCAGCACGTCGCAGTCCAGCGCCGCCATCTCCTGCAGCCACAGACCCCCGCCTTTGGTGAACACGATACGTGGGATGGTTTCGCCGTTCGGGCCGGTGCGTTTCAGTTGCGCCAGCACACGTGCCGTATAGGCCATGCTGAAGGTCTGGAACGCGCCATCGGCTAGCACGCCGCCCCAGCTGTCAAAAATCATCACCGCCTGCGCGCCCGCATCGATCTGGGCGTTCAGATAGGCGGCCACCGAGTCGGCATTGATTTGCAACATTTTGTGCATCAGGTCCGGGCGGCTGTAGAGCATGGTTTTGACCAGCCGGTAGTCGTCCGAGCCTGCGCCCTCAACCATGTAGCAGGCAAGCGTCCACGGGCTGCCGGAGAAGCCGATCAGCGGCACGCGGCCCTTGCCGTCCTGCGTCAGCGCCTTGCGGATGCTGGAGACTGCGTCAAACACATAACGCAGTTTTTCCATATCGGGCACGGCCAGCTTGGCAACTGCGGCTTCGTCACGCACGGGGCTGGCAAAGCGCGGGCCTTCGCCCTGGGCAAACGACAGACCAAGTCCCATCGCGTCCGGAATGGTCAGGATGTCGCTGAACAAAATGGCTGCGTCCAGCGGGTAGCGTTCCAGCGGCTGCAGCGTGACTTCGGTGGCGTAGTCGGTGTTGGTCGCCAGGCCCATGAAGCTGCCGGCCTTGGCGCGGGTGGCCACATATTCGGGCAAATAGCGGCCTGCCTGGCGCATCAGCCAGACGGGGGTGTGGGCGGTGGCCTGGCGCAGGCAAGCGCGCAGGAATGTGGCGTTGTGCAGGCCCTCAAAGGTGCCGGGGGCGATGTGCGTTGGATTCATGGGGCCAATTGTCGCAGCATGCCTTGCGCTACCATGGGGCATGTTGTTCAAGGCTTGGCAAAATCTTCGAAAGGCGCGTCCTGTGGACGTCAGCCCCGTGGCTATTGCGAGCGCGAACCGTCGGTTTTTCCGTTCGCTGGTGCAAACGCCGGCACGTCTGAATCTGGCAGGGAACATCCGCGAGGTGCGCCTGCTGGATATTTCGTTGCAGGGCGCGCTGGTGGAAGCGCCATCCGGCATGTTCGGTGCCGTGGGTACGCGCGGACGTTTGCGTCTGACGCTGATGCCTACAGCCTTTATTGCGATGGACGTGGCAGTCGCCCGCACACAGGGGCACTGTCTGGGCTTGCGCTGTGTGAATATTGATTTGGACAGCATCACCCACTTGCGCCAACTGGTGGCGCGCAACTCCGACGACCCGCTTTTGCTCAGCCGCGATCTGTCGCGCCTGATCGGCAACGCTTAAGGCACTAGCCGCGGGCTGCCGCGGCGCGGCGGTGCTCCACCATCAGGCAGTGGTCTTCCACCACCAGCAGGCCTGCGGCGCGGGCCTTGGCCGTTGCGGCCTCGTGCACAACGCCCAACTGCAACCAGACCGCAGGTGCGCCTATCGCGATGGTTTCGTCGATCACCGGCGGCACGTCGGCGCTATTGCGAAACACGTCTACCAGTTCGATCCTATGGTCACGCGCAGCTTCAGTGAGCGTGGCATAGACTTTTTCGCCCAGGATGGGCGTGCCACTGGCCGCCGCCACCGGGTTGATGGGCACGATGCGCCAGCCTTGTGTCTGCATGTATTGCGACACCCGAAAACTGTCGCGGTGCGGTTTGGGCGACAGGCCGACCACCGCTACGGTGCGGGGCTGGGCCAGAAGCTCTGCTGTGTTCACAGGCTTTGCAGTGCAGTGCGCACTTCGCTCACGCTGATCAGCTCTGACAGCACCACCGGGGGCTTGCCTGCCTGGTACAGCACATAGACCGGCACGCCGGTGCGGCCCAGCGCCGTCAGGGCCTGCGTGATGGCGGGGTCGCGGCGCGTCCAGTCGGCGCGCATCAGCGTGACCTTTTTCGCCGCAAAGTCGCCGACCACATCGGCGTTGGCCAGCGTGGTCTTCTTGTTGTACTGGCAGGTGATACACCAGGCCGCGGTGAAGTCCACGAACACGGGCTTGCCCTGCGCCAACTCGGTTTGCACGCGCTCGGTGCTCCAGGGTTGCCATGTCGTTGCAGCGCCCGCCGCAGGCGCCGTGTTGTCTTCCAGCTTGAAGATGTTCTGGCCAATAGCGCCCGCCAACAGCGCGAGAGCAGCTATCGAAATAGTAGCAAACACCCAGCGCGCGCGGCCCACCAGGCTCAGCGACCAGGCCAGCAGCGCCAGCATCAGCAACAATGCCAACAAGCTGGCTGCGCCGTCGACACCGCTCAAGTGTCCCAGCACCCACAGCAGCCACACGACCGTCGCCCACATCGGGAACGCCATGAAGCCACGCAGTTGCACCATCCATGGCCCTGGGCGTGGCATCCAGTTGCCGATTTGCGGCACCCAGCTGGCGATCAGGAAAGGCAATGCGAGCCCCAGACCCAGCGCGGCAAAAATGCCCAGCGCTTGACCCGCAGGCAGCGCGATTGCGTAGCCCAGCGACGCGCCCATGAAAGGCGCGGTACAAGGCGATGCAATAGCGACGGCCAATACACCGGACAAAAACGCATCGCCTACCGGATGGCGGAACTGCATCGATGCCAGGCCGCTGGGCAGGATGTTGCCGACTTCCAGCAGGCCGACCAAATTCAGGCCCAACAGAGTGAACAACACAGCCAGCACGGTGATGACGCCGGGCGATTGCAATTGAAAGCCCCAGCCCAGTTGCTCGCCACCGGCGCGCAGCGCCAGCATCAGCCCGCCCAGCGCCATGAAAGACAGCACGACACCGGCGGTGTAGGCCAGGCCTTGCAAGCGTTGCGATTTCGTCGTATGGCCTGCATGGCCGGCAAAGCCCAGCACCTTGATGGCCAGCACCGGGAACACGCAGGGCATCAGATTCAGGATCAGCCCGCCCAACAGCGCCGCGCCCAGCGCAAATAACCAGGCGCCGAAATCTGCGGGGGTGCTGGCGGACGCTGGAGCGGCTTGCGCTGCCGCACCACCCGCCACGGCAGGCCAAGCGCCGCTGACCGGCATCTCCACACGCAAGTTTTCTTTGCCAGCAATCAGTACCACCGGTAACACCGCGGGGCTGGCGCTACGCTGGGCAGACAGTGGCATGTTCGCGGTCCAGACATTGCCTTCCCAACTTTGGGTGGCGGTTTGAACGCCTGAGCCGTTGACAACTTTGTCCTTGCTGAAAGGCACCAAGTTGGACTCGGCCACTTCGCTGATCTCCGGCAGCGCGGTCAGCGCCTTGCCTTGCCATGCGGTGGGCAAGCCAGCCACTTGCAAGCGCAGGCTGCCGTTCTCAATGCGGGCGGACACGGTGCCAGTGTGGGCCTTGGGTGCCGAGGCCAGCGTGGCGTCAAACGCCGCGCCGTGCATCGCCATCGAGCCGCGCGCAGGGATGCGCAATACAAAGTCGCCGTCCTGCGGAATGCATTCCTGGCGACACACCAACCAGCTCGCGTTCAGCTTTACTTCCAGATCGCCCAACACGCCGGTGCCGCGGAACTCCGGGCCAATCGTCAGTGGCACGGCCAACAGCACGGTGCCTTCGTAGCCAAAGTTGGCCAGGCTGCCGATCGCAATTTTTTCCGGTGCCGGCCAGGAGATCGCGCCCGCCTGTACACCGGCGGGCAGCTTCCAGTCCAGCGTCGTGGGCAGGCCGGAGTCGCCGGGGTTTTTCCAGTAGGTGTGCCAATGGGGTTGGTGCGTCAGTTGCAGTCCGACCCAGACGGTCTTTCCGGGATCAATGCCCTGTGGCGCGTGGGCTATCAATTCGGCGCGCACCTGGTCGGTCTGCACGACCGCCGAGACAGGGCCGTTGCCATTGGCGTTGGTAAGGCTATTTTGGGCTGTAACGCCCGTGTGGATTGCGTAAGCAGCTACCAAAACAGTAGCAAATCGCAGGAAGAATTTCAGCATGGGGGCAACAGGTGCAAAGCGCAGCGAGCGCGGGAAAGGCGTCAACATGCGCCATTGTCGGCGATCAGGGTTTCCCAGTGAAAACAGGGGGTAGTTGGGTCGGCGCCTTGATGCGCAGTTGCTTGTGAATGCTTTCCTGACCGAAAACGACCTCAATGGCCGAGGTCGGTACGCCGAACAGCGGTGCCAGAAAGCGCACCATGTGGTCGGTAGCGCGACCATCCTTGGGTTGGGCGGTCACACTGACCTTGAGTTGTGTGCCCTTGGGTTTGCCAATAGCGTCCTTGTTGGCGGCAGGTTTACCCAGGATGTTGACGATTAAAGTATCGCCATCCCACGCAAAGAATGAGTCACCGGTGGCGTTGCGGATTGAGGGGGAACTCACCGCCGGGCCGCCCCAAGGTGAGTTGGCCCCTTTGGGGGGCAGCGACCCGCATGGCGGCAGAGCGTGGGGGCGCTAGTTTTTGGCATACAGAAATCATAAGGGCTGTCGACACGGAACGGATAGGCTCGGGCATACTGTGCAGCCAAACGCCACTTAGCCTATGCAGACAACCAGCAGCCAATCCCAGGACGCCGTGCGCCGCGGCAAGGGTCTGTCGCTTCGGCAGACGCTGTTACTGGGCGCGGGCCTGGCGATCCTGCTGCCTGCACTGGTACTGGCGTACTTCCAGATCGTCAATCGTCTGGATGACCAGATCAATTTGCGTGTGCGTGCGCCCATGCTGCAATACGCCGACGTGCTGTCGCGGGGCGTGGCGGTTGCCATCTGGAATGTGGACCGCGGCGTGGCCACCGAACTGGTCGATGCCGTGATGCGCAACCCCGACGTGGTGAGCGTCACCGTCACTGACGAATACAAGGAAGTGTTCGTGCGCAAGCAGGTCTCGCCCGTGCCCGATGGTCAGATACTGAAGGAAGAGCGCGACGTCACCTATAACGGATCGCGCGTGGGCCGACTGGTGGTGGAGCTGACGGCTGGGCGTATTCAGCGCGAGTTCATGTTCGACCTGTACAAGCTGGCGGCCTCGCTGGTGGCGCAGGTGTCGATTTCGTTTGCGGTGATCTGGTGGCTGTTTGACCGTCGCATGATGCGGCCTCTGCGTTCGCTGCAAGGTGGTGCACTGCAACTGGCGCGCGGCGAGCTGGACCAGCCTATTGCCATGGCACGCGACGACGAAATTGGTGAACTGGCGCGCAGCATGGAGAGCATGCGTACCGATCTGGCCAAGCTGATTGCCGAGCGCGATGCCAAAACCGCAGCGCTGCAAAACGAGCTGACCGAGCGCCTGCGCGCCGAGCAAGCGCTGGGCCTGAGCCAGGCCAAGTTCGCGGCGATCTTTGACGCATCACCGGTCGCGCTGTCGGTGTCGCGCCGCGGCAAGGACGTCACACTGCTGGACGTCAACAAGGCTTGGACCAAATTGTTCGGGCGTGAACGCGCCGACGTCATGGGCGCCAGTGGCGTGAATCTGGTCCTCTACAAAAGCCTGGAAGACCGAGCCCGGTTGCTGGCCATGTTGGAGGTCCACCAGGACGTCACCGCTTTTGTGACCACCGTGATTGGTGGTGATGGGCGCCAAGAAATTTTGTGCGAAATATCAGGCCGCGTCATCACCGTGGATGAAGAGGCGCTGTTGATTCTGGCCTGGGAAGACATCACCGCCAAGGCCAAATACGAAGAGAACATCCTGCAACTCAACGCCAGCCTGGAAAAGCGCGTGGACGAACGCACGCGCGAACTCAGCGGTGCGCTGGAGAGCCTGACGGCGGCGCAGTCCGAGCTGGTACGCACCGAAAAACTCTCTGCGTTGGGCTCGCTGGTAGCCGGTATTGCGCACGAACTCAATACCCCCATCGGCAACAGCCTGACGGTGGCCAGCACCTTGCAAGACCAGACAGCGGAGTTTGGCGAACACATGGCCAAGGGCCTGACCAAGAGCCGACTGGAGCAGTTCGTCAACAACACCCGCGAGGGTGCCGCCATTCTGATGAGTGGCTTGCGCCAGGCGGCTGAATTGGTGTCCAGCTTCAAGCAGGTAGCCGTCGATCAGAGCAGCTTGAACCGTCGTGTATTCCGCCTGAGCGAAACTGTGCACGAGATTTTGCTGACGCTTGGCCCCAGCATGCGCAAGACCCGGCACACGGTGCACAGCACCGTGCCGAATGAAGTGTTCCTGGAAAGCTACCCTGGCCCGTTCGGTCAGGTGCTGACCAACCTGATCAACAACGCAGTGCTTCATGCCTTTCGCGAAGACCAGTCGGGCAATATTTATCTGGAAGCGAAAACCCTGGACGAAGCCTGGATCGAATTCACCGTACGCGACGACGGCAACGGCATTCCCCCCGCCAACATCGCCCGCGTGTTCGATCCGTTCTTCACGACCAAGCTCGGACAGGGCGGTAGCGGCTTGGGACTGAACATTGTTTACAACCTGGTCACCAAAACCTTGGGCGGTCAGATTCGCGTGGACAGCCCGGTTGGGCGCGGGGCCTGCTTTGTGTTGCGACTGCCTCGTACTGCTCCGGCTTCGGACGTTTAGTTTTTCTTTGAGTCTGGGTTAACTTCCCCTCGGGATCACGCGTGTCGGGTACTCCCCTCCGCGAATGTCCTCCGGGCCGTGAGGGCCCTCCCCCTTGATTTCGCTGCGGGGAGCACCCAACCCACCTGATCTAGCGCGGGGCTGGCACACGACTGACCCCAATGCATTTCTGGGGTGACAAATCCTCAAGCGGATGGTGCGGGGTGAGTCCCATTGCGAAATCAAGGAGGAGGGGCCCTCACGGCCCCGGGGGACATTCGCTTTGGGGCTTACCCAGCACCGTCCGCGGCGAAAGAAAGGTCTTTAACGCACCGGAGAGATAACAGGATCAGAAGCCTCCATCACCAACCGCATCCCCACCAACACATACCGCGTCTGCGGTGAATTCCAGTTGCGATAGCTGGAGCGCAAGTACAGCGGCCAGGTATGCCAGGAGCCGCCGCGGCGCACATAGTTTCGGCCTTCGCGCGGGCCTTGCGGATCATCGACCGGTGATCGCGCGTAGTAGTGCTCGTCGTATAAATCGGCCGTCCACTCCCAGGCATTGCCATGCATGTCGTACACGCCAAACGCATTCGGTGCAAAGCTGGCGACGGGCGCCGTGAACGCATAGCCGTCGCTGCCCTGGAGCGCATGCTGCGCAAATTTGGGCCATTGCTTTTTCGACGCGGTGTCAAAGACGTTGGCAATCTTCAGCAGGCTCTTCGGATCATCGCCGCTGGCATAGCGGGTGCGCGTCCCGGCGCGTGCGGCGTATTCCCATTCGGCTTCGGTAGGCAAGCGATAAGTCTTGCCCTCGGTCTTGCTGAGCCATTGGGCCATCGCTAGCGCGTCGTTCCAGGTGATGTTGACCACCGGGTGGTCGTCAGTCTGCGGGAAGCCCGGGTTGCGCCAGTTGTAGCGCACATTGCGGCCTTCGAACTGTTCGCTGCGCTCGGCCGGGTCGGCCGTGTACTGCGGGTTGTAGCCGTAGCCACCAGTGCCGTCGGCAATCGACTCCGGCACGTAACCAGAGGCTTGAAGAAACTGTTTGAACTGGCCCACCGTCACCTCGGTGCGGCCCAGGTAAAAATCTTTGGTGATGCGCACGCGGTGTACCGGTGCTTCGTCGCGCAAGTCTTCGAGCCGCTCGCGCTCCATCAGCGGGTAGTCTTTTTGCAGCGATGCAATGGGCTCGTCGCTGCCCATCAGGAATTCGCCTGCCGGTATGCGCACCAGCGCCATGCCCAGCGTGTTGGTGCGCAGGTCTTGCGCATGACTGCCAAGGCTTGCGCCCGCCCATAGGGCCGCTACGCAGAGTGCGCGCTTAAAGCTGTACACCATAGGTCTGAAAAATCTTTTGGTACGCGGGCGTCTTCTTGAACTGGCGCAGTGCCGTGTCAAAGGCGGGCAGCATCGCAACATGGGGAGACTTCTTGCCCACCAGTAACTGGAAGTGCGACGTCTCCAGATCGGTCGGCAGCATCACCACCTCGGCCGCGCCCTCGGTGCGCTGCAGGCTGTATTGCATGGTCAGTGCGTTGTCGATCATCACGTCGCCGCGGCGTGCCACCAGCATCTTCAGTGCAGTTTCGAAGTTGATACCGGACTCGAGTTTGAAAATGCCTTCCAGATTGGTCTTTGCCCAACCGTTGCCGGAATAGGACACGACGACCGGGTTCAGTGCGCGCAACTCGTCCAGCGTGCGCGCTTGTCTCAGCTTGGGCAACAACGGACAGTCAGCCCGCGCGAACACGCGCCGCGGTGCGGAGGCGACGGGTTCCTGCGCGGCGACCGCGTATTCCAGCCGCTCCGGCGTGGCAATGGTGCAGATCGCGTCCTGCTCGTTGTTTTTCACCAGCAGCTGCGCACGCGTCCACGGGTAGCCGGTGTGCTCCACCGACATGCCCATACGGCTGAGCACTTCGCCAATCACATCAGGCAGGATGCCGCGCAGCGCGGGGCCGTCGGGGCGGAAACTCAGGGGGCTATTTGTTTCGAAGTACGCCATCCGTAACGGCGTGACTGCATGGGCTGACCACGCGGGCATAAGCCCGGCAGCGACTGCGGATTGCAGAAATATGCGGCGATTCGCCATAAGCCCACTCCCACGGGATCAATGCCCCATGATACATAGGCTCAGGAATAGGTAACCCAATCCTCCAACTCTTTCGCATCCAGATGCGGCAGCGTGTTGTACGTGACCAGCATGTGGCGCTTGGGCGTGAACGCAAACTCGGTGACCGAGCTGTTGCGGATGCGAAAATTCAGCTCGATGGTGGTCTCGGGTGTCGTGCCCAGCAGATGGCCCACGGCGGTAGAGATGGGCCCGCCGCTGGAGACGATCAACACATTGCCTTCATGGTTCTGCCGCACATGGTCCAGCGCGCTGGTAATACCGGTGACGAAGTCTGCATAACTGGGCATACCGTGCGGGCTGACCACTCCGTTCATCCATTGCGTCAGCGCGTCCCGCAGCAGCCGAAAGTGGCTCCGGTACATCTCGGGCGAGTCCGGCTTTTCCAGCGGTGTCGGGTGAATAGTCTTGATGACGGCGTCACTGTCGTATTCGTTGAGTCCGGGCCATAGCAATGGCGTCATGTTGTACTTTGCGCCTTCTGCAATGCCGGCCCAGGTCTGTGCATGGCGCTTGAGTGTGCCGGTCAATACCGCGTCGAATGTCAGGCCCTTGGATGCAAAGTATTCGCCCAGTCGCACGCTCTGCTTGTGGCCGAGGTCGCTGAGGTTGTCGTAGTCGGCAGCGCCAAAAGAGGCCTGCCCGTGGCGCACCAGATAAAGATTTCCCATGCGGCAAATCTAAGGCCTGCAGCGTGCATACGCATGTAAAGCGGGGGACAGGCTGCCGCGCAGGGGACAGCCGCTATAGCAAGACCTGTCCGCTGATGCAGGTGACGACGTCACCGCCGACCCAAACCTGGTTGTCAGCATCACGCTGCAAAGCAACCCGGCCGCGCCGGCCGAGGCACGTGCCCTGGTGCGCGCTGTAGCGTTCGGGCAGGTGCCCGTCAGCGATCAACCATTGCGCCAGGCTGGCGTTCAAGCTGCCGGTGACCGGGTCTTCGTCCACGCCCATGGGCGCCGCGAAGGCGCGTACTTCCAGCACCGGTTCGGCGGACTCCGTTGCTGCGCCCTTCTCGTCATTTCTGCCAAATGCACGGGCTTCGCGATTTGAGCGCGCTATCAAATTAGGAGCTGCTTGCGCCTGTTCTACGGCGGCTACACCCACTTTTTGCGCCAAATTCTTCAGTGCTTTGTGGTCGGGCTCCAGTTGCAGCACGGTGTCTTCATGGTCCAGCAGCAGACCCAGCCAGACCGGGCCGTTGTCCAGCAACTGCGCGGCGACGATCTGGCGCGACTGCAGGCCCAGCGCAGCGGCCACCTTGGCCAGTAGCGCGGGGCTGGGGTTGCTGCGTGCAAGCAAAGGCGCGGCGAACGCCAGTTGTGTGCCGTCGCGGCGGATGCGCACCAGGCCTTTTGCGCACTGCTGCACGATCACGTCCGCGCGCTTGGCTTGTCCGCCATTCTCCAGCCAGGCGCGGCACGTGCCCAGCGTAGGATGGCCAGCAAATGGCAACTCGCCACCGGGCGTGAAGATGCGCACACGGTAGTCGGCACCGGCCGCCGCCGCCTCGGGTGTGGGCGGCAGCAGGAAGGTGGTTTCGGACAGGTTGTTCCAGCGCGCAAAGCCCTGCATATCGTCGTTGGTCAGGTCAGCACCATCGAGCACAACGGCGAGCGGGTTGCCCAGATACGGCGTGGCCGTGAATACATCCATTTGTTTGAAAGGGCGTTGGCGCATATTGCGGGTCCTTAACTCAACGGTAATTCCAGCACGCCGCGCACTGCGGGGCGCGCCTGGATCGCTGCGTACCAGCGCTCCAGATGCGGCAGTGGTGCGCGCTCGCGCGGCAGGCCAAACCAGCGGTGGATGTCGCAGGCGACGGGAATATCGGCCATTGTGAAGCTGTCGCCGGTCATGTATGCATGCGTGGACAAATGCTGATCGAGTTGCGCCAGCAAAGGCGCCATCGCCGCCACCGATTGCGCAATTGCGGCGTGGTCGCGTTTGTCTTCGGGCGTACGGATCAGCTGGATAAACGCCACGCCACTGGCGCGGTTCAGCGTGGTCTGCTGCCAGTCCATCCAGCGCTCGGCGTCAAAGCGTTTTGCCAGGTCCAGAGGGTACAAAACATCGGAGGAGTACTTGGCGCAGAGGTAGCGCACGATGGCGTTGGATTCCCACAGCGTCAGATCACCGTCTTGCAGCGTGGGCACCAGCGCGTTTGGATTCAGCGCCAGGTATTCCGGTGTTTTGACAATTCCAAAAGCCATGCCCGCATCGGTGCGCGTGAAGGGCACGCCGACTTCCTGCGCGGTCCAAACGACTTTGCGTACGTTCAGCGATGTGAGTCTTCCCCAGATTTGCACCATGGTCATTTCCTTTGGCTTTGAATCGCAAGGGCCAGTGCAGCCACACCACGCTGAATCTCTTCGACGCTGGGTGTCACAAATGACAAACGCATCGTGCGCGCATCGCCGTGGTCCGCATAGAACGGCGCGCCGGGCACGAAGGCCACGCCCTGTTCCACCGCGTGCGGCAACAGGTCAACGGCGTTCATGCCCTGTGGCAAACGGGCCCACAGGAACATGCCGCCGGCGGGGGTGTTCCATTGCAGGTTGTCATCGGGGTTCGCGGTCGCAGGGAAGTGCTTCGCCAGCGCCTGCAGCATTGCATCGCGTTGCGATTTGTAGAGGGCACGGATGGTCGGCACATGGCGGTCCAGAAAACCGTTTTGTATCACTTCGTAAATCATGCGTTGGTTAAAGCCCGGGCTGTGCAAATCGGCCGCCTGCTTGGCCTGCAATAGCTTGGGGTACACCGCCTTGGGCGCGACGATAAAACCCATGCGCAGACCGGGTGCCAGCACCTTGGAGAAGGAGCCGAGGTAAATGCCGCCCTCGGGGTTGCGCGCGGTCAGCGGCGCAGGCGGTGCCTGGTCAAACCACAGGTCGCCATACGGGTTGTCTTCCATCAGCGGCAGGCCGGTGCGCGCGGCTTCGTTGCTCAATGCGGCGCGGCTGGCCTCCGACATCGTGCGGCCGGTCGGATTCTGGAAGTTGGGCAGCACATACAGGAAGCGCGCGTCTTTTGATTTGGCCTGCAGGTCGGCGATGTCCACGCCGTCGTCGTTGCTGGCAACGCTCACGACGTCGGGTTCCATCGGTGTGAAGGCCATCACGGCGCCCAGATACGTGGGAGATTCGACCAGCACTTTGCTGCCTGCATCGATCAGCACCTTGGCCACCAGATCCAGACCTTGCTGCGAGCCGGTGGTGATCATGATTTGCGCGGGGTCCACATTCCAGGGCAATTGCGCCGCCACCATGTCGCGCAAGGGCGCATAGCCCTCGCTGGCTGCGTATTGCAAGGCGCCCGCCGGGTCGTCTTTCAACACCTTGGCACAGGCCGCTTCAAACTCGGCGACCGGGAAGGTTTTTGGTGAAGGCAGGCCACCTGCAAAGCTGATGATGCCGGGCTTCTCGGTGACCTTCAGGATCTCGCGGATCACTGAAGGGTTCATCTTCGCGGCGCGTGCGGCCAGCGTCCAGTGTGTGTTGTTTGTCATTATTTCTTTCCGTAAGCTTTTTCGACCAGCGCGACGCGCAGTTCGTAATGTTCGTACCACAGGGCTTTGCCCGTTTCCTGTGCGACCTGGTGCTCCGCATCCGCGCGCCAGTTGGCAATCGCCTCCAGTGTGGACCAGTACGACACGGTGATGCCAAAGCCATCCTTGCCGCGCGTGCTCTCCACGCCCAGAAAGCCGGGCTGCTGGACGGCCAGCTCCACCATGCGCTCCGCCATGTGCGCGTAGCCGTCGTCGCCACTTTCCTCGGTCTTGCGCAGCGCAGAGAAGATCACCGCGTAATACGGCGGCTCGGGCAGGGCGGCAAAGGCGGGGTGGGTCATGTGCGTTGTTCCATCGGGTTCTCAGCGAGATTGGGCTCAATGTGGGCGAGTGCGCGGGCAACGTATTCAGATTTTTCGTTCACCGGCGCGAAATAGTGCAGCACTTCTGTGGCTGCGTCCAACCCTTTGAGTCGTGCAATCAACCATGCAGAAATGTACTGGGCCGACAGGCAACCGCCAGCGGTGGCGATATTGCCGCGTGCAAAAAAGGCCTGATTGACCACGTTCACGCCTGCGGCCTGCACCCAGGGCTTGCTGGTCAGGTCGGTGCAGGCGGGGATCTGGCCGGTCAAGCCTAGTTTGGCCAGCAGAAATGTGCCGGAGCATTGGGCGGCAATCAGTTGGCGTGTCGGGTCGAGTTGCAGTTGGCCCAATAGCGTGGGGTCATTGGCCACTTCGCGCGTTTTCATTCCGCTGCCAATCAGCACTGCATCGGCTTGGTTGGCTTCGGCCAGGCTGATATGGGACTCAATGGCCAAGCCGTTCATCGAAGTCACTCTGGCAGTCGGGCTGGCAATGCTCACGCGCCACTGTGCGTCACCTTTCAAGGTGATCCGGCTCAACATGCCGTAGGCAATCAGGGAGTCCAGTTCGTTGAACGCGTCAAAAGTCAGAATGGCGATGTGCATGGCGGGCCTGAAGGGGTTATGTTGTCAGCATCGGATACAGCGAGGCTACCAGCGCGATGGCCATCGTCACATTGAAGATGCGCAGGCGTACAGGGTCCTGCAACCACTGGCGCATCGCCTGCCCGAAGGCGAGCCAGATGAACGAGCAGGGCATTCCGACCACCACAAACATCGCGATCAGTGTCGCCATGTCGGCGCCGCTGGCCTCGGCGGGCAAATAGGTGCTCATGCAGGTGATGGTCATCACCCAGGCCTTGGGGTTGATCCACTGAAACGCGGCGGCGGCCCAGAAGCCCATTGGTTGCGCTGATGATTTAGCTTCGGCGGTCGAGGGTTTTGCAGTCGCCAGTTTCCACGCCATCCACAGCAAGTACGAGCCGCCTGCAATCCGCAACACCAGATAGAAGTTGGGGAAGTGCGTCAGCGCCGAATGCAAGCCCAGGCCCGTGACCATCAGCAAAACCCAGAAGCCTATCTGTACACCTGCCAGATGGCGCAGCGAACGGCGAAAACCGAAGTTCACACCCGAGGCCAGCAGCATCGTGTTGTTAGGCCCCGGCGTGATGGAGCTGACCAGCGCAAACAGCGTGGCGGCCATCAGGGTTTCAAAACTCATTGCATCTCCTTTAGCTTCAACGGTGTGCCCGCAAAGCGCTTGCCGACAAACACCGTCGCGACGACTGCCAGCGCAAAGCCCAGCGTCACGATTTCCAGCGGCTCACCCAACAGCGGCACTGCGGCCAGGATGCTGAAGAACGGCTGCAGTAATTGTGTCTGGCTAACCTTCAGCGCGCCGCCCAATGCCAGCCCGCGGTACCAGGCGAAGAATCCCGCCCACATCGAAAACACGCCAACGTACACCAGACCCCACCACGCCGACGGCAGGATGGCATGCGCAGGCCAGGTCAATACCGCGCCGGGCAAGGTCAGCGGCAGCGCCATCACGCAGACCCAGCAGATCACCCGTTCCGCGCCCAGCGAGGGCGTGACCTTGGCGCCATACACATAGCCCATGGATGCAGCCAACACCGCACCCACCAGCAACAGGTCGGCCCACTCCAGGCCAAAGCCCGCAGCCTGCTGGCTGCTGCGCAGCAAAGAGAAGCCCATCACCAGGCCCGCACCCAGTGCTGCACACAACCAGAAGCCCAGGCGCGCGCGCTGGTGCAGCGCCCAGGCCGCGACCGCGGCGGTCGCCAGCGGCAGCAACGCGGTAATCACCGCCGCGTGGCCCGACGTCACCTGCCGCAGCGCAAAACCCAGCAGCAACGGATACCCCAACGCATTGCCCAACAGCGCCAGCCCCAACGACTTGCGCTCCTCGGACGTGGGAAGTCGTGAACGGGTAAGCAGCAGAAAGGCAATCGACAAGGCGCCCGCCAGCGTGGCGCGGCCAAAGGTCACAAACCAGGGTGAGAGTTGCGGCGCTTCCGCCGTGCCGGTAGCCAGCCGCGTCATCGGCAGCGTGACCGCAAAGATGGCAACGCCCAATACCCCCAGCCACAAGCCCAAAGTTTCATGGCGCTGGGTCATGGCGTGGCGCGTGGGGTTGGGGATGTGGCGATCATGGACTTGACTTTAGCGGCAATAGCAGCACACTTGCAGTACAGTTTTTGTGAACAATGGATAAACTGTATTGCTGCGCCAAGCGGCACAAGCAAGTATTCCGGAGTCCCGTTCATGTTGATGAAAAGCAGCACCCAGCCGTTGACGGCACAACTCGCCGCGCGTTTTGCGCAGCGCATCCGAGACCGTTTGCTGGCGCCCGGCGCGCGCCTGCCCTCGGTGCGCCTGTGCGCGCAGCAGCAGGGTGTGAGCCCGTCCACCGTGGTCGGCGCCTATGACCAATTGCTGGCGCAAGGCTTGGTGGAGGCGCGCAAAAATCGCGGGTTTTACGTGCGAGAAATGCCCGTGGCGCCCGCAGACAGTGCGCAAGCAGCTCCTAAAGATATAGCAATGGCCTTGTCGCCGGGGGCGCGCCGCGCGCCGATAAGCGCCACTGCGCTGATCCGCGGCATGTTCCATGGCATCAGCAGCAAACCCCAGCCGGGCCTGGGTGTGCTGCCCAAGGAGTGGCTGCAAACCACATTCCTGTCGACCGCTGTGCGACGCAGCTGCAGCGTCGAGGCGCTCAATGCGTTTTCGCTGCAATACGGTGAGCCCGCTGGAGACACGGGCTTGCGCAATGCGCTATCGCAAAAGCTCGCGGGCCTGTCCATCCAGGCGGCGCCGGAGCAAATCATCTGCACCATTGGAGCGACGCATGCGCTGGATGTGGTCAGCCGCACGCTCTTGCGCGCCGGCGACTATGTGATGGTGGAGGAGCCAGGCTGGGCGGTGGAGTTTGCGCGATTGGACGCGTTGGGCATGCGCATCCTGCCCGTGCCGCGCACGGCAGACGGGCCCGATCTGGATGTGATGGCGCGCTACTGCGAGGCGCACCGGCCCAAGCTCTTTGTCAGCGTCAGCGTGTTCCACAACCCGACCGGCTTTTGCCTAAGCCCTTCGAGCGCTCACCGCATCCTGCAACTCGCGAACCAGCACAACTTCCATGTCGTCGAGGACGACACCTACAGCCACTTCGCGCCGGAGCACGCCACCCGTCTGTGTGCACTCGATGGTTTGCAACGCACTATCTATGTCGGCGGCTTCGCCAAGATACTCGCGCCCAACTGGCGCGTCGGTTATCTCGCTGCGCCGCCGGATCTGGTGGAGCGCCTGCTCGATACCAAGCTGCTGTCCACACTCACCACACCTGCACTACTGGAGAAAGCGCTAGCCTGGTGCATAGAGCAGGGCCAGCTGCGCCGCCATGCCGAGCGCATCCGCACGCGGCTGGACGCCGCCCGCGCGCGCAGCGTGAAGCTGGCGCTGAACCACGGCTGCACGTTCGCGGCCGAGCCGGTGGGATTGTTTGGCTGGGTAGAAACGGGTGTCGATACCGACCTGCTCTCGCAGCGCATGCTGGATGAGGGCTACCTGCTGGCGCCCGGTGCGCTGTTCCACGCACTGCGCACGCCCAGCAGCCTGATGCGCATCAACTTTGCGAGTACGCAGGACGCAGCCTTTTGGAAAACTTTCGCGCGCTTGCGCGATGAGCAACTCGGCGCAAACGGCAATTTTTCGCCGGGCCGCCCCAAGAAAAATTAGCCCCCAGGGGGGCATCGACCCGCGCAGCGGCGGAGCGTGGGGGCAACATCAACTGATGAAATTGAACAAAGAGAGTTTTTGCACAGACGCGTAAGACTGTAGCGCGGCGGAATAGCCGGTCTGCATGTTCTGGAAGTCGGAGATGCCCTTGATCATGTCGATATCTTCTGCGCGCGAGCGGTTGCCTTCCTGCTCGATGTTGCGCTTGCTGTTCGTATCGGTAATGCGATCGGCCCGGCCCAGCAGATCACCGGCCTGACCGCGTATCGCCGACACGCGCGCCATGCTGATGTCGATGTTGTGCAGTGTCTGCGAAACCGCCTGCGTCGCGGCGTTGGCGTTGGACGCCTTGCCAAGGTCGGTGATGGCGGTGTCGAGCATGCTGAACACGCTGCGCTTGGGCGTCACGGTGACGATGTCTCCGACGGCAGGGCTGCCAACCACGGTGGTCGTGGCGCCGGGAACCTGATCGCCCGCGGGCGGTGTGCCGTTGATGTTGAACGACAGGCCGGGAATGCCGGTGATGGGGATTTGCGCAGGGCCGCCGGTTTTGTAAGACGCTGAACCCGCGCTGACCAAGGGGTTGACCCCGGTGGTGACGGGCGGCGTTTCAATGATGTCGTAGGTCACCGTCGTGGTGCCAGGCACGGTGGTCGCGTCCAGCCCGGTGAACGAGATGGTGTAGGTGGGGTAGTCTTCCTGCGGTGAGCCAGGTGGCAGCGTTGCGTTGTACGCGGTGACCAGGGCGGCCGTGCTGGACACAGTTGCACCGTTGGTGATCGCCACGTTGTCGGTGATCAGGCTGCGGTCGGCGGGAATCAGGCCGGCCGTCGGATTGGTCACCGTGACATTGAACACGCCGTCGCGCGCAGGCAGGTTCATGAAGGCGCTCTCGCCATCCAGCGTAAAAGGTATGGCGTAGGGACCAGTAGAAGACTGTCCCGGCAAGCCGTTAAAGCTGTAGTCAGGTGCTTGCGATTGCGGCCCGACAAATGGTGTCAGCGCGCTGCCCAGCGCCGCGAACAGCGGCATGCCGTTGCTGTCCTTGGTGTTCGCCAGGCTCAGGATGCGATCGCGCAGTCCGCTGAGCTGGCCGGCAATGGTGGTGCGCTCCGCCGCCGTATGGGTGCCGTTACCGGCGCTGACCACCAGTTCGCGGAAGGACTGCAATGCATCGGTGATATCCCCGAGGGTGCCTTCTGCTGCGGCAATCGAATTGCGTTGGGCTTCCAGTGCACGCTGGTCGGTGGCGATGCGGGCCAGGCGGTTCAATGCGCGTTCGGCCTGGGCGGCACCGGTCGGGTCGTCGGATGCCGATGTGATGCGTTTGCCGGAGGTGAGGTTTTCCTGCAGGTTGGCCAGATTGGTCTGGCGCTCTTGCAGGTTGCGCAGGCTGTTGTCGTAGGTATTGGCGGTGCCAAGGCGGGTGAATGCGGTGACGGACATGCGCTACTCCTTCTGCTGGCGCCTAGCGGCCCAAGCCCTGAATCAGGGTATCAAAAATCTGCTGTGCGATCTGGATCATTTTGGCAGAGGCCTGGTAGGCCTGCTGGTACTGCAATAGCTTGGCAGCCTCTTCGTCCAGATTGACGCCGGAGATGCCGGCGCGGTCTTTTTCAGAGTTGGTGGCGATGGAGCCGGACACCGTGGCCGAATAGTTGGCGCTTTGCGCCCGGATACCGATCTGCGAAATCAGGCCGGCGTAGCCATCGGTCATCGCGGCGCCGTCAAACATCGCAACATCGCGCAGGTTCATCATCGCTGTGGCGTTGCCGCCGCTCAGCGAGGCATAGGCGTTTTGTTTGACGGTGACGCTGTCCGTGTTGGCGGGCAGGCCCGACAGCGTCAGCGTGAAGCCAGGTGTGCCAGCGATCGCGGGGTTGGGGTAGTCAATCGGCTGGCCCGATACAAAGGGTGCGCCGGTGACTACCGTGGTGGCGGTAGTGGTGTTGACAATATCGTAGGTGGTGACGCCTGCGACAACCGAGAAGTTGATGCTGAAATTGTCCAGTGGGGCCGCAGCGGTGGTGGCCAGGGTTTTGGCAACGATGCCGCCAACTGCCAGCGTGCCCTGGTTGCTGGTGTTCAAAGTGGCCGCCACAGGGCTACTGACAGCCAGCGCGCGCGGCGATGCAAACTCGCGCGCAATACTGCTGGCCGATGTGGAAAACGGTTTGACCAGAACACGGTCACCCGCCGCAGCTGAACCGGGAGCCGCTTCCGTGATCGCAATGCCGTCGACGACGACGGTGCCCACCACCGGCAACGTCGGATCGGCCGCAGGCAGGCCGGTACCGAAATCGAAAGCGGTAACGATGCCATCCGAACGCCGTGTGATCGTGCCACCCGTGGTGGACGTGAAGTTCAGCTCGTAATCCGAAGCCTGGAATTTGGTCGTGTCACTGATGGCCAGTGTGATGCTGCTGGTGCCCGTGTTGAGTTTGGCTGGCGGGATCGGCACCATCACGTTGGCAGAGCCAAAGGTGGTGGGTGTGAAGATGTTGGTGCCTATGTTGCCGTCCAGATCCAGCCCCAACTTGTGCTGGTCGTTCATCGCGGCGGTGACACCCAGGGTGAGTCGTCCCAGCAGATTGCGGCCTTCCACCAGGTCACTGTTCTGAAAACGCAGCAGGCCCGGAACTTCGCCACCGCCCAATACGTTTTCATCCATCGCCACGGTTTGGCCATTGCGGGTGATCGCCAGCTTGCTTTGCAGTGGGTCGCCAAAGTCGTCCTTGACAATGGACAGTTGGGCCACATCGATCCCAAGCACCAATGACTGGCTGCCACCGATAAACACAGTGAGCGTGCCGTCGTCGGCCGGGATGGTGGTGGTCTGCACCAGCAGATTGAGCTGGCGAATCAGCTCGTCACGGTGGTCCAGCAAATCGTTCGGCGGCTGGCCATTGCCTTGTGAACGCGAAATCTGTTCGTTGACTTGCGCGATGTTGGTGGCCAGCGTGTTGATCGAATTGACTTTCTCTTTCAACGATTGGGTGATGCCATTTTGCAGATCGTCCAGGCTTTGCGAGGCTGCGCGCATGCGCCGGGCCGTCTCGTCCACACGGGTCAACACGACGGTGCGGGCCGTCAAATCGGTCGGTGCACTGGCCACGTCTGAGAACGCGTTCAGCATGTCGTTGATCGATGCGCCCAGGCCGGTGGTGCCGCCCTGGAAGATGTCGCCCAACTGCTTCAGGTAGTTGGAGCGGGTGGTGTCGGAGGCGCTGGTGGCGCCTGCAATATTGGCTTGGCGCGTCAGAAACTCGCTGTAGTTGCGCTGTATGGTCTGGACAGCAACGCCTTTGCCGATGTAGCCGCCGCCAGTGAACTGACCCGGCACGGTTTCCAGAATCACTTTCTGGCGCGAATAGCCGACAGTGTTGACATTGGCAATGTTGTTGCCCGCCGTTGTCAGCGCCATCTGATTGGCCTGCAGTGCCTGCACGCCGATGTTCATGATGCCCATGTCATGCCTCCCGACGAGCCGCCTCTAGGGTGGCATGCGCCCCCTTGGGGGGCAGTGAACGAATGTGAACGTGGGGGAGCATAGTTTCTTCCCGGTTAGACCTGCACGCGGCGCAATTGCAGCGTGGTGTTGATGGCGCGGCTCAGCTTGGCCGCGTACTCGGGGTCGGTGGCGTAGCCTGCCTTTTGCAGACCCATGGCGTAGTCTTTGACCGATGCCGTTTGCGCGCGCGCCTTGGCATAGCGCGGGCTCTCATTGATCATGCGTGCGTAGTCCTTGAAGGAATCTGCAGGGGAGTCGTAGGCGCGAAACTTGGCGATCTTTTTTTGCGCCACACCGTTGACGTATTCGGTGGTGGTGACTTCGGCCACCTTGCCGGTCCAGCTGGCGCCGGCCTTGATGCCAAACAGGTTGTTGGCACTGGTACCGTCCTTGTTCTTGATTTGAAACTTGCCCCAGCCGGTCTCATGCCCCGCCTGGCCCAGCATGATGCCCGCCGGAATGCCGCTGGTTTTTTCGATCTGGCTGGCGATGTGGCCGTGCTGGCGGACAAAACTGGCTTGCTGTGCCGTGGGCGCAGAGGCCTTGCGTGGGGTCTTGGCGACTGCTGCGCTGCTGTCGCTTGTGGTTGCGCTCGCTGCCTTCGCGGCATCGGCTTTGGCTTGCCCCATCTGGCGTGTCAGTTGCAGCGCAATCACATCGGAAAAGCCACCGGCCTGGCCTGACATCGCGACTGACAGTTGCTGGTCCAGCAGATCGGTGGCCAGATCGCCGCCAGGGCTGTCCAGCATGCCGGACTTGGGGCCTGCCTCGCGCATGCTCTTGATCAGCTCGCGCATGAACAGCGACTCGAATTGTTTCGCCGTTTCCTTGATGGCTTCCGGGCTGCTGGAGCCCCCTGCGCTGAGCTTGAGCGATGCCAGGCTTTGCGAGTCCGCGGCCAAACCCTGGCTGCTCTGCAGCATGGGCAACATCGCGTTGCCATTTTGCATATTCAAGGGTGCCAGAGACATTTCAGATCACCTCCAGCTCGGCATTCAGTGCACCCGCCGACTTGATGGCTTGCAAAATCGCCAGCAGGTCTTGCGGCGTTGCGCCCAACGAGTTCAACGCCTTGACCACATCGGCCAATTGGGCTGCCGCAGGAATCTGGATCAGCTTGCCCGGCTCTTGCTTGATTTCAATATTGGCCTTCTCGCTGACGACCGTCTGGCCTTGCGAAAACGGTGCGGGCTGACTCACGACAGGTGTGGACGAGATGCTGATGGACAAGTTGCCGTGTGCAATAGCGCAGGGGCCTAGCGTGACCGCCTGGTTCAACACAATGGAGCCGGTGCGGGAGTTGATGATCACGCGGGCCGATGCGACCGAAGACTCAACGGGCAGCTCTTCCATCTCTGCAATGAAACTGATGCGGTCGTTGGGTACGGCAGGCGCCTGGACTTGTACGGTGCGTCCATCCAATGCCTGCGCAACGCCAGCACCAAACCGTTTGTTGATCGCCTGCGCCACTTTGCGCGCGGCCTGGAAGTCGGAGGCATTGAGGCTCAAGCTGATGGTGGGGCCGTCTTGCAGCGAGGTGGGCACCGCGCGTTCGACCTGCGCGCCATCCGGAATGCGGCCTACGCTCAAATGGTTGACGGTGACCTTGCTGCCACCTGCGGAAGCGCCGGCACCAGCGACGATCAGATTGCCTTGCGCCAACGCGTAGACCTCGCCATCGGCGCCCTTCAAGGGCGTGGCGATCAGCGTGCCGCCCTTCAGCGATTTCGCATTGCCCAGCGAAGACACATTGATGTCCAGCAACTGGCCGGGCCGTGCGAATGCGGGCAATTGGGTCGTGACCAATACGGCGGCCACGTTCTTCATTTGCAATTGGGTCAGCGACGCGGCGGTAAGCGTGACGCCCAGTTGCTGCATGTAGTTGGCCAGGCCCTGGCTGGTGTACGGCATCTGGGTGGTTTGGTCGCCCGTGCCATCCAGCCCGACGACCAAACCGAAGCCGGTCAGTTGATTGCTGCGCACGCCTTCAATCGACGCTACTTCCTTGATGCGACCGGCTTGTGCCTGGCCAAAAGGTGCCAGCCCCAATGCCAAAAAAATGGCCAAAATCAGCAGTGTCAGGGCCCGGAATGGGGCGCTGCGTGCGATGGAGGACGGGTGGTTCATGGTCAGAATGGGCTGGTGGGGCGATCCGGGTGGATCGGTTACCCCTCGGCACCATTCTGAGGAACTTTAGAAGGGGTGAAAGCTCAAAAAGAACCGGGATAGCCAGCCAACTGTCTGCGCTTCGCCCTGCGGGCCGCGACCACGGGATTCGACCCGCACATTGGCCACCTGGGTGGATGCGATCACGCTGCCCGGTTGCAGCAGGCGTGGATCGACGGTGCCGGAGAAGCGCAGCACATCGACGTTGTGGTTCACGCCAATTTGTTTTTCGCCAGTGACGATCAAATTGCCGTTGGGCAAGACGTCGACGACGGTTGCGGTAATGGTGCCCGCGAAGGTGTTGGCGCTTTGCGTGCCGCCCTTGCCGGAGAAATCATTTTTGCTGCTGGCACCAATATCAAACTTGCCCAGACCCGCCGCAGTTTGCAGCGGCAATGCCGAGATCGCCGAGCTGATGCTGGTATCCCGGTTGGCCGTTGATGAAGATACCTGGCTGGCCGTCAAACTTTCAATGATCTGGATCGTGACCGTGTCGCCGACAAGGCGGGCACGCCGGTCTTCAAACGCCGGGCGGTAGCTGGCGGTCTGGTACAGGCTTCCGTTGCTTGCTTTGGGTGGCGCCACAGGGATGGCCGCAACAGGGGCGACACGCGGCTCGGCAAAGTCCACCACGGTCTTTTGCGGCAGGGTTTCGCAGCCCGTGAGTGCCAGTCCCATCAGAATATTCAAGGCAAAAATGCCTGAAACCCTTATGGAACGTGCGTAAGCAGCTACGTTTTTCATAGCAATTCCTTAGAGCTGGCCCAGCTTCTGCAGCATCTGGTCCGAGGTCTGGATCGCCTTGGAGTTCATTTCGTAGGCGCGCTGGGTCTGGATCATGGTCACCAACTCCTGCACCACATTGACGTTGGATGTTTCCACAAAGCCTTGCATCAGTGGGCCCAGACCGTTCTGGCTGGGTGTGCCCACGGTGGGTTGGCCGGAGGCGGCGCTTTCTGCGTAGATGTTCTGGCCCTTGGGCTCCAAACCCGCCGGGTTGATGAAGCTGGCGGTGGTGATGGTGCCGATGTTTTGTGGCGAGACATTGCCCGGAATCGTGGCGGCGACGGCGCCATCCTGCGAGACCGTGAGGCTGGTGGCGTTGGCAGGCACGGTGATGCCACCGGACAGCAGCAAACCACCGGAGGTCACCATGCGGCCTGCGTTGTCGAGCTGGAATGCGCCATCGCGGGTATAGCCCGTTGTGCCATCGGGCATCGTGATCTGGAAGAAGCCATTGCCTTGGACGGCGATGTCCAGGTTGTTATTGGACTGCTGCAGATTGCCCTGCGAAAAATTGCGGCTGGTGGCCACGGTGCGCACACCCAGACCCACTTGCAGACCGGTCGGCAGATTCGCCTGTTCGTTGGTGGCGGAGCCGACCTGGCGCAGGTTCTGGTACATCAGGTCTTCAAACACCGCGTGTGATTTCTTGAAGCCGTTGGTCGAGACGTTGGCCAGGTTATTGGAGATGACGTCCAGCTGCATTTGCTGGGCTTCCATGCCGGTCTTGGAGATCCACAGGGAGTTGATCATGGTGCGTTACCTCTTGCTTGATTAGCCTTGCAGGCCCAGTAGCTGGCCCGCCGAGCGGTCATTGGATTCGGCGGTCTGCAACAGCCGCATTTGTGTTTCGAATTGGCGCGCGGTCTGGATCATTCCCACCATGGTTTCAATCGCGTTGACGTTGGAGCCTTCCAGTACGCCGACCTGCAACTGCGCGGTCTCGTCATTGGGCAGCGGGTCACCCGACACCGGGTGGAACAGGCCATCGTCACCGCGCCGAATCTTGTCATCCACGTTGGCGGTGACCATTTTCAGGCGGCCAATGTTGTTGGCGGGTTGTGTGCCGACCTTGGCACTGATGGTGCCGTCCTTGCCGATGGACAGGGTGGCACCTTGTGGCACGGTGATCGGGGCGCCGCCGTTGGACAGCACGGGCAGACCGTTGCCGGTGACCAGTGTGCCGTCGGTTGCCACTTCAAAATGGCCGTTCCGGGTATAGGCCTCTTCGCCATTGATGCCCTGCACCGCAAACCAGCTGTTGCCGGTAGTCATGGCGTCCAGATTGCGGTCGGTGCGCATCGCCGGGCCGGGTTTGTCCAGATAACCGGCAGTGGACTCCAGCGCGAACACGCGCGTGGTGGCACCGTCGCCGCGCAAGGGCACCGCACGGTAGGTGGCCAGTTCGGCGCGAAAGCCGTTGGTCGATGTGTTGGCCAGGTTGTTGGACAACACTGCCTGCCGGTTGGCCGCGGCGTTGGCCCCGGTCATCGCGGTGTAAATGATGCGGTCCATGGCGGTCTCGAATTAATTAACGCAGATTGACCAGGGTCTGCATTACCTGATCCTGCGTCTTGATGGTTTGGGCGTTGGCCTGGTAGTTGCGCTGTGCGGTCATCATGTTGACCAGCTCGGCGGTCAGGTCCACATTCGACTCTTCGGTTGCACCGGCGCGCAGCTCGCCAAACTTGCCCACGCCCGGAGAGCCCTGCACAGGCTGGCCCGAGGCGAAGGTTTCCAGATACTCGCCAGCGCCTATGGGCGCGAGTCCCTGTACGTTGCGGAAATCGGCCAGCGACAACTGGCCCTTTGATTGTGTTTGGCCGTTGGAATAGCGTGTGGTGATGACACCCGTGGGCTCAATGCTCACACCGGTCAGGTCGCCTGCGGTATAGCCGTCCTGCGTCAGGTTGGACACGTTGAATGCGGTACCAAATTGACTGACCTTGCTCAGATCCAGTATCGGGGAGAACGCTGGAACGATGCTGGGTGCCGCCGGCGTGAGCGTGATTTCCAGGTTGCCAAAGCCCGGGACGTTGCCAGAGGCGGCGGCGGTCGTATCGGTCGGCGCCCCTGTGGCGTCGTAGACCCCGGCCAATTTGCCTGTGGCGTCGAATGCCATGTAGCCGATTGGCAAGGGTTCGCTGCTGGGAAGATTCAACGGATCGACGGCCTTGTCGTAGATCGCCCACAGGTCCATGGCTGGAGGACCGACCACGCTCGGTGGCGTTGCGGCGCCTCCGCCCAATGGCGCCGGAGCGGCCGGATCGAGGCGTCCGAAATAGACGTTCAAGGGGATGGCCACACCTTGCGAGTCATAGTTGGTGATGGCCGTGCCATAGGTGCCGATAGGCGTGGGTGGGATCTGTGTCGCGGCAAATTTGGCACGTGCATCCAGATTGAGTTCCGCCGTGATGCTGGTGGTCTGGCTGGCCGGGATGGGCGCGCCCGTGGGGATGCTCATCTTTTGTGGCGTGATACTGGTGGGCACACCATTCAGGTCGGTCGGATAGCCCATCAGGAATGAACCCGTGTTGGTGATGATGTTGCCGTCCTTGTCCAGCTTGAACTGTCCATCGCGGGTGTAAGCAGCGGTGCCATCGGTCTTGGTAATCTGGAAGAAGCCACCGCCGTTGATGGCCACGTCCAGGCTGTTTCCGGTGATGTTGATATTGCCTTGCGTGAACTGCTGCGAGATGGTTGCCGTGGCGGCACCAATACCCGCGCCGCCGCTGCCGCCGGATCCCAGGGACGATGACACCAGATCGGCAAATTCGTGGCGCGAGGACTTGAAGCCAACGGTGTTTGCATTCGCAATGTTGTTGCCAATGACGTCCAGGCTCTTGCTGGAAACATTCAGCCCGGAAAGTCCTGTTTGAAAGCTCATGCTGTGTGCTCCTGTGTGTCGTTCGGATGGGGATTAGAGAATGGACTTGACGTCGCTGTAGCCAATGGTGCCCAGGCCCTTGAGCGTGAGCGTCATGCCGGTGCTGTCCGTGCCCACGGATTCGATGGTGCCGCGTGTCAGTGTGGTGCTGCTGACGCTGGCCGTACCCAGCGTGGCGACGGCCTTGAAGATCGGGCTGCCGGTTCCGGTGTAGGTGCTGGCATCCCAGTCGAAGCTGAGACGGCCGGCTTCTTGTGGCCCCAGATTGATGGTGCCTAGCGTCTGGCCGCCTGGGCTCATCACCGTGATCGTGACCTTGTCGGCCTTGCCGGCCAGATCGACGGCACCCTGGCCAACGCCGTTCTTGACGGCCAGCAGATTGCCTTCGGTCAGTACCTCGCGGCCAATCATCGACGCGCCTTGCAGCACCTGCATAGCGGAGAACTGTGTTGCCATGGACTTGATGGCTTCATTGACCTGCTGGATGCCCGTAACCGTATTGATCTGCGCCATCTGGCTGGTCATCTGCGCGTTGTCCATAGGATTCATCGGATCCTGGTTGTTCAACTGCGCAACCAGCAGCTTCAGGAACCGGTCCTGCTGTGCGGCGGCATCGGTGGTCGAGGTCTTGGTCGTAGCCCCACTGGTGTACAGCGCCGCATTGGCGTTACTGGAGGCGTTAGGGTTGACGTTACTGGTCAGCATGGTTCAGCTCCCGGGGCCTATTGGCCCATTTGCAGAGTCTTGAGCAGCAGCGTCTTGGCCGTGTTCATGACTTCCACATTGTTTTGGTAGGAACGCGAGGCGGAGATCATGTTGACCATCTCTTCCACCGGGTTCACATTGGATTGCGTGACATAGCCATCGGCATCGGCAGAGGGATGCGTGGGGTTGTGCACCCGTTTCATCGGCTCATTGCTTTCCAGAATCTTGGAGACCTTGACGCCGGACGACGCGTCGGTGCCCATGGGCACGGTCTCGAACACGACCTGGCGGCTTTTGTAGGCTTGGCCGTCTGGGCCAGCCACCGCATCGGCGTTGGCCAGGTTGCTGGCCACCACGTTGAGTCGTTGCGACTGCGAGCTGATCGCGCTGCCGGACACATTGAAGATGGAGAACATGGACATGGTGTGAATCCTCTGTCAGCCTACTGGCCCTGAATCGCGCTCAAGATCGTGCGCGAGGAGCCGTTAATAAACCGTAGGGTGGCTTCATAGCGCACCGAGTTGTCGACAAAATTGGCGCGCTCGCGGTCCATGTCCACACTGTTGGCGTCCATGGCGGGTTGGCTTTGCGCGGTGTAACCGAGGCCGCCGCCTTCGGCGCTTTGGCCAGTCTTGGCGGCCAGCGGGATGTGGCGGTTGTCTGTCATGCCCTGGGTCAACTGAAAGTTGCTTCCGCTGGGTGCGGTTTGCATGGGGATGCTCAGGTTGCTGGTGCCAGTGGCCTGGGCCATGGCCTCTTTGAAATTGAAGTCGCGCCCGGAGTAGCCTGGCGTGTCGGCGTTGGCGATGTTGCTGGCGATTACGCGTTGGCGTTCGGCGCGCAGGACCAGTGCTTTGGCTTGAAAGTCCAGGGCATTGGTCAGGTTTGCAAACATCAGGGTCACCTTTGAAGGAGGCTTTGATCACACAGCAGACGCTGGTGCATCGGCGTGAAACGATTATGGGAAAAACTTGAATTTTTTAGCCGGTGAATTGAGGGGTGTTTGTCCCGCAATTGCGCCGGTTTGCTTGAGGGCTGCTACCTATAGTTGGACTGTCTTCTTTACCCGGAGCTGTCCTTCTGACAGGCATTGGCATGTGGCATCCCGTTTTCCCCAAAATTGCGACGCTGGCGCTGACAGGTTTGTGCTTGGTGGGCGGGGCAGTCGCACAGACCGCGCCTAATGGCCCTTCCTATGAAGAGATTGCGGCGCGCTGGGTGCAAGACGGCGTGGCGCGTGAGGCGGCCGAGTCCGGCCTGAAGATGGATGTGCAAATGGGTACGCTGGATGCGCGACTCAAGCTGGCACCTTGTGGCCATGTGGAGCCATTTTTGCCAGTCGGTTCGCGCCTGTGGGGCAAGAGCCGGGTGGGTCTGCGCTGCGTGGACGGCATTTCGCGCTGGAGCGTCACGGTACCCGTCAGCGTCAAAGCCGTGGGCAACGCGTGGGTGGTACGCAACCCGGTGGCCCTAGGCAGCGTGGTGAAAGTGAGTGATCTGGTCGAGGCCGAAGTGGATTGGGCCGAAGACACCGTGCCGGTGGTCCGGACGCAATCCGAATGGTTAGGCCAGATCGCAACCCGCAGCTTGCAGACGGGCCAGACCCTGCGCCAGGGAATGACCAAGCCTGCCCAGGTGTTCCAGGCCGGTGCGGCGGTGCGGGTGGTTGCGCAGGGCGTCGGGTTTATGGTGACGTCCGAGGCGCAGGCCCTGTCAGCCGGTGTGGTCGGGCAGCAAGCCCGAGTCCGCATGGAGAGCGGTCGCGTGACTTCTGGAATGGTACTGGATATTCGTACAGTAAAAATTGAACTTTGATCACCCCAGATGCAAAAAGTTCTAAAGTCCGCCATGATTGGGTCGATAGCAATCGTACGAAGCTGCGCTTATCGTGGTTTTGGAGTCAAAAATGAAAATCGGTCAACCCACAGAAATACCCAGCCCGGTAACGCAGGCTGTCAATGCCGCCACCCAGAAATCGGGGCAGCAGGGCAGTGCGTCCGTTGTCGCCAATTCCAGCGCGAACAAGAGTATGCGCTCGGCGGGTGTGGCAGTGACCGTTTCCACCCTGGCCCGCGACCTGGAGAAAACCGACAGCGACGCCGATGTGGACATGCAAAAGGTGGACAGCATTCGCTTGGCCATCCAGGAGGGTACCTACCAGGTCAACCCCGAAGCTATTGCCGACAAGCTGCTGGCCAACGCACAGGAACTGCTCAACCGCGCGCAAGGTTAAGCGCGGCTTGTCATTTCGGAGCCCTCATCCCGCTCCACCGCCTCCATCTGCTGCAGGAGACTCC
This sequence comes from Rhodoferax sp. P2_H8_2, assembly GCF_056403235.1. Lineage (NCBI taxonomy): Bacteria > Pseudomonadati > Pseudomonadota > Betaproteobacteria > Burkholderiales > Comamonadaceae > Rhodoferax > Rhodoferax sp. P2_H8_2. The sequence continues at coordinate 56,557 of NZ_JBFUFW010000010.1, forward strand.
CCATGTCTGAACTCGCACTCGATCCCTATTGGGAGCGCGTGGAAACGCGTTTTCGCGCCATTTCCCTGGCCCTGTCTGAGGGTAACCCTGAGAGTCTCAATCAAGAGGCAGCGGCCCTGCAGCAACTTGCGGTCGATCTGCAGGCATTTCTGAATAACGGTGGAACACTGGCTCGAATGAGCCCGGCTTTGCTAAAGCGCATGCAGGAACTGCTTGCGTTGATGCCTGTGCTGCGGGATGCCTTGTATCGCCGCAGTGCCCATGCGGATCAGGCTTTGGCAACCCTGGTTCCGGTAGCGGCACAGGCTACTTATGGCAACGGAGATAACGCCAAATATGGTGTTATTCCCAAGCAATCGGGGTCTTTGAAGACGGTTGCTGCTTAGGTTTTGCGCTTCCCGTGGGGTTTCTCATTCCCCCACTCTTTTTTTAACACCCACTCCCCCAACCCCTCGCCCCGTCGGCGAGGGGAGCTTTTAACAGCCGATTTTGTTTCGTCGCGCCGACTGCGGAATTACGTGCGAGGCGTTGCCACTGCTTGTGGTCCGCCACTGCATGAACCTACGGTTCTAGTCACTTCCTGCAACGTAGTACGGCACTGCTGGCCGCTTAGCGGCCAGTAACAATCCATGATCTTCCGGAGTGCGTATCTCGCTGCTGGCGCTGCGCGCCAGAACGCTCCGACCTGCGCTGTTGGAGGCTGCCCCAACCGTTGGTTTACGCCTCTGAGAGAAATAACGATGGCAGCGCCACGCGAGTAATTCCGTATTCGGAGTGAACCCACCAAATCGGCAGTTAAGGCTCCCCTCGCCGACGGGGCGAGGGGTTGGGGGAGTGGGTGTTAAAAAAGAAAGCGGGGTTAAAAAGGCGAAAGAGAAGAGTCAGTGCGACCGCATCTTCGCCCGCAACCGCGCAATACTCTGACTGTGCAGCTGACAGACCCGTGACTCGGTCACGTCCAGAACCTTCGCAATTTCTTTCAGGTTCATGTCCTGCTCGTAGTACATGCTCATGATGTACTGCTCACGTTCCGGCAGTGTTTTGATCGCTTGAACCAATCCCTGGCGCAGGCGCTGGTCACGCAACATATTCAGCGGGTCGGCATCGGCATCGGCGACGTGGCGGTCCAGGAAGGTGTCGTCGTCTTCGCCACCGCGTGACATGTCTTCCAGATAAACCAGTTGAGTACCGCGTACTTTGCCCAACAGCGACTGGTAATCGGGCAGGGTCATGCCCAGCTCGGCGGCGATCTCGGATTCAGCGGGGCTGCGGCCGAGCTTGTGCTCCAGCTTGCGCATCGCGACTTCAATTTCTTTTTGACTCTTGCGCGAGCCGCGCGACATCCAGTCGTTGTCGCGCAATTCGTCCAGCATCGCGCCGCGGATCCGTTGGGTGGCAAAAGTCTCGAACTGTACGCCTTGCGAAGCTTCGAACCGGGTCAAGGCATCAGACAGGCCAATCAGGCCTACCTGAATCAAATCGTCCACTTCCACACTGGCTGGCAATTTGGCCATCATGTGGTGCGCCAAGCGGCGTACCAGGGGCTGGTACTGCTTGATCAGCGCGTTGCGGTCGAGTTGGCCTTTTGCCGTGTACATCAATGGGTTCCTGCAAATGCCGGTATCCGTGCCTGCGCTGCCATGGGTCTGGTCGGTTTTGCTCCCAAAGCCAGACCGGACTCCAGCAATCGCGAGGCCAATGGCTTCAGATCATATTCCTGCCTTTGTCCTTGCTGTTGCGGCGCAATCCGCAGCATCCGGACCTGGTAGCCCAGAAAGTTGCGGGCGCATTCCGCCAGATTCACTGCGACAGAAGTGGGCATGGCGTTCTCCATATCGGCGCCACCGAGCCCACTCACGTTGACGATGGTGGGGTCCACCCCGCCGTCCATCAGCAGCCTTTTCAATGCCAGATAACTGGTCAGCAGCGCGTTCTTGCTGGAGGATACCGCAAGCAGCGGACGGGCGCTGCTGCCGCGCAGCAAAGCCGCGAGCGCCTCAGGTTTTGCGTACACCAGTACCACCGCGTCGTCCGCAAACAATTGACCCAGTTGGGGCCAGGCGGCGCCGACGCCAGACGCACGGGTTTGCAGTTCTTGCAAACCCCGCGCCGCAGGCAGGATTTGCCAGGCAGCTTCCGGGCGGTTTTGTCCGCCGGGCCAAAAGCCATCTTCCAGCAAACGCGCGAGGCCGGGTTCTGAGCGGGTTTCCCGCTTGGTGGCGTCCAGTACCGTGATGGAGTAACCCAGCTCCAGATAGGCAGAGCACAGTTTCCACAGCACGGGCATGTCCGATTGCTCGTCACCATGGCTGACCATGGCAATGAGCTGGGGCCCTTGCAGCGCTGAAAGCGCCTGCAGACCGGTTGCCTGGTGGACCTGAAAGTCAAGCATGCAGCCGTTCCTGTGGAATATCGCCACCGGAGCGGCTGAAGATGAAGCCCAAATCCGAAGCTTGCGGGTCGTAGGCGGATGCACTTGTCGCTCGCATCGAAGCCCGCACCAGCTTGCCGGACTCCGCAGCCTCCCAGTCTTCAGGAACACGCTGGCCGTTGGTTACGCCGCGCACGACCAACTGGTGGCGTATGCAGGCGTCGATCGCGGGTCCGAGTTTGACGGCTTCGTCGATCTTGGAGAGGATGACTTGCTGCTGGCCGGCGGATTTGAACCCGGCAATAGTGTCGTCCAGCGTGTCGCCGTGCCCGCCCGCGTTAAGCACCAGCAAGCGCTTGATGCCAGGCAGCGTCAGCAGCTCCATCATCTCCAGTTTGCGCGGATCGCGTGGGGCCAGACCGGTGGTGTCGATCAACACCATCTTCTTGTTGGACAGCAGGCCCAGCAGATCTTGCAGCGCGGCCTTGTCATGTGCAAGGTGAGCCACTACGCCCAGCATTTTTCCGTAAGCGCGCAATTGTTCTTGTGCCCCCACGCGGTAGGCATCCAGTGTGATCAGGCCCACGCTGGCAGCGCCATGGCGCAGCGCGCACATGCCAGCCAGTTTGGCTGCGGTCGTAGTCTTGCCAACGCCGGTTGCGCCGATCAATGCAAAGGTTCCGCCTTCTTCCGTCAATGCAGCGCCCTTGGCGTCGGTGCGCACATTGCGCTCCAGCACATCCATGACCCAGCGGCCTGCTTCGTTGGCATCAGTGCCTTCCGGCAATTTTTCCAGAATCGTGCGCGACAGGGCAGGCGAGTAGCCGGCACGAATCAAGCGCAACATCAAATTGGACTGGATCGGGTTCTGACGTGCCTGGCCCAGCCAGTTCAGCGTGTTGAAGCGATCCTCAATCAGCGCTTTCATTGCATGCAATTCCTGCGCGATGCCTGCGGGCATCGCTGTGGGCTGCGGCTCAGGCTTGCGGACCTGGATGGGTTTGATTTTCTGCGGACCTGGATCGGGTGGGATGATGCGCGGCTGCTGACGCGCTGGCGGCGCGTCAAGCGTAGCGGCTTGGGCGGCTTCGGCGCGTTTCTTGGCCATGCGTTCGCGCACATAGTCCTGGAACGACAGCGTGCTCATCGCCAACTGGTCGGCGTCTTCTTCGACCTTGGTGGCAACATCCTTGTAGCTCTGCGGCTCGGCGGCACGTTGTGCAAATGCAGCACGCCGGGGGACGCCGGGGCTGGCTTCCAGATCCAGTGCCGCCAAGGTGTCCTCAGCGGTTGCAACCACTTCGACGCCGTTTTCTGTGGGCCGATTGGACAGGATCAGTGTGCCGTCACCGAAAGTCATGCGGGCTTTGGCGAGGGCTTCGCGGGATGTGGCGGCGGTAAAGCGTTGGATGTTCATGCTGCACCTTTAAGGATGGGGCCAATGCGGATGGTGTGGGTTTCGGGAATTTCGCTGTGCGCGAGCACCTGCAGGCGCGGCGCAACACGGCGCACCAGGCGCGAAATGGAATTGCGAATCGCGTCGGGCACCAACAGGCAGGCCGGTACGCCGATTTCTTCCTGCTTCATCGCGGTTTCGGCGGCATTGCGGGTCAGCATGTCGGCGACGCCGGGGTCCAGTGCGGGACCGGAGTTGTTGGCCAGTGCTTGCATCAGCAGGCGCTCCAGTGAAGGATCGATGGCAATCACATTGAGTTCCTTGGTGGGGCCATAGATTTGCTGCACGATGGCCGGTGACAGTGCCACGCGAACACGCTTGGCCAACTCTGCAGGGTCTAGCGTGGTGGTCGCGTGCTCGGCAATCGATTCGATGATGGTGCGGATGTCGCGGATATGAACGGCTTCGTCCAGCAGTAACTGCAATACCTTCTGGAAAACCGCTACCGACACCATCTTGGGAACGACTTCCTCTATCAGTTTGGGGGCCAGTTTTGCCACGTGTTCCACCAGTTGTTGTGTCTCGGTCCGGCTCAGCAATTTGGAGGCCTGAACCTGCATCAAGTGTGACAAATGGGTCGCCATCACAGTCTCGGAATCAACCACCGTAAATCCGGCCATTTGCGCCGCTTCTTTCTGGCGTTCGTCGATCCAGTGCGCGGGTAAACCAAATGCGGGGTCGGTGGTTGCTGTGCCTATCAGTGGGGTGGTGATGCCACCCGGATTGATCGCCAGGAACATGCCGGGGAAGGCTTCGCCTTCGCCCACGATCACGCCACGCAAGGTGATGCGGTAGGCGCTGGGCTTGAGCTCCAGGTTGTCGCGCACATGGACGGGCGGCGGCAGAAAGCCCACTTCTTGCGCAAACTTGCGGCGTACACCCTTGATGCGATTGAGCAGGTCGCCTTGGCGGGTTTTGTCGACCAGTGCAATCAGGCGGTAACCCAGTTCCAGGCCGAGTTGGTCAACGGGCTGCAAATCGTCCCAGGAGGCTTCGCCTTCGTTGGCCGGTGCGGCCACCACTTCTTGCGCTACTTCAGGTGGTGGGCGGTGGGCCAATGTCCATGCACCCCAGGCCAATATCGCAGCGATGGTCAGGAACACGAAGTGCGGCATGTTGGGGATCACGCCCAGAATGAACATGATGCAGGCCGTGATGCCCAGCACGCGCGGGGACACAAACATCTGACCCACGATCTGCTTGCCGATGTCCTTGTCCTTGCCGACGCGCGATACCACCATCGCTGCGGCGACTGAGATCAGCAAGCCGGGAATCTGTGCAACCAGCGCATCACCGACGGCCAACAGGATGTAGGTGTTCGCAGCCTGGCTGGCAGTCAGGTCGTGTTGCAGGATACCGATCGTGAAGCCACCAAAAATATTGATCAGCAGAATCAGAATACCGGCGACCGCATCACCGCGCACGAATTTGGATGCACCGTCCATCGAGCCGAAGAATTCGGCTTCTTCGCCAATTTCTGCGCGGCGGCGTTTGGCTTCTTTCTCATCGATCAAGCCAGCGTTCAGGTCGGCGTCGACCGCCATCTGCTTGCCTGGCATCGCATCCAGCGTGAAACGCGCTGACACTTCGGCAATCCGCTCGGAACCCTTGGTCACCACCACAAAGTTGATCACCACCAGAATCGCAAACACGATCAAGCCGACGGCAAAGTTGCCACCGATCAGAAAGTGGCCAAAGGCCTCGATCACAGCGCCTGCTGCGCCCGGGCCTGTGTGGCCCTCCAGCAGAACAACGCGTGTGGATGCCACGTTCAGCGATAAGCGCATCAGTGTGGTCAACAGCAACACGGATGGAAAGGCGGCGAAGTCCAGCGGCCGGATCATGTAGGCCGCGACCATCATCACCATCAGCGCGACAGCGATGTTGATTGTGAAAAATGCGTCCAGCAGCATCGGGTGCAGTGGCAGCACCATCATCGCCAAAATGGCGACCACCAACATTGGCGCCCCGGCGCCCTGGATCACACCGGCGTTTTGCCGATACCACTGCTGGAAGGACTGAAGTGGGTTGCTCATGCGAAGACTGCCTCAGTGTTCTTTGCCTTGGCCACCTTTGTCAAAGGATCCAGCTCCGGTGGCACAAACGGTTGTGGCACATCGCCCGGCATTGGGCCTGCGCCCTTGAGCGCATTGCGCAGGCGGTACACATAGGCCAGTACTTGCGCGACGGCGGTGTACAGAGCCGAAGGAATGTCTTGGTCCAGCTCGGCATTGGCGTACAGCGCACGTGCCAGCATGGGCGATTGCAGCACTGGGATGTCATGGTTTTTAGCAATGTCACGGATCTTCATGGCCAGGAGATCCGCGCCCTTGGAGATGACCTGGGGCGCATTCATGGTCTTTTCGTCGTAGCGGATCGCCACCGCAAAGTGGGTGGGGTTCATCACCACAAAATCTGCCTTGGGCACGGCATTGACGCTGGCCTTTTGCGACAGCTCGCGCTGACGCTGGCGCATCTTCCCCTTCATCTGCGGGTTGCCATCGGTCTCTTTGTTCTCTTCCTTGAACTCCTGGTGCGACATCTTCATTTCGCCCTTGTGCAGGAAGTTCTGCAGCGGGACATCGATCATTGCCGCCAGCAGGATCACGAGCAGCATCAACCCGGCACCGGCGGCCATCCAGGTAGACATGTGGGTGATGGAGTTGGCGGAGGGTTGCAAGACCATCATCGCCATCTCCACGAAGCCGTTGCCCAGGTACTGCGCTGCAATCGTGAACAGGATGATGGTCAGAAGCAGCATTTTGGCCGTCGTGATCAGTTTCTTTTTGCTGAACAGGTTGGCTGCCCCTTTGAGTGGGCTCAGGCGACTCAAATCAGGCATCAGGGGCTTGAGGCTGTTGACCCAGCCACCGCAGGCGACAGCGCCCAGAATGGAAGCGGACATCACAATCGCTGCAAAGGTGATGCAGCCAACGAGCCCTACGGAAGTGGCATCCCCGAGTCGGGCCACCATGCTGGCCGTTTGCCGTACGACGTTGGCATCAAAGGTCAATTGCTCGCCCAGCGTGTGTTTGAGTCTGTCGAACAGGATGGGTGCCAGCAGCAAAACTGCAAGCGCACCTGCTCCCAAAACGGCCAGATGGGATACATCCTCGGATCGGGTGACCTGGCCGTCGTCACGCGCTTTTTTGAGCTTGCGTTCTGAGGCCGGTAGATTGCGGTCTTGGCTGCCTGATTCCATGGTGGGGAGACTGAAAAGTTCCCACCATTGTGTTCGGCGAGGCGCCGAACTAAAGGCTGATAAGGCGGGTCAAATCCCCGCTAATTGAGAAAGCTTAAAGGGCAATTTGCCGCCGGGCCGCCCCAAGACAAATTAGCCCCCTTGGGGGGCAGCGACCCGCGCAGCGGTGGAGCGTGGGGGCCTAAAAACCTAAGCTGGCCAGTAAATCGTCAACCTGCGATTGGTCGGTGACGACCTCAGTGAAGGCTTGACCCGCGACCACAGGGCCAGCCAAGGCGGGGCCCTTGTTTTCCGCGGCGGGCTGCAGTTTTTCCTTGGATTCCGGCGGTGCGGTTTGAACCAGCATCAGCAGCAGTTGCTCTTCGATCGTGGCAGCCAGGTTAACCACCTTGGCAATCACCTGGCCCGTCAGGTCATGGAAGTCCTGCGCCATCATGATCTCGGTCAGATGCTCATCGACCTTTCTGCTGGACTGTTCCACATCGGAAATGAAATTCATCACGTGGCCTTTGGCCACCGCGCCGACCGGGTCTTTGGTGATCAGTTCACCAATGCGGCGTGTTTCCGAAGCGATGTGGTCGTGCTCGGCCTTGGCCTGGTCGACCCGGTTGAGCACTTTTTCGGCGGCTTCGCCCGTCAGGCGGGCAATGTAGGAGAGACGGCTTTTTGCATCGGGCAGTTCACCAGACCACTCTTTGACCTTGTCGGCCAGCCCCAATCCATTGAGGGAGTCGTGCAGCTGGCGGGTCAGCGCGCCCAGCTGCTGGTGAATCTGAACAGGAGAGACACCGTCTTTCAACAGGTCGCGCAGTTCGGGGGTCGACATGGTTACTTCAGACCGGATTTGGTCAGAATGTGGTTGACCTTGTCTTCCAAGGTTGCCTTGGTAAAGGGCTTGACGATGTAGCCAGCAGCGCCTTGTTGGGCTGCCAGCACGATGTCTTCCTTGCGCGCTTCAGCGGTCACCATCAACACCGGGAGATGCTTGAGTTTGTCGTCCTTCTTGATTTCAGCCAGCAACTGGAACCCGTTCATGTTGGGCATGTTGATGTCGCTCACCACAAAATCAAAGGTGCTATTGCGCAGTTTGGCTAACGCAGCGACGCCGTCTTCCGCTTCATCGGCTTCGGTATATCCACTTTCCTTCAGCAAATTGCGAACAATCCGTCGCATTGTGGAGAAATCGTCGACAACCAAAAATCGCAGTTCTTTTGTCATGGCTAACCCTTTCCCGGGCGGTTTTCGTATTTGCGCAAGTATGACCGAATTTTTGCCAATTCAGGGCGTCGATTTTGCACCTGCCGCTGGGGGCGGACTGGCTTCGGTATCTGTGTCGACAGGGATATTGCCCGGTCCAAGTATGCGCTCCTCGGCTTCACGGGTCATCACGAGGATGCTGATGCGCCGATTGCTGGGTGCCAGCGGGTCGGTCGGGTCAAATGGCAGGCTGGACCCCATGCCAACCACACGCACCATTTTTTCTTCGGGCATGCCGGCAGCGGCCAGTTCGCGGCGTGAGGCATTGGCGCGGTCAGCTGACAGTTCCCAGTTGCTGTAACCCTTGGCTGCATTGCCATAGGCGGCGCGGTCGGTGTGTCCATCCAGGCTGATCCTGTTTTCCACATCACCGAGCGCAAGTCCGATTTCACGCAGGATGTCGCGCATATAGGGCTTGACGACCGCACTGCCGCTGTCAAACATGGGGCGCTTCTGGTCATCGACGATCTGGATCAGCAGGCCGTCGGGGGTGATTTGCAGTTTGATTTGCGAGCTGAACTCGGACAGCTTGGGGTTGCTGGAAATCGCTGCTGCAATCTTGGCGCTCAGTGCCGCCAGGGCTTGCGAATCCTTTTTGGAGCGCTCGGACTTCTTTTGCTCCGCGGCGGTTTTCTTGGCCAGCTTTTGCTCGCTATCACCACGCTTGGCCTGACCCGCATTTTGGGTCAGATCGTTGCCGCCGGCGGTGACGATACTGTTGCTGGAGCCAGCACCCGGGCCGCCCTGCAGCGCGACCTTCAACGGGGACTGAAAGTAATCGGAAATGCCCTTCTTGTCGCCCTCGGTCGTACTGCCCAGCAGCCACATCAGCAGGAAGAACGCCATCATCGCGGTGACGAAGTCGGCGTAAGCGATCTTCCAGGCGCCACCATGCGCAACGTGGCCGCCCTTCTTGACCCGCTTGATGATGATCGGTTGGAGTTTCTTGGAGTCGGCCATGCCGGGCTCTCGCTTTTCTTGCTACTTCTTCTTCACGAACTCTTCCAGCTCGGTGAAGGATGGACGCTCGGTGGAGAACAGGACCTTGCGGCCAAACTCGATAGCCGTGGAAGGGTTGTAGCCTTGCATGCTGGCCAAGAGCGTGGTCTTGATGCACTGCAGCTCCTTGCCAGCTTCTTCGACTTTTTGCTCCAGTACGCCAGCCAGTGGTTCGGCAAACGCATAGGCCAGCAAAATACCCAGGAAGGTGCCGACCAGCGCCGAGCCGATCATGCCGCCCAAGACGGCGGGGGGTTGGCCCACCGAGCCCATGGTGTTCACCACGCCCAACACGGCGGCAACAATACCGAAGGCGGGCAAACCACCGGCCACGCGCTGGATCGCCGCCACCGCCGCATGGGCTTCGTGGTGGTGGGTTTCGATTTCGTTGTCCATCAGCGATTCGATTTCGTGGGCATTGAGGTTGCCGGACACCATCATGCGCAAATAGTCGGTGATGAACTCCACGACGTGGTGGTCACTGCCCACAATCGGATATTTTTTGAAGATCTCGGATTCTTCTGGCGTCTCGACATCCTTTTCAATGGCCATCAGGCCTTCCTTGCGCGCCTTTTGCAGGATGTCGAACATCAGCGCCATCAAGTCCATGTAGCGGGCCTTGGTGTATTTGCTGCCCTTGAAGCATTCGCCCAAACCTTTGATGGTGGCCTTGACCACCTTCATCTGGTTGTTGGCGAGGAACGCACCGACTGTGGCGCCGCCGATGGTGATCAACTCGAACGGCAAGGCGTGCAGGATCACCATGATGTTTCCACCGTGGACGATGTACACGCCAAACACGCACACCAGAATGACAAGCCAGCCGACGATTACAAACATAGGCGCATTGTGACAGTGAGGCCGGGAACCTCAGGGGTGGAAAAGGGCGCCTTATGCAGGCCTGTTCCCTATCATATCGTCGCTCTGCGCCGGCGCTTGAATTTATTGCCAAATTCGGCCTTGCGCCTTGTAGGGGTTGCGTGGCCAGCTACTATTTCAATAGCAATCAGTGCAACAGTATCCCGCCGCTGGAGGCGCCTTTGCCTGCACGGGCCGGTGGCGTGCACAGGCCGCACTCGAAGTGCCGGCTGTTTTCATAGGCTTCGGATACATAGTGGCCACCGCACTTGCAGCACTTGGTCATGGACAGCATGTTGTTGTCGATGAACTTGACCAGGCGCCAGGCCCGGGTGATGGACAGCAGGGGTTCCACGCCGCAAGCGGAAATCTGCTCGGTGTACAGACGATAGGCTGCCATCACCGCATCAATGTCCTCCATGGCGCTGACTTTGGTCAGGTATTCATAGGTGTTCTGGAACAGCGAGGCATGGATGTTGGGCTGCCAGGTCAGAAACCATTCTGTGGAAAACGGTAACTGGCCCTTGCTGGGCGAGCGACCCGCCACTTCCTTGTAGAGGCGCAGCAGCCGCTCATAAGACAGGTTGGTCTCGCTCTCCAATACCTGAAGGCGAGCACCCAGTTGAATCAGGGAAACAGCACGCTCCACTTGGCGGGAGTCATTCAAAACACTTTTGGTAGCCATGGTGATAGTCCTCGTTGCGCTTTACATGGCTTCGGCAAACTTGCCGGCCATCAGAATGCTGGCGTGCAGCTTGGTGGTGGCATCGTTGTCGACCTTGCTGGAAGTCGTGTGGTTGGTCAGCAGGTTCCAGACCAGATCGTCATCCACGCGGAAGCGGCACAGCAGCATGTTGCCGGAGGAGATTTTCAGGATTTGTGCAGGAGAGAGTGCGCTGATCAGGTCGGCGGCCTCTTCAGACATCCCCAGGCGAAAGAGCGCTTGGGCCTTGTCCTGGCGGATCAGGTTTTGCGCCAACATGAGGTAAGTCATATTGGCTTCGCGGATTTCAGCAAGCAGTTGTTCGTTGGTCATTTGAGGCTCCATGTCGGTCGGTGACGAGTCAGCGATTCGGATGAATCACCATGGAGCAAATTCTGGAATGCGGGCCTCAATTCCGAAATTGGAAAACGGCTAATCCAGTCGTCAGTAAAAACGAAAACGGCCTGTAGGAAGTTTCCCTACAAGCAAAGACTGGGGCTGGGCCACATGCGTGACTCCCCGCTGGACTGACAAGTCCTATATCGGTATTTCAGACGAAAACTGGAGGCGAAAACTACAGACGTGTTGACGCAATCGATTGCCCCAAGGGCAACCCAGAGAATCAGGCCCCGCTTTGCGGCAGCCCGATATCAGCCTTTGAGCAGCTGCAGCACAGACTGTGGCAACTGGTTGGCCTGGGCCACCATCGCCGTACCGGCCTGTTGCAAGATCTGGGTGCGTGACAGATTCGCGGTTTCCATCGCGAAGTCTGCATCCTGAATCCGTGAGCGGGATGCGCTCAGGTTTTCCGAGGTGGTGTTCAAGCTGGCGATTGTCGTTTCAAAGCGCGACTGCAGCGCACCGAATTTGGCGCGTTGGGCAGAAATCACGGCCAGCGACGAGTCCACCGTAGACAGCGTGCGTGTTGCAGCGTCGACGCTGGAGACGTCCATCGTCGATGCGGCTTGCAATTCGCTGGCAGAGCTGATGCCGGTGAAGAAGCTTGCACCAGTCGATATGGCCTCGCCATTGGGGGAGCCGACACTGAAGCTGCCGTTGGAATCCATCGTGATGGCGCCAGTAATGTAGGCGCTGCCACTGGCTGCAACGTTGACGACGGCCGGGGTGACTGGAGCTGCTGGCGGGATCGGGCCGACATCAGGATTGACGACATCAAAAGCGCCGACCGATGTTGCTGCACTGGTGATGGAAATATCGGCGCCGCTTTCGTTGGTCAATGTGATGCCGGTACCGGCCACATTGATCTTTGCGGTCACACCGGTTTGAGATGACTTGTCGTTGAATGCGGTAATTGCCGCAGCCAGGCCATCCGAGTTATTCAGCGAGGAGCCAATATTGAAAGCCACGGTAGCGGGCGTGGTGCTGGGGTTGTTGGAAACCACAGACAGGGAATACGCTCCGGCCAGTGTGAAGTTGTTGATATCCAGGTTGGTGCGCGCGGTTGCCGAGACGCCGGTGGTGCCGGCCTGCGCATTGATGCTGGCTGCAACTGTTTTCGCGCTGTCACCGATATTCACTGCCACATTGGCGCTGCCGGTGGAGCCGCTGATCGCCAGGACGTCGGCGATAACTGCGCTGGCATTGCCGGTAATGGCTGTTGAAGGGTTGGTGCCCGCACTGGCGGTGCCCAGAACCAGATCGCCAGGGCCGCCCGTGTTGGCTGCTACTGCCGAGCCCATGCGGTTATTGCCGTATTTCGTCGTACTGAAATTGGCCGTGGTCGCAATAATGGTCTGGTTGGCATTGGCGCCGACTTGGAAGGTAGCCGACGTAAAGCTGCCGTCCAGAATGTTCTGGCCGTTGAATTGTGTGGTCGCTGCAATCCGGTTCAGTTCAGCTGTCAATTGGCTGACTTCTGAATTCAGGGCTGCGCGGTCCGATGCGGAGTTGGTCGCATTGGCAGACTGCACGGCCAATTCGCGGATACGTTGCAGGATGCCGGAAGAGCTACCCAAGGCGCCTTCTGCTACCTGGGCCAGCGAAATGCCGTCATTGGCATTGCGGGCGGCCTGGTTGACACCACGAATCTGGGCGGTGAATCGTTCACTGACGGCCAGACCCGCTGCATCATCTTTAGCACTGTTGATGCGCAATCCCGATGACAGACGCGCCATCGACGTCGACATTGCCAGCTGTGAGTTGGCAAGGTTGCGCTGCGCAGTCAGTGACTGGATATTGGTATTAATGGTTGAAGCCATCGCGAAACTCCTAAAAAGATTGAATCAGCGTCGCCGCCGATTGCAGAGCCTGCTTAACTAACGTGCAGACAATCAGTAACGATGGGTTGAATTCTGGAGATCGCTCACAGACGCATTTGCGCGATAAGCGCGGCAAAAGCCAGCCAAATTGACTCTGCGCAACAAAACTTGATGGGGGTTAACCCTTGAATGCCCGAACTGGGGTGTAAATCGCCCGCTAATGGGTTTTCCGTGCAAAGTTGCCTGTGATAGAGGTCAATTTCTGCATCTGGCACTTAAGTTTTTCCCGAACTGCCCGAAAACTACTCCAACGGGCCCTCTTGGGTACGTCGTCCGGAAGGCGTCAATCACGGCGCGCCGGTCATAGCGGTCAGCAGCAATGCTGGCGTTGGGATCGGCATTTCGCCGGATTAGGTGAGTTTTTTTCAGGAGTTACCGAAATGACAGCAACCATCAACACGAACGTCAATTCTTTGACAGCGCAACGCAACTTGACCAACAGTCAAATGGGCTTGAGCACAGCGATTCAGCGCCTCTCGTCTGGCCTGCGCATTAACAGCGCGAAAGACGATGCCGCTGGCTTGAGTATTTCCGAGCGTTTCACGTCGCAAATTCGCGGTCTGAACCAGGCTTCCCGCAATGCCAACGACGGCATCTCGCTGTCGCAAACTGCTGAAGGCGCATTGGGCGCTTCCAACACCATCCTGCAGCGTATTCGCGAACTGGCAGTGCAGTCCGCCAATGCGACCAACTCTGCGTCTGACCGCGCAGCGTTGAACCAGGAAGTAAGCCAGCTCGGCGCCGAACTGAACCGCATTGCGCAAACCACGCAGTTCAACGGTCAGAACCTGCTGGACGGCTCGTTCACATCGGCAGACTTCCAAGTCGGTGCCAATGCCAACCAGACCATCAATGCGACAACAGCGAACTTCACAACCAGCAAGTACGGCAACAACCGCCAAGGTTCTGTCGTTGCCGGTAGCGTGACCGCTAACCTGAACAAGGGTGACCTGAACGTTGGTGGCTCCGCTACTTTGACCACTTCTTCCGCCGTGGCTTCCGCTGCAGCGTCCATGGTCAAGGGTTCGACCACATCCTCCATCGTTGCTGACACAGCATTCAAGATCGACGGTTCGCTCGGATCTGCAACCCTTTCGGTGGCCCAAGGCGACAGCGCTAAGACCGTGGCTGCAACTGTCAACGCCAAGACTGGCACGACTGGCGTGTCCGCAACTGCGCGCACTGAAGTAGACTTGTCTACATTTGTTGCCAGCTCCAGCTACTCGCTGGAAATCGTGTCGAACAACACCACTGCGGTGACTGTATCGTTCACTTCCGGCGCCGCCAACAACGCTGATGGCCTGGCTTCCGCGATCAATGCGATCAATGAAAAGTCTTCGCAGACTGGTGTGACCGCCAAGTTGAACGACGCTGGCTCCGGCATCTCGCTGACCAACGCGTCCGGCGAAGACATCATGGTTCGTAACAAGTCGGCTGCTGCCAGCACGTTCAACGTCGATGTCAACGGCACCACGATGTTGACTGGTGTGGTGGGTGACACTGGCACGATCGCTGCCGCCAGCATCGCTTACATCACCGGCTCGCTGACTATGGACTCCGACAAGTCGTTCGCGCTGTCTGCCACCGCTGGTTCTACCAATGCGGCCAAGACTTCCTACGTGCTGGCCACCACTGGCGCCAGCCAACTGCAAAGCGCAGACACACTGGACGTCGGCACCGTGGAATCTGCAACCCGCACGCTGTCCACCGTGGATGCTGCGATCAGCGTGGTCTCCGGTCAACGTGCCAAGTTCGGCGCCTTGCAATCGCGTTTTGAAACCGCGATCTCTAGCCTGGCAACAACTTCTGAAAATCTGAGCGCATCGCGTTCACGTGTTCAGGACGCTGACTTTGCAACAGAAACCGCCAACCTGTCCCGCGCCCAGATCCTGCAACAGGCAGGTACCGCGATGGTGGCTCAGGCCAACCAGTTGCCTCAAGGCGTGCTGGCCCTGCTGCGTTAAAAGGCAGAAAAGCCGGGCAAAAACCCGGCAAACGGAAAGGTCGGTCGCCTCAAGTTCTGCAGAAGGCGGCCGATATACAAGACGGGGAGAGGCGAAAGCCTCTTTCCGTTTTTGTCGTTCCATAGGGGCTTTGCTGAAATCCGGGGCTATTTCCCGGTTTTACAAACCCCGCAAAAAGAGCACACTGAGGTGTTCTTGTTGAAGCAGGAGGCTTGTTCATGGCTACTATCACATCGCTAGGTATCGGTACCAATGGTCTGGATTCAGAAGCCATTGTGACCAAACTGGTCGCGCTGGAAAAACAGCCGCTGACCGCGTTGGCCAATGCCGCGACGATAGACAAGGCCAAGATTTCTGCTTTTGGCACGATCCAGTCACAGTTTTCCACGCTGGCCGATGTTGCGACCCGCCTGTCTGCCAGCTCAGCCTGGGTCGCCCGCTCAGCCTCCTCGTCCAACACCAGCGCTGCGACCATCTCCGCCTCCAGCACCGCTTCGGCGACCTCGTTCACTCTCGATGTAGACCAACTGGCCAAGGCCCAGTCCACCTCGTCATCCAGTATTGGCACGGGCACCTTTGTAGGCGCGGGCACGCTGACCATCAGCAAGGGCACCTGGACCAGTGCCAGCGGCAACGCCAGCACCGATAACACCAACGTCGGCAATGCCGACAACGCAGTCCCGCTGGCCCAGGCCGCGTTGACCACGGCCCAGGCCACCCAGACCGCCGCCGCCGCCACGCTGGCCACCGCCGCCACCGCTCTGTCGGATGCCGACGCCGCGCTGGCCGTTGCCATCGCCAACGCTGCCGGCAATAACGCCCTGTTGAGTAGTGCCACTGCCGCCCTGGCAGCGGCCACCACGGCTTACACCAACGCCAACAACACGTTGACTGCAGCCAATGCGACGCTGCTCAATGCCAATAGCGCGCTGACCAATGCCAACAACGCATCGACTGCGGCCGATGCTGGCGTCACTACGGCTACCACCAATTACAACAACGCCAGCAACACCGCCAATGCAGCGACAAGCGCGCTGGCGTCAGCCAACTCGGCATCCAGCAGCGCGCTGACCGACGACAACGACGCGGCGACCAACCTGGCCATCTATGCTGCGAACAACCCGTCCAACAGCACGCTGAAGAGTTATTCCGACGCGTATACCTCCTGGGTGACTGCGGTTGGCGCTAACGACCATTCCACGCCCAGCCTGCAGGCCGCCGAGGATGCTGCGCTGCAAGCCAAAAACATTGCGTATGGCGTGCTGGGCTCGGTGGACTCGGCTGCCCAGACCAATGCCGATGGCATCACCGCCACCGCTGATGCGACCGACGCGTCTGCATTGAAGGGCGCTGCCAAGACAGCAGCCGGCGTTGCCAGCAGCGCTACGGCAGCGGCTACTGCGGCCAACAACGCCTTGACTGCCGCGACGGCAACACAGACCGCAGCCAACGCAGCGGTTGTCACCGCCGCCAACGATGTGGCCACTGCCAACGCAGCCCAGGTCGTGGCTACCAATGACGTCGGCACCGCCAGCACCGCGCTTGCAGATGCCACGTCCGACCAGGCCACGGCCGTCGCCAATGCTGCACCCACCAATGCTGCACTGGCCACCGCCACCGGCGACCAGGCCAGCGCCGCTGCCGCATACGCTGCCGCCAACACCGCCGCGACCAACGCCAATGCGGCCGTCGTCACGGCCCAGACCAATCTGACCAACGCCCAGAACGGCGTCGGCAGCGCCCGGCCCACATTTGCCGCAGCCAACGCCAGCGGCGACGTTGCCATCACCGTTACTGCGACTGACACCGTGACCACGCTGGCGGCCAAGATCAATGCTGCCAATGCCGGCATTGTGGCGACCGTGTTCAACGACGGCACCGGTGACCGCCTGCAACTGAGCTCCAAGAGCACCGGTGCGGCCAATGGTTTCCGGATCCAGGTCAGCGACACCGGCGACAGCGTGGACAACGACAACAACGGCCTGTCACGCATGGCCTACGATCCGCAGAACGCCTCGTTCGGCATGGCCAGCGCCGGACTGCAAGCGACGTACGGCCAGGACGCCAAGGCCCGCATCAACGGCACGGCGGTGACTTCCAGCTCCAACACCTTTGCCAACAACTTCCCAGGCGTCACCGTGACTGTGATGGCTGTGACCACGACCAACTACAACAACATTGGCGGTACCGAAGCCCGTGCGCCCGTCACGATGGCGGTCAGCGAGGACGTGACGGCGGCCGTCAAGAACGTGCAGGATTTCATCACCGCCTATAACGCGCTGGCCAGCGACCTGGCGGATGTCACCAAATACGACGCTGCGACCAAGACGCCGTCCATTTTTCAGGGCGACTCGTCCATCGTCGGAATGCAGAACCTGTTGCGCAGCATGGTGGGTTCGATCAGCAATGGCTCGGTGTACAAGCGGCTCAATGACATTGGCATTGAGCGCCAACTGGATGGTACGTTGTCGATGAACACGACCAAGCTGTCCGCTGCGGCCAACAATGGCACCGAGTTGTCCAAGCTGTTCACCACCAATAACAATGACATCCAGACCAACGGTTTTGCGTTGAAGTTTGCCAACTTTGCCAAAGGCGCACTCGCCACCGGCGGCGCCGTGGTCAACAAGGCCAGCGCGCTGCAAAAGGAACTGGACACCAATGCCAAGGACCAGACCCGGATCAACGACCGGGCCGATGCATTCGAGAAGCGGATACGCGCTCAATACAGCGCGCTGGACGCCAAGATGGCCAGCCTGAACGCGCTGAACACTTATGTGGCCCAACAAATCGCGACCTGGAACAAGTCCACAAGCTGAGTTTTAGGCATGAAAAGTGGTGTTTTAGCCCGTAGATACTGCGTAAGCAGCTCCTGTTTTTGTAGCATATCTTCTCCGTTAAGAAGTCGAACTTCTTTCGCCCAGGGCTTTAGTCGGTCCAAAACCTGCCGATACTTACTGCAAGACAACAAGGATTTGCAGCATGTTCACCTCCGCCAGTACCCGTTCCGCCTCGGCCTACAAGCGTGCCAGTGTGGAAGCCAGCGTGGACATGGCGGACCCGCACCAGTTGGTCAATTTGCTGTTCGAAGCCTTGCAGCGCGCCATCGGCGCCGCCAAGTTGCATATGCAGTCCGGTGACATCCCCAACAAGTGCACCCAGATCGGGAATGCGATCCGCATTCTGGAGGAGGGCCTTCAGGCGCCGCTGGATTTGGAAAAAGGTGGAGAGATTGCCGCCAATCTGAAATCTGTCTACGAATACTGCGTTAACAAACTGGTGATGGCCAATGCCCGCAACGACTTGGCTGCGCTGGACGAAGTGCAACGCCTGATCGAGCCTATCGCCTCCGGCTGGAAGCAGATCGAAAGCCGGGGCCCTGCGTATCTGCGGCCGGTTTGAATCGAAGAGGCTTGTTGCCATGCCGCAAATGCTGATTGACTATTACAAAGCCATCGAGGACAGCAGCGCCAAGATGCTGGAGGCTGCAAAGGTCCAGGATTGGGATGGCGTGGTGCGTTTCGAGGGCGCCTGCGCGGTGCTGATCGAGCAGCTGCGCAGCCGTGCCCACACCGAAGAGCTGGATCTTGCCGCGCGCCAGGAAAAGACCAAGATCATGTTGCGCATTCTGAACAACGATGCGCAGATCCGCTATCTGGCTGAGCCTTGGCTGGCGCATTGCGAACAGAAGTTCGCAAACCAGCAATACCTGCACTAAAGGTCGGCCACCAGCCGCTTGAGTTCGCCTTCCAGATTACGCACAAAGCGCGGCGTATCAAACAACACCCCATCCGTACGTACTTGCTGCAGTTGCGTACGCAGCCTTGGGAGAGTTGCCGGGTCGGACGCAATGGCCACGGCCTTCTCCTCGTAGTCCGCGACGTTGTAGGTAATCAACTCGTCCATGCCAGCCGCGGTCAGTAATGCACCCGCCATGCGGGCAGCAAACGACTTGCCGCAGCGGGTCAGTACGGGCAAGCCCACCCACAGCGCGTCGTTGGCAGTGGTGCCGGCATTGAACGGGAAGGTATCGAGAAACAGATCGGCGCAGGCGTAGCGGGCCAGGTAGTGCTCGGGCAGTACGCGTGGCGCAAACAGCAAACGGTTTCCATCGATGCCGCGCTGCAAGGCCTCTTTGCGCAAATTGGCTTCGGCCCAAGGATTGTCCGACAGCAGCCACAGTACGCTGTTGGGTACACGGCGCAGGATGTTCATCCAGACGTCGAACATTTCCTGCGTGTATTTGTAGTTGTTGTTCAGCGAGCAGAACACAAAGGCATCGTCCGGCAGGCCGCAACTGGCGCGGCTGGGCGCCACCGCAACGGCCCGCTTGCGGTCGCTGACCTGGTAGACATCCGGCATGTACAGCGGCTTTTCCGAATAGAACTGCGCAGTCTCCTGCGGGATCAGGAAGCGATCGGCAATCACATAGTCGATCGATGGCAGACCGGTCGTGGCTGGCAGGCCCAGGTAAGTGATCTGAATAGGCGCCGGGCGGTAGGCCAGCATGTTCGCGCGTGCGCCCGAGGTCTGGCCCTGCAGGTCGACCAGGATGTCAATCTCGTGCGAGCGCATGAGCTGCGCCGCGGCTTCGTCAGAAAGTTGGTCAATCCGTGTGAAGTGGTCCATTGCCGCGATCACGCGTTGGCGCAGGGCCGAACCGTCTTCCGGGCTCCAGCAGTAGCCATAGATCTCGAAATGTTCGCGGTCATGCAGCTCGAACAATTCGGCCATCAGCATGGACACTGGGTGCAGCGAAAAGTCCGACGACACGTAGGCCACGCGTATCTTGCGGTGCCTGTAAGCCTGCGTGGGCGTAATCACCGGCAGGCCGTGGGCGACTTTCTTTTCGACGAAATGGTGCGCGGCCCGCAGCTGTTGTGCCGGGTCGTCGGAGACACTTAGCATCGCCAGCGCCGACGTGCACTGGCGCATCCATTCCGGGTCTACGCCGGGCAAGCCCGCGTAGACCGGCCAGATGCACTGCTTTTGCCGCAGGTGCACCCAGTGGTGCATGGCATCTGTCTGGCTTGGGTCTATCGTCAGGCTGCGTGTCAGATACCCGGTGGCCTCTTCCAGGCGCTTGTGGGTTTCAAGCACCCGGCCAAGATGGTTCAGCGCCATCAATACAAAGCCTATGTTTTCGCCGGATGCTGAAATGTTTTCTGCTACCCAGCGCCATTGCTTCAACGCATCTTCGATTCGGCCCATACGCTCATACAGCGTGCCGAGGTTGAGATACGGCTGGACAAAGCCGGGAAAAATCTGGATCGCCCGCAGATAGGCTGCCTCGGCCTTGGGCAAATCACCGGCGTTGCCCAGTGCCACGCCCAAGTTGAATAGCGCCGCATGGGCATAGGGTGATTGGTTGCGATCCAGCCATGTTTGGTACAGCACCACCGCCAGCGCACTGTCGCCCGCAGCTTCGAGCCGGCCGGCGGTGTCCAACAGTTCGCCAAACGAAAGTTCGGTGTTCCAGGCGCGTCGCACCGCAATCGCAAAGGATTCCTCAGTCGCCAAACGGCTTCTCCTGCAAGAGTTTCTAGCGGTGGATGGTAAGCCGCGTGTTGCGCATCCTAGGGCAAGTGCCCACCATTTGAGGAAAAAAAAGCATGAGAAACAGGTCTATTTATGGCGTTTTGCGATCCGCGCAGGCGCCGTAAACTGCCCGGCATGAAGCTCCCTTCACGCACGACCGCGCACGCCCCGATACCGAGGCTGTTGGTCCACGGCGGAGGGTTGGCGACCCTGTTTTTTCTGGGGGCCTGCTCGTCGATTGGCGAACTGAAGCTGCCCGAGCCGCCTGTAGCCAATGCCTGGCCTCAGTCAATCGCTCCCGATTTGCGCGGTGTGGGCAGCGTGCACTGGCGGACCTTCTTCCCCGATGCTCGCCTGCAGGCGCTGATAGATGCAGCGCTGGAAAACAACCGCGATATGCGTATTGCAGTCGCGCGCGTTCAAGAGGCGCGTGCGCAATACGGTTTTGCCAAGGCGGATCGTCTGCCCACTGTCAATTTGGTTGGCTCTGGCAGTTTCTCCAATACCCCAGGCAACATCAGCGCGACCGGCACTACGCTGTCCAACGAACGTTACGACCTGGGCCTGAACGTAATCTCCTTCGAGGCCGACCTGTGGGGACGGTTGTCCGGGCTGTCCGATGCGGCAAAGAGCAACGTGTTGGCGACGCAGGCTGCGCAAAAGACGGTGCAGATTGCGCTGATTGCAGATGTTGCTTCCGCCTACTTCACGGTGCTGCAACTTGATGAGATGGGCGCGCTGTCGCGTGCCGCTCTGGAGACGCGTGAGCAAACCCAACAACTGGTGACCAAGGGACGTGATGCAGGTGGTGTTGGTGAGGTCGAGGTCCAGCAACTGCTGGGCATACTGGAGTCAGCCCGCGCTGCGAACGAGACGCTGGACTATCAGCGGACTGTGGCCACCAACCGACTGAATTTTCTGATCGGCAAGATGCCGGCAACACTGCCGGATGGCAAGTCGCTGGAAGAGTTGAGCCTGACGGCCACTCTGCCAGATGGCCTGCCCGGCGACGTTCTGTTGCTACGCCCTGACGTGATTGCTGCCGAATACCGGCTCCGTGCGGCGCACGCCAATGTGGGGGCTGCCCGGGCGGCCTTCTTGCCACGCATCTTGCTGACCGCGGGTGCTGGCGTTGCCAGTGCCGGGCTTTCCAGCCTGTTTGCTGCGGGCGGGTCCTGGACATTTCAGCCCACTATTGCCATGCCGCTGTTCGACGGCGGACGTACCGCCTCTGGCCGGGATCTGGCGGATGCGCGTAAGGAAATCGCAATCGCAGAGTACGAAAAAACCATTCAACTGGCGTTTCGCGAAGTGGCGGATCTTTTGGCGGCCAGCAACTCCACGGCGCGGCAAATGCGGGCTACGCTGGCCAATGAGCGCGCACAAAGATATAGGCTGGATGCGGCTGTGGCTCGCGCACAAGCGGGTCTGACCAGTCCGATGGATGTTCTGGACGCCCAGCGCGACTGGCTGGCTGCGTGCCAGACGTCGATTCAGGTTCGGCGTGGCCAACTGGATGCCTCTGCCCAGTTGTATCGCGCGCTTGGAGGCGGCCAGGCCGAAACCCAATTGGCACAAAAATAGACGATGACCGCCAGCACCAACCTGCGCGACAAGCGCAACTTCGAAAAAACCCTGAAAGAGGCGCGTATTGGCACGCTGGAGGCGCAATACGAATTGGCGCTGATGTATGCCAATGGCATTGGCGTGGCTGTTGATGTTCCCAAGGCGATTCAGTGGCTGCAGCAGGCTGCGGGCAAGGGCCTGTCGTCTGCCCAATACCTGCTGGCGACGCGCTACTTGAGCGGCATTGGCGTTGAACGTGATGAGACCAGCGCGATGCTGTGGCTGGGTAAAGCCGCGGCGCAGGGAAATACCAAGGCGATCTATCGGCTCGGCCGGTTTCTGGAGGCTCCGCACCGCGATGCCGCGCTGGCCTGCTTGCAACAAGCGGCTCAGGCCGGTTTGCTGGAGGCGCAATGGGCTTGGTCCAAGGCGGTACTCAATGCCGAGCAGGCCAGCGGCGAGCAACGTCGCCTGGCCTTTGAGTACTTGATTAGCGCAGCGGAGCAGGGCATGGCGGCCGCGCAGTGCGCATTGGGGGACCTCCATTTACGAGGCGTAGCCGTTGCACCTGACAGTGCACTGGCATTGGACTGGTACCGCCGCGCGGCATCGCAAGGCAGCGTGCAGGCGATGGTTGCGCTGGAGCGGCTTGAATTGGCAGGTAGCACCCGTGGCGCTGGGCGCAACTCCGCTAAGCGCAAGACGAACCAGGAGCGTCGGCGTTCGCCGCAGAAATGGCTGGAAGCTGCTGAGTCCGGCGACGCCGACACGCGCTATCACGTGGGCCTGCTCTATGAGATGGGCTGGAGCGTTGCGGCGGACCTCGCGCAAGCGCAGCACTGGTATCGCAGCGCCGCACAGCAGGGCGACGCCCGTGCCCAGAACGCCCTGGGTCGATTGCTGGAAGCGACCGGAGTTTACGAAGCACTGGACTGGTACAGGAAGAGCGCTGAACAGGGCGAGGCTGACGCGCAGTTTGCGCTGGCCAGAAACTTGTCCTCCGGTAACCTGCTGACGCCCGACCCGTTCCGGGGCCTTGGCTGGTACTTGCGCGCCGCTGAGCAGGGCCACGCCGCCGCACTGGTGACCGTGGGTAGCCTGTTGGAGGGAGATTTGGGGCATGTCGCGCTGGGCTGCTACCAGCATGCGGCCGCACTGGGCGTTGCGCAAGCGCAGTTCAAGGTCGGTGAGGACTTGCTTAAAGACGGCGGGCCGAATGCGTTGGCCCAAGCCGAACGCGTACTCAGTTTGGCCGCTCGGCAGGGCCATGCGCAGGCGCAATGTGCGTTGGGGCTGATGTACCTGGAAGGTCGCGGCGTTGCGCGAGATGCCAAGACTGCGGTCGAATGGTTGTCCGAATCAGCTGCGCAGGGTGAGCCCAAGGCGCAGTGGAATCTAGGTTCGCTGTATGCCAGCGGCAACACGGAAGCTGGCTTGGCGCGCAATGTAAACCTGGCGTTGGACTGGTGCCACAAGTCGGCCGAGCAGGGTTTTGCGGCGGCACAGGCGACGCTGGGCGCTCTATACGCCCGGCTGGAGCGCTGGCCCGACGCCCTCATGTGGCTGGAAAAAGCCGTAGCCCAGGATGATCCGGAGGCGCTATTCAATCTGGCCTTGCTAGCCATGCAAGCCAAATTTCCACAGATTACCGCGCAGCAGGCACTCACTTATTTGTGCCGGGCGGCCGATAAGAAGGTGGTGCAGGCGCAATCACGTCTGGGATTGGCCTATGCCAAGGGCGAGGGCGCAGCATTGGACGCGATTGAGGCGCACAAATGGTTTTTGATTGCCAGCCAGGCCGGAGACAAGGTTGCAACGACGAACTTGGCGCACTCTGAAAAGCTGATGGCCGACGCGCCACTGCGCGAGGCCCGGCGGCGAGCGGAAGAGTGGTCCAAAGCGCGAATAGTGTGAAGAAATGCACAGAAAGCGCATAAAGGGACTTTCGACTCTGAATCTCCGCTTGAGGATGTAAGCAAATGTTGCCAATAATGGCCCCCTGCGCTTCTAAAGTTTTTAGTGTTTATGTCGATGAAGAGAAGCGGCCGTACTGTTCGTTACAAAGAAATCTAGGTCCAAGAGGGTTTAGGCGTCCTGTAGAGTCATATGTAACGAGCGGTAAGCAAACGGCTTACAGACTGCAGCAGCAAACGGTGGGGTAGTGACCTGATTGGTCCAAAGGAATAAAGATGAGTAACCTTAGTGGCTTGACGACGGCGCAGATTGCGGCCCTTACTACCTTTCAGATTCAGGCGTTGACAACGGATGACATCCAGTCGTTCACGACCTCGCAGGTCTCTGCATTCACCACATCCCAGATTCAGGCGTTCAAGACGGCCCAGGTGGTCGCCTTCTCCACGGGTAATGTTGCGGCTTTCACAACGCGCCAGGTTGCGGCCTTTGAAACCGCCGATCTCGTCGCGCTGACAACGGACCAAATCAAGGCGTTGACTACGGCGCAGGTTTCTTCGTTGGACACCAATCAGATCGGTGCGCTGACCACCTCCCAAATCCAGGCGTTGGATACCCAGGACGTTGCTGCCCTGAAGACCAACCAGGTTGCCGCACTGTCGACCAGCAGCATTGCGGCGCTGACCACCAACCAGATTCAAGCCGTCTCCACAGCGGGTGTTGCCGCATTGAAGACCAGCCAGGTTCAGGCCTTGGGCACGGACCAGATCGTCGCGTTGACCACCGGTCAGGTTGTCGCCGTCACCACTGCCAATGTCGCCGCGCTGAGTACCTCTCAAGTTGCAGCCATTGAAACCGTGGATATCGCCGCGCTGAAGACGTCGCAGATTGCCGCGCTGAACACCGCTAGCGTCGCAGCGCTGACCACTGCCCAAGTGCAGGCCGTGACCACTGCGGGCGTCGCAGCCTTGAAGACCAGCCAGGTCGCAGCGCTGACCACCGACCAGATCGTTGCGCTTACGACCAGTCAGTTCCAGGCCGTTACGACTGCCAATGTCGCTGCGTTGACGACGGCCCAGGTCGCCGCTATCGAAACCACAGACATCGCTGCGCTGAAAACCAATCAGGTCGTCGCGCTGACCACCGCTGGTGTTGCAGCATTGACCACAGATCAAGTGGTTTCATTGACCACTGGTCAGATATCCTCACTGACGACCAACCAGGTCGTCGCACTGACCACGGGGCAAGTGCAATCGATTGAGACCGCCGACATTGCGGCCCTGAAGACCAACCAGGTCGCGGCGCTTTCGACCGCTGACGTTGCGGTGCTGACGACCAATCAGGTTGTTGCGCTGACCACTTCGCAAATCTCCTCACTGACCACAAACCAGATTGGCGCGCTGACCACAGGTCAAACTGCGGCGATCGAGACGGTGGACATTGCTGCGCTCAGGACCAACCAGGTTGCCGCGCTGAGCACTGCCAACGTGGCCGCCTTGACGACCAACCAAATCCAGGCTGTGACCACGGGTGGGGTGGCCGCGCTGAAGACCAACCAGGTCCAAGCCCTGACTACGGATCAGATCGTTGCGCTGACGACCAGCCAGATTCAGGCGGTTACTACCGGTAACGTTGCTGCGCTGAGCACATCGCAAGTTGCCGCGATTGAGACCGCTGACATCGCTGCGCTGAAAACCAACCAGGTCGTCGCACTGACGACTGCTGGCTTCGCGGCATTGACTACCGATCAGGTCGTTGCACTGTCTACGTCACAAGTGTCGTCACTGACGACCAACCAGATCGGCGCACTGACCACCAGTCAGACCGCAGCCATTGAAACCCGCGATATCGCAGTGTTGAAGACCAATCAGGTTGCAGCGCTGAGCACAAGCAACGTTGCCGCGCTCACGACTAACCAGGTCCAGGCCGTCACCACTGCCGGTGTGGCCGCCTTGAAGACCAACCAGGTCCAGGCCCTGACTACGGATCAGATTGTTGCGCTGACTACCAGCCAGATCCAGGCCGTTACGACCGCCAACGTGGGCGTGTTGAGCACAGCCCAGGTCGCGGCGATCGAGACCACAGACATTGCTGCCCTGAAGACCAACCAGGTCGTGGCGATCTCCACAGCCGGCATCGCCGCGCTGACCACTGATCAGATCCAGGCCATCACGACTTCCGGCATTGCTGCACTGAAGACTTCGCAAGTGCAGGCACTGCGTACGGATCAAGTGGTCGCGCTGACCACAACCCAAGTACCAGCTTTGTCCACCGCAGGCGTAAACGTATTGTCGACTGCGCAGACGGCAGCCATCGAGACTGTTGACATTGCGGCGATGAAGACAGCCCAGATCGTGGCTATCAGCACGGCCGATATTGCTGCGTTGACCACGGCCCAGATCGTTGCGCTGACCACTTCTCAAGTTGGTGTGCTGACGACCGCCCAGATCGGTGCACTGACGACTGCGCAAGTCACGGCAATAGAAACCGTAGATATTGCTGCACTGAAGACCAGCCAAGTCGTGGCATTGACGACTGCCGATGTGGCGGCGTTGACGACTGACCAAATTGTGGCGCTGAGCACCTCGCAAGTCTCGTCACTGACGACAGGCCAAATTCTGGCCCTGACTACTTCGCAAATTGCAGCGATCGAGACGGTTGATATTGCTGCGCTGAAGACCACTCAGGTTGCAGCACTGAGCACTGCCGATGTAGCGGCGCTGACCACTACGCAGATTCAGGCAGTCACCACTGCCGGCGTCGCTGCGCTGAAGACCAACCAAGTCCAAGCACTGACCACTGACCAGATTGTTGCACTAACGACTGCGCAGATCCAGTCCATTACCACAGCCGATGTGGCCGCACTGAGTACGGCTCAGGTGGCGGCGATCGAAACAGTCGACATTGCCGCGCTAAAGACCAACCAGGTTGTGGCGCTGACCACAGCCGATGTGGCCGCGCTGACGACCGACCAGATCATCGCGTTGAGTACTGCACAAATCTCATCGTTGACGACCAATCAGGTCATCGCCCTGACCACTTCTCAAGCGGCGGCTATTCAGACTGTCGATATTGCAGCGCTGAAGACCAATCAAGTCGCCGCCCTGACAACCGCCGATGTAGCGGCGCTGACGACTGCGCAAATCCAGGCCGTTACCACCGCTGGCGTTGCCGCGCTGAAGACGACTCAGGTCCAAGCATTGACCACTGACCAGATCGTTGCACTGACGACTGCGCAGATCCAGGCGGTCACTACGGCCAACGTTGCAGCATTGACTACCGCTCAGGTTGCTGCGATTGAAACTACCGATATCGCGGCGCTGAAGACCGGCCAAGTCGTGGCTTTGACCACAGCCGACGTGGCAGCCTTGACGACTGGACAAGTCGTAGCATTGACCACTGCGCAGGTATCGTCACTGACGACCAATCAGGTCATCGCCCTGACCACCTCTCAAGCAGCGGCCATCGAGACTGTTGATATTGCGGCCCTGAAGACCATTCAGGTTGCTGCGCTGACCACAGCCAATGTCGCAGCGCTGACGACCGATCAGATCCAGGCAGTTACCACCGGTGGCATTGCGGCACTGAAGACCAATCAGGTCGTGGCGCTGACGACTGACCAGATCGTTTCGCTGACGACGACCCAAGTGCAGGCGCTGACCACGCAGGATGTGGCGGCACTGAGCACTACTCAAGTTGCTGCGATGGAAACCACAGACATCGCTGCACTGAAGACCGCGCAGGTCGTTGCGCTGACCACCGCCGATGTGGCCGCACTGACGACCGATCAGGTCGTTGCGCTGACGACCGCGCAAATCTCGTCGCTGACGACCAAGCAGGTGCTGGCGCTTTCGACCACGCAAGCTGTTGCCATTGAAACCCGTGACATTGCAGCGCTGAAGACCAATCAGGTCGCGGCCCTGACCACGGCAACCGTTGCAGCACTGACCACCAGCCAGTTGGTTGCGCTGACGACGGCGCAGATTCGTGCCTTCTCTAGTACACAGGCTGCGGCGCTGACAACAGCACAGAATGAGGCTTTGACCTCGACGCAGATCGGCGCCTTCACGACACAAGCCATACAAGGGCTGACGCTGGGCACGCCGCTGGTGCTGGACTTGGACGGCAACGGTATCAGCACCTTGAGCATCCAGTCAGGCGTGAAATTCGACCTGTTTGACAACGGAAAGAGCGTCAACACTGGTTGGGTCAGCAGCACCGATGGTTTGCTGGTATTGGATCGTAATCATGATGGCTTAGTCAACAATGGCTCCGAATTGTTCGGTTCTGCGACCAAGCTGGCGGACGGCAGCAATGCTGCCGACGGATATGCCGCGCTGCAAGAGTTGGATGCCAACCATGACGGCGTCATCAACGAGCGGGATGCCGCGTTTGCCGATCTGAAAGTCTGGGTGGACGGAAACTCTGATGGCCTCACCAATGAGGGTGAACTCAAGAGCCTGAGTTCACTGGGCATCACCGAAATCGGTGCGACGGGCCAGGTCAATTTGAGCAAGGACAACGGAAATCTGATCGGCCTGACCTCTACCTACAAGACCTCGGATGGCAGCACCCATGAAGCCGCCGATGTCTGGTTCGTCGCCGACAAGAACCAGAGCGTGGACAGCGCGATTGCCGACCTGGCTAAAGGCCAGTCGGTGGCGCCTACGGTGCAAGTGCCTGTGGCCGAGCAGGTTGCAGAACCTGTTACCACTGGAACCGACTTGCGTTCGAAGGTTTCGGGGCTGGCGACTGCCTTGGGCAGCTTCGGGGATGGCGAAGGTTTCGTCGGCACCAAGTTGCAAGTCACTGCGGCGAGCCAGTTGTCGGTCCAAACACCAGCGACGTTGGCTGTCGGCAGCATGGTCAGTGTGATGAAACAGTTCGATGCCGATGGCAACCTGTTGAGTCCGAACGCGACAGCGACCGCGCTGTTGAGCAAGACCCCTGGATTGAACGGAACACAGGATCCGTCGACCAACGGCATTCTGGCCAGCAAGGGCTGACAAAGACAGCGGCGCCAACGGCGCCCCCTACGCAAAATACCCGGCCTTGCCGGGTATTTTTTTGTCCGTGCGCCTGGTAAAAACTGCGCTCCAAATACCCCGTATTTCCCGAGTTCTGCCAAAAAGGCCTGTGCTGAAATGCCTGAGTCCCGCAGTGTCAACTCACAATGGCAGAACGCTTCCCCCATTCCACCGTCCAATGCCTGGCCGCCATCGCCCAACATCACCGCTTACCGGTCAATCCGGAGCGGTTGATAGAGGATTACGCCTTGGCGGCGGAGGAGCCTGCGCCGGCAACGGTGCTACGGATCGCAGCGGACATCGGGCTCAAGGCCAAGTTTGACCGGTTGACGTGGGACGGCCTGTTGGCCCAAGGCGGGGTCTTTCCGCTGATCGCTCGCCTGCGAGATGGCAACTGCGTAATCGTCATCGGAACCTCCGCGGCAGGCGATCAGAAGCTTGCACTGCTTAATCCCATGGCTCAGAAGGCGACCGAGGTCCTGTTGATGGACAAGGCCGATTTCACCGCATTATGGGATGGTGAAGTATTTTTGATGAAGCGCGTTTATGCGCTGCCCGAAGAGGGCCAGCCTTTTGGCTTTCGCTGGTTTATCCCAGAAATCATGAAGCAGAAAGCCGCATTGCGCGATATTGCGATTGCGGCGATTGCGATGCACTTTTTGGCGCTGGCCTCTCCCATTTTCTTTCAGCTGGTCATCGACAAGGTACTGGTGCACCAAAGCATGTCCACGCTGTGGGTGCTGGGCGTGGGCATCGTGATTGCACTGATCGTTGACGCGCTATTCGGCTATCTGCGACAGATTCTGACGATGTCGGCCACTAACAAGATAGATATGCGGCTGACGCGGCGTACTTTTGCGCATTTGCTGTCGCTCCCGATTGACTATTTCGAGACGACCACTGCAGGCGTGATCACGCGCCACATGCAGCAGGTTGAAAAAATCCGTGCATTCCTGACCGGACGCATGTTTTTCACGGTGCTGGACGCGACCTCTCTACTGATCTTCTTGCCCATCCTATTTACCTATTCGGTCAAATTGGCAATGGTGGCGTTGGTGTTCACGATCTTGATTGCTGGCATTGTCGCGGCGATGGTGCCGACCTTTCAGAAGCGCTTGAAAGATCTATACCAGGCAGAAGGTGAGCGCCAGTCGATGATGGTGGAAACCATACACGGCATGCGCACCGTCAAAGCACTGGCGATTGAGCCGGCGCAGCGCCGCCAATGGGACCAGCGCTCGGCCCAGTCCATCAATATGCATTTCCGCGTCGGTACCTTGGCCATCACCGGGAATGCGATTACCGACTTACTGGGCAAGCTGTTGCCAGTGGTCATCATCGTGATGGGTGCGCAGGAGGTGTTTGATCAGACCATGACAGTGGGTGCGCTGATCGGTTTTCAGATGATTACCGGCCGCGTTACTGCACCCCTGATTGCCATTGTTGCACTGGTCAACGAGTACCAAGAAACTGCGCTGTCCATCAAGATGATGGGCGAGGTGATGAATCGTGCGCCCGAAGGTCGCGCCAGTGCTGGAGGCCTACGGCCAGAGCTGGCTGGCGAGATCTCTTTCGATGAAGTGACCTTTCGCTACCCCGGCTCCAGCAACGCGGCGCTGGACCGCGCCAGTTTCACGATTCCTGCTGGCAAAGTGATTGGCATTGTTGGACGCAGCGGATCCGGAAAGACCACACTGACCAAGCTGATCCAGGGTTTGTATCCGGTACAAGAAGGTATCGTCCGCTTTGACCGCACCGATGCGCGCGAGATCGAACTGGCCCATTTGCGGCGCCAGATCGGTGTGGTTTTACAGGAGAATTTCTTGTTCCGCGGCTCGGTGCGCGACAACATTTCAGCGGCCAAGCCCGAGGCTACTTTCGAGGAAATCGTTGCTGCTGCCGATGCAGCGGGCGCCTCCGAGTTCATCGAGCGCTTGCCCCAGGGCTACAACACGATGCTTGAGGAGAACGCTTCGAACTTGTCAGGCGGACAGAAGCAGCGCTTGTCGATTGCCCGCTCTTTGCTGTCCAAACCGCGCATTCTGGTGCTGGACGAAGCCGCCTCGGCGCTGGACCCGGAGAGCGAGGCTATCTTTATCAACAACTTGTCGCGAATTGCAGTTGGCCGCACTGTAATCATGATCTCGCACCGACTGTCGACTTTGGTCAACGCGCATGCGATCCTGGTGATGCACCAAGGCAAGCTGGTCGACGTTGGCCGGCATGAGGAGTTGTTAACCCGAAGCGAAACCTACCAGCACCTATGGAACCAGCAAACCAGTCATTTGTGAAGCGCTGGCTCCATAAGATTGGAGGCGCAAACCAGTCCGGTACGGTGGTGGAATACCTGCCGGACGCGGACGAGATTGAGCGCAGCCCGCCGCCGCGCTATGCGCAGTTCACCCTGCAATTGCTGGTTGTTGCGTTGTTGACATTCTTTGTCTGGGCCAGCATCTCGCAGCTGGATCAGGTCGTGGTCTCGCAAGGTCGGCTGGTAAACCCATTGCCCAATGTGGTGGTGCAGCCACTGGAGACGGGCGTGATTCAAAGTGTTGATGTCCGGGCTGGTCAGGTCGTCAAAAAGGGCGACAACCTGGCAACACTGGACGCAACTTTTGCGCAGGCGGATGAATCGCAGTTACGGTTGCGCATGACCAGCCTGGAGACACAGATTGCGGGCATTCAACTGGAGCTGTCCGGCGGCAAATCGATTGCGGGTAAGCCGACTTCAGCTGATGGCCTTTTGCAGGCCGACCTGCTGTCAGAACGAAAAGCCAACTACAACGCCCAGCAGCTCAAGTTGTCGGAGACGGCGGGCCGGCTGCGTGCGGCGGTGGTGACCAACAAGCAGGATCAGCAGCTGGTTCTGACCCGGTTGAAGTCGCTGAAAGAAATCGAGGCGATGCAGGAAAAAATGGTCGCGCAAAAGTACAGCGCACCACTGCAACTTCTGGAAGCACAGCAGCGCAGCCAGGAAGTGGCGCGAGAGCTGGAGATCACCCGCAGCCGTGAGGTCGAGCTGAAGCGGGAACTGGCTGCCTTTGAGGCTGAAAAAACTGCGTTCGAGAAGAATTGGCGTCAAAAGGCGATGGAAGATCTGCTGATGCTGACCCGCGAGCGCGACGGGATAGAGCAGCAATTGCAAAAGGCTGACCGGCGCAGCAAGCTGGTGACACTGACCGCTCCGGTCGATGGCGTGGTGCTGGAGATCGCCAAACTGTCACCCGGCTCCATCATTCGGGAGGCGGAGACCTTCTTCACGCTGGTGCCACTGAACTCCGATTTGCAGGTCGAGGTGCAAATCAACTCTGTGGACGTCGGCTACATCAAGATTGGCATGCCAGTGCATGTGAAGCTGGACGCTTATCCATTCCAGCGTCATGGCGCCCTGGAGGCTACCGTCACTGGCATCAGCGAAGACGCGTTCAAGCGGGACGCCTCGGCCAAGTCTAGCGTCGACACCTACTACATTGCACGCATGAAGCTGAACGGCATCAAGTTGCGAAATATGACTGACAACGCCCGCTTTCTGCCGGGCATGACGCTGTCTGCCGAGATCGTTGTCGGCACGCGCTCGGTGATCTCCTACTTTGCATGGCCGCTGACCAAGGGGCTGGACGAGGCGATCCGTGAACCCAAGTAATCCGCGGTCCTTTGCGACACAATAAGCGCATGTCCATTGAGAACGCACAGAAATCGCTGCTGATCCAAGGCTGGACTGGCATCAACCATTCCTATGCGATGGTGAACCAATACCAGCTCTTGTCATTGCAGCAGTTGCCAGGGCTTGCGCTGTGGCACCAGGATATGCCGCTGTTTGACACGCGCTGGACCAAGGATAAAAACGACTCTGGCTTCTCCGCTGCAGAGCAGGCGGCGATTGCCGCTATTCCCACGTGGGAGCGGCAGCCAGTGGACGCGGTCTACAAAATTCATTCCCCCAACTTGGTGGCCGCCAGTGCTGCCAGGGAGATTACCTTCCTGGTGACCGAGCTGGGCCTGGACGAGCGCAGCTTTGCGCCCGGCACCGATATCAATGCCTATGTGGCACAAGGCAACGTCATTGTGACCCCGTCGCAATGGAGCCGCGAGCGCATCATCGACTACGGCTTTTCACCGGAGAGTGTCTACGTCATTCCGCATGGCGTGGACACCAGTAAATTTGCGCCGTATGACGAGGCCCAGCGGCGCACGGCGCGCGAGTCCTTAGGGTATGCCGAAGACGACTGCGTGTTCCTGAATGTGGGCGCGCCGATCTGGAACAAGGGGCTGGACCTGATCATCCAAGCATTCTTCACGCTGCGCCAGACCAACAAGAAGGCGCGGCTCCTGATCAAAGACCAGCAGGCTCTGTACGGCCTTTCGTCGGTGCAAATGATCAAAAAGCTGTCCGACAGCGGTGCCATCACGATCGACAACGACAGTGTTGAGTCGATCCGCGTGCTGCCCCAAACCGTCAGCATTGCCCAGTTGTGCTCGTTGTACAACGTGGCCGATTGCTACCTCTCACCCTACCGGGCCGAAGGTTTCAATTTGCCGGTCATCGAGGCCATCGCCTGCGGCACGCCAGTCATCGTTACCGAAGGCGGGGCGACCGACGATTTTTGCAACCCATATGTCAGTCAGAAAATCCCCGGAAAGAAAGTCGTAAACACCGTGATCAACGACACCAAGATTGGCGCCTATGTTCAGCCTGACATGGACGCGCTGGTGCAGCTCATGCAATCGGCCAGCCATGTGCAGCCGCGCATGGGCCGCGACTTCTCGTTCGGCCGCTCCAGCATGCTGGAGCAGTTCCACTGGCAGCGCGCAGCCAGGCAAATCGTTTCGCTGATCTAGCGGGCACGGCAATGCGCCCCACCGTCGCACTGGCAATTGCCGACACAGAGTCCTATGTGCTGGCCAACAACGCGCTGCACGCCTGCACTTCCCGCTTCGATTTTCAAGCGGTCCATGTATTTACCGATGCGCATCAGTATTGGCCGCAGTACCAGGTGGCACAGATACCAAAAATCACCAGCATCGAAGACTACAACCAGCTGGTGCTGGGGCAGTTGCCCCAAGTCTGCCAGCAGGAGTTTTGCCTGGTCGTGCAGTTTGACGGTTTCATTCTGGATGCCGACAAATTCAGCGACGACTTTTTCCAATTTGATTACATAGGTGCAGTCTGGCCCGACTACCCCTATATGCGCGTCGGGAACGGCGGCTTTTCGTGGCGTTCCAAAAAACTGATGGAGGCAGTGGCCAGCCTGAGCCATTTGCGCGCGCCCGGGGAAGCTGAAGATCTGTTCATCTGCCGCACGCTTCGGGTACTGCTGGAGCAACGTTTTGGTTGTGTGTTCGCTGACGAAGCAACTGCGCAACGGTTTTCATATGAGATCGTTCCCAACGAGCAAACCGCGTTTGGTTTTCACGGCATCTTCAACCTGCCGCGGGTCTACCGGGACAATCTGGATTTCCTGGTCGAAAACCTGCCTGCGCGGATCCTGCGGGCCAAGATGCCGTATCTGCAATTTGGTGTGGCCCAGTTGGGGCCGGAGCAGCAACAGCGGTTCGCCGCGCTGGTCGCAAAAGCCGGGAGCTAACTGATCAGAGACTGCAACACAGCGTCGACATTGTCCACGGTCAGCGGCTGGTACAGGGCTTCATGCAGCCGCAGCACTTTCTCGTCGTCCAGACTGGCGAAATCGAAGTCCAGCAATTTGTCGATGACGGCCTCTGCAAACCGGTACTTGATGACCTTGGCTGGGTTGCCGCCGACCACCGCATAGGGTGGCACGTCGCGGGTGACCACGCTGCAGGCAGCGACGACGCAACCTTGCCCCAGGGTGACACCGGACAGAATAGTGGACTGATGCCCGATCCAGACGTCGTCTTTGACGACCACCGGCCCCTTGGTGACCGCGTCGTGCCCTCCCAAATACTTGGCTCGGAATGGATAAGTCGAAAGGCTTTGGGTATCGTGGTTTCCGCCCAGCAAAAAGGTCACATGGTCGGCGATAGAGACAAAGTTGCCTATCGTCAACTGCTCGTCGCCGCGCCCGAACACCCAGACATCCAGCGCGCCATAACTTCTTCGGCCGACCTGAATCCGGTTCAGATCCAACGGGCCATGCAACTGAACCAACCGGGTCTCGTTGTGTGGATTGATCTGCCGCCAGACCGCTGCAATTTGAGCATCACGCGAAAGCGGCGCGGGAGCGGACGCCGGCCCGGGTGACGTTGTGGGGGCTGCAAGGCGTTCCTCCACGGCACGATGGAAATAATCGTCGTGCAGATAGTCCTCCATGTGCTGCAGGAAATGGTCGCGGAGAAAGCCGTTGGAATGGTCGAAGTGGTAGGGCAGGATGTGCCTTAGCAGTAGTTCCTTCTTTTCCGCCTCGAATGTCTGGGCCCGCAGTTGGCCGGTGGGTAGATAGCGCTTGAGGATGGACAAATAATTTTTACCGAACACCTGCGCGATGTTGTAACCGCCCTTTTTGCCAACGTCCAGACTATCAAAATAGGCATCCATCAAAATGATGGCGCGTTTTCCTTGTTCCAGCAGTCTGAAGATGACGTCTGTCTGCACCAGCAGCAGCCCCGCGGCGCGCGAGAAATTCTCCATCGCCAGAAAGTCGCTGCGCCAAATACTGAAGCCACCTATCCAAGTCGAATAGAACGATGCGGTTTTGACAAACCCGTCGATGTCGTTGGCTACGACAATGGGGTTGCCGCTGAAGTTGTTGCCGTTGCTGAAAAAGATCAATGGCCTCTCTTCGGCCGTGGCGCGGACCACCTTCAAAATCTCCTGCAACGCGCCGTTGCGCACGACCAGGTTGTCATTGTGCAGTTTGAGTAGCTCACCGGTGGCCAGACTCAGTGCACTTTCAAAATTCGCGCTGACGTCAATCGCCGGCGCGTGCCTATGGTAGGTGACCTTTTGCGGGTGCTGAGCCTGGAACATGCTGGCGACGGCCTGTGTTTCGTCGCCGGAGCCGTTGTCGGTGATAACCACCTGGATCGCATCAGACTCCAGAAACGCCGCTTGTTGGCCTATGCTGGCAAGGGTCTGGGAGAGAAAAGCAGCGCGGTTATAGGTCGGGATGCAAATCGATAGTAGTGGCTTGGGCGTCGGCATGCACGGGTATCCGGGGTAGCGTCAAGTGGCCTGTTGGTAGCGCCGAATCAGGTCGGCATGCTTGGTCGAGTGCAGGAAGAAGAAGTTGGTCTCCCCGCTGACTTCGGTCATGGTTTCAAACGGCTTCAGGTGCGAGCCTTCCACCGAGAAACTGTTGTAGCCGCAGCGGTGGAAGAATTTGAAAATGTCGTTGGGGTCGTAGTTGAACTTGGCCGACCACTTGCGCAGAATTTCCGAGAACACGATGGGCAGGTCGCGCTCTATGGTCTGTTGCCCACCCTGGAATACCAGCAGCTCGGCGCCTTCCACATCACATTTGATGAAGTCCACATGTGTGCCGCTGCTCTGGGTGTAGCTGTCCAGCGTCTGCACCTGGCATTCCACGACTTCGACATCGTCACGCCCGCTCAGGTTCGCTGCGGAGGCATTGCCTGAACCTTCGGGGTAGTAGTAGAACGGGAACGAACCGGCCTTGTTGGAAAAACCGAAGTTGTGAGGTTGGATGTTGCTAATGTTGTTGATGGACAGGTTGGCCTGCAACTGCTTCCAGGTCTTGGGCAGAGGCTCGAAGCAATAGACCTGGGTGTTGCGTTGGGCGGTTGCGATGCGCAACGAATACCAGCCGATGTTGGCTCCAATGTCGAAGAAGTTGTCGCCGTCTTGTACCAAGGCTTCCATCATGTCGGACTCAGCTTTTTCATAGTCCAGGAAGTTCAGCGTTTCGATGGGCGCAATCCTGTGGTCAACGCTTCCGCAGACGATGCGTATGCCCCGGTCGCGCGAGGTCATGATGACCTTGCCATCCTCGATCTCGATCTTCTTGATATTGGTGCGCGCCAGATATGCCGCATAGTCGAACAGCCGTTGGTGCTGTTCCTCATACATGGTCTTGATGAAGGTGGGCTTGTCGATCTGTCCTTGCGCGAAGCGTTCGGCAGTGGACTGCAAGGTGTTCATGGTGCAGGCTTCCAGGGGTCAGGCAGTGTAGGAAAGAATGGTGCGCCTGAAGCCGGTGGCGATATCGGTCACCGGCGACCAGCCCAGCGCGCGCGCCTTGGCAATGCTGGGACAGGAGCGCATGATTGGGCTTTTCAAATAGGTGCTGCTGGACGACGGGATATCGAAGCGCACCGCAATACCGCGTTCAGGAAACAGGCCCGCCAATGTGCCGGCCAGATCGCGCATCGACACTTCCGCATCCGGGTTGGCGATGTTATAGGCCTGCGCGCTTTCACCTTTCAGCAATACGGTCAGAAAGCCCAGTGTCGCATCGGCGATGTAGCAAAACGGCCGCTGTGCCAGGCCATCGCTTTTTAGCACGATGTCGCGGTTGGCCACCACATCGGCGACGAAATCGGCAAACACACGGCCGTCGTCTAGCGCCATGCCGGGGCCGTAAGTATGAAAGGGGCGCACCACGCTGGCATGCAAGCCATGCTGCTGGGCCCATGCGCAGCACATGGTCTCGCCTAGGCGCTTACTCTCCGCATAGCAGGCGCGCACCTGCATCGGGTCCAGGTATCCGTAGTCGGTCTCGGTGACGGGTAGCTCGGTGTTCAATGGCACGCCATAGACTTCGCCGCTGCTGAAAAACAAAAAACCTTGCGCGTGGCTGCGCACAGAGTGATCCAACAAATGCTGGGTACCGGCGGCGTTGGCCATCAAGGTGCCGACAGGGTCCACGCCATAGTATTTGGGGCTGGCCTGGCTGGCCGCGTGGATGATGAAGTCGGCACGGGGAAAGTCGGCAGGCAGCGCCTGCGCCACGTCATACAGTACGAGCGAGAAGTGCGGGTTGGCTAGGCAGTCTTGCAAACGCGCGTTGACGCTGGTAATGCTGCGTGCCACACCCACAACGCGTAGGTCCAACTGATGCGCCCGGCCCACCGCGAGCAGCGCCTTCACTAGGTACGAAGCCAGAAAACCGGCTGCGCCGCTGACCAGCACGGTCTTGCCGTGCAGCCGCTCCCAGGGCAACGTGGCGGCGGCCAAATGCCCCAGGTCCTGTGAAACGATGGCGTGCGCAGCTTGCATCTCAGGCTGCCGAGTGCTCCAGCGCTTGTGCGATGCTTTGCAGCAAATCGAGATCACGTTCGCCGTCGCAGTAATGCCAAGCACCCTTGTGTTTAAAGGCGGCCAGTTGGCCAGCTGCTGCCAGGCGCTCCAGCGGCTGGTTTTCCAGCGCTACATCCGGCGTCAGGCCCCAAGCGGCATCCCAGATCGCTTGGTTGAAAAGGTAATAGCCGCCATTGATAAAAGTATTTTCAATCACTGGGCGTGGTGCGAATGCGCGTACCAGCGACTCGCCCTGGCGCATGCCCAGGATGCGAAAGCGCACTGGCGGACGGGCCGACAGCAGCGTGGCAATCAGCCTTTGCGAGGTGTGAAAACGCATCTCCGCGTCGAGGTCGACGTCGCTGAGCGTGTCGGAATAGGTCAGCGCAAAATGCGCTGCGCCATCCAGCCAAGGCTTGCACGACAGCAGGCGCTGCGCCGTGCTGGCCTGTGCATCAGTGGGCAGAAGGCGAACCTGGCAGGCGCTGCCGGCAATCTCGATGTCAAAGCACTGTGGGTCTTGTGCCTGCGCGTGTGCGCCCAGTGTCAGCAGCGCACCGCTGAAGCGCTCACTTTGAACACCGGTAGCCATGATGAATTGATGGGCGCCGTAGGCGGCGTAGTGCCGCAGCACCCACCAAAACAGCGGCTTGCCGCGCAAGCTCACCAAGGCCTTGTTGCTGGGGGCGTTGTCGCCCACCGCCACACTGCGGCCGCCGCACAAGACGGCCACCGGCACACCGTGGAATGCATTTTTATGGTTTTTCATGCCCCACTCCACAGGCCCTGAGCCTTGGCAAGTTGTGTCAAATGGGCCACCGCTTCGCCTGAGCCCACGCAATAGTCCAGCGTAAGGCAGCCGGGCTTGAACTGCAGTTGCCATGCGCAGCCGGCCGCCTTGGCAATCGCCAGCGCAGCGGCCACGTCCCAGATCTTGGCGCCAAAGCCATAGGCCAGTTGCAGCTTACCCGCTGCCGCCCAGCAGATATTCAGCGCCGAACTGCCGCTGCGCAAGCAGCCGCGGGTGCTTTCGTTGAGCGCCTGAAAAAGCAGGTACTGCTTGGCATCAGCGCGTGCACTGAAGCTGGCCGCTGCCAAACTATCTTGCAAGGGCTGGTGCAAATGTGCAATTGGCCGACCATTGAGCAAGGCGCGCTGCGGGTTCAGCGTGAAGTACAACTCATCGAGGGCAGGTGCACAGACCACGCCCAGATTGAAGCTGCCATTTTGAACCAGGCCGGCGCTGACTGCGTATTGCTGCAGGCCATGCGAGAAGTTTACTGTGCCGTCAATCGGATCGACTGCCCAAAACACATCCGGTGTGGACGCGGCTTGGATCTGTTCTTCCGAGACCACGGGAATCCCGGTGGCGATCAATTTTTCGGTCAGCAGCGCGCTGATATCCAGATCGGCCTGTGTGACGATGTCACGCAGGCTTCCCTTTTGGTTGAGGGATTGGCTGGTACTCGCGGTCTCGGCCAGCTTGGTGCCTGCCAGTACCGCAGCGACGGCGGTTTGAACCCATGCGTTGTATTCGGCGGACATCAGTGAGCCTCCTTCGCCAGTTCGCGCAGTTCGGCGGTGATGGCGCCCATCTTCTCGCGCAGCATCAGGTCCAGCGGCTCGCCCGGACGCAGGCCCAGCACATAGCGGTTGAAGCTGGCCGTGTCCATGGATTCGCGCATCAGGCCGATGTGGTGGTCGGGGTCGTGCACGTCCTCGAACAGCAGGGCGCCGACGATGCCCTTGAGTAGGTTGTTGGGCAGCACGCCCAGCGTCAGGCACATCTGCGCCGCGCCTATCAGGCGGCCGTGCAGCTCCAGCTTGCGCAGCGGCTCGCGCGCGACCCGGGCCACCGGGTCGAACAGCAGCTGGCAACGGAACCGCGCCAGCTCCTTCTGCGCGTACCACTCCAGAAAGTCGTGCGGAATGTCCCATTGCAATTTCAACGTCTGCAGCATTTCCGTCATCGCGCCTTCGACGATGGCCGCAGCCATGGGAGGGATCATCGCCTCGTGCACGTAGGTGCATCCCATCAGCGCGCCTAGGTAGGCGACGATGCAGTGCGGGGTGTTGTGCAGGTACAGTTTGGGGGTCCATTGCACGCGCAATAGTTCTTCGCGCGACATCCAGTGCATGGCGCCGTGCAAGCCGGCAGCGCCCTGTTCCACGAACTGCACACCGTTTTCAGTGGTGATGGCTAGCGGGTCCTTCGCCAGAAGATCGGCCGGGGCGGTGTTGGAAGTGATCACATCGGGCACGGCGAAGTACACGGCGTCATGCCCGACCACGCGTTTGGCCGCGGCGACGGTGTCAGGCTCGTTCTCGCACAGGATTAGCGGTATCTTCGAGCCGATAAAGGCTTGGGCGGCCTTGCTGACATTGCGCGGGCCGACCGAAAAGAAGCAGGCAACGGCATCCTGGTGGTCGCCCAGTACAAAGGTGTCGGGTGTATAGGCGGCCTGCACCTTGATGAAGCGGCTTTCATAGGTGTCGCCCTTAACGCGGTGCGTGGTGTAGCCGCCGTACTGATTCATCCGGTCGACGATGGCCGCGCTGTGGTCGATGAATATGAAGTCGTGCTTGGACTCATCCAAGGTCCAGGGCAAATAGCCGCGGCCAATTGCGCCAGCACCCATAAAAAGTATTTTTGTTTTCATAGCTCTTATTTGTTCAACAGGCCGCGGGCGGTGTGCATCAGCGATTGCGCCGCGCCTATGAAAACATTCAAGTCCGAGGCGTATTGCAAGAAGGATAGACCCTTGCCGGACCAGAATTCAATGCCTTCCAGCGTGTCCGTAAAGGTGCCCACGCCAATGCTACGTGCATTGCACAGCGCGATGATGCTTTCCATTGCAGCAACCACCTCGGGATCCCAAATGTTGCCAGGTTTCCCAAGCGACTGAGACAGGTCATAAGGGCCGATGAACAGCGAGGCACCGGGCGGCACGACATCAACGATCTCGTTCAGGTTGCCTAGCGCCTTCTTTCCTTCGATCTGCAGGATTAGCTGGTTGCCGGCATTGGCGGTTTGCAAATATTCGTCTTTGGGCAGTGCTGAAAAATCCGCGGCGCGCACAAAACGGCACAGGCCGCGCTCGCCGAGCGGCGAAAAATAACTGTGCTTGATTGCGTACAGCGCGTCTTCGCGGGTTTCCACATGAGGTACCTGGATGGATGCAATGTTCAGGTCGCGGCACCATTTGAAATAGGCATCGAGCTTTTGCGGGATGCGCACCACCAAGCGCAACTTGCGTCGTTCGGCGGCCAGCACCAGTGGGTACAGGTCGCGCGGGCCTAAGGGTGTGTGCTCCATGTCGATCACGGCGAAGTCCACGCCGGCAATGCCTATGGCCTCGATCATTTCGGGCTGCGGGCATTTGACAAATAGGCCGAGAGCGCAGGGAGTGGCGGAAATGGTCATGGTGCGATGCTCCTTATGCCGGCAACATAGGAATTATCATTTCGCGCGCCAGTTCCTCGGGCCTCAGGAATGGATAAAGATCTTCCAGCGGGGGCGACATCATGCGCCCGTCAGCCAGCACTTTGAGCGAGGATTTTGGAACCAGTTCTTGGAACTCCGACATCACGACTTCAGCAAACACGCTGCCGGGCGACGCCAGTACGTCCTGGATCCAAGCGTCCAGGCCTTGCGCGTTGTGGATGCGGCGGAATTCAAAACCAAAGGCCGGCGCAACGTCTGCGAAATCCGGAAAGCTGACGCCCGAAGCCGGGCCGGTGGCGCTGGCTTGGCCTGCGCTTTTGTACAGCGCATTGTGGGTGTGCTTGATAGTGAGGTAGCCGTTGTTGTTCAGCAAAAACATCTTGATCGGTAGACCCAGGTGCTTGGCAGTTTGCAGCTCCTGCAGGTTCATCATCAGTGAGCCTTCGCCACCGATGAACACAATGGGCCGTCCGGGCGTTGCACCCAATGCAGCACCGATGGCGCCTGGCAAACCGAAACCCATTTCACCCAGGCCGGTGGACGTCATCAGGCGTTGGC
This sequence comes from Rhodoferax sp. P2_H8_2, assembly GCF_056403235.1. Classification (NCBI taxonomy): domain Bacteria; kingdom Pseudomonadati; phylum Pseudomonadota; class Betaproteobacteria; order Burkholderiales; family Comamonadaceae; genus Rhodoferax; species Rhodoferax sp. P2_H8_2. The sequence goes on from NZ_JBFUFW010000010.1 coordinate 98,866, forward strand.
CATCTTTGATCCGGATGGTGGCGTGGGTGCAAGTCAGACTGGTGCCCATGTCAGTGACAATTACGCTGTCGGCGGGCAGGTGTTCGGACAGCCTGTCTATGAACCAATAGGAGTTGACCGGCGCTTGTGGGTCTTGGGGCGGCTGGCTCATCGGGTAGCGGTTGCGCCAGTCGCGGCATTTCTCAGTCCAAGCCGTCACTTGGGCGGATACTGGCTTGGCGTCCAACAGCGCAGTAATGAAGTCTTTCACATTCCCCCGCACCGGTACATCAATGTGGAATTTGAACTTGTCCATTTCGACCGGGTCGATTTCGACAATGACTTTTTTGGCCGCGCGGGCGAACTCGGCATCGTTGTAGCCGCGCTGCGGAATCGCCAGGCGCGTGCCAAGTGTGATTAACAGGTCGCAGTTTTGCAGCGCCAGATTGGCCCAACGTTGTCCGTAGGTTCCGGCGCGCCCCACATACAAAGGATGCGTGTCAGCGACTAGGTCGGCGGCCTGCCAGGACACCAGCGCGGGCACACCCAGGCGGTCCAGCAACTGTTTGAATTCTTCTTCGCAGCCGGCCAGCCGAATGCCGTGGCCTACCCACAGCAGCGGGCGTTCTGCGTTCTTCAGCAAGCCTAGCGCGGCTTCCGCTGCCTCTTGCATGGCCACTTGGGGTACTGCAGGGGCGGTGTAGCCGCGCAGCGCGGCCGGCTCGATGTCGGCCCATTGCACATCCTGCGGCACGTCGATCCAGACCGGGCCGGGGCGGCCACTGTGGGCCTCTTGAAAGGCTTGCTCCATCGCACAGCGGATATCGGCGGCGTGGGTGACGCAGGTCGCAAACTTGGTCACTGTGCTCATGATGCCGACCATGTCCAAGCCCTGCACGCCCTTGCCGCGCATCGCGTTGGGAGGCGACAGAAACTCTGCTTTTTCCTGGCCGGCGATGATGATGCAGGGTAGGGAATCCAGATGCGCGTCGGCCACAGAGATCAGCGTGTTGGCGGCGCCGGGTCCGCCGGTGACGACGCACACGGCTGGTTTGCCATTCATCCGCATTCGGGTAAGCGCGGCCATCACGGCGGCCTGTTCGTGGTGCGGGCACACATACTGGATGCCTGCCTCGCTGATCGATTCGATCAGGCGGATATTACCGGCACCGGTAATGGTGAAGACCAGGTCTACGTCTTGGTCACGTAAAAATTGGGCTATGTAGTCGCTGACTCTCATGCGGGGTTCGAAATCGAAAAATAGATCATAGGGTCGCGCCAAGTTGCCAAGGCACAAACTCGTTTTGGCCGTAGCCGTGCAATTCGCTTTTGGTCTTCTTGCCGGAGGCGGTGGCCAACAATTCTGCAAATATGCGCGCGCCCATCTCCGCCACTGAGCAGTCGCCGTCAATGATCTCCCCGCAATTGACATCGATGTCTTCGGCCTGGCGTTGCCACAGGGCGGAGTTGGTGGCCAGTTTGAGCGAAGGTGCCGGCGCACAACCGTAGGCCGAGCCGCGGCCGGTGGTAAAGCAAATCAGGTTGGCTCCGCCTGCGACCTGGCCGGTGGCGCTGACCGGGTCGTAGCCGGGGGTGTCCATGAACACGAAGCCGTGTGTATTGACCGGTTCGGCATATTCGAAGACGGCTTGCAAATTGGTCGTGCCGCCCTTCGCTACTGCACCCAGCGACTTTTCCAGAATCGTGGTCAGGCCGCCGGCCTTGTTGCCCGGTGCCGGGTTGTTGTTCATCTCGGCTTGGTTGACCCTGACGTACTCTTCCCACCAGTGGATGCGGTCGACCAGGCGTTGCCCGACAGCGGTGCTGATCGCGCGGCGTGTCAACAGGTGTTCGGCGCCATAGATCTCCGGCGTCTCGCTGAGAATTGCGGTGCCGCCATGGGCTACAAGCAGGTCGACCGCACTGCCCAGCGCCGGGTTGGCGCTGATGCCGGAATAGCCGTCTGAGCCGCCGCATTGCAGGCCGATAGTCAGGTGCTCGACGCCGCAGGCTTCGCGCTGCACTGCATTTGCCTTGGGCAAAAAGTCCTGGATGATGGCGATGCCTTGGGCCACCGCGCTGCGGGTGCCGCCCACGTCCTGGATATTGAAAGTCTTGAACGACTCGCCGGGCTGCAAGCCGCCGGCCAGCAGCAGGGTAGAGATTTGGTTGGCCTCGCAGCCCAAGCCGATCACCAGGATCGCAGCGAAGTTGGCGTGTAACGCATAACCGGCCAGTGTGCGCTGCAAAACCTGCATGCCCAGGCCCTGGTCGTCCATCCCGCATCCGGCGCCGTGGGTCAAGGCAACAACGCCATCGATGTTGGCAAACGCATGTAAGGGGCTGGCCGGGTTGCTACGTGAAAAATGATCGGCCACCGCGCGCGCCACCGTGGTCGAACAGTTCACGCTGGACAGGATGCCAATGTAGTTGCGGGTGGCAACCTTGCCGTGGGCGCGGCGTATACCCAGAAACTCGGCGTATTGTTGGACGGGTGCCGCAGCCAGGTCGGCGCCAAACGCATAGTCACGCTCAAATGCTCCCATGGTTAGGTTGTGGCTGTGTACGTGCTCTCCGGCTGCGATGGAGCGCGACGCAAATCCGATGATCTGGTTGTAGCGGCGCACCGGCGCGCCTGTATCTATGGCGCGCAGAGCGACCTTGTGGCCGGCCGGAATTAAGCCGCGCGCGGCGACACCCAAGGCCACGGTTCCGCCCACGAGCTGGCGCCGACAGATCGCGACATCGTCGGCCGGGTGCAGCAGTATCAGGGGATCGGAGGCGGACATGGTGGCAGGCTTTAGAAATCAACGCCCAAAAAGGTTTCTATCTTGCGCGCCGCAAACTCCAGCATATCGCGAGTCAGCGAGGGCTGCACACCGATCCAGAAGGTGTTGTTCATCACGTTGTCGGTATTCGTCAGGTCGCCACTGATGCGGTAATTCGCGCCCTGCATGTAAGGCTGGCGTGTCAGGTTCCCGGCAAACAGCAGTCGCGTGCCGACCTTGTTTTGGTCCAGATAGGTCAGCAGATCAAGCCGGCTGACGGGGCTGTTTTCTTTCAGCGTGATCGGGAAACCAAACCATGACGGGGCGGAGTGTTCGGTCGCCTGCGGCAGGTGCATGAACTCTTCGCAGGCCGCGAGCCGCTCTTTCAGGAACGCGAAATTGTCCTTGCGTGCCTGGATGAAGCGGGGTGCTTTCTCCAGTTGGGCCAGACCGCAGGCGGCCTGCATGTCGGTGATCTTCAGGTTGTAGCCCAGGTGGCTGTAGGTGTACTTGTGGTCGTAGCCGTCGGGCAGGCTGCCGCCGATTTCTTTGGCTGTCCAGCAAAAGCGCTTGTTGCAGGTGTTGTCCTTGCCGGGTGCGCAGTAGCAGTCGCGGCCCCAGTCGCGAAAGCTTTCGGCAATGCTTTTGAGCTCATCGTTGTTGGTGAACACCGCGCCGCCTTCGCCCATCGTGATGTGGTGCGCTGGATAGAACGACAGCGTAGCGATGTCGCCAAAGGTGCCGCACATCTGGCCGCGGTAGGTGCTGCCCAGCGCGTCGCAGCAGTCTTCTACCAGCCACAAGTTGTATTTCTTGCACAGGGCGACCACCACGTCCAGGTTGAACGGATTGCCCAGCGAGTGGGCCAGCATGATGGCCTTGGTCTTGGGGCCAATGGCTGCCTCAATCTTGTCGGCATCGATGTTATGGGTTAGTCGATCCACATCAACAAACACCGGCACCGCACCGAATTGCAGAATGGGATTGACCGTGGTGGGGAAGCCTGCGGCCACGCCAATCACTTCATCGCCTTGTTTGATCGCACGATCACCGAGGCGTGGCGAGGTCAATGTGCTGAATGCGACCAGATTCGCCGATGAACCGGAGTTCACTGTGATCAGGTGCTTGATGCCAATGAACGAGGCCAGCTTTTTTTCAAACTCGGCGTTGAAGCGTCCTGTGGTCAGCCAACCGTCCAGCGAAGCGTCCACCATGTATTGCAGTTCGCGCGCGTCCAGCAGCTTACCGGAAGGTGGTACGGCGCTGGCGCCGGGCAAGAAAGGCTGAGGCGTCAGCGTGATTGCGGCGTACTCCTCGACCAGGGCTTTGATTTGCGCCCGCAGGGCGATTGACTTCTGATTTTCCATGGGGCTTAAGAGGTGGTCGCCAGGGCTTGGTAGCCGCGAATTTGGGAGAGGGTGGCGGCGCGCATATCGGCGCCGTCCTGTTGCAGCCGCGCCCAGTCTACAGTCAGGCGCAGCGCGTCGGACAGCCGTAACAGCGGCATCCACGGCAGGCGCGCGCGCGCTTTGGAGATGTCCAATTTCAGATAGTGCGCTTCGTGCGGGTGTTCGCCTGCATCGGCGACCCAGGCTGCCTGGTGGCCCCAGAGCCGGATCAATTCTTCGGCAATCCAGCCTACAGGTCTGGCATCCTCGTCCAGCGGACCAAAGTTCCAGGCTTCGGCAAAGGTCGGGCCTTCTGTATATAGACGCTCCGCAAGTAGGAGATAACCGCGCAGTGGCTCCAGCACGTGTTGCCATGGGCGGATCGCATGCGGGTTGCGAATGCGCGCCGGTGTGCCGGACTGCAATGCGCCCAGCATGTCGGGCACCAGCCGGTCGGCGGCCCAATCACCACCACCTATCACATTGCCCGCACGTGCGGAGGCCAGTGCGACGCCATGTCGTTTGTGCTGTGCCGGGTTGAAGAACGAGTTTCGGTATGCGGCGGTGACCAGCTCAGATGCGCCCTTGCTGTTGCTGTAGGGGTCGTAACCACCCAGCGCATCGCTCTCACGGTAGCCCCAGTCCCACTCCCGGTTTTCATAGCATTTGTCGGTGGTGACATTCACGACCGCGCGCACGCTGGGTGTCTGGCGCACCGCTTCGAGCAGGTGCACCGTGCCCATCACATTGGTGGCGTAAGTGGCGACCGGATCGTCGTAGGACGCGCGCACCAGAGGTTGGGCCGCCAAGTGCAGCACGACTTCCGGCTGGGCCTGTTGAAGGGCCTTTGACAGGGTCGCCAGGTCGCATACATCGCCAATCTGCGATTGCATGCCGCGCTCGACTTGTGCCAGGGTAAACAGGTTGGGATCAGAAGGCGGTGCCAGCGCGTAACCGCTGACTTCGGCGCCCAAATCCTGCAGCCATAGCGACAGCCAGCTGCCCTTGAAGCCGGTGTGGCCCGTCAGGAATATACGGCGACCACGCCAGAAGTCCGGATTCACGCCCAGACCTTCCATGGAGCCTTGCCACTGGCCCACAACTCATCGAGGTAGGTCTTGTCGCGCAAGGTGTCCATTGGTTGCCAAAAGCCCGTGTGCTCAAACGCGGCGAGTTGCCCGCCTTGGGCCAGTGTTTCCAGCGGCTCGCGTTCCCAGACCGATTGGTCGTCTTCCACCAGACTCAGAACCTCGGGCGACAGCACGAAGAAGCCGCCATTGATCATGGCGCCGTCGCCCTTGGGTTTTTCCCGGAACGATCCGACCCGCTGGTTCTGGATGTCGAGTGCGCCAAAGCGCCCCGGCGGATAGGTTGCAGTCAGGGTTGCCTGCAGGCCGTGGGCTTGGTGGAACGCGATCAGCGCGCCAATATTTACATCGCTCACGCCGTCGCCATAGGTCAGGCAAAACGGTTCGTCCGGATTGAGATAGCTGCCAATGCGCTTGATGCGTCCGCCGGTCATGGTGTCGGCACCCGTGTCCACCAGCGTTACCTTCCAGGGCTCGGACTTGCGCTGGTGTACCTGCATGCTGTTGTTAGCCAAATCGAAGGTGATGTCCGACATGTGCAGGAAGTAGTTGGCAAAGTACTCCTTGATCATGTAGCCCTTGTAGCCGCAGCAGACGATGAAGTCGTTGATCCCGTAATGGGAGTAGATCTTCATGATGTGCCATAAAACAGGCATGCCGCCGATTTCGATCATCGGTTTCGGTTTGAGGTGGGTTTCCTCGGAAATACGGGTTCCGAGGCCACCGGCGAGGATGACGGCTTTCACTAGAAGGCTTTCATTTGCTGGACATGCTATTCATTTTATAGCTGCTTACGCACGTTTTTCGGGCCTTGGGGGCATATTTGCTCCCCAAAGCATTGAGGAACATGGGCTTCAAACCTGCATGTTCATGATGTCAGTGTAAGCCTGCACCATGCGGTTTCGGACGTGCAGTGTGGCCTGAAAGCCGATCTGGGCTTTTTGGATCGCCACCATGGTCTCTTCCAGGCTGACTTTGGGGTTTTCCAGTTGAACTTCCTGTTGCAGGCGGGTCGCTTCGTTCTGGGATGCGCTGACGGCGGTCAGGGCATTCTTTAGGGCGCCGGAAAAGCCCCCCGAGTCCTTTTCGGCGCCAATGGACGGCGTGGCTCGGGTGAGCGCTCCCGGACGGATGCCGGTCGGCATGGAGACGGGGGTGAGCTTCAGATCCACGGCAGGTCCTTCAAAAATGGCATGCGCAATGCTATTGCCGCACTTGGGCAAACATTAATTTGAATTGGTGGGGATAAAGGGTGCTTTTCATCCTAATGTTTTGGGAGCAGCCCCGAATAATCAATCCCAGTCACAGGGCGTACCGCGCCTTGTATGTCTTACCGGAACACCCAATGGCCGACGTCGCGACCCTTCCTGTCAATACCATCAGCGTGAATCCCACCATTGCGCAGCGCTTTGCTGCGCTGGAACAGGGGCAGCGCATGCGCCTGGCGCTGGGTGCGGTGTTGTTTGTGGCGATTGCCGTGATCGGCCTCGTGATGGGGCGCCAGGCTGACTGGCGGGTGCTGTATTCCAATCTGGCCGACAAGGATGGCGGTGCGGTGATCGCGCAGCTGACCACGCTGAATATCCCGTACAAGTACACCGAAGGCGGCGGCGCCATTCTGGTGCCGGCAGACCGCGTGCACGACGTGCGCCTGAAGATGGCGGCGCTGGGGCTGCCCAAGGGTTCGGTAGCGGGTTTCGAGATGATGGAGTCCAACCGCTTTGGTATGACCCAGTTCCAGGAGCGGCTGACGTTTCAGCGTGGGCTGGAAGGTGAGCTGACCCGCTCTATTCAAGCTTTGTCGTCGGTCGAGAGTGCGCGCGTGCACTTGGCGCTGCCAAATCAGAATGGATTCTTCCGCGAGCAGCAAAAACCATCGGCCTCCATTTTGCTGAGCCTGCGCGCCGGCCGTGCGCTGGACCGCACCCAACTGGCAGGCATCGTGCATTTGGTGGCTTCCAGCGTGCCGGAAATGAACCCGTCTGCCGTGAGCGTGCTGGACGATACCGGGAAGCTGCTGTCGCAATCGCCGGACAGCGCAGGCAGTGTAGATGCGGAACAACTGCAGTACGTGCAACAGATTGAACAGGCCTATAGCCGCCGGATTCTCGACATTCTTGAGCCGGTGGTCGGCAAGCAAAACGTCAAAGCCCAGGTCACTGCTGAGCTGGATTTCTCCCAAACCGAATCCACAACCGAAACGCATAAACCCAATCAGACGCCCGACAGCAGTGCGGTGCGCAGCCAGCAAATGGTGGAAAGCAGCAACGGCGGCACTGCGACACCGCCCTCCGGTGTTCCCGGTGCAACCACTAACCAACCCCCATCGCCCCCTGCAGCGCCGATCAACGGGCAGGCGCAGCCATTGGCGGCCAGTGGTCAGGGCGCAGGCGCTGCCGGCTCAGGTGGCGCATCCAAGAAAGAATCCATCATCAATTACGAGGTCGACAAGACCGTCAAGGTGACCAAGGGCGCCACCGGTGTGGTCAAGCGGGTGAATGCCGCTGTCGTGTTGAACAACCAGACTGTCACCGACGACAAGGGCAAAACCACCAGCACGCCGCTGTCCGAGGCCCAGCTGGAAAAAATGACGGCGTTGGTACGCGAAGCCGTGGGCTTCAACAAGGACCGTGGCGACTCCGTCAACCTGATGAACGCACCGTTTGCGAAGGTTGCCGACGAAAACCTGGAAATACCACTGTGGCGCCAGCCGCAGGTTCTTGAGACTGCCCGCAGCTTTGCCTGGCCATTGGGCACGCTGGCCCTCGCTGCATTGGTATTGCTGGGCGTCATTCGCCCCGCTTTGAAGGGTCTGTCTCAACAGCAGATCGCGACCAGTACCAGTTCCGATCTGAGTGGCTCGCAGCTGGATGCGCTGGAGTCCGAACAACCGGATCGTCCGCAGTTGTCAGGGCCTGCGGTAGATCCTGCGCAGGCAACGGCTTCCGAGCTGCGGCTGGAAGACGCCCGCAAACTCACGCGCGACAACCCGGCCGCGGTGGCAAATATCGTCAAGTCCTGGATTAACGGCGAGGCGGCCGCTTGAAGCTAGGCGCAAAATAACACCATGGCACAAGACGACGGACTACAAGACGCGGCAGTTCTGATGATGTCACTCGGTGAGGCCGAGGCATCGGAAGTGTTCAAGCATCTGTCACCCAAAGAGGTGCAGAAGCTGGGCGAAGCCATTGCCAAAACCACGCAAATTACCCGAGAACGGGTGGATGAGGTGGTCGACAAGTTCACCGGCATTGCGGCGTCGCAAAGCTTGCTGGTGTCCAACTCGGGCGACTACGTGCGGTCTGTACTGAAACTGGCGCTGGGCGACGACAAGGCGGCGTTGCTGATTGACCGCATCTTGCAGGGCGGTGACGTTTCCGGCATCGAGAGTCTGAAATGGATGGACCCGTTGTCGGTGGCTGAATTGCTGCGCAATGAGCACCCGCAAATCGTGGCAGCCATTCTGGTTCACCTGGAGTATGACCAAACCGCCGACGTGCTGAAACACCTGACCGAGCGCCAGCGCAATGAAGTCATGTTGCGGGTGGCGACGATGGAAGGTATTCAGCCGACTGCGCTGAAGGACCTGAATGAAGTGCTGTTCAAGGTTCTCGCAGGCGGTGACAAGATCCGCAAGGCTTCACTGGGCGGTATCAAGACGGCAGCGGAAATCATCAATTTGATGGGTACCGCGATCGAGGGCACTGTGATCGAGTCCATCCGCAGCCACGACGCCGATCTGGCCCAGAAGATCATGGACAAGATGTTCGTGTTCGACGATGTCATCAAACTGGACGACAAGGCGGTCCAGATGGTGCTCAAGGAAGTGTCTTCCGATGTGCTCATCGTGGCACTCAAGGGCGCCCAACCCGAGCTCAAGGAAAAGATTCTGGCGAACATGTCTTCCCGTGCAGCGGCAACCCTGCGCGAAGATCTGGAATCGCGTGGCCCGATGCGCTTGTCCGAAGTGGAAGCGCAGCAGAAGGAAATTCTCAAGACCGTGCGCCGTCTGGCGGACGAAGGACAGATTGTCATCGGCGGTGGGGGTGGCGACGACGCCATGGTCTGATGAGCCGCGTCCATTCACGCATCACCCCCAGCGACCAGGTCGGCCCCGCAGTCGATTGGCAGTTTGCCGCCGTAGACCAGGCTGCCCTGCGCTTTGCAGCCAAATTGAAGGCGCAAGCCGAAGCAGAAGACCAGCACCGGGCCGATACTGCGCGCAAAGCCGGGTTTGATGAAGGCTACAACAAGGGGTTTTCTGAGGGCTATGCCCAGGCACACGCTGCGGCCACGCTGGAAGGGGATCGCAAGATCGCTGAATACATCTCCAACCAAGGCGCAGAGTCAGCCCGCGCCTTTGCCAGTCTGCTGGCGACCAGCCATGAACAAATCAACGCTTCCGAACAGCAGATGGCAGAAGGCTTGCTGGAACTGGCCTGTGGACTGGCCCGCCAAGTGCTGCTGCACGAACTGGCGGTGAACCCCAATGCCGTGCTGCCAGTGGTACGGGAGTCGCTGGCCATTCTGATCGCGGACGCCAAAACGGCACTGGTGCGTTTGGCGCCTTCGGATGTGGACGTCATCGAGCCTGTGCTGCGCGAAGAGTTCCCTGGGCTGGCGATCAAACTGTTGCCTGACAGCAGCGTGCAAGCCGGCGGATGCCAGGTGGAGTCTGCCGGTACGGTCGTGGATGGTCGAGTGGAAACCCGTTGGAATCGGGTCGTGGCCCGTCTGGGGCTGGAATCGGCTTGGGAGGTTCCCGATGCAGCCGAATGAAGCCGCTACCGGCCCTGTTGATGCCTCCGCTAAATGGGGGCAGTTTCTGTCGGGCGCTGCCCAAAACGCTGCTCGTGGCAATGCGCTGGAAGTTCGCGGCACGCTGACACGCTTGGCGGGCCTGGTGCTGGAGGCCAGTGGCATTCGCGTGCCCGTGGGTTCGCAGTGCACGGTGGGTATGCAAAACGGTGCAGATGTATTGGCCGAAGTGGTCGGATTCTCTGGCAGCACAGCTTTTCTGATGCCGGCAGGTGATGTCCATGGATTAACCAGCGGCGCGGCAGTGACCCCGGCTGCCGCCTATGTGCCAGTACCGCAGTTGTCCACGGTGGGTATGCCTGCGCATGCCGCAGATGCGGGTGTCTTGAGGCTGCCTTTGGGTGATGGCCTGCTGGGGCGTGTGGTCGATTCGCAAGGCGCACCGCTGGACCGCATGGGGCCGATTCGGCATGTGACCTCCCGTCCTATGGATCGCCAGCCTATCAATGCGATGGACCGGGCGCCAGTGCGGCAAAGCCTTGATACCGGGGTGCGCGCCATCAACGCTTTGTTATCGGTGGGCCGTGGTCAACGGATTGGCTTATTCGCCGGGTCGGGCGTTGGCAAGAGCGTGTTGCTCGGCATGATGGCTCGCTACACCCAAGCCGACGTGATCGTGGTGGGCTTGATAGGCGAACGGGGCCGAGAAGTCAAAGAATTCATTGAAGATATTCTGGGCGAAGAAGGTCGAGCGCGCTCCGTGGTGGTGGCAGCTCCGGCAGACGCCCCGCCATTGCTGCGCATGCAGGGCGCGTCTTACGCCACAGCGATTGCCGAGAGTTTTCGCGACCAGGGCAAGCATGTCTTGCTGCTGATGGATTCGTTAACCCGCTATGCCATGGCGCAGCGCGAGATTGCGCTGGCAATTGGTGAGCCGCCTGCCACCAAGGGCTATCCGCCGTCGTGCTTTGCCAAGATGCCCCAATTGGTGGAGCGTAGCGGCAACGGCCTCCATGGCGTGGGTTCCATCACGGCTTTCTATACGGTGCTGACAGAAGGCGATGACCAGCAGGACCCTATTGCCGATGCGGCGCGGGCCATTCTGGATGGCCACATCGTGTTATCGCGCCGCCTTGCTGAGTCGGGCCACTACCCGGCGATTGATGTGGAGCAATCCACCTCGCGCGTGATGCACAACGTCGTGTCACGCGAACATTTTGAGCTGGCGCGACGCTTCCGCTCGATTTATTCCCGCTACGAACGCAGCAGAGATCTGGTGCAGATCGGTGCTTACGCAGCGGGCTCGGATCCTGCTCTGGACGAGGCCATTGCGCTGCATGCCAGCATGGAGCATTTCCTGCAGCAGGATATGTATGAACCTTCCAGTTTTGACGCGGTGACCGGTGCGATGGCGGCGGCGATGGAGATGGACCATGCACCGGCTTAATGGAATCGCATTGGCTGTGGAACACGCGCAACGACAGCGCGATCGTCTGGCGGAGGCGCATGCGAACACCCAGCGCACGCTGGCTGACGCACACGTCCAGTTGGAGCAGTTGCAGACTTATGCACGCGACACCGATGCCCGCTGGATTGGCGCGTCGGGTAGTGCCTATTCAGCGGAGGTTCTGCACCACTACTACCAGTTCGGCGGGCGTCTGCAGCAAGCGATTCAAATGCAGAACGGCGTGATCGCTGGCTTAATCAACGCCGTGGCCGAGGCGCACGCAGCACTGTTGCAAGGCGAATTTCGTCTTGCGGCGATTCAGAAACTCTATTCGACCCGGCTGCATCAAATCCAGCAGATGAAGAACCGCAGGGAGCAAATCCAGTTCGATGAACTGGCCACGATGCAATTCCTGCGCGTCCGCAAAACACTGAACACAGGAGTCCTCGATGGCACTTGAAATTGCGCCTGCACCGGCCAAAGCCAGTCCGGCAAAATCCACGGCACAAACAGCCGCCGGCCGCAATGATTCGGCGGACCGTACGGCAAAATCTGCTGGCCATGGCCAGAGCGGCCAAGCCAAAGATCCTGCCGGATTTCTGGCTTTGTTAATGGGGCTGGGCCAGGAACCATCGCCCGATGCGTCCGCCGATCCCGCCGCGCTTGCTTCCGATGCAGCCGAGCCAGATGCCAAAGATTTGAGTGCCGATTTGGCGGTGGCCTTGCCGGTCGCTGCTATTGCAACACCGGTTACCGATACAGCCACCCTGCCTGGAATTGCGCTGACTGAGTCGCACCGGTTTCAAGGTCATGCCGACGACAAGGCAGGCGAGTCTGCGGACGCATTGACGTTGGAAACATCTGACAAAGCGGCTGCAGGAGGACGTCGCCGTGCGGCGCTCCTGGCTGACACGTCCGGGCCTATGGGCACGCAGCAATTGCAAACAGAAACCCCCAAAGAGCCCTCCGCCAAACTGGCAGAGCTGACAGCGGCGCGCGAGGGCAAGGCCGCAATGACTGCCAGCCAGCCGGAAATGCCTTCGTTGCCGATACCCGCATCATTGCAGGCCCCCCTCTCCGGCGAAGAAGCCCGCAAGGCCACGCATGTGATGCAGGCCAAGGTCGAGGTCGCTGACAACCTAGTGGTATTGTCCTCTGGGTTATCTGGCGCCCTGTCCACCAGCGGTGTCGGGGATGTCGGTCCATCTGGCAGTGCCGCGCAGTTTCAGTCTGTCGTGGCGCAGGAGGTCGCATATTACGTTTCGCAGGATGTGCAGAGCGCAGAGATGAAACTTGAAGGCGTGGGCGGCGGGCCAGTGGAAGTCAGCATCAACATGCAGGGCAAAGAGGCCCAGGTCGTGTTCCGCACCGATGAAATTCAGACCCGCGAGATGCTGGAAGGCGCTACGGCCCAGCTCAAGGACATGCTCCAGCAGCAGGGCGTGGTGTTGACCGGCGTGTTTGTCGGCAGCTCGGGCGCGGGCGACGCCGGGCAGCAGCAGGAGCGCAAGTTTCGCCAGGGCACACGCTCCGAGACCACATTGCGCATCGCGACGCCAGAAGTGCGTGGCGCAGGCGTATCGGCGACTGGAGTGGGGCGCACACTGGACTTGTATGTTTGACGTGTTTTTTGTGTCTATTCAACCCTTATGTTCTGCAAAAGTGTCAAATAATGGTTTGGCAACTATTTTCCCGAGGTAATCCGTGTCCGCAAAACCTGAAGTAGCTCCCGAAGCCGGTCCTCCTGCCAAGAGCAAGAAACTGTTGATCATCGTCGGCGCCTTGGTGCTGGTGCTGGTGCTCGCAGGCGGCGGAGCGTTTTTCTTTATCAGCAAACAGCGCGCAGCGGCGGCTGACGAAGATGGTGGTGAAGCCCCAGCGAAGGCCGCTTCTCATGCGCCCGCGCCCGGAACTCCCCCCGCCTATCTGCCGCTGGACAACATGGTGGTGAATCTGGCAGATCCTGGCGGTGAACGTGTTGCCCAAGTGGGTATTACATTGGAAGTGATGGATGCGCATGCCTCTGACACGGTCAAGGGATACCTGCCCACCATCCGCAGTGGCATCCTGATGCTGATCTCGCAGAGAACAGCGGATGAGTTGCTGAAGCCTGAAGGCAAGGAAAAGCTGGCGAAGGATATCCTGCGCGAAGCAGCAGTTCCATTCGGCGGCGGCGATGACGATCACGAAGATGAAGACAGCGGCGCCAAGAGCAAGAAGAAGAAGAAAAAAGCCCATGTGGAATACCCGGTTAAGGGCGTTCTCTTTTCCAGTTTCATTGTTCAATAGCCGAGACTGCAGGTGATACCCCATGAGTGAGTCTTTCCTTTCACAAGAAGAAGTTGATGCCCTTCTTGAAGGGGTCACGGGCGAAAGCCAGAAGACGGTCGAGGAAGCGGCCGAGCATGGAGAGGTTCGTTCCTACAACATCTCCAGCCAGGAAAGAATCGTCCGTGGGCGCATGCCCACGATGGAAATCGTCAATGAACGGTTTGCCCGAAACCTGCGCGTAGGCTTGTTCAATTACATCCGGCGCAGCCCGGAAATCTCGGTCGGACCGGTGTCGGTTCAGCGCTACAGCGCATTCCTGCGCGAACTGGCCGTCCCCACCAATTTCAATATCGTGGCCCTGCGGCCCCTGCGTGGTAGCGGGCTGATTGTGTGTGAACCTGCGCTGGTGTTTGGCGTCATCGACACGCTGTATGGCGGCATCGGCAAGTTTCAGACACGGATTGAAGGCCGTGACTTCTCGGCGACCGAGCAGCGCGTGATCAACCGCCTGGTCGATGTGATCACTGCCGAATACAAAAAAGCCTGGACGGGTATCTATCCACTGGAGCTGGACTACCAGCGGTCTGAAATGCAGCCGCAGTTTGCCAATATTGCAACGCCCAGCGAAATCGTCATCTCGACGTCTTTTCAGCTGGAAATCGGCGATATCACCGGCGCGATCCATTTCTGCTTCCCGTATTCCACACTGGAGCCGATCCGGGATGTGTTGTACTCGTCGACTCAGGGCGACTCGATCGAGGTCGACAAGCGCTGGGTCAACGTGCTGACGCGGGAGATTCAGGCAGCTGAAATTACGCTTGTCGCGCAGTTGGCGACAGCGAATGCGACGGTTGAGCAATTGTTGGCCATGAAAAAGGGCGATTTCATCGAACTGGACAAGGAGCCCACGATTCAAGCTACGGTCGATGGTGTCCCCATCTTCGAGTGTTATTACGGTACGCACAATGCAAAATACGCTATTCGCATTGACAAGGCGCTGCGGGGAAACGACCAAAACTGGTTAGGAGAACGAAATGTCTGAAGACAAACCTGGCGAATCAGCGGACGACGGCATGGCCGACTGGGCCGAGGCCCTGCTGGAGCAGAAGGCTTCGGATGGTCCTGAGGGCGACGTGCAATCTGGTGGTGTGCTTTCTGGTGAGGCTCCACGCCCATTCTCGGCAGGGCCAAATGGTGGAGAGGGCGGAGTCAACGACATCAATATGGTGCTCGATATCCCTGTGCAGCTGTCTGTGGAGTTGGGGCGCACCAAGGTGCCTATCAAGCACATCCTTCAGTTGGGGCAAGGCTCCGTCGTTGAATTGGATGCGCTGGCCGGTGAGCCAATGGATGTACTCGTCAATGGATATTTGATAGCGCAGGGCGAGGTGGTGGTGGTCAATGACAAGTTCGGCATTCGATTGACCGACGTAGTGACTCCGTCCGAGCGTTTGCGCCGGGTCAGCAAGAACTGATTCGAATGCTGGCGCAGCAAATCTGGTCCGTACTCATTTTTCTGGCATGCCTCGCGGCATTGCCGTTTCTGGTGAAACGCTGGAAGTCTGTCAACACGGCCAAATATGGCGGCGAGGCTGAGCCCGCGCCGCGCGTCGTTTCCGTATTGGCGGTTGGGCCGCAGCAGCGTGTAGTCACCGTGGAGGTCGGTCGAGAAGGGGCCCGGCAACGGATGGTGTTGGGTGTGACGCAGCAAAGCATTAATTGCCTGTTCAGCGAACCACTGAGCGAACAAACCTCAGTTTCAAAGACCGATACCATAGGGTCTTCGGCGTCGGCCAACTGATGGCCGCCCTCCCCTGTTCGGGATCTATTCGCGTGCCAAGACTATTTAGTAAATTCGCACTGCTTCTGCTGGCCGCGTCGGTTAGCAGCGGCGTATGGGCACAAGCGGCCCCGGCTGCTGGGCAATTGCCGCTGTTGGTTGGCACTGGGCAATCGGGCGTCAGTTTTTCGGTACCGGTGCAGACGCTCCTGTTCTTTACGGCCCTGTCGTTCTTGCCAGCCGTGCTTCTGATGATGACGGGCTTTACCCGCATTGTCATCGTGCTGTCCCTGCTGCGGCAGGCATTGGGCACGCAGTCTGCGCCACCCAACCAGGTGATAGTGGGGTTGTCGCTTTTCCTCACGTTTTTTGTAATGGGGCCGACTTTTGACCGCATTTACGAAGACGCTTACCAGCCGTACTCCAAAGGCACTATCAGCTTCGAGCAGGCTTTGGAAAAAGGTGAAACACCGATCCGCAGCTTCATGGTCAAGCAGACTCGACAGTCTGATTTCTCCTTGTTCGCCAAGCTTGCAAAACTGCCGCCCGCGGTGACCGCCGAGACTGCGCCTATTCGTGTTTTGGTCCCCGCCTTTGTGATTAGCGAACTTAAGTCGGCTTTCCAGATTGGCTTCATGATCTTCATTCCGTTTCTGGTGATCGATATCGTCGTAGCCAGCGTATTGATGTCACTGGGGATGATGATGTTGTCGCCGGTTCTGGTTGCTTTGCCGTTCAAGCTGATGCTGTTCGTGCTGGCGGATGGCTGGAATTTGCTGGTTGGCTCGCTCGCCGCCAGTTTCGTGCAGTAGCGGGGCGGCATCATGAACGCGCAAATGGTGTTAACGATGGGGCAGGAAGCCCTGCTTATGTTGTTGATGGTCTCATTCCCTGTGTTGGGCGCCGCGCTGGTGGTGGGTTTGTTGGTTAGCCTGTTTCAGGCTGTGACACAGATCCATGAAGCGACACTGGCCTTTGTTCCCAAGTTGGTGGCTGTGATCGCGGTTTTTGCAATCGCCGGACCTTGGATGTTGACCATGCTGGTGGAGTACATCCGGCGCACGCTGGAAGCCATCCCCGCATCGGTTGTCTGAGCGGAGTCGCTGGTGCTGACATTTGACGAGGCACAGTTTGCCGCCTGGGTATCCCCTGTGTTTTGGCCGTTTCTGAGAACGCTGGCCGTTTTCACCTCCGCCCCTATTTTCTCTTCTCGTGCGTTTCCGATGCGAGCAAAGATTGCACTGGCTTTCCTGGTCGCGTTAGCCGTGCAAGCCACCTTGCCGGTTGCACCAGTGATTGGATTCAACGATCCCGGTGCTTTGGGCGCGGCTGTGCAACAGGTCGTTGTGGGCCTCTCCATAGGATTTGCCATCCGGGTGGTTTTCGCTGCAGCGGAGCTGGCGGGTGAAGTAGTGGGTTTTCAAATGGGGCTGAATTTCGCGGCATTCTTTGACCCCGCGATGAACGGACAAAGTAGTGCGGTCGCCCGCTTCTTTACCTATGTGACCTATCTGCTTTTCGTGGTGCTCAATGGGCACATCATGGTGTTAATGGCTATCAATAGAAGTTTTAAACACTTCCCGGTCGAGCAAGGTTTTCTGGAGGCAATGGCGAAGTTGCGACTGTATGAGTTGGGCTCCGCCTTGTTTTCCAGCGCGCTGTGGATGGCGCTACCCATGGTGGGCATGCTAATGTTTGTAAACGTCGCGTTAGGCATTATTTCCCGCGTGGCCCCGCAGATGAACATCTTCGCGGTGGGTTTCCCGATTACCTTGGTAGTTGGCATGGTGGGGATTGCATTCACCCTGCCTATGCTGGAACAACCCTACATTGCCCTTATGGAGCAGGCCATCGCCTTGTTTGCTGGCAATTGATGCGTCAGACTAATTGATTGCGGATGGCGTAGACGGCCAATTCGGCGTTGTTACTCAGTTGAAGTTTTTCGAGCAGCCGTGATCGATACACGCTGACAGTTTTGGGGCTGAGCATCATCTCGGCAGCAATTTCCGACAGTTTGCGGCCAGAGGCAATCTTGATCAAGGTCTGCATTTCCCGCTCTGACAAGACCGAGTGACGGTCAGCGTCCTGCGGATGGGCCAGATTGTCCACGAGCATGTCTGACACCGCTTGTGTGACGAATCTGCGGCCTTGTGCGAGAGTCCGTACCGCGAGAGTCAGCTTTGCAGGGTCTTCCGCCTTGTTCAGGTAGCCATGGGCACCAGATCGTAGACATCGGATGGCGTACTGGTCTTCGCTGAACATGGAAACAATCAATGTTCTGATCTCGGGGTGAGAATCACGAACGCTGGCCAAGACCTCCAAGCCTCCTCTTCCCGGCATGTTCAGATCCAGTATGAGCACATGGCACTCCGTATTGCGCAGGAGCTCGCGTACTTCGGAATAGGTCCCGGCTTCGCCGACCACCTCAATGTCCACTGCGTCCACCAACGTGTCCCGAATCCCGCGACGGACCATGGCGTGGTCATCGCAAATGACAACCTTGATCATGATTCGCTGTCCCAGGTTGGTGTGTTGGCGGACGACGTCAATGGAATCGACAGAATGATAGTGGTGCCTGTGCCTTCGATGCTGCTGACGTCGAGCCAGCCTCCCACGGTTTGCGCCCTTTCCTGCAGTCCGCGCAGTCCGAAGGCCTTGGGTTTCCCTTGGTCTTCTGTGGATACACCCACGCCATCGTCGCTGACCTCTACGGTCAAAACCCCTTTTGTATCAGAAATATCCACATGCACGGTCTTGCATCTGGCGTGTTTAGTTGCGTTGGTAAGTGCTTCTTGGACTGCCCGATAAGCAACCAGTTCCACGTTCTTGCTTTTCAAGGCGATATCCGGGCGCGCGGTCAGGTCGACCAGGATGCCTGTGCGTTTCGTAAAACCGTCCGTCAGCCACTCTACGGCTGCGATTAGTCCTTGGTCCAGGACCGCCGGGCGGAGATTCATCATGATGCGTTGGCTGGCCCCCATGGCGTGTTGCAACATGCTGTGGGCGGACTCCAAATGTGCCTGAATGGCGTCGTCGTCTGCATGTCGTGAGACCCAGGCAAGATCAAGTCTTGCCGCAACCAGAGATCCACCGATGTCATCATGTATTTCTCTGGCAATAGACGCACGTTCGGCCTCAATGGTGGCTTGCAGGTGGCTGGCAAATTCAGCCAGCTTGCGTTGTGAGTCGGCCAACGCCTGGGTAGCCATTTCACTGTCCATTCGGGCTTGCCGGGTCGCGAGGGCGCGATCAATGGCGAGCGCGAGGCGCCCCATGCCTGCTTTACTGACGAAATCACTTATGCCTCCTTGAACCGCTTCCACCGCCAATTCTTCTCCAATGGCTCCTGAGACCAGAATAAAGGGGGGGCTGGTTACTTCGTGCCTTAGGGCCGTCCAGGCATCTATAGCCGTAAAACCACTGAGCCGATAGTCGGCCAAGATAACGTCGATGGGCAATCGCGTGACGGCTTCAGTGAAGTCGTGCAGTGAGTCGACGCAATGTATTTGATAGGCGACTTTGGCCTTGTCGAGTGCCCGGCAGACCAATTGGTGGTCGGGCGCCGAATCCTCCAAATGCAGGATGAAGAGATCCTTCGATGGCGGATTTGTATTCAACTTCGGGGCTATCATGACGACATCATTATGTGGGGTTCCCGGACGCCGCCCGAAAATTTCCCAAGCGACGGGAATCCTGATAATCTAGAAGCTTACTAAGGCCTCGTGGCAGTTCAAGGACTGGTTGGAAGACATTGGCGATTTCGAGGACAAAAGCAGATGCATCCTTCAATGACAACACCTACTGAGCCGGGCGTGCAATTGCCGGTCATGTTGGTCGCGGAAGTGCAGGATTCTTTGTTGGTCGTAGTGCATGACCTGTCTCGCCTCGATAGCTTGTTGGCCCATACCATGGAGAACTTGATGGAGCGTTTTACGTCCGCAAGTGCGAACCTCGCCAATCCCACATTGGCGCAGTCCAAGGAACTGGATGACGTACGCAGCACCTTGCGTGCTGCAGTGACTGAGTTGCAGTTTCAGGACATGGCATCCCAATTGATTGTTCACACCTCCAAGATTCTGCAGGGGTGCGCTTACAGGCTCGCTTCGGAATCCATGGGGAGCGAAGACGGAGAGGCCGTTCCTTTCGTGGAAGAAGTCCCGGAGCGCCCCAACCCTGTCACCCAGGATGAGATGGATGCCGGTTCCATTGAGTTATTTTGATTTTCCCAAATGCAATATAGAAATAGTCGGAGCGCCTTATGTCTGTAATTCTCGCAGTTGATGACTCCCCGTCCATGCGGAAAATGGTTTCGTTTACCTTGACTGGCGCTGGCTATCAAGTGGTGGAGGCTGTCGATGGGCAGGATGCTTACGAGAAGGCGCTATCGCAATCGTTTGACCTAGTGCTGACCGATCAGAATATGCCGCGGCTGGACGGCCTCGGCCTTACCCGCAAATTGCGCGACCACCCCCAGTTTAAGACCACCCCCATTTTGATGTTGACCACTGAGTCTAGCGACTTGATGAAGCAGGCTGGCCGGGCCGCAGGGGCCACCGGTTGGTTGGTAAAACCGTTTGATCCAGCGCGGTTGCTGGACGTGATTAAAAAAGTGATCAAGTGATTCGCTGAAGTCGGTACCAATACCCGACTCTTTTTAGAAAATCAGGAGCGACAAATGGCAGAAACACACCAGGGTGGCGGCGATGCAGGCGGAGACTTTGACCTCAGCCAGTTTTACCAAATCTTCTTTGAAGAGGCCGGCGAAAACCTAGACCAGATGGAGCACATGCTGCTCAACCTAAATCTGGAAACGGCCGACGACGAAGAGTTGAATGGCATTTTCCGTTGCGCGCACTCTGTCAAAGGCGGGGCAGCCACCTTCGGTTTCTCCGACGTCGCTGAGCTGACCCACCAAATGGAGTCGCTGCTGGACAAGCTGCGCCGCCATGAGTTGGCGCCCAATGCGTCCATGGTGGACGTGTTGCTGGAATCGGCGGACGCTTCACGCAGTTTGCTGGCACGGCACCAGAACGGCGGCGAGGGGGAGCCACTGGCCACCGGTGACTTGGTTCGCCGTATCAGCGAGTTGGCCGCTGGGGGGGCGCCTGCTGCCGTACCGAAACCCGCCGTGCCCGCGCCGAAAGCGGCTGCCGTTGCCGTAGCTGCGGCCCTACCGGATGGCGTGCGCGCACTGGAAATCTCCTTTGGCCCGCTGGATCGCCCTGAGCAGGCTGATGCGGTTCAAGAGCTGTTCCGCGACATTCCTGGGTTGGGGAAAATTTCCCCGTTGTCTTCCGAGCGCGCCAATGTGCGTAGCTTCCACGTAGAGACCAGCTCCAGCGATGAAGATTTGCTGGATTTGTTCGCATTCCACGTTTCGCGTGAGCGCATTGTCATTACGGCGCTGGAGTCTGGAGAGCCGACAGCAGTAGAGACTGCCACACCAACTGCGCCCGAAGCGACGAGTTATGGATTCTTTGATGGTTCGCCCGGTGCGCCATCTGCCCCATTGGCGGCTGCTGCGACGACTGCTGCAGCAGGCTCGGCCAAGCCAGCTGTCGCGAAAGTCGCTGCGCCGGCTGGTCCGGCCGCACAACCCGAAGCGGCCACTATTCGTGTTGCGATCAACAAGGTCGATCAACTGATCAATCTGGTCGGTGAACTGGTGATTACCCAGGCCATGCTGGCGCAAAACAGCCGCGCACTGGATCCGGCCGTATACCAACAACTGCTGACCGGCCTAGCTGATCTGGACCGCAATACACGCGATCTGCAAGAGTCGGTTATGTCGATCCGCATGATTCCGATGTCGATCGTGTTCAGCCGTTTTCCACGCATGCTGCGCGATCTGGCGGGCAAGTTGGGCAAGAAAGTGGATTTTGTTACGCAGGGTGAGGCCACCGAACTCGACAAGGGGTTGGTCGAGAAAATTACCGATCCACTCACGCACTTGGTGCGTAATAGTTGCGACCATGGTGTCGAAATGCCTGCCGAGCGGATTGCCGCTGGCAAATCGGAAACCGGCACCATCACTTTGGCGGCGTCCCATCAAGGTGGTTCCATCGTGATTGAAGTGCGCGATGATGGCCGAGGCCTGTCGCGGGAGAAGATTCTGAACAAAGCCCGTGAACGTGGTTTGGATGTTTCGGACCAAATGTCGGACGCGGATGTCTGGCAACTTATCTTCGCGCCTGGCTTCTCCACTGCTGCTGTGGTCACTGATGTCTCCGGCCGCGGCGTGGGCATGGACGTCGTGAAAAAGAACATCACTGCTCTAAACGGTACGGTGGAGATCGATTCTGCCGAAGGTTACGGCATGAAGGTGTCAGTACGATTGCCGTTGACGCTGGCCATCATGGACGGTATGTCGGTGGGGGTCGGCGAAGAGGTGTACATCCTCCCGCTGTCGTCGGTAGTGGAGTCGTTCCAGGTCAAGGCCGAAGCGGTCAGTACGGTGGGTCAGGGGTCGCAGTTGGTCAAGGTTCGGGATGAATATATGCCGGTCATCGAGTTGGAAAAAGTTTTCCAGGTTCCGCGTTTTGATTTGGAAAAATCCTGCGACATCATGGTCGTGGTGGAAGCCGACGGTAGCCGAGTCGCATTGTTGGTTGATGAGTTGTTGGGGCAGCAACAGGTGGTGGTCAAGAACCTGGAGTCCAACTACCGCAAAGTGCCCAATGTCTCTGGCGCCACTATTCTGGGCGACGGCAAAGTCGCACTGATCCTGGATACTGGCGCGCTGGTGCGCCGGTCGCGTCATTAAATGGCTGAATAAAGAGGAGTTAAAAATGGGCGCGATGGAAAAAATGGATGCTTTAACTTCCTCTGCAGCGAGGGAATACCTTACGTTTCGACTGGACCAGGAAGAATATGGAATAGATATTCTGAAAGTTCAGGAAATCAGAGGATATGAGCCACCCACGCGGGTCGCTAATGCGCCGAGCTTCATCAAGGGCGTGGTGAATCTACGTGGCACGATTGTGCCTATTGTGGATATGCGGCTGAAGTTTAATTGTTCTAAGGCTGAATACAACACATTTACTGTCGTCATCATCCTGAACTTGGGCAGTCGCATTGTCGGGATCGTGGTTGATTCGGTGAGCGATGTCATGGAGTTGCCGCCAGAAAGCCTAAAGGCGGCGCCAGATATTGACAGCGTGATTGACAGTGGTGCCGTATTGGGACTGGGTTCGCTGGGCGACCGTATGCTGATATTGCTGGATATTGAGCGCCTGATGTCTGGCGCCGATATGGGCCTTGTATCTGCGGTTGGCTAAAGCCCAGTTGAGCCCCCAATCCGACATGCGCTAATGGAAAGCAAGCCGTTGTGACCAAATTTTCTGCAGGCGAGTCCGGGGCTGAGGTAGGCGGCGGTGGGCGTGAATTCAAATGGACCGACGCAGATTTTGATCGCGTTCAGTCGCTGATTTATCAGCGTGCGGGCATTAGTTTGCACGATGGTAAGCACGCGATGGTCTATAGCCGTCTATCACGTCGGTTGCGTGATACCGGGCACCAGAGTTTCAAGGAATACCTGACTTGGCTGGAATCTACTGACGGCCCAGAGTGGCAGGAGTTCATCAACGCGCTGACAACAAACCTCACGTCATTTTTCCGTGAGCACCATCATTTCGAGGTATTTTCCAGTTTCTTGAGGTCCAAGCCCAGTTCGCCTTGGCGAGTGTGGTGCAGCGCGGCGTCCACTGGAGAGGAGCCATACTCCATAGTCATCACTGCTTTGGAAGCGTTGGGGCCGAGGGCCAACTTTGCCCTGAGTGCCAGTGATATTGACTCCAAGGTTCTGCAGACTGCATCCCAAGGCGTGTATCGTGCAGATGCAATCAAAGGTGTCGACACAGGGCAGTTGCATAAGTTTTTTCAGCGCGGCAAAGGTTCTAACGATGGCTTCGTGCGTGTTAAACCGGAGTTGCGCAATCTGATTGATTTTTTCATCGTCAACCTGATCAAGAACGATTGGCCGTTTAAGGATCCGTTTGATGTGGTCTTCTGCCGCAATGTGATGATCTATTTTGACGGACCAACACAGCGCAGCGTGTTGGAGCGCATTCATCGTGTGATGCGCCCTGGCGGTCTTTTGTTCGTCGGTCACGCAGAGAATTTCACCGATTCCAAGGACCTGTTTACTTTGAAGGGCAAGACCGTCTATGAGCGAATCTGAGACGGCTATTGTTCCTCATCTGTATTGCCTTCAACTGGGCTATTGATATTTCATGAACTTCTCCAGTACGGGTCACTCGCAGACAGGTGGATTTGCCGCCGCTGGCCTTGGGGCGCCTAAAGTCTTGGCATGTGGGCGGGTGTCGAAAATTGATCAGCTCAAGGCGCAACCTAGAAAGCCCGGTGAGGCATCCTTTTTCTACGCAGACCATCATTTTCAGTACGACGCAGTTAAAGTGTTGCCGGGGGAGTACTTTGTATCAAATGAAGAGTTAGTAGTCATGACCGTGTTGGGTTCATGTATTGCTGCCTGTATTTGGGATTCGCGCGCGCGAATTGGCGGCATGAATCATTTCATGTTGCCAGACGGCGACGGCGGCGATGGGTCTGGTCGTTATGGCTCGTATGCGATGGAACTCTTGATAAATGAAATGCTGAAGCTGGGCGCTAGGCGCGAAACCATGCAAGCCAAAGTGTTTGGAGGTGGCCAAGTGATGGCTGGCTTCACCACTATGAATGTGGGTGAGCGCAACACTAAATTCGTCATCGAATATTTGGCTACGGAACGCATTCCTATCGTGTCCCAGGACGTGCTGGACATACATCCTCGTAAAGTGTGCTTCTTTCCTGTCACAGGAAAGGCACTGGTCAAGCGGTTGGCGCACTCCCACCCCGAAACCTTGGCCGTGGAAGAGCGCAAGGGCAATGCCGCGTCGGTGGCCAAGTCCAATGCGGGCGGCTCGATTGATCTTTTTTGAGGTGCTCTGATTGAAAAAGATTCGTGTATTGGTCGTCGATGACTCGGCGCTGGTGCGTAGTCTGTTGACCGAAATCATCAACAGGCAAAAGGATATGGTCTGTGTGGGCGCCGCGAATGACCCCTTGATTGCTCGCGAAATGATTCGCGAACTGGACCCGGATGTGCTGACATTGGACATCGAAATGCCCAAGATGGACGGCATCGATTTTCTCGGACGTTTGATGCGCTTGCGCCCTATGCCCGTAGTCATGATTTCCACGCTGACCGAGCGGGGCGCTGAGGTGACGATGCGTGCACTCGAGCTGGGCGCTGTTGATTTTGTTGCGAAACCCCGCATTGGATTGGTGGATGGCATCAAGGAACTGGCGGACCAGATCGTAGACAAAGTGCGTATCGCAGCTTCCGCGCATATCCAACGTTCCGTGGCTGCCCCTGCGAATACAAGCCGCAGCGGTGATGCGCCGGCCAAGGCAAATGCCCCCTTAGGCCGCATATCGACTGAGAAACTGATTTGCATAGGCGCTTCGACCGGGGGCACCGAGGCCATCAAGGAGGTCTTGCTGCTGATGCCGGCAGATGCGCCTGGTATTGTCATCACGCAGCACATGCCCCCGGGCTTCACAACCAGCTTTGCGGCGCGCTTGAATGGCCTGTGTCAGATCACCGTCAAAGAAGCTTCGAATGGCGAACGCATTTTGCCGGGCCACGCTTATATAGCGCCTGGCGGCAAGCAATTCCGCGTAGATCGCAGCGGCGCCAACTATGTGTGCGTCGTGGAAGAAGGGGAGCTGGTTAATCGACATCGCCCTTCTGTCGAAGTCCTATTCAAGTCGGCAGCGAAGGTGGTGGGGCGCAATGCCATCGGCATCATGTTGACCGGTATGGGTAACGATGGCGCCAAGGCAATGAAAGAAATGAAAGATGCGGGCAGCTATAACTATGTGCAGGACGAAGCCAGTTGCATAGTGTTCGGCATGCCACGCGAAGCGATTCTTCACGGCGCAGCCGATGAAATACTGTCGCTCACAGCGATCGCGCCAGCGATGCTGGCCAAGCTAAGTAGCTCTGGCGATCGCTACCGGGTATAAACCCGGATAGTCTCCAAAAGGTGTGCTATAGTAGAGGGCTTCGCTGCTGAAAAGCAACGAGGACTTCAGTGGAAAAAATAGAAAAATATTTTCGTTGAAGTTTGACAGAGGGTTAAAAACTGTGTCATAATTCAAGGCTTCGCTGATCACAGCTAAGCAAGCGAATAGAAGGTAAAAATTCTGTTCGGATCATTAAAAATTTACAGCCGATAAGCGTGGGCGTTTGAAGGCGATTGCCAAGTTCTTCGGAACTAAGTCTTAGCTGACTTACAAACGCTCATGAATGAAAAGAAATGCGAACTTCAGCAATGAAGTTCATGTTAATTCCAGTTTATGAGTTGCTCGAAAGAGCAAAAAATTCAAGATCGAACTATAGAGTTTGATCCTGGCTCAGATTGAACGCTGGCGGCATGCCTTACACATGCAAGTCGAACGGCAGCACGGGAGCAATCCTGGTGGCGAGTGGCGAACGGGTGAGTAATATATCGGAACGTGCCCAGTCGTGGGGGATAACGTAGCGAAAGCTACGCTAATACCGCATACGATCTACGGATGAAAGCGGGGGATCGCAAGACCTCGCGCGATTGGAGCGGCCGATATCAGATTAGCTAGTTGGTGGGGTAAAAGCCCACCAAGGCGACGATCTGTAGCTGGTCTGAGAGGACGACCAGCCACACTGGAACTGAGACACGGTCCAGACTCCTACGGGAGGCAGCAGTGGGGAATTTTGGACAATGGGCGCAAGCCTGATCCAGCAATGCCGCGTGCAGGATGAAGGCCTTCGGGTTGTAAACTGCTTTTGTACGGAACGAAACGGCTCTTTCTAATAAAGAGAGCTAATGACGGTACCGTAAGAATAAGCACCGGCTAACTACGTGCCAGCAGCCGCGGTAATACGTAGGGTGCGAGCGTTAATCGGAATTACTGGGCGTAAAGCGTGCGCAGGCGGTTATATAAGACAGATGTGAAATCCCCGGGCTCAACCTGGGACCTGCATTTGTGACTGTATAGCTAGAGTACGGTAGAGGGGGATGGAATTCCGCGTGTAGCAGTGAAATGCGTAGATATGCGGAGGAACACCGATGGCGAAGGCAATCCCCTGGACCTGTACTGACGCTCATGCACGAAAGCGTGGGGAGCAAACAGGATTAGATACCCTGGTAGTCCACGCCCTAAACGATGTCAACTGGTTGTTGGGTCTTCACTGACTCAGTAACGAAGCTAACGCGTGAAGTTGACCGCCTGGGGAGTACGGCCGCAAGGTTGAAACTCAAAGGAATTGACGGGGACCCGCACAAGCGGTGGATGATGTGGTTTAATTCGATGCAACGCGAAAAACCTTACCCACCTTTGACATGTACGGAATTCGCCAGAGATGGCTTAGTGCTCGAAAGAGAACCGTAACACAGGTGCTGCATGGCTGTCGTCAGCTCGTGTCGTGAGATGTTGGGTTAAGTCCCGCAACGAGCGCAACCCTTGTCATTAGTTGCTACATTTAGTTGGGCACTCTAATGAGACTGCCGGTGACAAACCGGAGGAAGGTGGGGATGACGTCAAGTCCTCATGGCCCTTATAGGTGGGGCTACACACGTCATACAATGGCTGGTACAAAGGGTTGCCAACCCGCGAGGGGGAGCTAATCCCATAAAGCCAGTCGTAGTCCGGATCGCAGTCTGCAACTCGACTGCGTGAAGTCGGAATCGCTAGTAATCGTGGATCAGAATGTCACGGTGAATACGTTCCCGGGTCTTGTACACACCGCCCGTCACACCATGGGAGCGGGTTCTGCCAGAAGTAGTTAGCCTAACCGCAAGGAGGGCGATTACCACGGCAGGGTTCGTGACTGGGGTGAAGTCGTAACAAGGTAGCCGTATCGGAAGGTGCGGCTGGATCACCTCCTTTCTGGAAACTGCAATTTAATTCGAACGCTCACACTTATCGGTTGTTGGAAGGTTGTCGCTAACGACTATGGCTTCGGTCTTGGTCTTAAGTGACCGACTCGGGTCTGTAGCTCAGTTGGTTAGAGCACCGTCTTGATAAGGCGGGGGTCGTTGGTTCGAGACCAACCAGACCCACCATTGTCGTCCAATATCCTCTGAACATGGGGGTGTAGCTCACCTGGTAGAGCGGCTGCTTTGCAAGCAGTAGGTAGCGGGTTCGAGTCCTGTCACCTCCACCAATCTTTTAATACTTATCGTTTGGTATCAATTCAATACCAAAGTGGCTTTTAACGAGGCCTCTTTGTTGTTGATCTGGATAACTAGATCAATCGGCTGTTCTTTAACAATTTATAGAGTTTAATCAGCGTTGCTAGCGGAAACTGCACATTCGTAAAGGTTTAGTGCAGACCGTGCCGCTAGCGACATAATTTTGATTGCGTCAAAATGAATATCAAACTTCACGTTTGAATTCGAGTTATTCAAGTTAATTGAATACGGCATAACGCGTCAGGTGAAAGACCTGACAAAACATTCCTTGAAGATGCTTCGATTCTCGAAAGAGATGTCAAAGTTATAGGGTCAAGTGAATAAGAGCATATGGTGGATGCCTTGGCAATGATAGGCGACGAAGGACGTGATAGCCTGCGATAAGCTTCGGGGAGCTGGCAAATTAGCTTTGATCCGGAGATTTCCGAATGGGGAAACCCACCCTTAGGGGTATCGCATGATGAATACATAGTCATGCGAGGCGAACCGGGTGAACTGAAACATCTCAGTAGCTCGAGGAAAATACATCAACCGAGATTCCGAAAGTAGTGGCGAGCGAAATCGGAGAAGCCTGTTAGTGATAGCACAAGACTTAACGGAACGATCTGGAAAGGTCGACTATAGAGGGTGATAGTCCCGTACGTGAAAAGACCTGTGTGATACTGAGCTAACGAAAAGTAGGGCGGGACACGAGAAATCCTGTCTGAATATGGGGGGACCATCCTCCAAGGCTAAATACTCATCATTGACCGATAGTGAACTAGTACCGTGAGGGAAAGGCGAAAAGAACCCCGGGAGGGGAGTGAAATAGATCCTGAAACCGTATGCTTACAAAAAGTAGGAGCCCGCAAGGGTGACTGCGTACCTTTTGTATAATGGGTCAGCGACTTACATTCAGTGGCAAGGTTAACCGAATAGGGAAGCCGTAGAGAAATCGAGTCCGAATAGGGCGTCTAGTCGCTGGGTGTAGACCCGAAACCAAGTGATCTATCCATGGCCAGGATGAAGGTGCCGTAACAGGTACTGGAGGTCCGAACCGACTAGTGTTGCAAAACTAGCGGATGAGCTGTGGATAGGGGTGAAAGGCTAAACAAACTTGGAAATAGCTGGTTCTCTCCGAAAACTATTTAGGTAGTGCCTCAAGTATTACCTGCGGGGGTAGAGCACTGTTTTGGCTAGGGGGTCATGGCGACTTACCAAACCAATGCAAACTCCGAATACCGCAGAGTACAGCTTGGGAGACAGAGCACCGGGTGCTAACGTCCGGACTCAAGAGGGAAACAACCCAGACCGCCAGCTAAGGTCCCTAAAATTGGCTAAGTGGGAAACGAAGTGGGAAGGCTAAAACAGTCAGGATGTTGGCTTAGAAGCAGCCATCATTTAAAGAAAGCGTAATAGCTCACTGATCGAGTCGTCCTGCGCGGAAGATGTAACGGGGCTAAGCCAGTTACCGAAGCTGCGGATTTGCAATTTATTGCAAGTGGTAGGAGAGCGTTCTGTAAGCCTGTGAAGGTGCGTTGTAAAGCGTGCTGGAGGTATCAGAAGTGCGAATGCTGACATGAGTAGCGTTAAAGGGGGTGAAAAGCCCCCTCGCCGTAAGCGCAAGGTTTTCTACGCAACGTTCATCGGCGTAGAGTGAGTCGGCCCCTAAGGCGAGGCAGAGATGCGTAGCTGATGGGAAACAGGTCAATATTCCTGTACCGATGTATAGTGCGATGTGGGGACGGAGAAGGTTAGCTCAGCCAACTGTTGGACATGTTGGTTCAAGCCTGTAGTCGTGCCTGGTAGGTAAATCCGCCGGGCTTAGATGAGGGGTGATAACGAGTCTGCTTGCAGACGAAGTGAGTGATACCCTGCTTCCAGGAAAAGCCACTAAGCTTCAGCTATACACGACCGTACCGCAAACCGACACTGGTGCGCGAGATGAGTATTCTAAGGCGCTTGAGAGAACTCGGGAGAAGGAACTCGGCAAATTGACACCGTAACTTCGGAAGAAGGTGTGCCTTTAGTAGGTGAAGGGATTTACTCCTGGAGCCCAATGAGGTTGCAAAAAATCGGTGGCTGCGACTGTTTATTAAAAACACAGCACTCTGCAAACACGAAAGTGGACGTATAGGGTGTGACGCCTGCCCGGTGCTGGAAGATTAAATGATGGGGTGCAAGCTCTTGATTGAAGTCCCAGTAAACGGCGGCCGTAACTATAACGGTCCTAAGGTAGCGAAATTCCTTGTCGGGTAAGTTCCGACCTGCACGAATGGCGTAACGATGGCCACACTGTCTCCTCCCGAGACTCAGCGAAGTTGAAATGTTTGTGATGATGCAATCTCCCCGCGGAAAGACGGAAAGACCCCATGAACCTTTACTGTAGCTTTGTATTGGACTTTGAACAGATCTGTGTAGGATAGGTGGGAGGCTTTGAAGCGGTGCCGCTAGGTATCGTGGAGCCAACGTTGAAATACCACCCTGGTGTGTTTGAGGTTCTAACCTTGGTCCATTATCTGGATCGGGGACAGTGCATGGTAGGCAGTTTGACTGGGGCGGTCTCCTCCCAAAGCGTAACGGAGGAGTTCGAAGGTACGCTAGTTACGGTCGGACATCGTGACGATAGTGCAATGGCATAAGCGTGCTTAACTGCGAGACTGACAAGTCGAGCAGATGCGAAAGCAGGACATAGTGATCCGGTGGTTCTGTATGGAAGGGCCATCGCTCAACGGATAAAAGGTACTCTGGGGATAACAGGCTGATACCGCCCAAGAGTTCATATCGACGGCGGTGTTTGGCACCTCGATGTCGGCTCATCTCATCCTGGGGCTGTAGCCGGTCCCAAGGGTATGGCTGTTCGCCATTTAAAGAGGTACGTGAGCTGGGTTTAAAACGTCGTGAGACAGTTTGGTCCCTATCTTCCGTGGGCGCTGCAGATTTGAGGAAGCCTGCTCCTAGTACGAGAGGACCGGAGTGGACACACCTCTGGTGTATCGGTTGTCACGCCAGTGGCATTGCCGAGTAGCTAAGTGTGGAAGAGATAACCGCTGAAAGCATCTAAGCGGGAAACTCGTTTCAAGATGAGATCTGCCGGGGCCTTGAGCCCCCTAAAGAGTCGTTCAAGACCAGGACGTTGATAGGTCAGGTGTGGAAGCGCAGTAATGCGTTAAGCTAACTGATACTAATTGCTCGTGCGGCTTGACCCTATAACTTTGATTCACGATAAGTGTCTCAAGGATGTTATGCCAAGTTGACGCATTCAAAAATAACTGCTGTGTGAGAGATCGCACTTCAGTGTCGAAAAGACAAGCTGATTAGCTCTATAAATTGGTCGCCTTGACCTGGTCAAGGTGGCAACAAGTTATGCCTGACGACCATAGCGACTTGGTACCACTCCTTCCCATCCCGAACAGGACAGTGAAACGAGTCAGCGCCGATGATAGTGCGGATTCCCGTGTGAAAGTAGGACATCGTCAGGCTATTACAGCCCGAAAACGCCCCCTCGACCGAGGGGGCGTTTTT
>NZ_JBFUFW010000011.1:0-126097 GCF_056403235.1 Rhodoferax sp. P2_H8_2
ATCCCCCACTCCGGCGAGAAGTGAGGCAGTTTTTACACGCTCCAGAATACCAAGGGCTCGTGGAGTGAGGGGGTATGCGCAGGGCCGATTTTGTGTGGCCTTAGGCACACCATGAGGCCCCCAGGCATTCCCCACTGCGGCAGGACACAAAGGCAACTACCAAAGACGCGATGGCCCATCTCTTGCTAGACATAGTCATTCTGACGACAGAAACACTTGCTACCATGCGGAAACGACGCATCCGCCCTGCGGGGAACGCAGGGCAACTTTGAGAACGGCCCATGTCCATCCACGCAGCGCTGAACCACGTCACGCACTACACCTATGACCGCCTGGTCAATCTAGGTCCCCAGGTCATCCGGCTACGCCCTGCCCCCCACTGCCGCAGCAAGGTGCTGTCGTATTCACTGAAGGTTGAGCCCGAAGTCCACTTCTTGAACTGGCAACAAGACCCCTATGCCAACTACCAGGCCCGCCTGGTATTCCCGGAGAAGACCAAGCAATTCAAGGTCACCGTCGATCTGGTCGTCGAGATGGCGGTCTACAACCCGTTTGACTTCTTTCTGGAGCCCGCGGCTGAGGAGTTTCCGTTCAAGTACGAGCCTTCGCTGAAGCAGGAGCTTGCGCCCTACTTGATTGCTGACCCGCTGACGCCGTTGTTCAAGAATTTCCTGAACAGCACCAACCGCAAACGCCGCCGCACGATTGACTTCTTGGTGGACCTGAACCAACTGGTGCACAAGGCTGTGGCCTACACCATCCGCATGGAGCCTGGCGTGCAAACGCCGGAAGAAACGCTGACGCTAGCGAGTGGCTCGTGCCGCGATTCGGGCTGGATGCTGGTGCAATTGCTGCGCCACTGTGGTCTGGCCGCGCGCTTTGTGTCGGGCTATCTGATTCAACTCAAGCCCGATGTGAAATCGCTCGACGGCCCCAGCGGCACTGAAGTCGATTTCACCGATCTGCACGCCTGGTGCGAGGTCTATCTACCCGGCGCGGGCTGGGTCGGGCTGGATGCCACGTCGGGACTGATGGCCGGCGAAGGCCATATTCCTCTGGCCTGCACACCGCAGCCTTCGGGCGCGGCGCCGATTGAAGGCGGCGTCGACAAAAGCGAGGTGGAATTCAGCCACCACATGCAGGTCACGCGCATCTACGAATCCCCCCGCGTCACCAAACCCTACACGCCAGAGCAGTGGGCCGATGTGATGAAGCTGGGCGACCAGGTGGACCGTGAACTGGTGGCAGGCGACGTGCGCCTGACCATGGGCGGCGAACCAACGTTTGTGGCTGTCGACGACCGCGACGCTGGCGAATGGAACACCGACGCGCTCGGCCCCACCAAGCGCGGCTTTGCGCAAGCGCTGGTGCACAAGCTGCGCGACGAATACGGCCAGGGCGGCTTTCTGCATTTCGGCCAGGGCAAGTGGTACCCCGGCGAACAGCTGCCGCGCTGGGCGCTGAACATCTACTGGCGTGCCGACAAGCAAAAAGTCTGGAACAACCCCGCGCTGTTCACCGACGAGCGCAAGCCCACCCACTACACCGCCAAAGACGCGGGCTACTTCATCCGCACGCTGGCCTCCAAGCTGGGCCTGACCGACAAGTTTGTACAAGCTGGGTATGAAGACAGCTGGTACTACCTGTGGCGCGAGCGCCGCTTGCCGGTCAACGTAGACCCGTTCAACTCCAAACTCGACGACGAAATGGAGCGCGCCCGCTTGCGCCGCGTGTTCGAGCAGAAGCTCGATTCTGAAGTGGGCTATGTGCTGCCGCTCAAGGTGGCCGAAGGCCCACGTGCTTCCGGTCCGGTGTGGACCACAGGCCCGTGGTTCTTCCGCGATGAGCGCATGTATCTGATGCCCGGCGATTCGCCGATGGGTTTGCGCCTGCCGCTGGATTCGCTTCCTTGGGTCAGTGAAGCCGACTTCCCGTATCTGGTCGAACAAGACCCGACGGTTGCACGCGGCAACTTGCCGCCGCACAACGCATTTGCGGCACGCTATGCGCAAACACCGGCCACCATCCGCACGACAACGACCGCGTCGACAGCCACGGTTGAAGCTCCTACGTCTGCGCGAGCTGAGCAAGTGCCGTATGTCGCGGGTGCGCCAGTCGCACCCACTGCAAAGCTCACCCTGCAATCAGCCACCGCCCCGGTTAGCGAAGCCGCGTTCAACGCGCAAACCCCGTTGCAACCAGAGCCCGCCGCCTACGCCGCGCAACCGTCGCGCTTTGAATCCGCCCACTGGATCACGCGTACCGCGCTGTGCGTAGAAGTGCGCGACCCACGCCGCGCAAGCGGCCCCAAGGCCGAAGCCGTAGGACAAAAGTCCGGCGTGATGTACATCTTCATGCCGCCGCTGGAGCGCCTGGAAGACTATCTGGATTTACTGGCCGCAATTGAAGCCACGGCAACCGAGCTGGGTGTACAAATCGTGCTGGAAGGCTACCCACCGCCACGCGACCCGCGCTTGAAGCTGTTGCAGGTCACGCCCGACCCCGGCGTCATCGAAGTCAACATCCACCCGGTCGCCAACTGGAAAGAGCTGGTCTACAACACCGAGTTCTTGTACAACGCCGCGTTTGAGTCGCGCCTGTCGGCCGAAAAGTTCATGGTCGATGGCCGCCACACCGGCACCGGCGGCGGCAACCACTTTGTGATGGGCGGCGCAACGCCCGCCGACAGCCCCTTCCTGCGCAAGCCCGAGCTGCTGGCCAGCCTGCTGCTGTACTGGCACAACCACCCAAGCTTGAGCTATCTGTTCAGCGGCATGTTTGTCGGCCCGACGAGCCAGGCGCCGCGCGTGGACGAAGCGCGCAACGACCAGTTGTACGAACTGGAAATCGCCATCGAGCAGATCTACAAAAACCGCGAGCTGTATGGCCAGACCATGCCGCCATGGCTGGTGGACCGTACGCTGCGCAACATCCTGATCGACGTCACTGGCAACACGCATCGCAGCGAGTTCTCCATCGACAAGATGTACTCGCCCGACTCTTCCACGGGGCGTTTGGGCCTGTTGGAACTGCGCGCGTTCGAGATGCCGCCGCATCCGCACATGAGCAGCGTGCAGCAACTATTGCTGCGCGCGCTGGTGTCACGCTTCTGGAAGTCGCCGTACAAGGCGCCGGTGACCCGTTGGGGCACCGAGTTGCACGATCGCTTCATGCTGCCGACCTTCATCAAGATGGATTTTGATGACGTGATGGCCGAAATGAACCAAGCCGGTTATGCGTTTGATCCAAGCTGGTTTGCACCGCACTACGAGTTCCGCTTCCCACTGCTGGGCTCGGTCAACAGCGCGGGCGTGGAGATGACGCTGCGCAACGCGCTGGAGCCTTGGCATGTGATGGGCGAAGAAAGCTCGGCAGGCGGAACCGCGCGCTATGTGGACTCCAGCCTGGAGCGCATCGAGGTGCGCGTCACCGGCCTCAACCAGAGCCGCTATGTCGTCACCTGCAACGGCGAAGCGCTGCCCATGCACGGCACCGGTACCGTGGGCGAGTTTGTTGCCGCAGTGCGCTACAAGGCCTGGAACCCGCCAAGCAGCCTGCACCCCACGATTGGTGTGCACGCTCCTCTGACCTTTGACATCGTCGACACCTGGATGAAACGCTCGCTGGGCGGCTGCCAGTACTTTGTGGCCCACCCCGGCGGCCGCAACTACGACACCTTCCCGGTCAACAGCTACGAAGCCGAAAGCCGGCGACTGGCACGCTTCAGCACCTTGGGCCATACGCCGGGCACACTGGTCGTGCCACCGGCCACCATCAACGTGGCGGGCAGCAAGGAATTCCCGTTTACAAAGGACCTGCGCAGATCGTAGACTGCATCCATGAGCCGATTCGCGCTGTTGCTGGTTTGCGTTTTCTTGTGGGCAGGCATGGCCCGCGCAGAAGGCTCGGTCAGCATCTGCAGCGAACCCGGCGACGGCCCGCCTTGGCTCTATTGGCAAAAGACGCCCGGCGCGGCCACACCACAGAAGCTGGCCGGATTCACCTACGACATGATCCACGCGGCGTTTGCCCGATCGGGAAAAACCGTCGCCTTTCGCGGCGACTTGCCTTGGGCCCGCTGCCTGAAGATGGTTGCAGCGGGAGAAATTGACTTGGCGTCTGGCGCCTACTTCAGCGAAGAGCGCGAAAAAATCTATACCTACTCCCAACCCTACAAAACGCTAACCCCGCAGGCCTTCATGCTGGCGGGATCGGCCGTCAAGATCCAATCCATAGCAGACCTGCGCCGTTACCGCGGCTGCGGCATGAACGGCTCCAGCTATAGCCACTATGGGCTGCGAGCCGGTGATCTGGATCAGGGCAGCCGCAGCTACGCCGGCATGATTGAGAAACTGAAGATCAAACGCTGCGAATACTTTGTCGAAGAACTGGAGGTCATCGCCCATCTCAACGGCGGGCGCGACCATTACCTGGAAGACCCCAAGCTGCGCCACAACGGCGTAGAAGGCGCCACCCGCCCCGCCATGCACCTGATCGCCGCCAAGGGCAGCCCCGCCGCGCTATTGCTGCCGCTGTTTGATGATGCATTTCAGAAAATGCAGAAGGCGGGTGAGGTACAGAAGTTGTGGAAAAAGAACGCTGGGGACTTGGTGTATTGAACCCAAGTTGCGGCTTAAGATCGCTGCGGCTATGCAGCGAAAGCAGTCTTTGAGAGTAGCCGCCTGATTTCGGCGCTTGCTGGGCTTGCCGATTCTGTTATCGCTACTAAATGCATAGCGAAATTGAGATTTCCGAATCAATTCAATGCGTTATCGCACTTCCTTACATTTTGATCATCATCAAACCGAGTTGTTCACAAGCGGGTTTGCAGAATCAGTCGGCATTTTCGTAAGCACCGAGTTGCCACCTCACACTAAAAGTCAGCTATAAATCAAACACTTTTAAAAAAATACTGGGAGGCAATCATGGCGCGAAAAAAAGTTGTTCATGTGACCTGCTTGATGTCCAAAACACGCTAGGCGCAGGTGATGAGACCTCTCTTCCGCATACTGTTTGGTGTCGCTATAGCCCTGCCGTTGCTACTCTGTTCAAGCTACGTGTTGGCGGAGGATTGCATTCATGGAGCACGGTATGTCCGAAAGGGAGGGTCCTATATTCATGTAGGCGAAGCCACTGTGTCTGACAATGGGTCTGCAACCGCGAAGGTGGAAATGCAGGCTCTGGGGGACATGGCACCGGACGGAGCACCGCGCTATGGCAACCTAGATGGGGAGATATCGCTTACACGCGACCGCTGCGCGGGGGTTATCTCAAGCCCTGAAAACTCTTGTTCCTTGATCGTCATTTTCACGAACAAGACCGCGAAAGTCTATGAGGTAGGCTACTGCTTCACTGGCACCGGCGTATACGGTGCAGGCCTCTATTTGAAGGCGAAGGCGCAACATAGAAAACGCGTGGCTAATCATTGAAAATGCTTTGGGAACAACCTAAGCCTAACCGGTTGGCCCACGCGGACACACAGTAGAAGTTGCTGCTGCGCGGCGCACGCTGCGTTCCGGTGGCCTCCACTTTAAAGTTGCATGTGGATGTCTGCTTTGTAGCGGAAGAAAAGACCGCTAACAGCCTGAAGCCGACATCACCCAACGCGCCCAACACTCAAACTCCCCCTACATCTGCCTAAACAAATGCAGATAACTCCGGCTCACCGGCAGCTTCTCTGAGCGCCCCTTGAGTTGAACTTCACCCGAGTCTCCGGGGCCGTGGGTGTACTGCGCAACCTGGTGCAGATTGACAATCACCGAACGGTGAATCTGTGCGAACAGTTCGGGGTCCAGCGCGTCGGCCAGTTCGCGGATGGTTTTGCGTATCAGCGCCTCGCCGCCTTCCCATACGACCAGCGTGTATTTGGTGTCCGACTTCAGGTACTGCACCTGCTCCACCGGAATCAAGCGCACGGCATTGCCCACTGACGCTTTGATCCACTTGAGCCACGCGCGTGGCTCGCTGCGTTCGCGCATCTGGCTGGCCATTTGTTCCAGCACGGCATCCAGCTCGGTGGGCGCGCTGTCCGCGGGCTTTTGCAAGCGCTCTTTCAGGCGGCAAATCGTGTCCAGCAGGCGCGACTCTTCCAGCGGCTTGACCAAGTAGTCAACGGCACCCTGGCGGAAGGCCTCTACGGCGTAGGTATCGAACGCGGTGACAAACACCACCTGCGCACGTCGCCCAATGCAACGCGCCACTTCGACACCGTTCATGCCCGGCATGTGGACGTCCAGAAACACCACGGCGGGCTGGAACTCGTCAAACAGTTCCACCGCCTCGCGCCCATTGCGCGCCTGGGCGACGATTTCCAGCTCGGGCCACAGGCGTTTCAGTTGCAATGCGAGCTGTTCGCGCAGCAAAGGCTCGTCATCGGCGATCAGTGCAGTCACTGTGTTCATACAGCCCTCTTGAAACGCAGGTCTACGCGCAGGCCGTGGGGCGACTGCTCCAGCAACTCCATTGTCGCGTCATTGCCAAAGAACGCTTGCAGCCGCTGCTGAAGATTGGTCAGCCCCGTACCTTGACCCGCTTCTTCAGACATGCCCACGCCGGTGTCTGCTACCCAGATGTGCACACCGTCGGCCCCCACTGCCCGGGCGCCCACAACAATATGGCCGCCTTCGATGCCTGGGTCTATGCCGTGCCGAATCGAGTTTTCCACCAGCGTGAGTAGGGCCATCGGCGGAAAGCGCAGCGTTGCCAGCGAGGTATCAATATCCACGTTGTAGGTCAGGCGGTCTGGCATGCGCATGGCCATGATCTCCAGGTAGGAGCGCACCAGCCGCTCTTCGTCCGCCAGCGTGGCGCTTTCCTGGTGCAACTGCTGCATCGCGCCGCGCAGGTAGGCAATCAGGCTGCGAAACACCGGTACCGCGCGCGGCGAGCCGGTTTCCACCAGGGTTTGTACGTTGGCCAATGTGTTGAGCAGAAAGTGTGGCTCGATTTGTGCGGTCAGCAAATGCAGGCGCGCGTCTGCGGCTTGACGCTGCAGAGTCTCGCGTTCCAGTTCAAACTGCAGCGCAGCAGCCCGCGCCTGCGCGTCGCGCTCGCGGTACAGCGCGCCCATGGCGATCAAACTGCCTGTGATCAGGCCACCAAACATCACCATGAAATACCCCCCGACCAGCGAGCGCGAGGTGATGAAATCATGGAAGCTGCCGCCGGTGCCCAGCAGCTGAACGACCAGCGGCGCCAGGATGGCGCCAAATGTGACGGCCATCAATTGGGCGACCCAACGGGGCAAGAGTTTCTGGCGCAAGGCACCGGAGCAATTGAACGCAAACAGCAGCACTACACCGACAAAGCAGGTTTCGCCCAGCAGTTCGACAAAGCTGTTGCGGGTGATTGGCATCAAGCTCACCGCAGCGACTAGCGCAAGGCCCATGACCGCGATAAATTGCTGGAGCGTGGGTTTCAGGCGGTGGTGGTCCCACAGGCCCTTGTCGGCATCTGTGGGGGTTACAGGGTTGGTAGAGGGAAAAGTCATGCTCCAACGATAGGGCCGAGGCCCCAAAGGGTCAATCGCATTCAGGATAAAGCGCGGTTTTGCGGGCGCAGACTGCGCCAAAAGCCGTATTAACCCCTCTGACACCACTGGCATACTCTGACACTGTGACATCTCCCACCGAAATACGCCCCCCCGAGCCTGCGCCAGCAGGCCTGGATGTCAGCGCACAAGCGCAGGCCTGCGAGGCCAATTCCGGGCATTTTGATGAGCTTCGGGGCGGTTTGACGCCGGATGTGGTCCCTCAGGGCGCTATAAATTCAGGAGCTTCTTACGCACCATTGACGGGGGCTTGGACCGAATTCTTTGCCCAATCTGAAGCGGCAACCAGTGCCGATCTGGATGTACGGTTTGCCAGCCTGCAGCGCCAGGTGCGCGACAACGGCGTCAGCTACAACGTCTACGCCGATGCCGAAGGCCCACAGCGCCCCTGGTCGCTGGACCTGTTCCCGCTGATCATCGACCCCGCCAGTTGGCAGCACATTGAGGCCGGCGTACAACAGCGCATGGCGGTGTTGGAGGCCGTGATGGCGGATGCCTACGGCCCGCAAAACTTCATCAAACAGGGTTTGCTGCCGCCGGCATTGGTGCACGGCCACCCCGGCTTCTTGAGGCCCATGTGCGGCGTGGCGCCGGTGGGCGGGCAGCATCTGCATATCGCTGCATTCGATGTGGCGCGCGGGCCAGACGGCCTGTGGTGGGTGTTGGGGCAACGGTCCCAAGCCCCATCGGGCCTGGGCTATCTTTTGGAAAACCGCCTCGCGGTGTCGCGCCAGTTTCCGCAGGCCTTCCACGAATTGCATGTGCAGCGCCTGGCATCGACCTACCGCGCGCTGATGGACAGCCTGAAGGCGCGCAGCCCGGCCGGCACCGACGCGCACATCGCGCTGCTGACGCCTGGCCCGTACAACGAAACCTATTTTGAACACGCCTACTTGGCGCGCTACCTGGGCCTGACACTGGTCGAAGGCAGCGACCTGATGGTGCGCGAGGATCGCCTGTTTCTCAAGACCCTGCGCGGCCTGGTTCCGGTGCACGGTTTGCTCAAGCGCGTCGACGATCAGTATCTGGACCCGCTGGAATTGCGCTCGGACTCCACTTTAGGCGTGCCCGGATTGCTGCAAGCCATACGCGCAGGCAACCTGCTGGTGGCCAATGCGCCAGGCTCGGCGTTTCTGGAGTCGCCCGCGCTACTAGGCTTCATGCCTGGGCTGGCAAAGCATGTTCTGGGCGAGGAATTGCACATGCCCGCCTTGCCCACCTGGTGGTGCGGCGAGCGCAGCGCGATGGAAGAAGCGCTGCCGCAACTGTCTGAACACACGATCAAGCCAACCTATCCCGGCTCGTCGCTGCATGGCAACTTTGATGCCGTGATCGGCAACACGTTGAACCAAGCCGAGCTGGACGCCTGGGCCGGTCGCATCATGCGCCAGAGCGAAGAACACACGGTACAGGCCTACATGCCGCTGTCGCAAATACCAGTATGGCAAAGCGAACCGGGCGCGACCGGGCGTATGCAGGCGCGCTCGGTGCTGCTGCGGGTGTTTGCGGTGTCGGACGTTCCGGCGGCCGACGGCAAGCCACGCTGGCGCGTGCTGCCAGGCGGCCTGGCCCGTGTGGCCAAGGGCCAGGCCGATATTGCATCGATGCAGCGCGGCGGCAGCAGTGCCGATGTCTGGGCGCTGACCGATGGCGAGGTGGATACCGACACGCTCTTGCACAACGTCCACAGCCCGGCACTGGTGGCACAGCGCAAACGCCTGGTGACCAGCCGCGCCGCAGAAAATCTGTACTGGCTGGGCCGCTACACCGAACGCACCGAAAACTCGGTGCGCCTGGCGGTGCTTATACTGGAATGTCTGGCCGGTGAAGACCAAGATGACCCGGCGCTGTTGCAATGGCTGAACACGCTGGCGCTGCGCAATACGCTGGTGCTGCCCGGCGTGCCCAGCCCGCAACAGGCGCGCCGCGTGTTTGAGCGCTCGCTGATTGCAAGTCTGGGCGGTAGCGACAGCGAGAGCGCAACCAGCGTGGGCTACAACCTGC
This sequence comes from Rhodoferax sp. P2_H8_2, assembly GCF_056403235.1. NCBI lineage: Bacteria > Pseudomonadati > Pseudomonadota > Betaproteobacteria > Burkholderiales > Comamonadaceae > Rhodoferax > Rhodoferax sp. P2_H8_2. The sequence goes on from NZ_JBFUFW010000011.1 coordinate 9,554, forward strand.
GCGCGCTTAAGATGGCCGCAGCTGCCGTGCGCGAGCGGCTGTCGCAGGAACACTGGAGCGTGATTGTCAGGGCCGAGGAAGAGCTGTCTGCGCGCTGCAAACGCCATGTGGCACGCGGCGATTACGCCACCACAGCGGCGCTGCGAGTGCTCAAATCGGCCAGCGGCCATCTGGCCGCCATTACCGGCGCGCAGACTGACCGCATGACGCGCGACGACGGCTGGCGCTTGTTGAGCGTGGGTCGTCTGGTCGAGCGATTGGGCTTCTTGTCCAACGCACTGGCCTGCGGATTGGAGACCGAGAGCCTGCAAAGCAACGGCGGCTTCGAAGCCATGCTGGCGCTGTTTGACAGCAGCATTACCTTCCACGCGCAATTCCAGCAGAGCCGCGAACTACCGGCATTGACCGACCTGCTCGTGCAGGACCGCGACAACCCGCGGTCATTGGCCTGGGTGGCCCATACGCTGCGCGGTCGCCTGGCCAAACTCGATGGCAGTCCGGCGGGCGTGTTGGGCCCTCTATCCATGAAGGTGCCAGACCCGGCCGACTGGGGTTTTGATGTTGATCTGCAAAGCGCTCCCGCGCTGCTCGCACCCGTGTCTTTGCTGGATTTGCTGTCTGCACTGGGTGATGCGGCGTACGCCATCTCCGACGACATCAGCGCTACCTATTTCACCCATTCCGGTCAGACCAATTTCAGCGTAGGTAGCTAGATGCTGCTCGACGTCCTGCATGAAACCCGCTACCGGTACCGTCCGGTGGTGGAGACTGCGCAGCACATGGCTTACCTCACGCCGCGCACCCATGCGGGCCAGCAATTGGTCAGCCACGCGCTGGCGATTGCGCCTTTTGCGGCCCAGCAAAAGGACAACGAAGATGTGTACGGCAACACGCGCACTTTCTTCTCGCTGCAGATTCCGCATGATTCGCTGGTGGTCAGCTCGCACAGCCAGGTGCGCACCCGCGAACACGCCTTGCCGCACAGCGAAGTCGTCTGGGAGGTCGCACGCGAAGCGTTGCGCTACCAGGCAGGCGCGCCTTACGACGCCGCCAGCGAATTTGTCTACGCCTCGCCGTTTGTGCCGCGCCACCCCGACTTCGCGGCCTACGCACGGCCCAGCTTTGCACCCGGCATTCCGCTCCTGGAAGCCACCATCCATTTGATGCAGCGCATGCACACGGACTTCCGCTACGAGAGCGAAAGCACAGAGATCAACACCCCTGCATTGCAGGCGCTGCAGGAGCGCCGCGGTGTGTGCCAGGACTTCGCCCACATCATGCTGGGCTGCCTTCGCAGCCTGGGCCTGCCGGGGCGTTATGTCAGCGGCTATTTGCTGACCGAAGCCGCGCCAGGGCAGACCAAGCTGGTCGGCAGCGATGCATCCCACGCGTGGATTAGCGTGTACCTCGCAGACCTGCCCGAGGGCGCGCGCTGGTGCGACTTTGACCCGACCAACAACCGCTGGGCCTGGCATGCACCGGGAGCCGATTACGTGACGCTGGCCTTTGGCCGCGACTTCGGCGATGTATCGCCGCTCAAGGGTGTGATCCACGGTGGCGCCAGCCACACGCTGCAGGTGGCAGTGACGGTACAGGCCATAGGCGACAATGCGGCCCCAGCGGTGCGCAGCGCGCAAGCCACACCATCGCAATCACAATCACAATCCCAATCTCAAAGCTGAAGGACATCCTATGAGCGTGTACGACAAACTGGCCGAACTCTCCATCACCCTGCCCCCGGTGGCCATTCCAGCAGCGGCTTATGTGCCGTTTGTACAGACTGGCAAGCTGGTGTTTATCAGCGGCCATATCGCCAAGAAGGAAGACGGCAACCCATGGGTCGGCAAGCTGGGTCAAACCATGACCACGGAAGAAGGTAAAGCCGCAGCGCGTTCCATCGCCATTGAGTTGATGGGCACATTGCACGCTGCCGTCGGTGACCTGAATCGTGTCAAGCGCATCGTCAAGCTGATGTCGCTGGTCAACTCCACCGATACCTTTATCGAACAGCATCTGGTCACCAATGGCGCCAGCGAATTGTTCGGTCAGGTGTTTGGCGACAAGGGTGCGCATGCACGCAGCGCTTTTGGCGTGGCCCAAATTCCACGTGGCTCCTGCGTTGAGATTGAGTTGATTGCTGAGATCGAATAACCGGTCGTCTTGTCGTCACCGTATTGGGGGAACTGACGGGGTGCCTGTTTTACTCCGTGTCCCCCGGCCCTGCTACGCAGTGCCTCCTCCTTTACCTGCGTAAAACAGGCACCCCGTCAGTTCCAGCGAACGTATTGGCACCGCCCTCAGGAATACCAGAGTCACTTCGACGTAGCTGCGGGGATGAGGCGGGCTGTTTTGCGAAGGTAAAGGAGGAGACCGCGTAGCGGGCGGGGGACACGTAGCAAAACAGTCCGCCTTAGCTCCGTAGCGGGCTCAGAACAAAAACTCAGGCAACCTTAAACACAGCAACCGCCTGCTTCATCCGATCCGCCTGCTCGCGCAAGCTCTCGGCGGCAGCTGCACTTTCTTCCACGAGTGCGGCGTTTTGCTGGGTCATCTGATCCAGCGTACCAATAGCCTCATTGACACCCGCGATTCCAGCACTTTGCTCGTTCGCAGCAGAGGTAATTTCGTTAATCACGTCCGCCACACGGCGTACCGATTGCACGATGTCGTCCATCGTGTTGCCCGCGTCGCTGACCAGCCGCGTGCCAGATTCCACTTTGGACACCGAAGTCGTAATCAAGGTCTTGATCTCACGCGCTGCTTCCGCACTGCGCTGCGCCAAGCTGCGTACTTCGCTGGCAACCACGGCAAAGCCACGCCCCTGTTCGCCAGCGCGCGCCGCTTCAACCGCTGCATTCAGCGCCAGGATGTTGGTCTGAAATGCGATGCCGTCGATCACGCTGATGATGTCGGCAATCTTCTTGCTGCTGGCGTCGATCTCCTGCATTGTGGACACCACTTCCTTGACCACCGAGCCACCACGCTGCGCCACAGTGGACGCACTGCCTGCCAGCGCTGCCGCCTGACGCGAGTTGTCTGCGCTGTGCTTCACGGTGATGGTCAGTGCGTCCATGCTGGATGCGGTGGACTGCAGGTTGCTGGAGGTTTGTTCGGTGCGCGCAGCCAAGTCGTTGTTGCCCTGGGCGATTTCGGCACTGGCCGTGGCGATGCTGTCGGTGCTGACACGCACCTGCGACACCATGCGCCCCAGCGATTCGTTCATCGTTGCCAGCGAGCGCAGCAAGGCACCAAATTCATCGTGCCGGTCGGTCGAGATATGGGAGCTCAAATCCCCTTCGGCAATACGCGCCGCCAGCAAATTGGCGCGGTCCAGCGGCTCACGGATCGAACGAACCAGCCAGAAAGTACCGATGAAAATGACGACCATGATGCCCAACAGACCGCTGATCATCATCACGGAATTGGTCTGGCGCAGGCCTTCGGTTTCGGCCTGCACCTCCACCACGCGCTCCTCAGCCAGCTTGACCAAATCGCGTTGGCTGGCGATGTAGGCCTGCATCGCTGGCAAATATTGGCCGCTGTAGATTTGCGCTGCGGCATCGCTCTGGCCATCGGCTTTGGCTTTCTTGGCCGCATCGCGCGCAACAAACATCACCTTGCGGAATTCAGCAATTTTTTTCAGCTGGGCACGCTCGCCCTCGGTCAACGGCAGTGCTTCCAGTTGCTTTTGCAGTTCGGAGATTTCAGCGCTGGTCGCGGCAATCGCGTCCTTGAAGTTATCGGCGACCTTGGGTTCGCTGCTGACCAGGATCGCGTTGTTGCGCGCGGCGTTCAGCTCGGTGTAGCCATTCCAGCGGTTGGTCACCCGGACAATGTCACTGGAGGTCTGCAGTTGAGCCCGGCCATCGCCCAGAATTTTGGCGCTGCGGGTGAACCCGGCGCCAGCAATCAGGACCAGCGACAGCAGAATCAGGGCAATGAAGGCCCAGAGTTTCGTGGCAATACGCAGTTTGTTGAATCCGCTCATGGAGGCCTCCTGATCAAGTGCCTCACACTACGACGTGCTTGCCGCCTTTACAACGGGGCAATCCCTAATTCAGAATTTTCCACACCTGCTGCTCAGAAACAGCCTGCAGCACTGCAGCATCCACGCGATGTGGCGCTATTTGCGCCAATGGGTGCAACACAAATGCCCGCTGCAACATGCGCGGATGCGGCACAGTCAATCGCGCTGACATGATGTGCGCATCACCATACAACAGCAAATCCAGATCAAGCGTACGCGGGGCATTGATGTAGGGCCGTGTCCGGCCTGCCTGCAGTTCCAGCGTCTGCAGTTGTTCCAGCAGGGCCATCGCGTTGAGACCGCTGCGAACCTTGACGACTGCATTGACATAGTCAGGGCCGCCCGCATCTACCGGAGCGCTGCCAAACAGGGAGGACTGCGCGACCAGCTCTACGCCCGGCAGGGCCGCGATACTGTGGATGGCGCCTTGCACTGCAACTCGGGCGTCTCCTAAATTGCCGCCCAGCCCAATATAGGCATCTACCCAATCGCGCATGGCTGGTTAAAGCGATTACTCGCCGGATGATTGTCCAGTTTCACCGCCACCACCTTCACCGCGTGCCGCACCGGTACGGCGGCGGCGACGGCGTTTGCGGGGCGCATCGCTGGCTTCTTCGGCGGGCGGTGGTGGTGCATCGGAGGGGCCGGACTGTGTGCCGTCCCGTGCTTTTGCGGGGGCTTGTGCGCGCTGTACGCGCGGCTGGGGCTTACGTTGCTGTTGCTCCTGGCGTACCGCATCGACCAATTCCTGGCGTACCTCGTCGCTGGCCATGCTGAACTCCTGCCACCAGTCGGCCAGCACCTCGTCCACTTCACCGGCATCGGCACGCAGGCGCATGAAGTCGAACGCAGCGCGAAAACGCGGCTGATCAACCAGACCAAACGCGGCGCTGCCTGCGCGCTTCTCAAAGCGCGGCTGCATCAGCCAGATTTCACGCATGTCACCGGCCAGCTTGCCGCGGCCCGACACATCGCCAATGCGGGCATTAAAAACGTCTTCGATCGCGTCCTGCAGCGCAGGGTGGCTGTGCTGGCGCTCTGCAATACGCTGGGCCCAGCCATCGCGCACATCGGCCCACAGCACACAGGCCAGCAGGAAGCTCGGCGCCACCGGCTTGCCTTCGCCAACGCGGCGGTCGGTGTCTTTCAACGCGGCATTGACAAACGTCTGTTCGGCACGCTCAACCACCACATCCAGCAACGGGTAGATACCGCGCGACATGCCCAGTTTGTTCAACTGCTCAATGGACGCCAACGCGTGACCGGTTTGCAGCAGCTTGAGCATTTCGTCAAACAAACGGCTCTGCGGCACATCATTCAACAGAGACTGGCTCTTGATCAGCGGGCCTGCGGTCTTGGCTTCGAGCTTGAAGCCCAGCGGGCTCAGCTTCGCGGCAAAACGGATGGCACGGATGATGCGCACCGGGTCTTCGCGGTAGCGCGTGGCGGCGTCGCCAATCATGCGCAGGGTTTTGCTCTTCGCGTCTTTCAGACCGTTGTGGTAATCGACCACGATTTGCGTCTCGGGGTCGTAGTACATCGCGTTGATCGTGAAGTCACGGCGCACGGCGTCTTCTTCCTGCGGCCCCCACACGTTGTCGCGCAGCACGCGGCCCGTGCTGTCCACGGCGTGCTTCATGCCTGCGAGTTCGCTCTTGCTTGTTTTCTCGTTGCCGGCGACTTGCTCGGCTGCGGCGTTGTCCAGATAGGCGCGGAAGGTGGAGACTTCGATGACTTCATGCTCGCGGCCACGGCCATAGACCACGTGCACGATGCGAAAGCGGCGGCCAATGATGAAGGCGCGACGGAACAAACCCTTCACTTGCTCGGGCGTGGCGTTGGTGGCCACATCAAAGTCCTTGGGGCGCAGACCCAGCAACAAGTCTCTTACGGCGCCACCGACGATATAAGCCTCAAAACCTGCGTTTTGCAGCGTGCGCGTCACGTTGGTCGCGCGTTCGTCTACCAGTGTCGGATCAATGCCGTGTTCACTGGCTTGCACCACTACGCGCTTGCCGAACATAGGCTTCTTGCTGCTGGTGCTGGCCGGGGTCTTGCCCAGCAGTTTGTCGATGAATTTCTTAATCATTGGCTCTAAAAGAGATCAAGTATGCGCCACCCGCGCTCCAGAGCTATCTGGCGCAAAGTGGCGTCCGGGTTGGTTGCTACCGGCACATTGACCCGCTCCATGAGGGGCAGATCGTTGATGGAATCGGTATAGAAGGTGCTGTGAATGCCAGCCCAGTCCAGCCCCCGATTGTGCAGCCATTGGCTGACACGGGTCACTTTGCCCTCCCGAAAGGACGGTGTGCCCCTGATTTCGCCGGTGTACCAGCCCGATGTGCTGTCGGTTTCCAGTTCAATCGCGATCAGCTCCTCTACTCCCAGCGCCTTGGCAATCGGGCGGGTCACAAACTCATTGGTGGCAGTGACTACCACCACGGCGTCCCCCGCTTGCTGGTGCTTCTGTACCAGTTCCAGCGCCTGGGATTTGATGTCTTTTTGGACCGTAGAGCCCATGAAATCGGCGTGAGCAGCTATCGAATTGGTAGCACCCTGACGGCGAATGGCTTCGGTAGAGAAGCGTACATAGGCATGGATATCCAAGGTTCCGGCCTTGTATTGTTCATAAAACGCGTTGTTGCGTCGGTCAAACTCAGCACCATCGGTCCAGCCGCGCTGGGTGGTGAACTCGCCCCAGGCATAGTCCGAATCGAAGGGAATCAGCGTGTTGTCCAGGTCAAAAAAAGCAATCTTTGGCAAAGTCATGCGTTGTCCATCATCGATTTGATCAGCGGAATAGTGATGGCGCGCTTGGTCTGCAGCGCGTAGCCGTCCAGCAGCCCCAGCAGCTCCATCAGGCTGCCCAGGTCGCGGGAAAAGCGGGTCAGCATGTAGTCCATCACCTCATCGCTCAAAAATACACCCCGGGCATCGGCCGCCTGACGCAACACGGAGCGGCGCTCGGGTTCGCTCAAGGAGTGCAGGCCAAACACATGGCCCCAGCCCAAACGGGTACGCAGGTCTTCGCGCAGCTTTAGTTCCACCGGTGCCAACTCGCCAGCTGCCATCACCGGGCGCTGCAAAGCCTGCGCATTGACGAACCAGTTGAAGGCCGTGTGCTGCTGGGCGGCGGTATACAGATGCACATCGTCCATTAGCACTGCCGCCCAGGCCTCGTTGAATTCGGGCGCTTCGTGTATCGACGCGTCGAGCCATCCGACACGTGCACCCTGCTCGCGCAATGCGGATTCAGCCGCCTTCAGCAGGTGGCTTTTACCGCTGCCTTCTGGTCCCCAGTAGTAGGTCGGCACCGGGGAGCGGGTGGTGCCCTGCCCCTGTTCACTGCTACCGATCCAAAGCTCCAGATGGCGCAGTGCCTCCGCATTGGGGCCTGCACAGAAATTGGCGACTGTTGGCCCGGTGGACAAACCAATGTCCAGCGCGATTTGCTTCATGGTGTCAGATCAGCCTTGATAGAGCTTGCTGGCCACGTAGCTCACTTGCAGCCGACGCATAGCGACCAGAAGCACAGCGCTGGCAGGCAGCGCGATCAGCACACCAACAAAGCCGAAGAGCTGACCAAACGCCAGCAACGCAAAAATCACCGCCAACGGATGCAGGCCAATGCGCTCACCGACCAACCTTGGCGTCAAAAACAGACTCTCCACCACTTGTCCCAGTCCGTACACCACGGCCACCATGATGACCGCGTAGCCGATGCCAGGGGTGGACGCAAACTCCAGCAAACCCGCCAAAATCGCCAACACCAGACCCACCCCAAAACCGAGGTACGGCACAAAGATCGCCAGACCCGTGAAGATGCCAATCGGCAGCGCCAGATCCAGACCGAACAGTGCCAACGCCACGCTGTAGTACACCGCCAGAACTACCATCACCAGCAACTGCCCGCGCAGATATTGGCCCAGCACTGCGTCGGATTCGGCCAGAAAACTGTCGGTATTGGTGCGCATGCGCGGCGGGATCAGTCCGCGCATTTTGGACACGAAGTGGTCCCAGTCCATCAGCAGATAAAACAACGCGACCGGGATCAGGATGGCATTGCCGATAATCGCAAAGGCCACGCTGCCACCCAGCTTGACCGATGTCATCACCGAGCCCAGCGCGTCTTCTACGTTGGCGTTCAGGTAGGTCATCACAAAGGATTTGATGCTGGCGATATCCAACGAAATGTGAATGCCCCACTGCGCCAGCCAGGGTTTGAGCGACTTGTTGGCGTTGTCCAGCAACGCCGGCAATTGCTCACGCATCAGCGGCAACTCCTTGGCCAGGATGGGCACGATCAGCAATGCAACGCCCAGCAGCGCCAAAATGAAAACCACTTCCACGACGATGACGGCCAGCAGCCGCGGGATACGCCCGCGCCCCAGATCATCCAACCAATCCACCAGCGGCGTCAGCGCATACGCCAGCACCGAGGCCACGACAAATGGCGCCAACACGGGCGCCAGCAGCCACAGCGCAGCGACCGCCAGGACCGCGATGAGCGCCCATGCGCCGAATTGTTTTTGGGTGGAGGTGAATTGCATTGGGTGAACTAAAGCATTGTTTCAGCGAAGACTAACAATTACCCGGAGGCTTTGTTACGTCGCAGCTAAAATCTGGGCAAATTCTATAGGGGCCAGCCTTGGCTGCAGCCTTCAAACCACTTCCCATGACCCAATCTGCTGCTTCCACCCCCCTCTCCTACAAAGACGCTGGCGTTGATATCGTTGCCGGCGACGCCTTGGTCGAGCGCATCAAGCCGCTGGCCAAAAAGACCATGCGCGAAGGCGTTTTGGCGGGAATTGGCGGATTTGGCGCACTGTTTGAAGTGCCCAAGCGCTACAAGGAGCCCGTGCTGGTCTCGGGCACCGACGGCGTGGGCACCAAGCTCAAGCTGGCGTTTGAATGGAACATGCACGACACCGTGGGCATCGACCTGGTGGCCATGAGCGTCAACGACGTGCTGGTACAGGGCGCCGAACCGATGTTTTTCCTGGATTACTTTGCCTGCGGCAAGCTGGATGTGGAAACCGCCGCGGCAGTGGTGGGTGGCATCGCCAAGGGCTGCGAACTGTCTGGCTGCGCGCTGATTGGCGGCGAGACTGCCGAAATGCCGGGCATGTACCCCGCGGGCGAGTACGACCTGGCCGGCTTTTGCGTTGGCGCTGTCGAAAAGTCCAAGATCCTGACCGGCGCTGATGTGAAGCCTGGCGACGTGGTGCTGGGCCTGGCGTCCAGCGGCGTGCATTCCAACGGTTTTTCCCTGGTGCGCAAGTGCATTGAGCGCGCGGGCAGCGACGCCCCCGCCACACTGGACGGAAAGCCGTTCAAGCAGGCGCTGATGGAACCCACGCGTCTGTATGTGCTAAATGTGCTGGCCGCGCTGGCTGCCCACCCGATCAAGGCGCTGGCCCACATCACCGGTGGCGGCCTGTTGGAAAACATTCCCCGCGTGCTGCCCGAAGGCACAGCCGCCCACCTGAAAAAAGGAAGCTGGCCACAAACTGAGCTGTTTGCCTGGCTGCAAAAGACCGCCAGCATTGATGACATCGAGATGAACCGCACCTTCAACAACGGCATTGGCATGGTCGTTGTTGTGGACGCAGCCCACGCGGAAGCCACCGCCGCCACGCTGCGCGCAGCCGGTGAAGCGGTTTACACCATTGGCAGCATTGCCCCCATCGGACAAGGTGCTGCCGTCGTGGTGGCCTGACCCTGGTCCGGTCGAAAACCAGCAGTCGATTGACGCATTTCGTCACACTTGCTAGTAAATTTATAGCTGCCTACGCACAGTAGGACTGGACTTCCGGGCTTTTTTGCTCCAAACTTTGTCTCCCGGAGACATTTTGGAGAGCGCAATGCCCATCATTGCCGTGATCAATCGCAAGGGCGGCAGTGGCAAAAGCACGGTCGCAACGCACCTGGCAGCCTGGTTGGCGCGCCAGGGCTGTGCCGTGATGCTGGGCGATGTCGACCGCCAGCAGTCCACCAAAGCCTGGCTCAAACGCCGTGACGCGTCCCTACCCGCTATCGTTCCGTGGGCGCTGGACCAAAAAAATGTATTGCGTGTGCCCACTGGTGTGACCCATGTGGTGCTGGACACGCCCGGCGGCATGCACGGTTTTGAATTGGCCAAAGTCATCATGTCGGCCGATGCGGTGCTGATGCCCGTGTGCCATTCGATGTTTGACCGAGAATCCGCCGCCGCCTGCCATGCAGAGTTGTCCACACTGCCGCGGGTCGCTTCCGGGCGCTGCCAGTTGGCCGTCGTGGGCATGCGCATTGACGCCCGCACCCGTGCTGCCGAAAACTTGGAGGGCTGGGCGAAGGATTTGAAGGTACCGTTTCTCGGCGCGCTGCGCGAGACACAGGTGTATGTCAAAGCACTGGACAGTGGCTTGACCGTTTTCGACCTGGGCGCCCGAGCCCAACCCGCCGATCTGGCGCAGTGGGAGCCCATCCTGGACTGGATCCGCCCCATCGCCAAACTGCCATCCAGGCCATTGCCTGTGCCTATCCCAGAAATTCGGGTCGAACAGCCCGAATCATCCCAATGGCCGCACGCGCCGCGCGCTGCCAGCCTGATGCCGGCCCAGAGTGGCCTGACGCATGGCAATGTCTATGCGATGACCCGGCCTACGGGCACAGCCCTTTAGTTTTCCGCTTCAGTCCCGCAAACGGCGCAGCGCATCGAGTTGGTCAGCCACCGCCTGCACATCCGTCAGGTCGCGGGCATGCAGCAGGTACTCCTCAAGATCGAGGATCGCGGCTGGGACCTGACCCAATTCCGCATGCGCCAGCCCCCGATCACGCAGCTCCTGCCAGGACTCGGGCAGCAGAATGATCAGCCGCTCCAGCACCGGCAACATGCGCTGCCAGTCGTTCTGGTTGCGGTAAATCTCCTTCAGGTTGCGCAGCATGCGGGCAATGATTTCACGTGGCGGCGAGGTCTGCAGGTACAGGCCCAGCGGCGCCTCCATATCTTCACCCTGGCCGCTACCGAGGCGAAAGGGCTCCACCAGTTCAGCCAGCTCTTCACGGCTGAGCGACCGCCCGCTCATCGGGTCGATCAGCACCTGGCCCATGGGCAAATTGACCTTGACCAGAAAATGCCCTGGAAAACCCACGCCACGTACAGTCAGGCCCAACCCCTGGGCCAGCTCCATCCACAGCACAGCCAATGAAATCGGGATACCACGGCGCGTGTGCAGCAGCACGCTGATCATGCTGTTGTCGGGGTCGTAGTAATCGTTGACGTTGCCGCCAAACTTCAAATCCTGAAAGAAGAACTGGTTGAGCAGACGCAGCTTGTGTAGCGGGCCCGCATCGGCCGGAATGCGGCGCTTCAGGCGGGCCAGCAGCTGGTCCACTTCTTCCAGCACGCTCTCCACATCCACATCGGGATACTCGTCTTGCGCCAGGCAAATGGCCGCTTCCAGCAATGCGAAATCGCTGTCTTCCTGTACCAGCGATGCAAAAAATTCCAGGGGAGTGGGTACATCAAACATCAGGTCCATGTCATTCCCCTAGGGTTTGGTAGTGCGATTCAACGGCGCAGAAACTGCCGCAAGTTTAGTCCCGCGGCCCGGATCGCCGCGAAGTAGATAGCAACACCGCCGATGACGAAGAGCGTCAGCCACCCGGTACGTTGCAACTTCTCAGCTTTCAGCGCCAGCCAGGGCACGGAGCTATTCGCCCACATCAAAAACACCGCCAGCAGAGCGCTGGCCGCCAACACCTGCAGGGTAAAGCGCCCCCAACCCGGCAGCGGCGCGTAGGTTTTGGTGCGAATCAAGCCTCCCAGTAGCCACACCGCATTGACCATCGCACCGAGCCCAATAGACAAAGCCAAGCCTGCGTGGGCGATCCATGGCACCAGGACGAAATTGAGGGCTTGGGTAATGACCAGTACCGCAATGCCGATGAGTGCAGGCGTCCTGATGTTCTGGCTCGCGAAGTAACCCGGCGTCAGCACCTTGATCGCCACCAGCCCCACCAAGCCGGAGCCATAGCCCATCAATGCGGCGGTCGTTTGCAAGACGTCTGTGTCCTTGTAGGCGCCGTTGTGGAACAGCACCGCCACCAGTGGCTGCGCAAACGTAATCAACGCCACTGCGCTGGGCACCGACAGCAAGATGACCAGGCGCAGACCCCAATCGATCATTTCGGAAAACCGCGCCGAGTCGTTGACCGCCTTGGCAGCCGCCAGTTGCGGCATAAGCACTACCCCCAACGCCACCCCCAGCATCGCGGTCGGAAACTCCATCAGCAAGCTGGCGCCGTTCAACCAAGTCACCGAGCCGATAGCCAGATGGGACGCGATTTGCGTGTTAATCAGCAGCGAAATCTGAGAAACGCTGACGCCCAGCAGGGCTGGGCCCATCAGGTGCGCTATTCTTTTGGTAGCTGGTTGCGCCCACGCTTCGCGGGCTGCAGCCAGATTGATCTTGATTTTCGGGGCCAGGCCCATACGCCGCAGTGCCAGAAAAATCGCCCCCAGTTGCAATACACCGCCAACCATTACGCCACCCGCCATCGCGTAAATGGGCTCAATTCCCATCTGCTTGAACCATGGAGCGCCCAGCCAGGCAGCGGTAATCATGGACACGTTCAAGAGCACCGGCGTGGCAGCAGGAATCGCAAATTTCTTCCAGGTATTGAGCACCCCCGCGCCCAGCGCCACCAGCGACATGCAGGCGATGTACGGGAACATCCAGCGCGTCATCACCACCGCCGCCTCAAAGCCTTCGGGTTTCAGCCCGCTGGCCAGGATGTAGACCAGAATCGGCGCACCCACGATGCCCAATACGCAGGCAATCAGCAGGGTTATCGTCAACAAGGTTGCAATAGCGTTGATCAATATATGAGTCGCCGCCTCGCCTTCCTGCTCCTTGGTGCTGGCCAAGACCGGCACAAACGCTTGGCTAAAGGCCCCTTCCGCAAACATGCGGCGCAGCATATTGGGGATGCGAAACGCCACCCAGAAGGCGTCGGTCATGGCGCTGACCCCAAAAATGGAGGCCATCAACAGGTCCCGCACCAAACCGGTGATACGAGAGGCCAGGGTCAGCAAGGAGACGATGGAGGCGGATTTGATGAGGCTCACAGGTTTTGAGTGTAGCCCCCCTGCAGACCCGATATTTGGGTGGCGGAGACTGCCTGGAGCGCTTGGGCCGGGCAGGCCGGGGCCTATAGCCCGGCCGCGCCCGTGCGTGTGCAAACGCCCCCAAAAGCCAATGTAGGCAGCAAAAAGACGAAGTGGTACAATCGCGGGCTTTGCTGACAACATCCTACGACACAAGGAATATTTACTATGGCATCTGGAAAACCCAAGAAAAAGAACCCGCGCCTCGCGTCGGGCCGTAAGCGCGTCCGTCAGGACGTCAAAATCAATGCAGCTAACACCTCCCTGCGTTCCAAGTACCGTACTGCGGTCAAGAACGTAGAGAAGGCAGTTCTGGCCGGTGACAAGACCAAGGCCGCTGAACTGTTTGCGAAGATGCAAGCTGTTGTCGACACCGTCGCCGACAAGGGCATCTTCCACAAGAACAAGGCAGCTCGCGATAAGAGCCGTCTGGCAACCAAGGTGAAAACCTTGGCTCTCGCCGCCTAATTTTTAGGCAAATCGCACTGACTCTTTCGGGAGTCAGCCGTTTGTAACGGGTGCGCTGTCAGCAAGCAAAAAGCAGGGAAGCCGTCGAAAGACGGCTTTTTTGTGCCCGATTGTTTTATCTATCAGCTCTGAAGGTGCTGGTCGTGCGCCCATGCTCCACATGGATCCATTGGTCGCACAGCGCCAGTGAACTGGGGCGGTGGGCGATCAGCAGGATGGTCGTGTCCTTTAAATGCTTCTGGATCGCCGCGCGGATCAGCGCATCGGTTTCGACATCGACACTGGCCGTCGCCTCGTCCATCAGCACAATCCGGGCGCCCGACAGCAGCGCACGGGCCAGGCAAATCAGCTGGCGCTGACCGGCGCTGATGTTGCGTCCTCCCTCTTCCAGCGGAGTTGCCAGGCCATGCTCCAGGCTGGCAACGAAATCTGCCAGGCCGATCTGGTCCAACGCGGCGTGGACGGCCGCGTCGCTGTACTCACCGGTCACATCAATCGATTCGCGCAATGGCCCCAGAAACAGCACCGGGTCTTGCGGCACATAGGCGATGGACTGGCGCAAGCGCGTGTGCGGCACGTCGCGGATGTCGATGCCGTCGATCCGAATGTCGCCGCGCTCCACGCTGAGGGTGCGCAACAGCGCCAGCAACACTGTGGACTTGCCGGAACCCGTGCGGCCCAACAGCGCCACATGTGTGCGCGCTGGCACCTGAAAACTGGCATCCTCGACGATAGCTGGCAAATGCGGCGCATAGCGCAGGCAGGCATGGCGGAATTCGATCTCGCCGCGTTGTGGCCAATCGGCGGGTATTGCAGTCTCACTCTGTGCGCCCTCTTCCGGCGGCAATTGCGCCCACTGGTGGCAGCGCTCCCAGGGCACCAGCACGGTGGTCAGCGAGAAGAAGTCGTGCAGGATCCGTTCAATGCGACCCAGCAGGCCAAAGCTCAACGCTAGCAACAGGCCCATGCTGCCGCTGGTCAAGGACGGCAACCAGCCGTCTAATGAGCCACCCCATACCAACGGAGTCAGCATGCAACTGATCAACACGCAGGACACCACCGTCAGGCGCATCGACAGCCAAAACATCAGATGCCAACGCTGCTGGATCGCGTTCAGGCTGATGCGGTTGGCGTCGTCAAACTTCTGCACCATGCGTGCCTCGCCGCCATGGGCGCGCAAGGTGGAGTGGCCTCGCAGGCAGTCGTTGAACAGCGAGAACACCGGCGAGCGCACGATGGATGCCAGCCGCGAGTTCTCGCGCACCGATGCACCGTACAGGCCCGCAATCCGCTGCGCCACATAGACTGCCGCGCCGAAAGGCAACAGCGCGGCGAAGGCCACGCCAACAACGCCTGCTGCACTGGCCATAGCAGCCGTCGCACCCTGGGTAAAGCGCATGCCGCGGCTGGCCAGTTCGACATCCAGTTGCTGTATGTCCGCCGAAAAGCGGTTCATCAAACGCCCCGAAGGCGTGACTTCAAAGAAGCGCAACGGCGAAGCCATCACACCGGCCAGCATCTTGTCGTGCGCACGCTGCGCGGCGTGGGCGCAGGCGCGGCGGAAGGTGGCCTGGGCGATGTAGGTGACGATGACAATGACTACCGTTAACACCGCAAACGCAATGAAAAAGTGCAAAGGCTTCAGGGCATCGCCACCGTTCATGCGCGACATCAACACCTGTTGCCCCAGCGGCAGCACACTGGCCAGCAGCACCAGACCAAATGCCAACACGGCGCCGGCCCGCGCGCGGCCCGGCCAACTGCTGTCGCCCAACGTCAGCAACACGTCCCTCCAGACCGAAGCGCGAACCCGGCCTACCGCCTGCTCTTCGACGCCGGTCAAGGCCTGCTCCTTGCCAGCGTGTGCTTCTGTCCGCGCGCCAAGTTGGGCGGCCACTGCGTCGTGATCCCCGTGGCCTTCGGTCTCAATGCGCAGGAAATTGGAAAAGCGCGGATGCGAGGCCTGCAATTCGGCAAAGCTGCCGAACTCGCCGTGGCCATCGTCATCGATGAACAGGATGCGGTCGAAACGCTCCAGATGCGCCAGCCGGTGCGTCACGCAGATGCGCAGGCGATCGGCGAAAGCACCGAAAAGCAAGTCGTCCGCAATTTGCCACTCGGTGTTGACATCCAGCGCCGACAGCGGGTCATCCAGCAACACCACATTGGCCGGGTGCAGTGCCGCACGCGCCAGCGATACGCGTTGCTTTTGCCCGCCCGACAGGTTCAGGCCGCGCTCGCCCACCTCCGTGTCCAGACCAGCTGGCCACTGGGCCACCTCGCGGTCCAGATGGGCCAAGGCCAGCGCCCGCTGCAGTTCCGCGTCCGCCAATCCCGGCGCATGCAACGTCAGGTTGTCGCGCAAACTGCCGTTGGCAATAAAGGTTTCCTGCGGGCAGTAGGCAAAGACAGGTTTGTCGCTCCAATGCAGCGTGCCGCAGCTGGGCGCGTACTCCGCCAGCAGCATGCGCAGCAGCACGGTTTTGCCAGCCCCCACCGGGCCGACGATGGCCAGGCTTTGGCCCACCGCAAGGTCAAAGGAAATGTTCTTCAGGATGACGCGGTCCGCATCGGTTTTGAAAGTCAGGTCGCGGACCTGTAGTGCAGGTGATTGCTTGGAATCAGCAGTTGCAGTTGCTGCTGGCGTTTCATCTTTCAGATTGAAAAAATCCAGCAGACGATTGGCCGACACCTCCGTTTGCGCGAACACGCTGGCGACGTCGCTGAGCACCATGAAGGGAAACTCCAGCCCGGTGAAGATCAACAGCGTAGGCAGCAGCATCGCCGCATGCAGCTCGCCTCCGCGCAGGATGTGGATGCCATAGGTGAAGGTGGCAACCACCAGGCCAGTACACGAAAACACCAGCGCCGCGCGGGTTTGCAGCAGCATCACCGAGATCAGGCGGTCCACTTCGACACTCCGCGCTGCGCGGGCCCGGCGCAGGAAAAGGGACGACCAGCCGGACAGCTTGATGACCTTTGCTGCCGCCAGGATCTGCGAGAACAGATCAAGCCGCCCGTCGCGTGCGCGCAGCAAGGCGGTCTGGCGTTTACCGGTTTCGCGCACGATGTAGCGCAGCACCGGGATGCTCAGCGCCATCAGGCCCAGGCCCAGCAGCGCGGTCACGCCCAGATAACGCCACAGCAACACACCCGCGATCAGGATGTGCACCAGCACCATGACCGCGTCCACAGCGCGCTCCACACAGTGGCTGACTGCCTGCACATCGATGTGCATCAGGTTCTGAATATTCCCCTGTGGCAGCTCCTGCCGCACTTTGGGGTCGAGCCGGAACCACTTCTGCGCAAAGGCGTGCATCAGGGCACTGCGCTGCAAAACATGGGCCTGCGAAAACGCCTTCAGGTAGCGCACGAAGCTGACGTTGGTGATGTAGACCGTCAGCGGAAAGGCAAACATCAGCGCCAAGTGCAGCGGCGCCAGTGGGTCCAGGCGGATCGCATCGAAGCGCGTCATCACCTGCTCGATCAACAGCGCCGGTGCCGCAGCGGCGATCGTGCTCACCACCATATAGACCAGCGTGCGCCATCCCTGAGGCCGTGTCGACTGCATCAGGCTGCGGATCAAGGGCCATGCGCCGCTCGCCGTCTCAAGCTTCAACTGCGCGCGGCCGTTGTGCTGCTCCAGCGCCTCGACGCGGGGCTCAATGTCCTGGATACCGGGCACAAATCCCTCATGCGCGACGCGTTTGAGCCGGGGCGTCAGCCCGGTCTGGTAGTCGTCAACGAGGGATCGGAAAAAGCCTGTCACCAGGCCTTATTCCCGGGATTCGCGCGCGGCCGGTGTGGACGGTGGCTCGGGGCGGGTTTCGCTGACCTGCAACTCGTTGTCGCGGGCAAAGTTCAGGCAAAAGTCCCAGGCCATCACGTCGTAGTCACGCAGATCGCGGTGGATGATGACGCACTTCACCTGGCCAATCGAAGTGGGAACGCACCAAGGCGAATAGCCCAGATGGCTGCCCGGTTGCGGGCCGCCCGGCCGAAACTGGCTCATCACCCCCGCCAGACGCTCCGCCCAATCGCTGGGCCTAAAGGTCCGGCCCTGGTGGGTGACGCCCAGTATGTAGAGTTCTTTTGAAGTGGTGGAAACCATGGGGTGATGTGGATCGCAGTGCGCTGGTCACAGCAGCCTTGTGGGCTATTGCACTGCACAAGAATTCTAACCCCCTGGCTTTCATGTAAATGACTGGTAACTCGTGCGTCTGCGCATCACTGTAATGAGAAATGAGCACCCATTGGCCGCCGGTGATGCGCCTAAAATCGGGCTCCGACGGCCCAACCTACCTTGGGCCGCCTTGTTTTTGAGCCAAAACTGGAGTTTGACCCATGACCGCCGCTTCCACATCCGCCACGCCGTCTTCACCCCACGTGATGAACACCTACGGCCGCCTGCCTGTCGCCATGTCGCACGGCCAGGGCTGCCGTGTGTGGGATACCAATGGCCGCGAATACCTGGACGCGCTGGGCGGCATTGCGGTCAACACCTTGGGCCATAACCACCCCAAGCTGGTGCCTGCGCTGCAAGACCAGCTGACCAAGCTGATTCACACCTCCAACTACTACCATGTGTCGCACCAGGAAGTGCTGGCCCGATTGCTGGTCGAGCGCTCCGGCATGACCAACGTCTTCTTCTGCTCTACCGGCCTAGAAGCCAACGAGTGCGCGCTGAAGCTGGCCCGCAAGTTCGGCCATGACCGTGGTATCGAACGCCCGGAAATCGTGGTCTATGAAAAGGCCTTCCATGGTCGCTCTATCGCTACGCTCAGCGCCACCGGCAACCCCAAGGTGCAGGCAGGCTTCGGCCCGCTGGTGGAAGGCTTTATTCGCGTGCCGATCAACAACATTGAATCACTGAAAGCAGCAACCGAAGGCAACCCGAATGTCGTCGCTGTGTTTTTTGAAGCCATCCAGGGCGAAGGTGGCGTGAACCCCATGCACATGGACTACCTGCGCGATGTGCGCAAGCTGTGCGATGAGCGCAACTGGCTGCTGATGATCGACGAAGTGCAGTGCGGCATGGGCCGTACCGGCAAGTGGTTTGCCCATCAGTGGGCAGGCATTGTTCCGGACGTGATGCCGCTGGCCAAAGGCTTGGGCTCTGGCGTGCCAGTCGGTGCAGTGGTGGCGGGCCCCAAAGCGGCCAACATTTTCGCGCCGGGCAACCACGGCAGCACCTTCGGCGGCAACCCGCTGGCAATGCGCGCCGGGGTTGAAACCATTCGCATCATGGAAGAAGAAGGCCTGCTGGCCAATGCAGCAGCGGTGGGCTCCCATCTGAAAGCCGGGCTGGAAACCGCCCTCAAAGCAGAACTCGCAAGCGGTGCCATCAAGGAAGTGCGTGGCCAGGGCCTGATGATTGGCGTGGACTTGTCCAAGCCTTGCGGTGCGCTGGTGCAGCGCGCGCTGGATGCCGGTCTGCTGATCAGCGTCACCGCCGACTCCGTCGTGCGACTGGTACCGCCGCTGATCTTGAGCCGCGCCGAAGCCGACGAAATTGTTGCCATCCTGTGCCCTTTGATTTCGACGTTTCTGAAGGAAGCCGCATGAGTGCGTTTTCTCCCATCCCCAGCACTCTGCCTCAGGGTGCTCCGCCAGTCCGGCACTTTCTGCAGTTCAACGATTTCACTGCAGAAGAACATTTGTATCTGCTGAGTCGAGCGGCCTTCATCAAGGCCAAATTCAAACGCTTTGAGCGTCACCAGCCACTGGTAGACCGCACGCTGGCGATGATTTTCGAGAAAGCGTCGACGCGTACCCGCGTGAGCTTTGAAGCAGGCATGTACCAGATGGGCGGCAGCGTGGTGCACCTGACCACGGGCGACAGCCAATTGGGTCGTGCCGAGCCGATTGAAGACTCGGCCCGCGTGATCAGCCGCATGACCGACATCGTGATGATCCGCACGTTTGAGCAAACCAAGATTGAAAAATTTGCGGCGCACAGCCGGGTGCCGGTGATCAATGGTTTGACCAACGAGTTTCACCCGTGCCAGATCCTGGCCGACATCTTCACCTACATCGAACACCGCGGCCCGATCCAGGGCAAGACGGTGACCTGGGTCGGCGATGGCAACAACATGGCCAACACCTGGCTGCAAGCCGCGACATTGCTCGACTTCAACTTGCGGGTGAGCACACCCGGTGGTTATGAAGTAGATGAAAAAATGGCCAAAACCGCCCGAGGGATGCGCACAGGCAGCTATAAAACCTATAGCAACCCGATGGATGCTTGCGCTGGCGCCGATCTGGTGACTACCGACGTCTGGACCAGCATGGGCTTCGAAGCCGAGAACGCGGTGCGCCGTGAAGCCTTTGCGAAGTGGTGCGTCAACCGCGAGATGATGGCCGTTGCCGCACCGAACGCGCTTTTCATGCACTGCCTGCCTGCCCACCGCGGCGAGGAAGTCGAAGCGGAAGTCATTGACGGGCCACAAAGCGTGGTCTGGGACGAGGCAGAAAACCGCATGCACGTGCAGAAGGCGTTGATGGAATACCTGCTGCTGGGTAAGCAGAACTAGGTCATGAGTGCCTGCCTGTCTTGCGGGGCGTGCTGCGCTTGCTTTCGGGTCGACTTTGCGGTTCAGGAACTTGACGACCAAGGTGGTCAAGTGCCATCAGGTCTCACCGTAGAAGTAACGTCCAACACGATGCGCATGCGGGGCACGGACCATAGCCCCGTGCGCTGCGCAGCGCTCACAGGCAAGATTGGCGTCAAGGCAGCCTGCGGCATTTATGAATGGCGCCCCTCCCCGTGCCGCGAACTGGAAGAAGGCAGCGACGCCTGCAACCGCGCACGCAGCCGCCACGGCCTTCCTAATCTTTAGATTTAGATATCGATGCTGCCGTCCAGCGGCATCGGGCCAGACTGCATTTTCTGTTGCACCATCAGCTCGGCCAGCATCACGCTGGATTCATCAAGCCGACTGGCCAGAATCTTCGCGATATTGCGATAGATAACGTGAGCGCTCTCGGGTATCGCATCGATGCGCTCCCGCTCAAAACGCATGGTCACACTATCGCTGAGCGCGGCTACCGAGGCCGTGCGCACATCGTTTTGTACCAGCGCCATCTCACCAAAACACTGGCCCGTACCCAAACGGGCCAGTTCCACATTCGCACCATCCCTGTGTTTCTCCACGATCACCTCGCCGGCGATCAACACATAAAACGCGCTGCCGATATCACCTTCCCGGAACACGGCCTCACCCGCCTTGACCGGATAATTCTCCGCAGTGGCCAGGGTCGACATCAGGCACTCCGCGCTCATCCCGGCAAATACCGGAACCCGTTGGGCAATCTTCTGTACGATAGATGCATCGAGTTTGATCGTGCCGAGCTTGGGCAGCACCTGGGCGCGCACGTTCTCGGCAAACATCTGGATAACAGCAGGATCAATCTTTGTGGACATGTTGGTAAAAGCACATGGGTCGTCACGCGGTAGCAAAGCTGCATCCTACACGCCGCGCACCCGCAACCTGAAGCGGCATGCTGTGGCGTGGGCCATCGGCTTTGTAAGCATTTGCACTTCGGCAGTGGCGGCGGACCTTCCCCTGCGGGTACGGGCCAGCTTTACCGGGCAGAACAACACCGCGGAACGCAGCTTCAAGAGTGAGGTGATCCACTTGCTACTGGAAAAAAGCCGGGCCAAATATGGGGCTTACAAGATCGAGTTCATCAATGGCAGCGGCATGTCGCAGGGACGCGTGTTCCGTGAATTGCAAGCGGGCCATATCGATCTGACGACTTCGATGACCGACGAGTCCCGCGAGCAAATGGCGATACCGATTCGCTACTGCCTGTACAAGGGCTTGCTGGGCATGCGAATCGGCATGGGCACCAAGACTGCGGTGGAAACGCTCAACCACATCCAGACCAAGGAAGAAATCAAGCAGGTGCCCATGGGCCTGGTGTTTGACTGGCCCGACTACAACATCCAGAAAGATGCGGGCCTCACTGTAGAGCGGCTGGCTGATTTTGACGCTGGAATCTACCAGTTGCAAAAGGGCACGCTGTCCCTCATGCCTTTGGGGGTCGTGGAAGTCGCACCTATCGCCAAAAAACGCGGGCTCGCCGTGATTTCCACCTGGGCCGTCGCCTACCCCACGGCCTACTATATTTTTGTCAGCAAAACCCGACCCGAACTGGCCGAGCGCTTGCAATACGGTTTTGAGGCGGCCATCAAGGACCGCAGCTTTGATGCGCTATTTGCCAAGCGCATAGGCCCGCAGCTTGCCGCCGCCGGGCTGGAAAAGCGCAAACTGTTCCACATACCCAATGCCTATTTACCCAAGGCGACGCCACTGGACCGCAAGGAGCTTTGGCACCCCCTGGTGTTCGAAAAATTGCAGTAGGCCGGGTTTAAGCGTTCTTAACGCTTGCTGCGTACCGGCGAGTCGCCAGCAATGCCCCAGGACTGGCTGGGCGCTGAGACTGCAGGTGGGGAATTCGTCGTTTGCTGACGCCCTGCCCACCATAGCGCCAAGCCCACGCCACCGATGAGGACGGTCGCGAGCACCACCAGCTTGATGATGGTGAGCCAGACCGGGGTTTCTTTTTCCTTTTTCATGCTTTTTCTAGTGCCAACAATGTCTCCATTTTAGGAAACTTTTGCGCTTTATAAACCCCGGGATAGGACGCAAGTCAGGGTCTTAACTCCCGACCTCGTGGACTGGGGTCGCTGGTTCGCCAAGCCTGTTGGAAATTACCGACACCACGGCTGTGCAAGCAGTGTTACCTTTGCCGCCCACCTTAGCCCACGCCTCTGCATCGCCATGATCCTACTTACCGACTGCCAACAACAAGACGCCGCAGACCCGCTGCGCGCATTGCGCGCGCTTTTTACGATTCCCGAAGGCGTCATCTACCTGGACGGCAACTCGCTGGGCGTGATGCCCAAAGCCGCCACCGCACGCGCTGCAGAAGTCGTGAGCCAGGAGTGGGGCCAGGGCCTGATTCGCTCGTGGAACACCGCTGGCTGGGTCAACCTGCCGCACAAGCTGGGCAACCAGGTCGCCCGCCTGATCGGCGCAGATGACGGCGAAGTGGTCGTCACCGACACGACCTCCATCAACCTCTACAAAGCCCTGAGCGCCGCGCTATCCATCGCCAAGGCAGACGCGCCGGAACGCCACGTGGTGGTCAGCGAACGCAACAACTTCCCCACCGACCTCTACATCGCGCAAAGCCTGTGCAAGCAGCACGGCTACACGCTCAAGCTAGTGGAACCCGAAGAGGTCGCCGCCAACATCAACAGCGAACTCGCCGTTCTGATGCTGACCCATGTGAACTACCGCACTGGCGCCATGCACGATATGGCCGCAGTCACCGCCGCCGTGCAGCAGGCTGGCGCACTGATGGTGTGGGACCTGGCGCACAGCGCCGGCGCAGTACCCGTGGCGCTCAAAGACGCCAATGCTGACTTTGCTGTGGGCTGCAGCTACAAATACCTCAATGGCGGCCCTGGTGCGCCGGCCTTTGTGTGGGTCAACCCACGCCACACCGATCGCTGCTGGCAGCCACTCTCCGGCTGGTTCGGCCACGAAGCGCCGTTTGCCTTCACGCCCGACTACCAACCCGCCAGTGGCATCACGCGCTACCTGTGTGGCACGCAGCCTATCGTCAGCCTGTCGCTATTGGAATGCGGGCTGGACTGTTTTGCCGCTGCGGAAAAACTGGGTGGCATGACCGCGCTGCGCGCCAAATCGCTGGCGTTGACTGACCTGTTCATCCAGTTGGTCGAAGAGCGTTGCCAGGGCTTCGGTCTGGGCTTGGCGACACCACGCGAACATGCGCAGCGTGGCTCGCAGATTTGTCTGACCAGAGAGAATTCCGCTGAAGGCTCGGGCGCCTTCGCCATCATGCAGGCGCTGATTGCACGCGGCGTGATTGGCGACTTCCGCGCGGGTGATGGTGGTATCCACAAGGACATCCTGCGCTTCGGCTTTACGCCGCTCTACGTAGGCTTTGAAGACGTCTGGAATGCAGTGGAACACCTGCGCCAGGTGCTGCAGACCGAAGAATGGAAGAAACCTGAGTTCAACCAGAAACACGCGGTGACCTGATATGACCCAACCCACTTCCGGTTGTCCTATGGGCAGCAAACCCGCTGGCGAATCCATCGTCGCCGAAGAAAACGCCCAACTCGACTTCAGCAAGAGCATGAGCTATGGCGACTACCTGCAGATCGACAGCATCCTGTCGTCGCAAAAGCCGCTCTCCCCCGCGCATGACGAAATGCTGTTCATCATCCAGCACCAGACCAGCGAGCTGTGGATGAAGCTGATGCTGCATGAGTTGAATGCTGCCATCGCCCACATTGCCAAAGACGAATTGGCGCCCGCCTTCAAGATGCTGGCCCGGGTTTCCAAAATCATGGAGCAGCTCGTCCACGCCTGGGACGTGCTGGCCACAATGACGCCACCCGAGTACAGCGCCATGCGGCCTTACCTTGGGCAAAGCAGCGGCTTCCAGAGTTTTCAGTACCGCTGCATCGAGTTCGCGCTGGGCAACAAGAACGCCGCCATGCTCAAGCCCCATGCCCATGCGCCGGAGCGTCTGGCCGTGGTGCAGGTTGCGTACGAATCGCCGTCGCTCTATGACGAAGCACTGCGGCTGCTGGCACGCCGCGGCATTGCCGTGCCCGCCAGTCACCTGCAACGCGACTGGACCCAGCCTTATGAAGCCAGCCCCGAAGTCGAGGCTGCATGGCTCAGCGTCTACCGCGCGCCAGAATCCAACTGGGACTTGTACCAACTGGCAGAAGAGCTCACCGACCTGGAAGACGCGTTCCGCCTGTGGCGCTTCCGCCATGTCACGACCGTAGAACGCGTGATCGGCTTCAAGCGCGGCACCGGCGGTACCGGCGGCGTGAGCTATTTGCGCAAGATGCTGGACGTAGTGCTCTTCCCGGAAATCTGGACCCTGCGAACAAATTTGTGAACATTCTGCGTCTTATTGCACGCATCGCTTTGTAAAAAAGTGTTCGTGCCAGAGACAGCAAGGCGTGCCGAGCCCAGAATACTTGCACACCATGCAGAATTTTCTCTCCGCCTATTTCTTTGCGGCACTGTCTCTTTTGTTCGCATTGCTAGTCCTGTATTTCGGCTTGCGACTGCGGCGAATCCAGGCAAAACACACCAAGCTTAAAAAATACCTGGTCAAGTTGAAGGATGCCGAACGGACGCTCCGAAAGAACGCCTTTCTGGACCCCTTAACCGGACTGGCCAACCGGCTCTTGCTGATGGACAGGTTTGAGGTGGCCATGCGCCATGCCCGGCGCAGCCGCAAGCAGTTTGCAGTGTTGATGCTGGACCTGAACAAGTTCAAAGCCGTCAACGACACCCACGGCCACGCGGCGGGCGACCAGGTGCTGGTCACTGTGGCCAAGCGCCTGGTATCCATCGTGCGCGAATCCGACACGGTGGCGCGGCTGGGTGGCGATGAGTTCGTGCTGATCGTGGAGTCCATTACCGAGCCTGCGCAGTTGGAGGCACTGGGCCAGAAGCTGGTGGACGTGATCTCGCAGGACCTGCTACTGGATTCCGGCGTTACCGTGGCCGTAGGCGCAAGTGTGGGCTATGCCTGGTACCCCCGAGACGGCGACAACCTGCGCGATATTCTCGACGTCGCGGACCAAGCCATGTACACCTGCAAAACCTCGGGGTTGATGCCGCTGGCCTAAAGTTGCAAACTTCCCCAACTCTCCTGTGACGCCATGAACACACACTGCGCCCTCACCCCATCCTTACTCGACCGGCGGCAATTGTTGTTGGCGGCTGGCTCGGCTGTTGCGCTCAGCGCCTGTGGTGGCGGCGGTGGTGGCGGTGCGAGTTCGGGCGGAGGCGGCGGTGGCGTGACCCCGCCACCGTCTACCGTCAACGGCCCGCCCTGGACCGGTTTTGCGGGTGACGCGCAGCACACAGGTCTCAGCGCAGTGGCAACGCAGACGATGACCCGCATCCAGTGGCAGACGCCCGTGGATTTGCTGCCTGAATACACGTCGGGCGGCAGTCTGTTGAGCCACTACGGCCCGCCAGTCATCACCGCCACCAATACGGTCATCGTGCCCTTGAAGACCGCCCGTGGCGGCAGCTTTCGATTCGAAGGCCGCGCGGGTGCGAGTGGCGCGCTCTTGTGGAGTTCCACCAGCGATTACGTGCTGCCAGCCCACAACTGGACGCCCAGTTTCAATCTGGTTATCACGCCGTCCAACCGCGTCTATGCACCCGGCTCCGGCGGCAAGCTCTGGATGCGCACGGATGCGGACAGCACCAGCGCAGTCGCACAGAGCGTGGTGTTCTACGGGCAATCCACTTACGACAGCAACAAGGCGGCGCTCGACGCCAGCGTGTTCATCAACACGGCGCTGACGTCGGATGCACAAGGCAATATCTACTTCGGATTCATCGCGCTGGCGTCCAACCCGTCTGGATTGCGCAGCGGCATTGCGCGCGTGACGGCTGGCGGCGTCGGCATCTGGCAGGCCGCCAGCGTACTGGCAGGCGACGGCACGATTGACCGTGTGGCGATGAACTGCGCGCCCGCGCTGTCACGCGATGGGCAGACGGTGTACATCGCAGTCAACACCTCACCCGACATACCGGGCGTGCGGCAAAACGGCTACCTGCTGGCACTGGATGCCACGACGCTGGTGCTGAAAAGCAAGGTGCGGTTGTTGGACCCAGTTACCGGCCAACCCGCCTGGGTCAACGACAACTCCACCGCCTCGCCCACGATAGGACCCGATGGCGACGTCTACTACGGCGTCATTGAATCGAATCCGCCCGGCCACAACTACCGTGGCTGGATGTTGCACTTCAATGCTGACCTCGGCGTCACAAAAACTCCCGGCGGGTTTGGATGGGACGACACCGCATCGATCGTGCCGGTCAGCATGGTGCCAGCCTACGTGGGGCCTTCCAGCTATTTGCTGATGCTGAAGTACAACAACTACTACGGCACCGGCACGGGCGACGGCAAGAACCGCCTGGCCATTGTGGACCCCGGTCAGACCCAGTCTGACCCGGTGACCAACGCCACCTTGGTGATGAAGGAAATCCATACCGTACTCGGCCCCACGCCGGATTCTGTGTATTCAGGTACTGGCGCGGTCCGCGAGTGGTGCATCAACACGGCTGCGGTGGACCCGTTCACGCGCAGCGTGC
Source organism: Rhodoferax sp. P2_H8_2 (assembly GCF_056403235.1). Lineage (NCBI taxonomy): Bacteria > Pseudomonadati > Pseudomonadota > Betaproteobacteria > Burkholderiales > Comamonadaceae > Rhodoferax > Rhodoferax sp. P2_H8_2. The sequence goes on from NZ_JBFUFW010000011.1 coordinate 36,378, forward strand.
TGGTCAACAACGAAGACGGCTGCGTCTACCGCTGGGACCTGACCACCAACACGCTGATCCAGAAAATGCAACTAACCAATGGCCTGGGCGAGTCCTACACACCGACAGCGATTGGCCCCGGCGGTGCCGTGTTTGCGATCAACAACGCGGTGCTGTTCTCGCTCGGCAGCTAGCGGCAGCCGCCGCACCGCACAGGAATTTCCAAGAAAAAAGGCCTGCAGAGCTTATGGGATGTGCGTAAGCAGCTACTGATTTTGTAGCATCCGCAGGCGTATCCCCTTCGCGTCAAAGCCTGGCTGGCGCCACCTTGCGAAACCGCAGTCCCATGGCGTGCAGCTCCACTTGGGCATCGCCTTGGGTTACGCCCTGGATCAAGTCACCGCCATCGGCAAGTGAACCGAGTACCAGGGCCTGTGTGCCGCTGATCGGGCGCAGCATCATGCGGCGGGTTTGCGGACGGCCTGTGTACTGCACTTCCGCCATCAGAACGCCCTGGTCTTCGAACACGCGCACACCACTGAACTCGACCTTGTCGTCGCCGGTATCCACCGATGTGTAGCTGCCACTGTAGGTGTCCACAAACGCGCGCAGCGCCGGTGTGAGTGTCGGCACCAGCGCGGCAGCGGGCAGCTTCTCGCCAACCAGTGTGTCGCGCCCATATTCGCGCGCGGTGATCAATTCCCGGCCCTGCACGGTGCGGCGCGAGAAGCCCTGCGTACCCAGTGGGCCGAGCGGAGCGGGCAGCAGACCCAGCAGCTTGTAGCGCAAGCCAAAGTGGCCATCCTTGCGCTCCAGCAAATCACCACTGAAGCCCTGCGCATCGATGCACAAGGTCTTGTTGTCAGCGGTGTAAATGTGCACAGGCCCCAGGCGGGTGCTGTAGTGGCCCGGCCAGCTTGCCAGTTGCTCCGCAGTGAGCGGTGTATCCACAAAGCCGGGCTTGGCCGCAAGCCCACCCGACTCGGCGTCATCCGTGCCGGGTTGGCGGATGCCGGTCTTGGCCTCCAGTGCCACTTTCAGCATCTGCGCGGCAATCGTGCGCGCGATACCGGCGCCCGCGCTGGAGTTGGTCAGCACCACGACACCCAGCTTCTGTTCCGGCAATGCCATCAGCGTGCTGCGGTAGCCGTCAATCGCACCATCGTGCATCGCGTTCCAGCCGCCGCCCGCGATGCGCGCTGTGTCGGGGCTTTGCAGAAACCAGCCCAGGCCCATGCGACTGTCAAAGTCCAGAGGCACATTCGTGTTCTGCGGCCGCAGCATCTCGGCCACCGATTCCGGGCGCAGCACGCGCTGGCCGCCGGCCTGCCCCTGTGCAAACACCATCATCAGAAAGCGGCTCAGGTCATTCGCGCTGCTGTTGAGTCCGCCTGCCGGCACATCGCGCATTGGCACTGTCGCAAGCACCGTAGCGCCACGGTAGCCCTTGGCCATCGCTGCATCCTGCGGCGCGGCTACGTCAAACGCGGAAGCGCGCATGCCCAGGGGCTTGAGCACAGCGGTGTGCATGTAGTCCTCAAAACGCATGCCGCTGGCCTTCTCCACCATGGAGCCCAGCACGCTGAGGGCCACATTGGAATACGAGAACATCTGGCCCGGGCGGTACGCCAGATAGCCGTCAAAGTTGCCCGCCTCGTCGGTGAAGCGCGGAGGCTGCGGGCTCTGAAACGACTTTTGCACATCGCGCGGCAGGCCCGAGTGGTGCGTCATCAGCATGCGAGGGGTAATGGGCGCTGCGGACCCGTCCCACCACTTGGGTGAGAAACCGGGCAGCACGGCCTTCACCGGTTCGTCCAGCTTCAGCTGGCCCGTCTCCACCAGTTGCATGGCGGCCGTGTCGGTAAACAGCTTGGCGACGGAGCCCACGCGGTACAGCGTGTCTGCCGTGGCCAATTGTTGGGCCTCCACATCCGCATAGCCAAAACCACCAGACCACACCACACGCTGGTCGTCCACCAGCGCGATGCTGATGCCTTGCACCCACTTCTTGTCAATCGCCTGCTCACTCAGCGTGGTCGCATAGCGCTGCACAGCGCCGAAATCGCCACGCGCAACCTGCGTTGGGGCGGCGGGCATCTGGGTGGCACACGCTGCCAGCAGGGTCAAAGCGCCGATGGCCAGCGGCAGGCGCAAAGCCGGGAATAGTGGGTTCATTGAATGCTTACCCTGCGGACTACGCTGCATCACCTTGCGCCATCGCCTGCTGCATGCCGGGCACGTAGTCGGTAGTGATCCACTGTGCGATCACCTCAGACGTCATGCTCTCAGGGTGCCCCGCCTCTTCGCTCACGCGCGCCACTTCTTCGGCGCCAGTCAGCGTACCCACAAACATCTGCAACACCGCCTGCAAACCGCCCTGCGCGAGCGCAGCGTCGCCCAATGTCTTTAGCGCATCCCAGGCTTGGGATTCGGAGGTGGCGGTAGTGGAGAGATTGGTGGTTGTGGGCATTGAGAAACTGGAAGAAATGGAGGTGCGACGAGTCTAAACGGTGTCTTAAAGACTCCGTTTCATGCGTGAAGAAGTGGGACGTCATCCCCTTGGAACCGGGCATGAGCCGCTTCCATTTCAATCGCAAGCAATGCGCACCTGAGCAAAAACTCTAATAGAAGATGCCGGAATTACATATGCGAATTTGCAAGTCACAACTTATGCGTCTGCTTTAGTCCGCTGTCAGACTTTTTGGTCGCTAGAAAGCGGACACGTATCTTTAGGTTTGGCGGTTAGGTCTGACGTCACTAAGGCGGGGACTACTTGATTGAAGTCTTGGAAAGACAGAGGGTCATTTTGTCGAAGAGGATGCGAGCCCCAAATTGAGTGAAGAAACTTGCCCCAAGCTGACCTACAAAAGGTTCAGTGTTGTACTTCTTCGACGGGATGTTGATGAAGTAGAGGTCCATCACTGAGAACTCCTGCATTCCAAGATCAACTCCAGCTGCGGATACGCGAAGTTGAGTGCGGCCATAACCTTGCGGTTGACCAGGCTGTCCCAGCACTACCGGATTCAGCTTGCGACCTTCGTTTAGATCCAACGTGTTCACGTTTGCCCCGGTATCGACAAGCAAGCGGACTGGCTGCCCTGCAATATCGATTGAGACCGAAACGTGTCCAGTTCTCTCAGCAAATAGGTGAAGTGAAACGTTTGATCCACATGGCGTTTCCGTTGCATGCGCGCTCAATAGCGCCACCTGTAAGAGGGATCCAATAGTGAGCCGACAGTAGTTGATCATGAGTTGTGACGCCTAACGAACAATGTGTGGGGAAGCCACGGAGATCCTATCCAACTGGACGCGGCTACTGGGAGTCCGCTTTCGCCGCACACCAGGCTATGCATCCTCGGCCTGCGACGGATATAGATGCTTGCAAAACCGCCACTCATGCACTGGCTGGTCGTCAATGTAGGCCGTTGGCTTGGGCAGGAAGCCATCGAAGCAATCCGTGATATCAAGTTCGGCCGCAGTAGTCCGGCAGTACTCGGCGCCGCCAGAACTCCACAGGTACAACGTCGCACCTTCAGATTTAAGGCGTTTTACTTTTTCAATCACTGCGGGCATCGGAATGCGCTTAACGCCGACCGACCGAACCATCGTGTCGTCAATATCTACAAAAATAACTTTTGGGGTCATAAAACGATTAAGGGCGACCTATTCAGTTGTTCCGCCCAGTCCATTGAATCAAGAAACCCTCAGCCCTGCCGTCGGGCAGGCTCGCGCTGGTGCAAAAACTTGGTCAACAGATCGCGCGGCGGCGTGATGCTTATGCCCTTGAGCACCTGGCCCACGTTGCCGCGGTGGTAGGCGCCGTGGGTTACCACGTGGAACAGCATCTCTTCGCGTGTCATGCGCCCGGCATCGCCATCGGTGAATTGAAAACGCAGGCTTTCTGCCAAAGCGTTTGTGTCCAGCCCGGTGAGGTAAGACTCGAACCAGAGGTCCGTTTCGGCCGCAGCGAAATGAAGCTCCCCCAGTGTGGGCGTTTCTTCCGTGTTGGTCTGCGCATAGCCATGCGCTTCGCCCAGCAAATGGGCGCGGAAGATGCGATCCACCACGTAGATGTGGTTCAGCGTGCGAATCGCGGTGTGCAGCGGCTCGGCGTGCTGGACCGCATCCACCGTGGTTACGCGGTCATACAGCTCGGCATTGGCCCACGTCTTTTGGGCATAGAGGGTTTTCAATATCGCAAGAGACATGGGGAGTCCGTTGTAGGGTCAGGCCCAGGTGATGCGGTAGTCGAGCGAGTGCCCGATGCGCTCTGAGAAACGGGTCACCGATTTGGCCGCCATCTTTTCGCTGACGCTGACCGGGATCAGGGTGGTCAGCCATTCGCCTACGCCCTGCGACTCTCCTTCTGCTTTGCGCGGGCCGGAGGTGGGCGTGTAACCCACGATAGCCTCGCGCTTGCCGGCCTTCTCCAAGAGGTCGTACAGATCGCGGAACAGGATGAACGAGGTGTCGTTCTGGTGCAGCGGCCAGTTCGCCACCGGCAGGAAATCCACCAGATGGATCAGCTGGTAATTGAGCGCGGTCCAGAAGTCTTCTCCGCTCATCGTGATCGGTGCGTTGTCAATCACACGATGGAAGGAGATCGAAGCCATGGCATCGGCACGCTGGGCGTTTGCGCGCAGTTCCTGGCGCAGCGGGCCGGCATAGAGCAGCCGCAGCACCGAGGGGAAGGCTTCCACCTGTGTCCACTCCCAGGGCGTCATCAGCGGTTGCAGCGCCGGGATCTTGTCGGCGGTCATTGCGAAGGTGTTGGTGCCGGTGCCAAGGATGGAGTGCAGCAGCATCACCAGCGCGGAGTGCTGGGGGTAGTGCTGCACGCTGTACTCAAAGCAGAAATACAGGTGGTCCAGGAAGGAACCGTCGGCATGCTCCACATTGAAGTCGCACTCGCTCACCAGGAAGTTCATCAGCTCCGGGCTCACGGGAGGCAGCGTATGCGCTGCGCGGGCTGCCACGTACTCGGCCTGCACGGCCTTTGCGGCAGCAGTGTCAAAGTGCGCCTCCTTGCCCACCCGGGTCGTCATCACGTAGCGGGCAGCACCGCCCTCCAGGGTCTTGAAGATAGTGCGGTCGAGATCGAATTTCGGGATCGGCTTGATCTGAACCTTGCCGGTGTGTTCCAGCGCGGCGCCGCGCGCGATGGCGGCCTTGCGTTGGATCGTTGGGTCAGGGCGTTCGGCGGCGGACTGATTCATGGGAAACCTCGATAAAGATAAATGCCCAGCGGGTCCAAGCGGACGAGAGGGTTGCGCCTATTTTCTTCGTTTTCTGGCCTCAGCGCCCTAATGTCACGCTCCCGGGGTGCGCCACCGGCTCGCTTACGCGCGAAATGGCCTAATAAGACGGTGCGTGGACGCTGGGTGACAATGCGCCATGACCGCACATAAACCATCCGCAGCGCGCTTGGCAGACAAGCCCGCGCTGCTCGTTCTTCTCATTGGCATATCGCTGGCACTGGGCTGGATCTTGCTGCCCTTCTATGGCGCGATATTGTGGGGATTCATCATTGCTTTGCTGGCTACGCCAATGCAGCATTGGCTGCTTCCGCGCATGCGGTTCCATCGCAACAGGGCCGCATTGCTCACCATGCTCGTAGTGCTGTTGGTCGTGGTGTTGCCGTTCGTGCTGATTACCATCTCCATAGCCACCGAGGCCACAAATTTGTTTCAGCAACTGCAGTCTGGCGAACTGAACCCGGTCCGGTATTTCCGTGGAGTGTTTGAAGCTTTACCAAATTGGATGGGCTCGGTGTTGGACTATTTTGGCCTTACCAACTTCGACCGATTGCAGGCACGTGTCGGCGTACTTCTGTCACAGGCATCGCAGTTCATTGCCACCCAGGCACTGAGCATCGGGCAGTTCACCTTTGACTTCGTCGCCAACCTGTTTGTCACCTTGTACTTGGCCTTTTTCCTGATTCGCGATGGCGACAGCGTTTTGCACACCGTGCGCAAGGGAGTCCCCCTGTCCAATGCACACAAACGGGAGCTTGGGCTCAAGTTCACTACCGTGATTCGCGCCACCGTCAAGGGCAACCTGTTTGTCGCCGCTTTGCAAGGTGCACTGGGTGGAGTGGCCTTCTGGGTCCTGGGCATAGGTGCGCCGGTACTGTGGGCCGTTCTGATGGCCTTTTTGTCGCTGCTACCCGCTGTGGGGGCCGGTTTGGTATGGGTGCCTGTGGCCATCTACCTGCTCATGCAGGGAGCCCTGTGGCAGTGCCTGGCGCTGACCGCGTGGGGTGTGCTGGTGATTGGTTTGGTGGATAACCTTTTACGACCCATTCTTGTTGGCAGAGACACACGCATGCCCGACTACGTCGTGCTCATCACCACGCTGGGCGGCATGGCCGTCATGGGGATTAACGGATTTGTTGTGGGGCCTGCCATTGCGGCCATGTTCATGGCGGTTTGGCATATCTATTCCAGTCCGGCTCTGACCGAAACCGCCAGCGAAGACCAAGGTACTGAATAGCTGCAAACGGCATTCACGCGGCGACCACGCAGTGCCATTGCCGCGCCGAATGCAGCTCAACGGTCTTTGTTGGTGATGAGCTTGTCGTTCCTGCGCGGCCTGCCGGCGCGCCCGGCCTTGGACCAGTCGTAGTCCTGACCATCGGGTGTCTTGCCGTCAACGATGGTGTCCACGCCTGGCTTGCCCACATGCTGCGTGTTCTCACTGGCCATGGTGACAAAGCTGTAGCCCGCGTCGCGCTTGTCCTTGGTGATTTTCAGGGCCTGAACCAGCTCGGCGGTCTCCTCGCCATGGGTCTGGTTGTTCTCGTCGGTCCAGTAGATTTTGAACATGGTTTTCACTCTCCGTTGGTCAATGGTAGCGTGTGGGCGCAGCCGTGGGTCACGGCACGGTCAGCACTGTTTCGCGCACAAAGCCATCCGCGGTGACCCGGGACAAATCGCCGTCGCCAGAGTGGGTGCCCGGTCCGTTCACCAGCCCGCCAATAAGCCAATTGCCGGTGCTGTGTTGCCATAGCGAGCGCACCTGGTTTTGGCGCGGCCCACCGGTAAACGCAATACGCTGGCGCAGGCTGCCGTCTTCTTCCAGGACCGCCAACAGAGGCTGCCCCTCTTCCGAAATACTGGCGCCGCCCGGGTTCTGGATATAGCCGGTCGCACCACCCACAAGATAGCGGCCCTGCGCCAGCGGGGCAATGTCAAACAGGACGTCGCCGCGATCGACATCGAGCACCCGATAAGCATGCATTGCGCCGCTCGTGCCGTTGACGATGGCCGCGTAAGCGTTCCATCCGGTTCCATCAGTCCGTTGCTCACTGAATACGCGGCCCACAACCGCGAAGTTGCCGTTGGCTGCTCGCAGGCTGTGTGCCTCACTGCGGCGGACGGTCTCCACCAGTGTGGTCCCGAGGCGAGTACCCGAGGGGGAAAGACGGGTCACCAGCACGCCGTTAACGGCATTGATGGGCTCAACGAAATGCAGGGCGTGGGCTTGGAACACAAACGAAAGCATGGTGTCGCCGACGGCGCCGACCGCCATGTTGCCGTCGGCGTCTGCGTCAAAGGTCACGCGGACATGGTTTTCGAGTTGACCGAAGGTATCGAAGCTGCCTTCGCGCAATATGTGGCCGGCGATGGATGTACCGGGCTCCACCAGGGTCCGCCAGGCGCGTGCGTAGCCGGCAGTGCCGTAGTTGTATCGGTAGGCGACCACCGCGTTGCGCCCGGTGCGCAGTGCCACCCCCACATCTTCGCCCAGTGGCACCAGTCGTATTGCATCGCGCATCAGGATCGGCACCATGGAGGTATCGTCTTTGGCGCCGCCATCCAGGTTGTAGTAAGGATCCAGCGGCGCCTGGGCATCGGTCAGCGCCATCTCGTTGCGCACCACAGCAAAGCGGTCCAGGCGCACGAGCCGCACATTGCGCAGGTCCGCCAGCGCCACGGTGATGTCGCCAGAAGGGTGCAGCGCGAAGTCGATCACCGACCAGCCTGTTGGCGCTGCATAGCTGCCGCTGGCCGCCCCGTTGTTGAGGGCGACACTGATGCGCCGCACCGGGCCTTGTTCAAAAATCGAGATGAGGCGCTCCTCCAGCATCACGTAGCCGCGTGCTTGAGAACGCACCTTGATGGTGGCAAGCCCGGCCGTGCTCACGCTGATCGGAGGGGTGGGTGGAGGCGGGCTTTCGCTTCCACCACTTGCACTACCGCCGCCACCGCCACCACAAGCGGCAAGTGTCAGCGTCAAACCCAGTGCGGCACACCAAGCGACTTGGGCCTTGATGCGGCCAAGAAATTTGAAAAAAATGGAAATCAATGAAGTCATGTCGTCGAAAAGAAAGCCGCCAATGCGGCTGATAAAAATGGGGGTTGTTAGCCCCGCAGATAGGCACTGGGGCTGATCGCGTGGCGCTTCTTGAAGTGCCTTTGGAAATGCGCCTGGTCGGCAAAGCCCAAACGAAACGCGACCTCGGCCAGGCTATGCCCCTGCTTCAGGAGCCGCTTGGACAAGTTGATGCGTTGGTCCAGCTGAAAGGCATGGGGCGATTGACCAAACGCCGCCTTGAATTTTCGAATCAGCTGGAAGGCATCCATATCGCACTGCTGGGCCAACTCCTCCAATGTCACCAATTCCTCAAGGCGCTCGTTCAATATGTCCTTGGCGCGTTGCAGAGCCGGTGACACGGCGGTTATGCCCGCTGTGGGCTTGGCAGTGGGGCTGATGAAGGTGCCGAGCAAGGCCACCAGCTCCTCCTCAATGGCCAGCGGGTTGGATACCAACGCAATGCCTTTGCAAATGCGATCCATCCGGCGGTAGACACCGGGAGATTGCAGCAGGGACTGCTTGAAGGGCGGTGCCGACAGGCCGGTACCGAGCGCCGCGTCCAGGCCCAAACTGCGCAACACCCACGGGGCCTGCAAAAACATCATGCGGTAAGACCACACCTGCCCGGGCTCGGGGTTGCAGGAGTGGGCCAGACCCGGCGAAACCATCACGGTGGTGCCAGCAGCAATGCGGGCCTGGTGGGGGCCGTGGTCATACACGGCGGCGCCAGCATCGATGATGCCTATCGAATACTCCTCATGCGTATGCGTCCAGTAGCAGGCGGCAGAGCCCCGCGCCGTGCGAACTTCCACATCCGGCAATTGCGGATGCCTGGCAAAAATGTGCGGGGTAACGGTGGCCACGTCCATCCTTCAGTTGGTGTTGAATGGTAAGCCAGCCTAGGCATTGCCAAGCATGGGCAGCACACAGGCGGCCAGCGCCAGGGCACAACTTCTGTTGAACCACCGCTGGTGTTGCGGTTCGGCCATCCAGCCCTTGATGGCTGCGCCCAAACCCGCCCAGGCGGATACGGCGATAAAACACACAACCAGCGACACAGCGCAGAAGACCTGAAGGTGGAGAACCTCATCGGCAGCCCCGGCCACGAACATTCCGATACCGGACATGGCGACCAGCCAGCCCTTGGGGTTGAGCGTCTGCGTTAGAAATCCGCTCCACAGGCCTTGCAATTGGGTAGAGCGAAACTTCCAGAGCGGGTTGACATTGGGTGGCGTGCCGGCGCTTGCAGTGCCAATACGAAAGGCCAAAAAAAGAATGTAGCCAGCACCCAACCATTGGATGTGCAGCGTGGCCGTAGGGTGTTGTGCCAGCAACAGTTGCAGCCCTGAGCCCATCGCTCCCACCATGGCGCAATAGCCAATGGACGCGCCCAACACGTGCGGCCAGGCGCCTTGCCAGCCCCAGCGCGCACCCAGGTTCGCCGCCAGCACGTTGACGGGCCCTGGGGTGATTCCCCCAATCAGCGCAAAAACCACCATTGATACCAACACTGCCTGCATAACCCTCTCCACTGCATGATGCGATGGGGTGCAGTGTCTTAGGTTGCGATCAATCTGTATTGAACGAAATTGCGCGATTCTGCGAAATCAGATCACCCCGGAATCCACAGCTTGGGCAAGTCCTTCATGGGCTTCAACAGTTTCGCCACCGCGCCGTCGCGCACCAGTTGCGTGGCATGTGCAATGTCGGGGGCTAGGTAGCGGTCCACATCGTGCGCGGGCACATCTTTTCGCAACAGCGCATGTACCTCTTCCAGCACGGGAGAGCTTTTCAGCGGGCGCAAAAACTCGATACCTTGCGCGGCGGCCAGCAGTTCGATGCCCAAGATGTGGGCCGTGTTATGGATCATGCTTTGCAGGCGGCGCGCGGCGAAGGTGGCCATGGACACGTGGTCTTCCTGGTTCGCGCTGGTGGGCAAGCTGTCCACGCTGGCGGGGTGGGCCAGGGATTTGTTCTCCGACGCCAGTGCTGCGGCAGTGACGTGCGCGATCATGAAGCCGCTGTTCAAGCCCGCATCGGCAGTCAAAAATGGCGGCAGGCGCGATACGCCGCTGTCGATCAGCATCGCGATACGGCGCTCGGCAATCGCGCCCACTTCGGCAATCGCCAGCGCCATGCCATCGGCAACCAGTGCCACGGGTTCGGCATGGAAGTTGCCGCCGGAAATCATCGCACCATCGTCAGGGAACACCAGCGGGTTGTCGGTCACGGCATTGGCCTCGATCAGCAACACGCGCGCGGCGTGGCGCAACTGGTCCAGGCAGGCGCCGACGACCTGCGGCTGGCAGCGCAGGCAGTACGGGTCTTGCACCCGGTCATCGCCCTCTTCGTGCGACTTGCGAATCTCGCTGCCAACCAGGAGCGCGCGGTAGTACTGCGCGGTGTCAATCTGACCAGGCTGGCCGCGCACAGCGTGGATGCGCGGATCAAACGGACCGTCGCTGCCACGCGCCGCGTCCAGCGTCAACGCGCCAATGACCAGCGCAGCTTCGAGCACAGGCTCAAAGGCCAGCAGCGCATGCAGCGCCAGCGAGGTCGAAGTTTGTGTGCCGTTGATCAGCGCCAGCCCTTCTTTGGCTTCTAACGCCAGCGGCGCGATGCCCACCTTCTTCAACGCTTCGGCCGCGGGGACGCGAACTCCCTCCACCAGCATGTCGCCCTCGCCCATCAGCGCCAGGCTCATGTGCGACAGCGGCGCGAGGTCGCCCGATGCGCCGACCGAACCTTGCGATGGCACAAAGGGAACGAGGCCCGCGTTGTGCACCGCCAGCAGCGTATCGACGACGACTTCGCGCACACCCGAGTGGCCACGCGCGAGGCTGGCCGCCTTGGTGGCCATCATCAGGCGCATCACGGGCGCCGACAGCGGTTCGCCGACGCCCACGCTGTGGCTGCGGATCAGGTTGCGCTGCAACGTGGCGAGCTGGTCTTTGCTGATGCGCTTGTTAGCCAGCTTGCCAAAGCCGGTGTTCACACCGTAAACCGGCTCGTCGCCTTCTGCCGCCGCTTTGACGATGGCATGCGACTTGCGGATCGCTTCGCGTGCAGCGGGTGCGAGGCTCAGCGTGTGCAGTTCGCGGTGGATGTCGGTCAGGTCGTCCAGCGTCAGGGCGCCGGGCTGGAGGGTCAGTGTTTTTGTCATGTTTTGTCTATCGTCGCAATGAAATCAACGGCCCAGCATGGGCAGATTCAGGCCTTGTTCGCGGGCGCAATCCTGGGCGGACTCGTAGCCCGCGTCCGCATGGCGCATCACGCCGGTGCCAGGATCGTTCCACAGCACGCGCTCAATGCGCTTGGCCGCAGCTTCCGTGCCATCGCAGACGATGACCACGCCACTGTGCTGCGAGTAGCCCATTCCCACACCGCCGCCGTGGTGCAACGACACCCAGGTTGCACCGCCTGCAGTGTTCAGCAGCGCATTCAACAGCGGCCAATCGGACACGGCATCGCTGCCATCTTTCATGCTTTCGGTCTCGCGGTTCGGCGACGCCACGGAACCGCTGTCCAGATGGTCGCGGCCAATGACGATGGGTGCCTTCAGTTCGCCGCTCTTCACCATCTCGTTGAACGCCAAACCTGCGCGATGGCGCTCGCCCAAACCGATCCAGCAAATGCGTGCAGGCAGGCCCTGGAACGCGATGCGCTCACCCGCCATGTCCAGCCAGCGGTGCAGATGCGCGTCTTCGGGGAACAGTTCTTTCATCTTCGCATCGGTCTTGCGGATGTCTTCGGGGTCACCGCTCAGCGCAACCCAGCGGAACGGGCCCTTGCCGTTGCAGAACAGCGGGCGCACGTAGGCGGGCACAAAGCCGGGGAAGTCAAACGCGTTCTTGACGCCCTGGTCGAAAGCGACCTGGCGAATGTTGTTGCCATAGTCCACCGTAGGGATGTCTAAAGCTTGGAAATCCAGCATGGCCTGTACATGCACCGCACAACTCTTGGCCGCAGCCACGCGCAACGCAGCGTGTTGTGTCGTATCCGCCTGCGCGGCGCGCCAGCCTTCAACAGTCCAGCCGCTGGGCAGGTAGCCATTCACCAAGTCGTGCGCAGAGGTTTGATCGGTGACCAGATCAGGACGCAGACCACCGGCTTTCGCGCGCTTGACCATCTCGGGTAAGACGTCCGCAGCGTTGCCCAACAGCGCAATGGAAACGGCTTTCTTTTCCTTGGCGTACTTCGCCAAACGTGCCAGTGCGTCGTCCAGATCTTTCGCCTGCTCGTCGACATAGCGCGTCTTCAAACGGAAGTCGATGCGGCTTTGCTGGCATTCGATGTTCAGCGACGAAGCGCCCGCAAAGCTCGCAGCCAACGGTTGCGCGCCGCCCATGCCGCCCAGGCCCGCGGTCAGAATCCACCGGCCGGCCAGATCGCCGTTGTAGTGCTGCTTGCCGGCTTCGACAAAGGTCTCGTAGGTCCCTTGCACAATGCCCTGGCTGCCGATGTAAATCCACGAACCGGCCGTCATCTGGCCGTACATCATTAGGCCCTTGCGGTCCAGCTCGTCAAAGTGCTCCCAGGTCGCCCACTTGGGCACCAGGTTGGAGTTGGCCAGCAGCACGCGTGGCGCATCGGGATGCGTGCGAAACACGCCAACCGGCTTGCCGGATTGGATCAACAGTGTTTCGTCTTCGTTCAGGTTTTGCAGGCTGGTCAGGATGGCTTCAAAACATTCCCAATTGCGCGCGGCCTTGCCAATACCGCCGTAGACCACCAATGCGTCCGGGTTCTCGGCGACTTCCGGATCCAGGTTGTTTTGCAGCATGCGATACGCCGCTTCGATCAGCCAGTTTTTGCAGGTGATGGCGGTACCACGAGGCGCGCGTACCGGACGCGGGCCGGCAGGGAGGATTGCGGACATGAAAGCTCCAGTACAGGAACAGGGGTTGAAATATTGCACAAGTGTACTTGTCTAGACATGTCTATGCAAATACAATTTACCCATGAGCGTTGCCCCCTACACCCGCGTCAAGGAATTCCTGAAATCCGGCCTGGCCCAGGGCGAATGGGTGCCGGGCGCGCAAATGCCGTCCGAGGCCGAGCTGGTAGCCCAGTTCCAGGTCAGCCGAATGACAGTGGGCCGTGCGCTGCGTGAACTGCAGGCCGAAGGGTTGGTCACCCGCGTGCAGGGCGTGGGCACATTCGCAGCACATCTGGGCCGCGTGTCGTCCACGTTGACGATCCGCGACCTGCACGAAGAGATCGTCGCGCGCGGTCACCGGCACCACGCGCAGGTGGCACTGGCCCGCGAAGAGCTAGCGTCTGCCGAGTTGGCCAGCCAATTGGGCTTGGCAAAAGACGCCGTCGTGTTCCATACACTGATTGTTCATTTTGAAAACGGCGTGCCGTTGCAATGTGAAGACCGCTATGTGAACCCCGCTTGCGCGCCCGATTACTTGCAAACCGATTTCACGCAGACCACACCCACGCAGTACCTGCTGGGCGTGGCGCCGCTGTGGGAAGCGCAATACTCCATAGAAGCAGGGCCACCCACCGTGCAAGAAGCCCGCCTGCTGGGCATCGCTACGCACGACCCCTGCCTGATCGTCGTGCGACGAACCATCAACCGCGACGTTCCGATCACGCTGGCACGGCTGGTGCATCCCGGCGCGCGTTACCAGATTCACGGACAGTTCAAGCCATGACAGCCAGCGCACCCACCATCGTTCACGCCAACGACACGCCGCCGCAACCGTGGCGCAATGGCGGAGGTCAAACGCGCGAGCTGCTGGCGTGGCCGCCCGGTACGGGATGGCAAGTGCGCATCAGCCGCGCGGACATTGAGGCCGACGGACCCTTCTCCGCCTTCCCGGATGTGCAACGCTGGTTTGTGGTGCTGGAAGGTGCCGGTGTGGCGCTGCACTTTGCCGATGGCCAGAAGATCTTGCACCGGGGTGATGCAGCTTTTGAGTTTGACGGTGCCGCAGCGCCGCTGTGCACACTTTTGGACGGGCCTACACAGGACCTGAACCTGATGGTGCGCAACGGCCAAGGTCGTATGCAAGCTGTAACAGTCGGTAAATCCTGGAACACCGCGCACGTCGCGCAGGGCCTGTACACCAGCGTTCCAGGAATTTGGAGCGACGGCAAACAGACTGCAGCGCTTGCAGCCCACACACTGCTGTGGAACCATGGCGACAACGCAGCTCTGTGGACATTTACACCCGAAACCCGAAACCGGCAAACCCTGGCTTGGTGGATTGCCTTCACACCCAACACACGATGAAACCGCTGACCCTTTGGCGTAACGCGCGGCTAACCACACTGGCGGATACCTCTGGCTGGGGTCTGGTGGAAAGCGGCGCGCTGCTGACACGCGGAGATACGTTGGAGTGGGTTGGTGCGATAGCTGCCATGCCCACAGAAGCGCGTAGCCAAGTCACGCAGGAACTTGACCTTGGCGGCGCACTCGTCACGCCGGGTCTGATCGACTGCCATACACACCTGGTCTATGGCGGTCACCGCGCCCATGAGTTTGAAATGCGACTGCAAGGCGCCAGCTACGAGGAAATTGCCCGCGCAGGCGGTGGCATCCGATCCACAGTGGCCGCAACGCGCACCGCCACAGACGCCCAGCTGTTGACCAGCGCTACCCAGCGCGCACGCACGCTGATGGCGGAGGGTGTCACAACACTGGAAGTCAAATCGGGTTACGGTTTGAGCGAAGCGGACGAAGCGCGCTGCCTGTCCATTGCACGCCAGCTTGGCGCCACGCTGCCTCTGACGGTGCGCACCACGTTTCTGGGCGCCCACGCACTCCCACCCGAATTTGAAGGCCGTGCAGATGACTATGTGACTGCCATTTGCGAATGGATGCCACGACTGCATGCCCAGGGCCTGGTCGATGCCGTAGACGCTTTTTGCGAAAACATAGGTTTCACGCTGGCGCAGACCCTCCGTGTCTTTGAAGCAGCCAGGGCCCTTGGCCTGCCGGTGAAACTGCATGCTGAGCAACTCAGCAATCTGGGTGGCTCCGCCATGGCCGCCGAGTTTGGTGCGCTGTCGTGTGACCACCTGGAACATCTGGACCTAGCGGGCATCCGCGCGATGGCAGATGCTGGAACGGTAGCCGTGCTGCTACCCGGTGCCTACTATTTTCTGCGCGATACCCATTTGCCTCCCATTGCTGCGTTGCGCCAACATGGCGTCCCCATCGCCGTGGCATCAGACCACAACCCCGGTTCGTCGCCTGGCCTCTCCCTGTTGCTGATGTTGAACATGGCCAGCACGCTGTTCCGCCTGACGCCCGAAGAGGCACTCCGCGGCGTGACTGTCAACGCCGCACGTGCGCTAGGCCTGCACGACCGTGGCACATTGGCAGTAGGCCAGCGCGCAGATTTTTGCGTGTGGAATGTGGAGCACCCGAACGAGCTGGCTTACTGGTTTGGCCACAACCCATGCGAACGTGTGATCGTGGATGGTCAGGAGAGGACCGTATGAACAAAGATATGTTTACCCTTTACAGCGGCGATGCACCGCTACTGGTCAGCGTGCCGCATGCGGGCACCTTGATTCCCGCCAACTTGCAATCGCGCTACACCGAGCGCGCGCTGAATGTCGAAGACACCGACTGGCATCTGGACGCGCTGTACAGCTTTGTGCGCGAGATGGGCGCCAGCTTGATCGTTCCGCATTACTCGCGCTATCTGATTGACCTGAACCGTCCCAGCGAAAACACGCCAATGTATGCAGGCGCCAACAACACCGAGCTGTGCCCTACGCGCTTCTTTACCGGCGAGCCGCTGTACCGCGATGGCAAAGCGCCCGACGACTTTGAGATTACGCGCCGCACCGACACCTACTGGCGTCCGTACCGGGAAGCGATTGACGCGGAACTCGCGCGCATCCAGGCCCGCCATGGCCACGCCGTGCTGTTTGATGCACACAGCATCAAGTCGCAACTGCCCTGGCTGTTCGACGGCCAGTTGCCCGACCTGAACCTTGGCACGGTAGAGGGCACCAGTTGCGCACCCGATCTGCGCAAGTCGCTGTCCAAGGTATTGCAAATGCAAGACACCTTCAGCCACGTGGTCGATGGCCGCTTCAAAGGTGGCCACATCACGCGCCACTACGGTCAGCCTGCACTGGGTTTGCACGCAGTGCAACTGGAGATGTGCTGGCGCTGCTACATGCCCGAAGAGCCGCCCTTCGCGATTGACCCCTGCAAATCTGCCCATGTGATGCCGGTGCTGCGCGCGCTGGTGCAAACGATGATTGATTGGCGCCCGCAATGACAGCTTCGGTTTTGTGGGCACCGCGGGCTTGGGTGCAAGGCCGGTGGCAAACCGACGTCTGTCTGGAAGTGGATGCGTCGGGGCACTGGAGTCAAATCAACGCCGATATCGCTAGGCCCCCCAAGGCCGCAACCGTCCTCGCTGGCCCCGTACTGCCCGGCATGGTCAACGCACACAGCCATGCCTTTCAACGCGCGTTCGCGGGCCTGGCCGAACGGCGCACTTCGGAGAATGATGACTTCTGGTCCTGGCGCGACCGGATGTATGGTGTGGCGCTGCGTGTCACGCCAGCGCAAATGCAGGCGATTGCCGCGCAGCTGTATGTGGAGATGCTGCAAGGTGGCTACACGCAGGTTTGCGAATTCCATTACCTGCACCACCAGGAAGACGGCGCGCCGTACGCTGACCAGGCCACGATGGCCTGGGCAGTGGCCGACGCGGCACAGCAAGCCGGTCTGGGCTTCACGCTGCTTCCTGTTTTGTATGAGCGCGCGGGATTTACGCAAGCCACGCTGCGCCCGGATCAGCGGCGCTTCGCTGGCACGCCAAGCTATATCGCATCGCTGCAGCGCGACATGGCCAATGCCAAGCGCCCACTGACCAATGCCGGTGTGGCCATCCATTCACTGCGCGCTGCATCGCCAGAAGCTATACGCGCTTTATTGGCAGAAGTGGGTGACGCAGACATGCCCATCCACATCCATGTGGCCGAGCAGATGCAGGAAGTCAACGACTGCCTGGCGCATACCGGCCAGCGCCCACTGGAGTGGCTGGTGCAGCAAAACCTTCTCGACGCCCGTTGGCAACTGGTGCACGCCACGCATGCCACTGCGGCAGAAATTCATCGCATTGCAGATCAGGGCGCGGGCATCGTCATTTGCCCCAGCACCGAAGGCAATCTGGGGGACGGTCTGACCGATTTGCCCGGCTGGCTCAACGCGGGCGTACCCATGGCGATTGGCTCCGACAGCCATGTCTGCCGCCAGTGGCCCGAAGAGTTGCGCTGGCTGGAATATGGCCAACGCCTGAACCTGCAACGCCGCAACGTCGCGGCCAGCCCAGCGCAATACGCGGGCAGCACAGCCGAGCGATTGTTTGAAGCAGCCCTGTCAGCAGGCGGCCCCGCAGCAGGCCAAAAAATGTGGGGATTGGAAGTGGGCGCACGGGCCGATGCGCTGGTTCTGGACCCGCAAAGCCCGGGCTTGCTGGGAGCCCCCGCTTCGCACACGCTGGACGCGCTGCTATTCGCAGCCGACAGGCCTGCTTTCAAGGATGTCTACGTGGCGGGTCGCCAAGTCATTGCCGACGGCCGCCACGCGGACCAGGCCTCCATCAGCGCGCGCTTTGCGCAGGTGATGCAAGGCCTGTGGGGATAGCCAACTACTTGGCAGCCAGCAGCGCTTCCATCTCGTCAATGATGGCGCTCATGCGCTTGTTCAGCGCCTGGTAGGGCTGCGGTGTGGCCATGTCCACACCGGCGTTCTTGAGCAACTGATACGGCGGCACCGAGCCACCAGCGCGCAGCACATTGAGGAAGGTGTCACGCTCTTCGGGCTTGCCGGTCAGGATGCGCTCGCCAAAGGCGGTGGCCCCGGCAATCGAGGTGGCGTAGACATACACGTAGAACGGGCGGTAGAAGTGGGGAATAAACGCCCACTCCTGGCAGTACTGCGGATCGATCTGCATCACGCCTGAATCGGCCCCGTGGTACTTCTTCAGCAGGCCGCAGTACATCTGTGTCATCTTCTTGCCCGACAGCGCTTCTCCGCGCTCCAGTGCATCATGCGTGGCCAGCTCGAACTCGGCAAACATGGTTTGGCGGAAGAAACCGCCGCGCAGGCGCTCCAGCGCTTCGCTCAGGTAAAACAGCCGCTCATCCTTGGATTTGGATTGTTTGAGCATGTAGTCCGACAGCAAGACCTCATTGGTCATCGAGGCCAGCTCCGCCAGAAACAGCGAATAGCCTGCCGTCTCAAACGGCTGGTTCTTGTTGGCCAGCATGGTGTGGATGCCATGGCCCCACTCGTGCGCAAACGTCGACATCGTGGCGAAGTTGTCCTGGTGGTTCAGGAACACGAACGGCACGATGCCGTACACGCCCGTCTGGTACGCACCGGATGATTTGCCTTCGACCGGATAGGTGTGCATGGAGCGCATGCTCAGTGCTTCCTTCAGCAGGCCCTGGTACTCCTCGCCCATGGGTTTCATTGCGGCCAGTGTCAGGTCTATCGCCTGGTCTGCAGGGTAGCTGCGGCCAATGTTGACCAGCTCAGGGTAGATGTCGTAGTAATGCAGGTCTGGCAGTTTGAGCAGCTTCTGGCGCAGCTTCAGGTAGCGGTGCAAAGTCGGCAACGCGGTGTTGGCCTCCGCCACCAGCGTGCGGTACACCGTTTCCGGAATTTCATTGTTGGACAGGCTGGCAGCCACTGCAGAGGGGTACTTGCGAATACGCGCATTCACCACACCCGCCTCGACTCTTGCTGCCAGCGTGGAGCCGTAGGTGTTCTCGTATTGCCCCAGCGCCTTGAAGAAGGCGTCAAAGGCCTGCTTGCGCACCGCGCGATCCGGGTGCTCGCGCAGCTTCTGATAACCCGTTTCGTTCACCTTGACTGGTTTGCCGTCTACAGTAATCGTGGGCCACACGGTGTCAGCAGTCGCCAGCAAGGTGCGCGTATTGGTGGGGGCACCGATGACGGGCGAGAACGCGGCGATAGCACCTTCGGCCTCAGCGCCAAGTGTGTGCTTTGCAGTGCGCAAGGTATCGCGCAGACGCACCGTGTGGTTCTTCAGACCTGGCTCGGCGCGAATGAAGGCTTCTACCTTGTCGCTGCCCAGAGCCTGGATTTCAGGATTGACCCAGGCAATCGCCGAACTGAACTGTCCGCCCAAGGCGCGCATCAGCCCAGCGCGCTCCTGGTTGCGGGCGTCGCGGTTGTCGGTGCTCTGCTGTGTGCTGGCGTAGACCGACAGGCGTTGCAAACGCCGTGTCAGCGCGGAGATGCGATCCAGCCCGGCGCGCAGGCCAGCGGCGGTGTTCAAAGTCCCCTTCAACGCCGATAGCGACGGCACCTCGGCCAACACGGCGGTGCGCTCTGCGTCCCAGGCGGCATCGGTGGCGTACAGACGGGTCAGGTCCCAAATAAAACGTGGGTCGGTGCGCGACAGGGCGGGCGCTTTGGTGGCATCTGCAGATGCTGCAGTTTGTGCCAGCGCACCAGTGCAGAAACACTGCAGCAGCGCGGCGCAGGCCAGCGCGGCATGGGTAGGCAGGAAAAACCGACGGGTCGAAATCGAGGGGTTCAAATCAAAGCTCCTAATTAATCTTTTGCAAACAAACGCGTGAGGTCCCGGTCTATCAATGCCGGATCGCCAGAATTTAACTCAATCAGGCGGCGCAGCCGGGTCAGGCTGACCACGTCGATGTCCAGGCACTCAATGCCGATCAGCGGCGCCTCCAGATGAACGACCTTGCCAGCCATCGTCAAACCTTCGCCATCGTCTGCCAGCGGCAGGCGCAGCCGACAGGTGTCATTCAGCGCCAGCGTGTGGGCCGCGTCGCTTTGTACTAGCGCACCCTTGAGCGCGATGTCCATCAGATGGACTTTGATCGTGCGGTCGCTCAATCGCAACTGAACGTCGGCATTGAAAGGAATGCGGACAAATTTGCGCAGGTCTTTGGCAGGGGCTTCGGTGGTTGGCATGCTGGGCTTTCAAAACGTGCAGGCAGGTTACGCGGCTTCGCGCGAATATGCAATGCAGAAGCGCCAACTAATCCGGCGCACCCCGGTACAGCCAGGGCACATCCAGCAATCGTGCGCCCAGCAGCTTGAGCGCCATGTTGCGCCCGGTGGCCATCAGACCGTCCAGATGGAATATCTCGCCGTTGCGGATGGCGCGGGCCTGTACACGGGCGTTACGCTGCCAGCGCACGTTCGCGTAGCGCTGCAAGGCGGCGGGAATATCCGTGTTCTCAGCCAGCGCTTGGGCCAATGCCGACGCGTCTTCGATGGCCATGCCCGCACCCTGCGCAAGGTACGGCCGCATCGGATGCGCTGCGTCGCCCAGCAAAGCGATGCGGCCCTTGGCATGTTCGGCAGCGCTTTGCATGGGTGGGCGATCGCTCAGCGCCCACAAGCGCCAGGTCGCAATCGCATCCACCAGATCCATCAGTGGGTGCGCGGCCCCCTGCATGCGGCGGCGCAGTTCATCGGGGTTGGCGCTCTGGTCCCACTGGCTGGGGTCGCCATAGACCTGGCCTTGCACGATGACCACCACGTTCAGCCATTCGCCGCGCTGCACCGGGTATTGCACCGCATGAAAACGCGGCCCCATCCACGCAGTCACCACGTCGGAACGCAAAGCGGCAGGCAGACTGGTTTGCGGCACCATGGCCCGGTACGCCAGATGCCGCGTCACACGGGGTTTGCCGTCCGAGACCACGCTGCTGCGCACGCGGCTCCACACGCCATCCGCGCCTACCAACAGCGGCGTGCGCAGCAATTGGCCGAGCGAAGTTCGTAAAGTCACGCCATCGGCCTCATGATCTACGGGGGTCACCGCCGTTCCCAGTTGCAGTGTGACGTCGGGCAGAGCTTGTACCGCCCGCAGCAGAATGCCATGCAGATCGGCGCGGGCGATGGTGCGATAGGCTGAGCCATAGCGCGCCACCATGGCCTGCCCGAGTGGCAACGTAGCAAGCAACTTTGCAGACATCGCACTGCGCACCTGAAGCGCCGAAGGCTTGAACGCAACCGCATCCAGCGCATCGGTCAGGCCCCAGGATTCCAGCACGCGCCCGACATTGGGGCCTAACTGGATGCCTGCCCCCACCTCACCGAACTGGGCAGCCTGCTCGATCAGATGCACACGGTGGCCCGAAAGGCCGCACGCCAGCGCTGCGGCTAATCCGCCAATACCGCCGCCTGCTATGACCATGTCGCTTGCCATGGCCTGATTGTCGCCGCGCTCAGGCGGATGTGTGTTGCGTCAGATCAACGCACAAAGGTGCTTAGCGGTCAGTCAGTAACTGCCGCAACACAAATGGCAGGATGCCGCCTGCGCGGTAGTAGTCCACCTCGATCGGCGTATCCACGCGCAATGTCAACGTGATCTCATGGGTCGAGCCATCGGCGCGCGTCACGCGCAGCGTGGCGTCGCTTTGCGGCGTGAGGTTCGCATCGGGGATCACATCAATGCGCTCATCACCCTTGAGGCCCAGCGACTGCCAAGAGTCCGTACCCTTGAACTGCAGCGGCAAGACGCCCATGCCCACCAGATTGGAACGATGGATGCGCTCAAAGCTCTTGGCGACGACGGCCTTGATGCCCAGCAACTGCGTGCCCTTGGCAGCCCAGTCGCGGCTGGAACCGGTGCCGTATTCCTCGCCCGCAAAAATTACCGTGGGCACGCCGTCGGCCATGTACTGCATGGCTGCGTCGTAAATGAACATCTTGTTGCCCTGGTCGGGGCCGTCGTGCTGGTAAATCGTCACACCGCCCTCTTCGCGCGAACCGGCGGCATCGGGCGGGATCATCAGGTTCTTGATGCGTACATTGGCAAAGGTGCCACGCATCATCACGTCGTGGTTGCCGCGGCGCGCGCCGTAGCTGTTGAAGTCGGCCTTCTGCACACCGTGCGCGCGCAGCCATTGGCCAGCCGGTGAGCTTTCCTTGATGGAACCTGCGGGCGAGATGTGGTCGGTGGTGATGGAGTCGCCGAACAGCGCCATGATGCGGGCACCTTGTACCGAGTCTGTCGCTGGAGATTCAGTGCCTTTTTTGCCTGCAGCGCCCGCAGAACGTGCGTGAGCAGCTATGGAATCCATAGCAAAGTCAGCGAAGAACGGTGGCTCTGCAATGTAGGTACTGGTAGGCCAGGTGTAGGCCTGACCGGCCACTCCTTTGATCTTGTCCCACAACACGCCCGGCTCGGTCTTGACCTTCGCGTAGTTCTCGCGGAAGGCTTTGCCCTTCATCGCGTACTTCAGCAGTTTGTAGATCTCGTCACTGGTCGGCCAGATATCGCCCAAATAAACATCTTTGCCGCCTTTGCCTTTGCCGACCGGCTCGGTCATCAGGTCGCGGTTGACGGTACCGGCAATCGCGTAGGCCACGACCAACGGCGGGCTGGCCAGGAAGTTGGCTTTCAGATTGGGGTGAATCCGCGCTTCGAAGTTGCGGTTGCCGGACAACACGGCGGCGCAGATCAAGTCGTTCTTGGTGATGACTTCGTTCAACTCCGGCGTCAGGTCGCCCGCGTTGCCGATACAGGTAGTGCAACCGTAGCCCGCCAGCGCAAAGCCCAGCTTTTCAAGGTAGGGCAACAGGCCGGTTTCGGTCAGGTATTCGGTAACGATACGTGAGCCGGGGGCTAGCGAAGTCTTGATGTGCGGCTTGACTTTCAGGCCCGCTTCCACCGCCTTCTTGGCCAACAGGCCGGCGGCCAGCAGCACGCTGGGGTTGGAGGTGTTGGTGCAACTGGTGATCGCCGCGATCAGCACGTCACCGTTACCGACGGTCACGTCCGAACCGCTGCCTGCCGCCACAGCGGTAGTGGAGGTGTTCGGTGCATGGTGGGCCGCCAGCGTGGGTTTGCTGCTTTCCATTTCCACCACCTGGCGTGGCGCGCCCAGCGGCGTGGGGGGAGACTTGGGTACCTTGGCTGGTGGCAGGTCGTCCCAGGTACGCGCGAGGTGGCGGGTGTGGAACACTGCCGCGCTCTGGTTGAAGCCGTTTTCAGAATTGGGCTTGGAGAACAGCGATTCGAACTGGCTCGCCACCTTGCCCAGCTCAATGCGGTCTTGCGGCCGCTTGGGGCCAGCGAGACTGGGCGTGACATTGCCCAGGTCCAGCTTCACCACCTGCGAGTAATCAATGTCGCCCGACTTGGGCACACCAAACAGGCCCTGCGCCTTGAAGTAGGCCTCAAAGGCTTCCATCTCGGGTTTAGTGCGGCCGGTACCTTCGAAATACTCCATCGTCTTCTCATCCACCGGAAAGAAGCCCATCGTCGCGCCGTACTCCGGCGCCATGTTCGCAATAGTGGCGCGGTCCGGCAGGCTCAGCGTGCGTGTGCCTTCGCCATAGAACTCAACAAACTTGCCGACCACCTTGTGGCGGCGCAGGATTTCGGTGACGGTCAACACCAGATCAGTCGCTGTCACGCCTTCACGCAAGCGGCCCGAGAGTTCAAAGCCCACGACGTCGGGCGTCAAAAAGTACACCGGCTGGCCCAGCATCGCAGCCTCTGCCTCAATGCCGCCACAACCCCAGGCCACGACACCAATGCCGTTGATCATGGTGGTGTGGCTGTCGGTGCCGACCAGCGTGTCGGGGTAGTACACACCGTCCGCCGTCTTGTGCACGCCGCGCGCCAGGTATTCCAGATTGACCTGGTGCACGATGCCAAAACCCGGCGGCACGACACGGAAGGTGTCAAACGCCTGCATGCCCCACTTCATGAACTCGTAACGCTCGCGGTTGCGCTGGAACTCCAGCTTCATGTTCAGGTCCAGCGAATTCTTCTTGCCATAGTGGTCCACCATCACCGAGTGGTCCACCACCAGATCGACCGGCACCAGCGGCTCAATGCGCTTGGGATCTTTGCCCAACTTCACCGCCACGCTGCGCATCGCGGCCAAGTCGGCTAGCAGCGGCACGCCGGTAAAGTCCTGCAGTACGACGCGGGAGACGACAAACGGAATCTCGTCGGTGCGCGCATCCGTGGGCTTCCAGTTAGCCACCTCCTCCACGTGCTTGGCCGTGACTTTTTTTCCATCGCAATTGCGCAATACAGACTCCAGCACGATGCGAACCGATACGGGCAGGCGGTGGATATTGGGGAACTGTTTGGCCAGTGCGGGCAACGAGTAGAACTTGCCAGTCTTGCCGGAGGCGGTTTTGAAGTTCTTGAGGGTGGAGGAAAAAGCGTGGGGCATGGGTTACTCCTTGTTTTGGATCATTGTGACGGAGTTGGAATGGGTTTGCATGTATCCGGGGTAAACCCATTCCACATTGGTTCTCGCCCGCTGACGGTGCGGGGTAGACCTCAAAGCGAATGTCCCCCGCCCTTCGGGCTCCTCCTTGATTTCGCAATGAGGCCTACCCCGCACCATCCGCTTGAGCAAACAGCACGCCTGAAATGAAATCGGGTCCCGGGCTTACCAGCACCGTTTCAGATCAGGCGGGTTGGGTGCTCCCCTGGGCGGAATCAAGGAGGAGGCCGAAGGCCGGGGGACATCCGCTGAGGGGAGTACCCGACCTGCCTGTTCCCGAACTAACGCAGGACTTCCAGCGCCGCAGCCAACCGCGCCGCTCCGGTGCCAGATATATGCACCACGGGTTGACCGACGCGCGCCAGCTCCGCCTCCAGCATCGCCTGAATCGGCGCCCGCACATGGTCACCCTCGCGTTGCATGCCGTCGGCCTCCCAGGGGATGTCGGACTCCAGCAGTAGCGTTAGCGCATAACGCGTGTGCAGCATCCGGGCCGACGCCAACAGCGACTTGTCACCAAAAATGAAATCGCTGTAGATCGCCGTCAGCAAAGGCGCAGTGTCACAAAACACCCAACGCTTGCTTTCCGATTGGGCCCGTTGCAGAGCCGCTTCTTCCTGCTGGTACTGGGTTTCCATGATGTGCGCTTGCTCCCGCGGCACCGGCGTGCGTCCGCGTGCGTCGCAAAAAGTACGCAAATACTCAGGCACCCAGAGCCCATCCAACTGCTGCGCTAAAGCCTGCGCCAGCGTGGTCTTGCCAGTGCACTCAGCACCGATAAGGCAGATAAGTTGGGTTTGCATCAGCGCGATACGGAAGTACGTTGCAGGTAGCGCTGCTGCCAGCCCCACCAGCCCCAGAACGCCAGGCCCAGAAAGATGACGTAAAGCATCACGGTCAAGGCCAAGCCCTTGTATGCAAACAACGCAATGCTGGCCACGTTGACGATTACCCAGGTGGGCCAGTTGTCAATGAACTTGCGGCCCAGCAACACGGTGCCAACGATGCTGCCCGCTGTCACAAAGCCATCGGCCCAGACCACGTCAGAGTCGGTGACAAAGTGCAGCAAGGCACTGCAGATGAGCCACAGCACCAGCCAGGATGCAGCCGTCTTCTTCAGACCCAATGCATCCAACTTCTCCACATGCAGCGGCTCGTCACTGTCGCCCCTGTGCCCGCGCAGCCATTGCCACCAGCCCCACACTGCAGCCACAGCGAAAAACACATTGACGCTGGCCTCGCCGTACAAATGGCTGGTGTAAAACAACCACGCGTACAGACCGCTGGCCACAATGGTCAGCGGCCAGCCCCAATGGATTTCCCACACGTTGCAAGCGATGTTGGCCAGCGCCAGCACAAAGGCCAGCACCTCCAGCCAGGTCACCGGTGTGCCCATCAAGGTGAATGCAGTTTCCAGCATGGCGTGCTCAGAATTCCAGCGTCACGCTGGCATGCACGGTGCGCGGTGTAGACGCAAACACATAGGTTGCCCCCCAGTAGGTAGTGGGTGCTTCACGCCAATAGATGCGGTCCGTCAGGTTTTCCACCTGCAGATTCCACACCAATGACTGGCCGCCGATTCGGTGGCGGTAGCTGGCGCCTGCATCGATTTGCCAGCTGGCGGGTAGCTTGGTGCTGCCGTCGGCGTTGGCCGTCTTCTCACCCTCGGCCACCAGCAGACCATGCACCGAGAAGCCCGGCAGATCTGCCGCCTTGTAGTCCACAAACAGCGATGCCTTGGTCTTGGGTACGTTGGTCACCGGCTTATTCACCAGCGCGGGCGACAGGGAAGCGCTGACCCAGCGTGCTTCCAGCAGCGAGACGGTAGCTTGCAGCGACCATTGGCTGCTCAGAGCGCCTGCGGCACCAAGTTCCAGCCCACTGTGGCGCGCGGTCTTGGCGCCGCCCACACGCTGCAACAAACCACCAGCGACCGGCGTGTCGTCAGCAAACGGCTTGTCAATCGAGAACGCCGCGGCGGTCAGCAGCAAGCGATCCAGCGCCTGCCACTTCACACCCAGCTCCACCTGCTCGCTCTTTTGTGCCGGCAGCACCTCTCCTGCGTTGGAGAATTCTTTGGTCTTGTTGGGTACCGCGTCCAGCTCCACGCCCTGCCCCCAGGATGCGTACCAGGTGGTGGAAGGCATTGCTGTCCAGGCCACGCCAGCCCATGGCGTACTTACGGTTTGCGACAACGCAATGGCGCGGCTGCCATCGCTGCGCGCGCTGTTGCGGTCCAGTTGGCTGACGCGCACACCGGCAAACGAGCGCACCGTGGAGGTCCACTGCGTGCTGATCGCCGCATAGCCTTCGGTGGTTTTTTCACGGCTGTTGGTGTTGAGCGCGGTCAACGACGGGTCTGCAGGTAGCGTAATCGGCTGGTAGATATTGGTGGTACCAACATAGTTGTAGGCCTGCAGCGGCGCCAGATCGGTTGTGTTCTCACGGCCGCTGAAGCCAAAGCGCAGTTGCTGTGGCAGCCCCAGCGCGACGGTATTGCCCTTGACCTGTGCGTCCCAGGAGCGCACCTTGCGCACTTCGCCTTCGCTGCGGAAGTCGTAGATATCGACATCGCCGTTTCTGCACAAGCCCGGGTAGACATTGCCACAGCCATCGGGGAAGGCCAATCGGTCATCGATCACCGTGCGCTGCGCACTGAACCCAGCCTGCGCCTGCCAGTCGGTGTTGATACGGTGTTTGACCGTCATTTGCGCAATGGTGCTGGTGGCTTCCATCGGCAGCGACCAGCTCTGGTTGTTCAGGTTCAGGCGCGGCTGAATACGTGCGGGCAAGGCGTCGCCCACGAAATCACCATTGCTGTCCAGCAAGCCAAGGCCTGGCACGGAAGGCTGCACCTTGTGGTGGTATTCCAGGTCTGCCGCCAGGCTCGTATCCGCAGACAGTGGCAACGCGAGCGCCACACTGGCCAGCTCGCGCTTGCCATTGGCACTGTCCGCCGCTGGATGCAAATTTTCCTGCACCAGATTGACCCGCAAGCCCACCGCACCCAACTTTGTGTTGGTGTCCAGATGCACTTTGCTGCCGCCCTCCTGATCCGTGCCCACCATCAATGTGGTGAATGCATCAGGCGTCGGCGTCTTGGTCACCAGATTGATCAGCCCGCCCGGTGCGCTGACGCCGGATTGCAGACCGCTGACGCCCTTGAGCACTTCGATGCGCTCCTTGTTCTCCAGCGCAATCGGCGTGTAGCTGGAAACCGCCAGACCGTTGCGCAGCGTGTTGCCATCGCTGTTCAGCGTGAAGCCGCGCACCGACAGGTTTTCCAGGTAGCCAGTGGTGTTGTAGCTGTCTGCCAGCGAGGCGTCGAGTTTGATCGCCTGCGACAGGCTGCTGGTGGCATTGACACCCAGCAGATCAGCGCCCAGCACGGTGATGCTTTGCGGCGTTTGCGACAGTGGTATGCCCCAACCGCTGACGTCGGCGCGATCGGCATCGAGCACTGGTGCAGCCTTGGCTGAAACCACGACATTGCTGAGCGAAGCGGGTTGGGTTTGTGCCCACAGGGGCGATAAAACAAACGTACCGATGGCGGTTGCCATGGCAGTTTTGCGAAGACATAGAAACGCCATCGAGAAAGTCCTTTTCGACGGCAGGGGGTGTGCACCAATAGCCAAACGGCCCTGTTAAGACGGAGTTCGGGTGTTGGAGCGACGCTTCCCTGCGCAAGTATTACCTTGATCAAGTTCCAGGGTGTTATCTCAGCCGTTGGTCTTTGCCGACCGTCAGCACCCCTAGCGTGTACGACCGGGCTTGAAGCCCAGCCGATGTGTGAATTGTAATCCGGGTCGCGCAGGACCCTAGTTCATTGCCATTGCGGAATGGACTGCCGGATGTGTTGGCTCAACTCGCGGGCCCATGCGGAATAGCCCTTGGGGCCAGGGTGGATGCCGTCTTCGGCCAGGCCCAATGCGGCGGACATATCTGGATGCCGCAGCATGGTGCGGCGACATTGCGTGCCCACCAATCCGTGCGCGAGATGGCGGTTCATTTCACTGGCCCAACGTCCGGAAAACCAGCGCAGCGGCTGAGGAATGGCGGAGAAGGCGTGTAAGGGTGGAGCTGCACTGTGCACCAGCAAACGCGGATTGAAACGGCGCGCCACCACATGCGCCAGACGGTTTTGCCAAGTGACCCAATCGCGCGGTGCGCGCAGGCTGCTGACGTCGTTGCCGCCCATTGAAATAATGACAACATCGAAGGCTTCGCGCGGTGCGTCTTCGAGCAACTGCACCAGACCGGGAGAATCCAGACCATTGATGGCCATCAGTTGCCACTGCACGGTATTGTGTTCGGACAGCAGGCTCACCAGTTGCCCACACAGAGCCTCATCCTGGGACGTGGCGCCAACGCCTGCCGCAGCCGAATCTCCAGCAACCAGGAGGCGCACCAGTGGGCCGCTACCGGCCATACCGCTGCGCGCACCCGGAGGCTCAGGCAGGCGTGGAGTGATTCGACGCACGTACTTAGCTTGCAGCCAGAGAACTGGCCCCAGTACCACCATCCAGAAGTAACGTTCCAAGTCAGACATGGGGCAGTACGTGGGCCAATGTGCGTGCTAATCAATCACGACAGGTAGTCGCGCAAGGTCTTCTTGGCGTCCTTGGCTTTTTCCTGGATGTCGCCAAGGTTCTTTTCGGCGCGGCCCTCGACCTGCTTGGCGATGCCTTTGATTTGCTGTTCGGTGCTGCCAATCAGCTTGCCTGCTTTTTCTTGGACCTTGCCAGCCAGTTCTTCGATCGCACCGTGGGCTTGATTTGTATTCATGATGGTTCCTTTGCAAGTGGTTAAGTTGAAAAGAGCACGAGAGAGAATTGCCCGAACTCAACTGCATGGTAGGAGTGAGTCGCCAAGCTGACTGTGCCCTTGCGCACATATGCAGCAAATCTCGTAACATGGTGTTTCGCCCTCTGGAGACACCCCATGACTGAATCGATACACCACCGTATTTGCCCCCTATGCGAGGCCTGCTGCGGGCTGGAAATCAAGGTCACTGACGGCAAGGTCGCCAGCATCCGCGGGCATGAAGCCGATGTCTTCAGCGCGGGCTATATCTGCCCCAAGGGCGTGGCCCTCAAAGACCTGCACGAAGACCCGGACCGCTTGCGCACACCGCTGATCAAACGCAACGGCGTGCATGTGACAGCCACCTGGGAAGAAGCCTTCGCCGAGATTGAAAAGCGCCTACTCCCCATCATCGCCGCGCATGGCCGCAACGCCACCGGCATCGTTGTTGGCAACCCCTCCGCACACAAGATTGGCCTGCTGACCTACTTTGGCAAGCTGGCCCGCGCGCTGGGCACCAAGAATGTGTTTTCTGCATCGACGTTGGACCAGATGCCCAAGCAGCTCTCAAGCGGCCTGATGTTCGGCCACTGGCTGTCTGTGGCACTGCCCGACATCACCCGCACCGACCTGCTGCTGGTGATTGGCGCGAATCCGCTGGCCAGCAATGGCAGCATGTGGACCGTCCCCGATTTCAAAGGCAAGGCCAAGGCGTTGCAAGCGCGCGGCGGCAAGCTGGTCGTGATTGACCCACGCCGTACCGAGACCGCGGCCATGGCTGATGCGCACCATTTCATTCGCCCCGGCGCCGATGTGTTTCTGTTGGCTGCGATGGTGAACACGCTGTTTGCAGAAAAGCTGGTGAAGGTGGGCGACAAGGCCGAATGGGTTAACGGCGTAGACGAAGTGCAACAAGCAGTTGCCCCTTTCACTGCTGAAGTGGTGGCCGCACGCTGCGGCTTGGACGCGGATGCCATCCGCACGCTAGCCCGCCAATTGGCCGCTGCGCCGCGCGCGGCGGTCTACGCGCGCATTGGCACCTGCACGCAGGAGTACGGCAGCCTCGCAAGCTGGCTGGTCGATGTGCTTAACACGCTCACTGGCAATCTGGACCGCGAAGGCGGCATGCTGTTTGCGAAATCCGCCGCATTCGCGACCAACACCACTGGCAAGCCCGGCATTGGCAAAGGGGTAACCACCGGCCGCCACAAGGCCCGCGTCAGCGGCGCGCCCGAGGTCTATGGCGAACTGCCGATGACCTGTATCGCCGAAGAGATTGAGACCGAAGGCGAAGGCCAGATGCGCGCGCTGTTCACGGTGGCGACCAACCCGGTGCTGTCCAGCCCCAACGGCCCGCGCCTGGCGAAAGCGCTGGACAAGCTGGACTTCATGGTCAGCCTGGACATCTACCTGAACGAAACCACGCGCCATGCCGACGTGATCCTGCCCGGTCTGTCGCCGCTGGAGGAAATGCACTACGACGTAGCCTTCCCGCAGCTCTCCTGGCGCAACCACGCGCGCTACAGCCCTGCAGTGTTTGCAGCCCCCGAAGGTCAACCCGAAGAATGGCAAACGATCTTGAAACTCGCCGCCATCGTGCAGGGCAAAGGCGCGCAGGCAAACGCGAATGCACTGGACGATGCGCAGTTTGCGGAAGACGCGCAGCGTCTGTTTGGAGAACATGCCGGCGCGGTGATTGCCGCAACAAAAAATTTGCGCGGCCCGTCACGCGGCCTCGAAGTCGCATTGCGCACCGGGCCCTACGGCGACCAATTCGGCCGCAAACCGGATGGATTGACACTGGCCAAGGTCGTCGCATCCAACGCCAAAGGCGGCATTGATCTGGGCGAACTGCAACCGCGCATCCCCGAAATGCTGCGCACACCGAGCGGAAAGGTGGAGCTGGCGCCACCCATGTTGCTACAAGATTTAGAGCGGGCTACGCAATCCCTGCGCGCGCCAGCGGCCGATTTGGTCATTATTGGAAGGCGTGATGTGCGCTCCAACAACAGCTGGATGCACAACCTGCCCATCCTCGCCAAGGGCCCGATGCGCTGCACCGCGCTGGTCCACCCGACCGACGCAACGCGCCTGGGCCTGCAGGATGGCGCGCTCGCCCATATAGCGAGCGGCCCGCGCAGTGTGCAAGCGCAGGTGCACGTGAGCGCCGAAATGATGCCCGGCGTGGTCAGCCTGCCGCACGGCTGGGGCCATGACCTCAAGGGTGCCAAGTTGACGCTCGCCGCCGAGCGGCCCGGTGCCAACCTGAACGCGCTGTTGGACGATCAACTGCGCGACCCTTTATCGGGCAATGCTGTGCTGGGCGGTGTGGCCATCACAATGCGCGCTGTCGCAACTGCCTGAGATTTCCCCACGGCATGACCGCTGACTTCATCGCCGGCTTTCTGTCCGGCACTGCGCTGATCATTGCGATCGGCGCGCAAAACTCGTTTGTGTTGCGCCAGGGCATACGGCGTGAGCATGTGCTGCCCATCGTGCTGGTCTGCTCCATCGCCGATGCGTTGCTGATCGTCGCTGGCATCGCAGGTCTGGGTGCGTTGATCCAGTCCAACCCCATGCTACTGAGCGCAACCCGCTACGGCGGAGCAGCCTTCCTGCTGTACTACGGATGGACGGCCGCACGGCGCGCCCTGCAGCCCCACCAACTCAACGTCAACTCCAACGAGGGCAGCACGCTGGCTGCGGCTATGGCGACGTGTCTGGCGTTCACATTCCTGAACCCGCATGTCTATCTGGATACCGTGATCCTGCTGGGCTCGCTGGCCAGCCAGCGCGGTGAAGAGGGGCGCTGGGTATTTGGCGGTGGCGCAGTCACGGGCAGTTTTGTCTGGTTTTTCAGCTTGGGATTTGGCGCGCGACTGTTGGAACCCGTGTTCAGAAAACCGGTAGCATGGCGCGTTCTGGATTCGTTGATTGCGCTGGTGATGTTCGGTCTGGGCATCAGCCTGCTGTTTGTTTGAATGCTTCTACACCCGGAGTTCCCATGAAAAAATCCCTGCCCGCAGCCGCTCTGGCTGCCGCACTTGCCATCGCGCTGTCTGCATGCAGCAAACCTAACGAAGCACCAGCGACTGCGGCCGCCAGCGCGCCTGCCCCCGCTGCCGCTCCAGATCTGAAAGTGGCAATCGACCCCACCTATGAGCCCTACACCTTCAAAACCGCAGATGGCAAGCCCACCGGCTTTGACATCGACTTTGCGCTGGCCGTATGCGCCGAAATCAAGCGCAACTGCGTATTCGTCGAGCAGACCTGGGACAGCATGATCCCGGGGCTGATGGCCAAAAAGTACGACGTGATCATCAGTTCCATGGGTATCACCGAAGAGCGTTTGGCGCAAATTGATTTCAGCGACAAGTACGTCAACACGCCGAGCCGCATCGTCGTCAAGAAAGGCACCAAATACGAAAATCCGGCCTCCCTCAAAGGCAAGCGCATTGGTGTCGGCAAATCGACTATTCAGGAGAAGTACGCGATGGGTGAGCTGGCACCCGCTGGCGTCAAGATCGTCCCCTACGAAGCGCAAGACCAGGTCTACCTGGACATCAAGTCCGGCCGTCTGGATGGCACCGTGTCTGACTATGTGGAAGTCCTGGGTGGATTCCTCAGCAAGCCTGAAGGCGCAAACTACGAGGCTGTCGGCCCGGATCTGTACGAGCCCAAATACTTCGGCATCGGCGTCGGCATTGGCATGCGCAAGGGGCAGGACGCGTTCAAGGCTGAGCTCAACACCGCCATCAAGGCCATCCGCGCCAATGGAACCTACAAAACCATCAACGACAAGTATTTCGGCAAGTTCGGACTCGACGTCTGGGGCAAGTAATACCCTCGCCGTTCGCTGAACGGCTGAGCGTCTACTGC
The DNA here is from genome assembly GCF_056403235.1 of Rhodoferax sp. P2_H8_2. Taxonomy (NCBI): domain Bacteria; kingdom Pseudomonadati; phylum Pseudomonadota; class Betaproteobacteria; order Burkholderiales; family Comamonadaceae; genus Rhodoferax; species Rhodoferax sp. P2_H8_2. The sequence goes on from NZ_JBFUFW010000011.1 coordinate 69,600, forward strand.
GTCGGATCCCGGTAAATCAGCTCAAACAAGGTGTCGTCCGGCCAGCCTTGGTCATGCAACGGCACGTAGTACACATAGCCGTCGTACTTCTTGCCCGGCAGATTGTGATAAATCTGGATCCGATTGCCATATGCCATCTGAATGGCAACGACCGACTTGGATGAGGGAAACAAGTTTTTAACCTGATCGCTGCTACAGCTACCGTCCGCCGAACTAAACAGCGGGCGAGGAAAGAGACGGCCCGTATTGCCATTGACGGCATCCGATACCTCGCACTCCAGACGCAGGTCACCCAATCTGCGGAAATTGGGGGGAACATCCGGCGAGCGGATGTCCGGGCGCCAGCGGTAGGTACCACTTTTCTGGTTTAACACCAGTTCGGCCGATTCCAGATTCGCAGTCTTCACTTCAGGCAGCCGGAACCTGCCCAATGGCCCCAGAGGGACAGGGACTATGCCTTCATCGAATTGAATCGACATCGCGACACCGTCAAAGTCCAGCCACGGCTGACGCGGAAAAAGTGCGAAATACAAATCGGCGCGTGGCGCAAGGCGGTGGTATTTATTGAAAGCTACCTCGCCCACCTTGAGCTGCTTGTATGACCGCCATGCCGGGTCGGAATTCAAGTTCACCGAAACCGACCCCAACTCAAGCTGGTAAGCCGGTGGCGCAGTTTGTGCGAACGCTGCGCCTGCCACCAGTGGCAGCGCATACCAGCCAAGGCGTATGCCCATCAATTTCCCCATTTGTATCTTTAGAAGCTGCCATGGTAGTGCCTGGGGAATACCCCGGCCTTGCAAAGCACCCGTCGCGCCCCACCTGCGGGACACGATGAATCTCAGGCTCAACTGGAAGCGCCCTCTTTTCTACTGTCTGCTGCCGGTGCTGCTGGTACTGTGCTTCGTCGGCTTTCCGATACCCGTTGCGCCATGGCAGCGCCAGAAGCCGGGGCAGGAACAATCGATTCCGGCTGATGAAAAGAAGGGTCCCCAGCGCGGCTAGGTGGCGGTCGCTATCATCGGAAAAACCGATTCGATAAAAGCATGACGCCATCTACTCCTAACGCAGCCGGCGCACCGGCAACCTTCACCGGCTACCAGAAATTCGTCGCCGGACTGCTGGCTTTCCTGCAGTTCGCGGTGATTCTGGATTTCATGGTGATGTCGCCGCTGGGCGCGATGATCATGCCGGCGCTGCACATCACGCCAGGCCAGTTTGGCATGGTGGTATCGGCCTACGCCTTTGCCGCCGGTATCTCCGGGCTGCTGACGGCGGGCTTTGCGGATCGCTATGACCGCAAGAAGCTGCTGCTGTTTTTCTACACGGGCTTTGTGTTGGCTACGCTGTGGTGCGGGCTGGCGCCAACGTTTGAACTGCTGCTGGCGGCGCGCATCGTCACTGGCATCTTCGGCGGCGTGATCGGTTCCATCGTGATGGCGATTGCCACCGACCTGTACGCACCGCAACTGCGTGGCCGCGTGATGGGCATCATCCAGACCGCGTTTGCTGCCAGCCAGGTCATGGGCCTGCCCGCCGCGCTGTACCTGTCCAACCACTTCGACTGGCACGCGCCGTTCCTGGCTCTGGTGGTATTTGGCACGATTGGCGGAGGCATCATCGCCTGGCGCATGCAGCCGGTGGCAGATCACTTGGGCAAGCCGCAGGAGAGAAGCGCCTTCGCGCATCTGTTGCACACGCTGAGCGAGCCGCGCTACCTGACAGCGTTTGCGACCACCGCACTGCTCTCCACCGGCGGCTTCATGCTGATGCCATTTAGCAGCGCATTTGCGGTCAATAACCTGGGTATTCCGCTGGAGCGTCTGCCGACGATTTATCTGATCACCGGCCTGTTCACGATCTTCGTCGGCCCGCTGGTAGGTAAGGCGGCCGATGCAATTGGCAAGCTGCCTGTGTTTATCGCTGGCAGTGCGCTGACGATACTGATGGTGATGATCTACACGCACCTGGAGATGGTGCCGTTCTGGGTTGTGGTGGTGATCAACGTGATTCTCTTCATCGGTATCTTCTCGCGCATGATTCCGTTCCAGGCGATGGTCAGCTCGGTGCCCGATGTGACCCAGCGTGGCGCCTTCAGCGCGATCAGCGCGTCGACCCAGCAACTCTCGGGCGGCTTTGCCTCGCTGGTTGCGGGCCATATCGTCGCCCTGGGCGCGGACGGCAAGCTGCAGAACTTCACGGTCGTTGGCTACGTCGTGGTGGTCACCACGCTGATCTCTGTGGGGCTGGTGTGGAAAGTGCAAAAGGGCATACGGGAACATGCAGCAATGCTGGAGGCCAAATGAAACTCTATTACTCTCACAACTCGAACCCACGCATGACCGTAGCCGTCGCACGGCATGTGCAGGCACCGGTGGAGTTCGTCCGTGCAGCGCCGCTCGCGCCCGAACAGATCGATTTCTTCCGTACGCTCAATCCGAATATTCGCGTTCCCATCCTGGTCGAAAACGGTGTGCCCCTCTGGGAGGCCGATGCCATTGCCTGCCGACTGTGCCAGCTGACAGGTTCCGATTTGTGGCCCGCCCCCGCACGCCTGCCTGAGCTGTTGCGTTGGCTGAGCTGGGCGCACCAGCATTTCAATCCGCCGTGCAGCGCGTTCTACTTTGAAAACATCGTCAAACCCACGTTCACGACGGACCGGGCTGAGCAGTCTGCCATGGACGCCCATATGCAGGAGTTCCGTCGGTTCGCAGACATCCTAAACGGCGCCTTGAAAGGCCGACGCTGGCTGATCGACGACACACTGAGCTATGCCGACTTCCGCGTGGCGCTCGTCTTCCCGTATGCGGCCAAAGCAGGTCTGCCATTGGCCGACTACCCCGAAGTCCAACGCCTGTCGAACCAGCTGGACGAGCTCGACGCCTGGCGCGATCCATTCCAGGGTTTGGAATAGCAGGCCGGCACACGGGTCATTTGGCGGCCCAATCCATCGCCAACTTGCCGCCCGCAGCAGATATCGCACTGACGCAGGTGCCCCAGGCGATGTCGATCAGTGTCAGCCCCACTGGCCAATCGCGCAAGGTCGCAAGATTGGTCAGATCGTAAGTAGCGTAGGCAAAGAATCCAAACAGCGCTGCCATGGTTAGGGTCTTGCCCCAAGTTGATTCACCGGCTTGCGGCACAACCGCGAAGACGATGATGCCAGCTGCGTACACCGCGTAGAACAACGCAGCGACAACCATCCTTGGTTGATCAGCCATCAAGTGCCCAATGCCCTGCTGGTAGATCGTTTTTGCGATCAACCTCAGCCACAGCATGTCGAGCGCGACCATGACGGCCGCAGTTCCCACGTAGGCCGCAAGATACTTAATCATCCGGCATCATTTCGCGACGACCACTCAGCGGCTATTCAAGCGGCCTATCAACAGTCCTGCCGCCAGTGCGATGCCAATGGATTGAAGTGGATTGGCAACGATATATTTGCGGGTGTTTTCCAGGGCGGTGTGCTGTATTGCCATCAGAGAATCGGACTTCTCACTGATCCAGGCCTGCGCAGGCTCGGCCACTGCCACGGCGCTGTCAATCGCCTGATGACCCAAGTCTGCCGCATGATCGACCATGTCATGTGCGCCGGTCACGGCGCCCACGACCAGCGCTTCTGCAGAGCTCATGTTGTCGGAACCGTTGTTCTTGTTGCGTGTGTGGGTGTTCATAGGGGGCTCCTGTAAAAGAAATGAAACCGTTGCCTGAAACTGTCGGCTAAGCGGATTCAATACCCCATCAATCGCCCCGTCTGTGCACTGCCTTACATAACGGCCGCATTGCCGAGCAGCCGCTGTTCCTGAGGAACGGGCTGGTCATTGCCATTGACCCATGAAACCATGGTGTCCGGCGTCATGGGCTTGGCAAAGAGAAAACCCTGGAGATCGTCGCAGTGCAGACTCGTCAGCACATCGCGCTGGGCGGCCGTCTCCACGCCTTCGGCCACCACCTTGAGCCCCAACACATGGGCGAGACCGATCACCGCCTCCACAATGGCCCGTGCGTCGGCGCTGAATTCGAGGTCCTGCACAAACGAACGGTCAATCTTCAGCTCTTCCACCCGCAGCCTTCGCAGGTAAGACAAGCTGGAGTAGCCGGTGCCAAAGTCGTCAATCGACAGCTTCACGCCAATACCGCTCAGGTCTTCAAACACCTGCAGCGTGCTCTGCGCATCCTCCATCGCCACCGATTCCGTAATTTCGAACGTCAGCAATACCGGATCAATCTTGTGGTGCGCAACCGCTGCCGCAATACGCTGTGCCAGGTCTTCCTGGCGCAACTGGTGCACCGAAAGGTTGATTGCGACACGCATTCGCATGCCCTGCGCGGACCAAACTGCAACCTGCCGGCATGCCTCGTCGATCACCCAACTGCCCAGTGAACCAATCAGGCCGAAGCGCTCGGCCACAGGAATGAACAACGCTGGGCTCAGCATGCCGCGCTGTGGATGGTGCCAACGCACCAGCGCCTCAACGCCGGTAATGGTGGAGTGGCTTGCGCTCATCTTCGGCTGGTAGTACAGCTCAAGCTCATCGCGCTCAATGGCCTGCCGCAAGTCACGCTGAAGTTCAATCTGCTCGCGCACACCCGCGTTCATGTGGGGCTCGAAGAATGCGTAACTGGATCCGCCGGCCCGTTTGGCCGAATACATGGCCGCATCCGCGTGTGCCATCAGATCTTCCTGCGACCCGTCAGACGGAAACAGCGCGATACCGATGGAGCATGACAGGTGAATCTCATGCCCCTCTTCGCTCATGGGCTCGTTGATCACGTCAATGATGCGTTGTGCCATCTGCGCAATGGCGGCCGAGTCGGATGCGCCTTCGCGCATCAACACGAACTCATCACCACCCACACGGGCCGCGGTATCAGTTGCGCGCAATTGAATCGAAAGGCGGCGACCGATTTCACGCAATACGCCGTCGCCGATACGGTGGCCGAACGAGTCATTCACCGGTTTGAACCCGTCAAGGTCGATGAACAGAATGGCCATGCTGGTGTCGTCACGGCGGCAGCGCTCCACCGCGGAGCTGACGCGGTCATCGAACAGCAGCCTGTTGGGCAATCCGGTCAGGGCATCCCGAAACGCGATCTGCTGCAGCTCCGTATTGGCAGCCTTCAGCGACGCAGTCAATGTCTCGGCTTTGCCCTGCATGCGGGCATCCAGCGTCGATGTGAACATGGTGATGCTGAGCAGAATGGCGGCAGCAACCGTGACCAACAGGCCCAGGCTATCGCCACGCAGCTCGTTTGCGCTCAGGCATACGCTATCTGCCGAAAACCCGGCCGCGGCCATGCCCGTGTAGTGCATGCCGCAAATGGCGGCACCCATCACCAACGCCGCGACCATTTGCCAGTTGCGCTCAGCGCTACCGGTCAGGTTGCGCAGCATGAAGAAGATCAGCAGTGCCACCGTGGATGCAGTAACCGCAATGGCGGCGGAACCAAGAATCAAAAGCCAGTTCCACTGGATACCGGGTGCGATGTCCAGCGACGCCATGCCGGTGTAATGCATGGTGCAAATTCCGGCGCCCATGGTCAGCGACCCGGCGGTCAACCGGCCCAGGGTAAGTTTGGAATAGCTCGCGACATACAGTGCCACTGCCGACACGGCCACTGCTGCCACCCAGGACAGCGCGGTGATGAGGTAATCGAACCCCACCGCAAAAGGCAGCGAGGCGGCGGACATGCCGACAAAGTGCATGGACCAGATGCCGGTGCCCATCACCATGGAGCCGCCCACCCACCAGGCCTGTGCAATGGCCTTGTCTTGCGAGCGCACGCGCTTGGCCAGATTCAGCGCCACGTACGACGCGAAACTGGCAATCACAAACGAGAGCGCCACTACCCAATGGTTGTAGCTGACATCGACAAGGGCTGATTGCATAACAACTGACTACACGGCGAAACGGACACCTGACTCCTCAGTCGTAGTGTAGGCAGCCACTGGTAAAAAGTGTGTTTGAAGGGTATTTTTTGGGGCTAGGTCTGCACACCTAAAATTCTTGCAAAATACCTCTGAAACGCCCGCAGATATTGCGTAAGCAGCTATCCAATCGATAGCATCGACCAGTGAAGATTCGTCCCCATGGGCCACTGCTTTGCCCTCGCCTGTCAGCCGACTGTCAGGTCCGAAGAGCCCGACCAACTGAAGCCCGCCGCCCAGAGCAAGAGACACCTCTGCACCAGCTACTGCGCGTTACGCCAGCCGGCACGTTGCGTCTTGCCATTTGCTTGCCGTTCTGGGCGTACTACCAAGGCACGATGGCAAACCGCTCCACCAGAAAATCCAGTAATGCGCGCACAGCGGGCGACAGATGTTTGCGCGAGGGGTACAGCGCGTAGATCGCCATGTCTGGCAGTTTCCAGTCCGGCAGCACCGCTTGCAAGGTGCCATCACGCAGATGCGGATTGGCCAGATAGGTAGGCTGCAGGGCCACGCCGCCGCCGGCCAACGCGGCTCGCATCAGGGCTGTGGCTTCATTGGCGCTGAAATGGCTGCCTACGCGCACCTCCGCATGCTCGTCTCCCCGCTGCAGCTTCCACACGCTTTTTCCAAAGTTGGCATAGCTCAGGCAGCGATGCGCGATCAGGTCCGCCGGCAGCTTGGGCGTGCCCTGCGCGCGCAAGTATTCGGGCGACGCGACCAACACCGACGTGCACGGCGCCAGTACGCGACCAATCAGCGTGGGGTCGGGCTCCGCGCTGATGCGGATGGCCAGATCAATGCGCGCCTCCACCAAATTGAGTGCCCCCTCGCTGGCATTCAAATCGATTTTGAGCTGCGGATATAGCTTCAGAAAGTCTGCCACTGCCGCTGCCATCTGCGCGTAGGCCAGAGACATGCTGCAGGTGATGCGCAATTGCCCGCGCAAGGCGCCATCATGACTATGGGTTTCTTCCTCCACGTTTTCCATCAGCGCCAACATTTGCTGGCTGCGGCGCAGGCAGTTTTCGCCCGCATCGGTCAGCGTGACGCTGCGCGTGGTGCGCTGCAAAAGGCGTGCACCCAGCCACTGCTCCAACTCACCCACATAACGCGTGACCATGGCGCGCGACATGTCCAGCTTGTCGGCCGTGGCGCTGAAACTGCCGCTGTGGGCAACCTCCACAAACACCTGCATGGCGGTCAGTCGATCCATGATTTGCTCAATATGTGAAACAGTAATGACCGAATTATCGGGTTTATCTGCGCGAATATTGAAACTAAAGTTCACCCCAGCGCTGCAAGGCGTCCTTTCAACTTCTACCCGATTGGAGCTCCCCATGATCCGCACTACCGTACTCGCCGCATCCCTGGCCATCGCTTTCACCAGCGCCCAGGCCGCCCAACCGCTCACCGTCAAGGTCTACAACGCGGATGGCAACAGCTTCAACGTCAACTCCACGTTGGTGGTTGGTGAAAAGGAAGCCATGGTGATCGACGCTGGCTTCACCCGCGCTGACGCGCTGCGCATTGCGGCCAACGTGCTGGACAGCGGCAAGCAGCTCACCACCATCTATGTGAGCCAGGCCGACCCCGATTACTACTTTGGCGTGGAAACACTGAAGGAATTTTTCCCCAACGCCGATGTGGTGACGACTCCCGCCGTTTTGGCGAAGCTGTCGCCCAAGCTGACAGGCAAGGTCGCGTTCTGGGGTCCCAAGATGGGCGCCAATGCGCCGCGCAAGCCAGTCGTGCCCCGCGCGCTGGAAGGCACCACCTTGACGCTGGAAGGCCAGACGATTGAGATCCGCGGCACCCAAGGCGTGTTGGCACACCGCCCCTACGCGTGGATCCCATCGATCAAGGCCATCGTTGGCAACATTGGCGTGTTCGGCAATATGCATGTATGGACCGCCGACACCCAAACCGCCGCCGAGCGCGCCGCCTGGGTTGCGCAGCTGGACGAGATGGCCGCACTGAAGCCTGAGCTGGTGGTCCCTGGCCACATGAAGGCGGGCACCAAGGTCGATGCCAGCGCGATCACCTTCACCAAGGATTACTTGCAGACGTTCGAGAAAAACCTGGCTGCGAACAAGACCAGCGCAACGCTGATTCCCGCGATGAAACAAGCCTACCCCGCGTTGACCGAAGGAGCCCTGTCGTTGGACATTGGCGCCAAGGTCAACACCGGCGAAATGAAGTGGTAAGAATGAATCTGGGAGGAGACCGCACCGTGCGCACGACCACAGTCACGTATTTGTTCGACCCGCTGTGTGGCTGGTGCTACGGTGCTTCGCCCGCGATCCAGCAGTTGGACCAACATGCCAGTATTCAACTCGAGCTGGCCCCCACGGGCCTGTTCTCCGGAAGCGGGCGCACCATGGATGCAGCGTTTGCTGAATATGCATGGTCCAACGATGTCCGTATTGAAAAACTCACCGGCCAGCGCTTTACTGAAGACTACCGCACGCAAGTGCTGGGCAAGGTTGGCAGCCGCTTTGACTCAGCCACCACCACGCTGGCGCTCACAGCTGTGGCGCTAACGGAACCTGCGCGTGAACTGGAAGCGTTGAAAGTCTTGCAGGAAGCCCGCTACGTGCAGGGGTTGGACACCTGCACCGTGCCGACGGTGGAGAAGTTGCTGCGTGACACAGGGTTGGGGCCTGCCGCCGACCGCTTGATTGCGGGTGATGCAGAGTTGTTGGCCGCCAACGCAGCGCGCGTCCACAAGGCGCGGGGCCTGATGCAGCGTTTTGGCGCGCAAGGTGTACCGGCGCTGATCGTTACGGACGACAATGGCAGTCGGTTGCTGCGCGGCGATGCGCTGTATGGCAGCTTTGACATTTTGCTCAGCCACATTGCAGCGACCTGAAGCAACCACTGCAATCCTCAGAAGGAGCTCTCGATGAAACTACTTCACGAAGTTCTGACGCACTTGCATGCGGGCCGCTGGAGCGAAGCGCACAACCTCGTGCAAGACGATGGCTCGGAGTTGGCGGCCTGGCTGCACGGCATCCTGCACATTCAGGAAGGCGATCTGGAAGATGCAGAGTACTGGTACGGCAAGGCCAACCGGCATTTCCGCAGTCGAGGCACGCTGGATGAAGAACTGGAGCGATTTGAGGCCAATTTGCTGGAGTAGCTGCCGACCCGATACTCGGGGGCATCAGTGATACTTCGATATTCCAATTGTGACTAGCGAGTTTCCATGCAAGTTCTTTCACGCCTTGCCATTGTTCTGGGTCTTTTTGCCATGGGGTCCGCCTACGCTGGAGAAGTCAGTGTGGCGGTTGCCGCCAACTTCACGGCGCCCATGCAGAAAATTGCGGTTGCCTTTGAGCAGGATACGGGGCACAAGGCGGTGCTCTCCTTCGGTTCCACCGGAAAGTTCTATGCCCAGATCAAGAATGGCGCGCCGTTCCAGATCCTGCTGTCTGCAGACGACGAAACACCAGCGCGACTGGAGAAGGAAGGCGCTACCTTAGCTGGCACACGATTCACCTACGCCACCGGCAGGCTGGTGCTCTGGAGCAAGCAAGCAAGCGTCGTGGATGACAAGGGCGAAGTGTTGCGCAAAGGGTCTTTCGAGCACATCGCCCTTGCCGACCCCAAACTGGCGCCCTACGGTGCGGCAGCTGTAGAGACGCTGACCCAACTCGGCTTGCTGCAAACCTTGCAACCCAAAGTGGTTCAGGGCGAGAACATTGGGCAGGCCTACCAGTTCGTGCTGACAGGTAATGCGCCGCTGGGCTTTGTGGCGCTGTCGCAGGTGACGGCGGATGGAAAAATTAAGGAAGGCTCTGCCTGGGTCGTCCCGGCCCACCTGCACAAGCCGATCCGGCAAGACGCCGTAACCCTCACTGCGGGCAAAGACAACGCAGCTGCGGCCGCCTTGATGGCCTATTTGAAGGGCGACAAAGCCACTGCCATCATCAGGTCGTTTGGCTACGAGCTTTAAATGGAAGTAGAAGCGGTCATACTTGTGCTTCAACCAACAGCAACTGGCGGCGGCGCAGGCCACACAGCCCAAGACTGACGACTCGCCAGCTGCCCTTAGCGGGAGCGAACCATGAATATGTCTGACACCCCCCAACCGGCCGCGCAGACCTACCGCGCGCTGCAGGTTTGGGGCTTGCGTGCTGGCCAAGCCCTGGATACCCAGGATTGCGTGGCCGAAGAAGTGCCCGTGGCGTTCGAATTCAATGGCATCGCCCATGCCGTGATGATGGCGACGCCCGATGACCTGGAGGACTTTGCCTACGGTTTTTCCATCACCGAAGGCATCGTGGACAGCGCCGCTCAAATGCTGGACTGCGAGTGGAGCCGTTCTTCCGACGGCTATACGCTGCACCTGCGGATTGCGGCTTCCTGCTTTGCGCGCCTGAAGGAGAAACGCCGCAATCTGGCGGGCCGCACCGGCTGCGGCCTGTGCGGTACCGAAAGCCTGGCGCAAGCAGTGCGCCAGCCCATCCCTTTACAAACAGCACAGCGCTTTGACGCCAAGGCCATCGCCACCGCGATGGCCGGCTTGCGCGAACGCCAACTGTTGCTCACTGCAACCGGCGCCACCCATGCTGCGGCCTGGTGCAATGCCCAAGGCCAGATTGAACTGCTGCGCGAGGATGTGGGCCGCCACAACGCACTGGACAAGTTGGTGGGTGCACTGGCGCGTTCGCGGTACCCCGCAGAGACGGGCTTCATCGCCGTGACCAGCCGCGCCAGCTACGAGATGGTGCAAAAAGCGGCGGTCGCTGGTGTGGGCCTGTTGGCGGCAGTGTCTGGCGTGACCGGGCTGGCCGTGGATGTCGCGCAGACCGCGGGCATGACGCTGGCCGGCTTTGCCCGCGATGGCAATGTGTCTGTGTACAGCCATTCGGATCGTCTGAACCTGCAAGGCTGAGCCAGCATGGACAACCGCAATCTGCAAACCCTGCTGCAACGCCGCTCGGTCTCGCCCAAGCGCCTGGGCCTGCCTGGCCCCAATCTGCAGCAGATACAAGACATCGTACGCGCCGGTCTGCGCGCACCAGACCATGGCGGCCTGGTGCCTTGGCGGGTGATTGAATTTGCCGATCACCAGCGCGCGGCGCTTGCAGAGCTTTTTGCACAAGAGAAACTTCGGCGTGACCCATTGGTCGGCGCCGACGATCTGGAACGCGCCCGCGCCCATGCCACCAACGCCCCCATGCTGCTGGCTTTTGTCGTGTGTCTGCGGGCACATGTGACGGTGCCTGTGCATGAGCAATGGCTGGCCGCTGGCGCTGCGCTGGGCAATATGCTCAATGCGATTGACGCAATGGGCTTTGGCGGCATCGTGCTCAGCGGCGACCGCTGCAGCGACGCGACACTGCTGAGCGAGCTGGGCATTGGCCCACACGAACAGCTCGCTGGCTTCATCAGCGCAGGCAGCATCCTCAAAGCGCCCAAGCCGGCGGCAGACAAAGCGCTGGAACCTTATCTAAGCCAATGGTGCGGGGCGACATCACCCGCCAATTCCATTACGGAGAGTTGCAAACATGAGTGACAACGGAATTCGCAAATACAACGATCCAGCTGGTGGCTGGGGTGCGCTGGGCGCTACGGCGCGGGCCATCAAGGGGCAGATGAAGGCGATATCCGGCGCCAAGATCATGCTCAAGAACAACCAGCCCGATGGCTTCGACTGCCCGGGCTGTGCATGGCCAGACCCGAAGCACACATCAGCCTTTGAGTTCTGCGAAAACGGCGCGAAGGCCGTTTCCTGGGAAGCCACCACCAAGCGCGCAACGCCCGAGGTGTTTGCCAAACACACGGTGACGGAGTTGCTCACTTGGCGCGACCATGACATCGAAAACCTGGGCCGCCTGACGCAACCGATGGCCTATGACAAGGCCTCGGATACCTACCGTGCCATCGAATGGAGCGAAGCGTATGCGCGCATCGCCGCTGGCCTGAACGCCCTGCCCGACCCGAACATGGCGGAGTTTTATGCGTCGGGGCGCGCATCCAATGAAGCGGCCTTTCTGTACCAGCTGTTCGTGCGCGCCTACGGCACCAATAACTTTCCGGACTGCTCCAACATGTGCCACGAAGGCACCAGCGTCGGCTTGCCCAAGTCCATCGGTATCGGCAAGGGCACCGTTTCGCTGGATGACTTTGACGAGACCGACATGATCATCTCGATTGGCCACAACCCCGGCACCAACCACCCGCGCATGATGGGCACGCTGCACCATGTGGCGCGGCGGGGCAAGCCCATCGTCGTGCTCAACCCGCTGAAGGAGCGCGCGCTGGAGCGGTTTGCCGATCCACAGGATGCGGTGGAGATGGCAACGCTCAGCTCAACCAATATTGCGAGCGACTACCTGCAGGTGAAAGTGGGCGGCGACGCCGCTGCGCTGAAAGGCGTGATGAAAGGCGTACTGGCGCTGGACGCAGCAGATCTGGCCGCTGGCGGCGCAGGTATGCTGGATCGGACCTTCATCGCCGAACACACCAATGGCATCGATGCTTTGCTGGAAGATCTCAACGCCACCAGTTGGGAGCAGATTGAACAGACTTCGGGCTTGACGCGCGCAGCGCTGGAGCATGTGTCACAGCTCTACTGCAAGGCCAAGTCCGTGATCATTTGCTATGGCATGGGAGTCACTCAGCACCGCAATGGCACGCAGAACGTGCAGCAGATATCCAACCTGCTGCTGCTGCGCGGCAACTATGGCAAACCGGGTGCGGGCATCTGTCCTTTGCGCGGACACTCCAATGTGCAGGGCGACCGCACGGTGGGCATTGACGAGAAAGCACCGCTGGCGCTGCGTCAGGGGATTGAGCGTGTGTTCGGCTTTGTGCCTCCCGAGGCGCATGGGCACGATGCTGGCGATGCGCTTGACGCCATCGTCGAAGGCCGCTCCAAAGCGCTGGTGTGTCTGGGCGGCAATCTGGCGGTCGCCATGTCTGATCCACAGCGCACCTACCCTGCGATGCGCCAGCTGGACCTGGCAGTGCACATCGCCACCAAGCCCAACCGCTCGCACCTGCTGATCGCGAAAGAGACGATTCTGTTGCCATGCCTGGGCCGCACCGAGCTGGACATGCAGGCCGAAGGGCCGCAGTCGGTGACCGTGGAAGACTCCATGTCCATGGTGCACGCCTCCACCGGCAAGCTTCCGCCACCGTCCCCCAACGTGTTGTCGGAGCCCGCCATCGTGGCCGGCATCGCCAAGGCGGTTTTGGGAACACGCCACGGCATCGATTGGGATGGCATGGTGGCCAACTACGACCGCATCCGCGACAGTATTGAAGCGGTGCTGCCCATGTTCAAGGACTACAACGAGCGCATCCGTATTCCTGGGGGGTTTCGTCTGCCGATTGGACCTACGGAGCGGATCTGGCGCACGGCGTCGGGTAAGGCTGAGTTTATTGTGATGAAGGATGTGCGCGAAGACGCCAGTGCTGTGGATGCCAGCGTGCTCACACTGGCCACGCTGCGCAGCCACGACCAGTACAACACGACGATCTATGGTTTTGATGATCGCTACCGTGGAATTTTTGGCCGCCGCGATGTGATCTTCCTGAACGCGCAAGACCTCGCCGAACGCGGCATCGCCGCCGGGGACCGCGTGGACGTGGTTGCTGCACACACCGGTGGCGACGGTGCAGAAAGCGCCGTGATGCCGGGTCTGACGGCGGTCGCGTATGACATCCCCAAGGGTTGTGCGGGTGCCTACTATCCGGAAGCGAATGTGCTGATCCCATCCTGGAGCCGCGACAAGCAAAGCGGCACGCCAGCGTTCAAGTCAGTTCCGATACGGATTCAGCGCTCGGCGAGGCAACAACAAGCTGCATAAATGAGCGTGGTCACCTTCAAGCCATCAGAGGCGGTGTACGGTCTCCTGTTTGCATTGGTTGCAATGCTGTTGCCCATGATCGCAACGGCAGGAAGCAAATTGTCGTACCGGCACATGCCATGTCAAATGGATAAGCCAATTGAACTGAAGTTGTTATAGCGGCTACGGCCCCACCGCGGGCCTTCGGTTCCGGGAGGATGCAATCCGGCTGATCTCCATCCATATCGACTGAACATAAGCACGCTCGGCCTGCTCGAACTCCCGGTTGAAGCCCAGGAAAGTTATCTCGGTAGCCAGTGGTGCGCGCATAACTTCCAGCGATTCGCGAAATTCTTCAGACTTCAATGCAGAGTCGATGATTCCCATAGGCAAAACAGCCACGTCTCCCCGGCTTAGCACCAGTTTTCGCAAAAGCGATTCCGCATTGACCGCACCGGCGTCCTGCGCGACACCCAGCTCAATCAATTTGTCGCGTGCACTCATCTGCCCGGGCAACACCATCACGGGCACATTGAGGTTGGAGAAGGCAGTGCCATCCCAGCCAATGGGGCTCCCAATACGGCGCACCACACCGATCACCATGCTGCCGGTATTGCGCGTCTTGTCGACATAGCCATTGCGCATCGGGAACGAAAAATCCGTCAAGTTGGTCGGTGTTGCCGCCAAAGGCAAGGCCGCAAAGTAGGTCCCCGCCTTGACGCTCAGCCGACAGCGAACCCACGGCAGCGGCACAAAATTGACGGTATCACCCAGACGTTCCACCGCCAATCGAACCAGCGTCTGCGCCTCGCCTTCCTTGTCCGGATATGTCAGCGGTGGAACCGGGTTCTGGGAGATGCAAATAGTCAGGTTGCGTGCAACGCACGTTGCAGGAATGCAGACCAGGCTGAGGACCAGAGCCAGGCCCCATGGGGTCGACACGGCCCGCGACAGATGCCGCCTCCTGGGTTTGGCGACCTGTTCAAGCCCCGTCTTTATGTCAGGGAAAACATGATGGATCCGCATTTCACGCCATCATGCCTGAACAGACGCAACAAGTCCCTCGCCTGCGCGCCCTATCTCCGCGGTTCAATACTCGTTGGCCCACCCATGCGCTGCGAAGCGCTACTGTGTTTCGAGTTTGCGAAGCATTTCCACCGCGTTGGAATTCTTGGGCTCCAGCTCGAGAGCACGGCGGTAATTCACGACGGCCCGCGCCTTGTCGCCCTGAACCATGTAGGCCTCACCCAGACTGTCATAGCCATTGCCGTCTTTGGGAAACAGTTCCACATTCAGCTTGAACACCGCAATCGACTCTGGCAAATGTCCATGCGTCAGGTAGTGGTAGCCCAGCTGATTCAGTTCGTTCGCACCATCCACAGCAGGGAATGCCCCGGGACTCTGTTGGAACTTGGCAAGCGCCGCATCCGGCCCATGCTGGGCAATGGCCTGGGCCAGCGTGTCTGCGAGCGCGCGCTGCGGTGCGGGCGTGGGCAAGTCATACAGCACGCTGGTGATGGCAGCGGACAACTTGTAAATGGCGGGCGTGATGGTGCCGCCGCCATCGTTGAGCAAAATCACGACGAGCCGTTGGTCGTTGGGAAACCGGGTGATCAGGCTGCGAAAGCCATTGGCGTTGCCACCGTGTTCATGCACGGTGATGTCGCGCCCGCCCACTTTGCGGTTTCCGATCATCCAACCGTAGCCATAGCCCAAATCACCGCGAATGTCGTCTTTGACATAGGGCGTGAACATACGTTGCTTGGAGGATTCCGACAGCAGGGTGCTGCCATACAAGGCACGATCCCAAAGCAGAAGATCGCCGATAGTGCTGTACATGCCGCCGGCTGAATATCCATTGGGCATGTACATGGGCGCAGCACTCTCAAACGTCCCGCCGGGTGCCCGGACATAACCCGTGGCCTTGCGCGCCACGATGCGCTCGGGAAACTCGTAACCAGAACGCGCCATATGCAGCGGGTGCAGGATCATGTCGTCCAGCGCCTGCGCATAGGACTTGCCGGTGACCTTTTCGATCACATGGCCCAGCAAGTAGTAGCCAGAGCTGTTGTACTTGCCTACCGAACCTGGCGTGAATTCCAGATCACGGTTCATGATCTCCAGAAACTCCGCACGCGACACCTTGGCGCCCAGACGGTTCTCCCAGAAACCGGGAAAGTTGGCGTAGTCGACGATGCCGGAGGTGTGGTTTAGCAATTGGTGAATCGTTACCTGGCTGCCAATGTCCGCGCGCAAGTCGGGCACGTACGTCCCGATTTTGTCGTCCAGCTTGATTTTTCCCTGCTCAACCAATTGCATGGTCAGCGCGGCTGTGAACTGTTTGGTCAGCGAGGCAATACGAAAGGCCGTGTCGGTCGCGTTGGGAATCTTCCACTCGTGGCTGGCCAGACCAAAGGCGCCCTGGTAGACCACCTTGCCATGGTCGGCCACCAGCACCGCCCCGTTGAGTTGGCCGATGGCATGGTATTGGGAAAGCAATGTCTTGATGCGCAATGCTTTAGCAGTCTGTGCGGCCTGGGCAGCAGCTTCAGCGGGTTTGGGTTGCGCTTGCGCTGGAGTGGTCGCAGCCAACGCCACCGCCGCCATCACATAAATTGCCGGGGTCAGCCACAGCTTGCTTGTCTTGAGGTTGGGCATAGGAATGGTCATCTGCAGATTGATACGTACGGACAAGGGTTGCCGTCAGGAAACCGCACTTTAGGCCGGGCCCGGTATTTGCGCATTAGCGAGGTGACGAAATGCGGTTCGCACAGACGGAATGCAGACTTGCTGCCATCAGTTACAACAGCGATGGTGTGAAGGCTCCTCTGCCCGCAAGTGATGAAAACGGAACGCTAGTTTTTTGCGACAGCTAGCCCTGTCAGATACGCTTCCAGCGTCTGCGCGCCAACGACCTCCAGGTCGAAGGCATCGGGATCCAACAACCAGTTGTTCTTGAGCCCGCCAATCAGTGCAAACAGGCCCAGCGTGGCGTGGCGCAGGTCCATGTCCGTGCGGAGCTGCCCTTTGTCGCGCGCCAGCTGTATCAGACGGTGCATGTCGTCTATGTATTCGCTGCGTCCGGCGATATGGCGTTCGCGCACGCTTTGCAGATCGTCCACGTACTCCACTTTCTGTGTGGCAATTTCGAACACGCGGCGTACCTGAGGGTTATTGACAATCTGATGCAAAGCGGAGGCCGTGTTGCGGCGAATCTTGTCCAGGGGACGCTCTTCGTCAACCGAAGTGATTTCCGTCATACGGGCCATCATCGGCAGAGTGACGCGCTCCATCATCGCGTTGAAGACGTCGCCCTTGTTCTGAAAGTGCCAGTAAATGGCACCGCGGGTCAGGCCCGCTTCTTGCGCTATCTCTTGCAATGACGTACGGGACACGCCGCGGCGCTGGAACACGCTTTCGGCAGCGTCCAGTATTTGCTCGCGGGTAACGAGTGCGTCTTCTTTGGTGCGGCGGGCCATGGGCTAGAGGTGATTTTTAAGGGTTGTCAGCATACATTCACAAGTGTATGTATACTAAGACCGAATCTTTGATTTACAAGGTTCACCCCCGATTTTTTTCTGATGGCGTTGCCGTCTGCGCACTACTTTTTTCTGAAAAAGGCTTACCCATGTCCCCATCCAGCCAACTTGCGGCGCGCGCGCCTGCCTCTGCTACCTCCCCCTTTCCCACCAAGATGGCCCTGCTGGCCACCGCTGTCACATTGATGTTGGCTGCTTGTGGCGCCAAAG
The DNA here is from genome assembly GCF_056403235.1 of Rhodoferax sp. P2_H8_2. Taxonomy (NCBI): domain Bacteria; kingdom Pseudomonadati; phylum Pseudomonadota; class Betaproteobacteria; order Burkholderiales; family Comamonadaceae; genus Rhodoferax; species Rhodoferax sp. P2_H8_2. The sequence continues at coordinate 87,077 of NZ_JBFUFW010000011.1, forward strand.
ACGGCGCGCCGGGCGGCGCTGGCGGCGGCATGCCACCGGCTGAAGTCGGCGTCGTCACGATTGCACCCACCGTGGTTGCATTGCAAAGCGAATTGCCCGGCCGTGTCAGCGCCGTGCGCGTAGCGCAAGTGCGCGCACGGGTGAACGGCGTTGTGCTGCGCAGCCTGTTTCGCGAAGGCAGCGAAGTGAAGGCCGGCCAGGCGCTGTACCAGATTGACCCAGCCCCTTACAAGGCCGCGCTGGACAGCGCGCAGGCCAGCGTGGCAAAGGCGCAAGCCAACGTGGCGCAAGCCAACGCGCAGGTCGAACGCTACAAGCCGCTGGTCGAAGCCAATGCGGTCAGCAAACAGGAATACACCACCCTGGTGACTGCGCAGAAGCAGGCCGAAGCCGACGTTGCCACCGCCAAGGCCGCTGCGCAAACCGCGCAGATCAATGTCGATTACGCATCGGTCTACGCACCCATCTCGGGCCGCATTGGCCAGTCGCTGGTGACCGAAGGCGCCTTGGTCAGCGCCGCTGAAGCGACACAGCTCGCAGTGATTCAACAAACCAGCTCTGTCTATGTGAACTTCACGCAGTCCAGCACTGAGGTGCTGCGTTTGCGCAAGGCGATTGCATCCAAACAACTGCGTGCTTCGGGCGATGGCTCCGTGCCTGTGCGTGTGGTGCTGGAAGACGGAACCGAATTGCCACGCGCTGGCAAGCTGCTCTTCTCTGATTTGACGGTGGACGCCACCAGCGGCCAGATCACGCTGCGCGCCGAAGTACCGAACCCGGACGGTATGTTGCTGCCCGGCCAGTATGTGCGCGTGCGACTGTCGCAGGCCGAACTGCCCGGCGGCATCCTGTTGCCGCAGCAAGCCGTGACACGCAGCAACCAAGGCGACAGCGTGCTGGTCGTTGGCCCTGAAAACAAGCCCGGCCCACGCCCGGTCAAGGTTGGCAATTCGCAAAACGGCCAGTGGGTCATTCTGAGCGGCCTGCAAGCCGGCGACCAGGTCATCGTCGATGGCTTCCAGAAAATGATGGTGCCTGGTGCGCCGGTGAAACCCGTGCCGTGGACACCCGGCGCAAAGCCTGCTGCCGCAGCCGCTTCTGCTGCAGCCCCGGCCGCATCGGCCCCTGCAGCCGCAGCATCTGACAAGAAATAAGAGAGTCGATCCATGGCCCAGTTTTTTATCAATCGACCCATCTTCGCGTGGGTGATCGCCCTGTTCATCCTGGTGATGGGCGGCGTGGCGATTACGCAATTGCCCATCTCGCAATATCCGCCGGTGGCGCCGCCTTCCATCGTGATCTCGGCCGGCTACCCGGGTGCATCCGCCCAGACGCTGGAGGACAGCGTGCTGTCCGTGATCGAGCGCGAAATGAATGGCTCACCTGGCATGATCTATATGGAGTCGGTCGCGCAAGCCAACGGCACCGGCACCATCACGATCAGCTTTGAGCCCGGCACCAACGCCGATCTGGCCCAGGTCGATGTGCAAAACCGCCTGTCGCGCGCTGCACCGCGCCTGCCGGCTGCGGTGACGCAAGCTGGCGTGCGCGTGGACAAATCGCGTGCCAACTTTTTGGTGTTCATCATGTTGTCGTCCGACAACCCGGACATCGACGTGGTGGGTCTGGGCGATTACGCCTCGCGCAACGTGTTGCCTGAAATCCAGCGCCTGCCCGGCATTGGCCAGGCGCAGTTGTTCGGTACCGAGCGCGCAATGCGCATCTGGATTGACCCGGCCAAGTTGACCGGCTTCAACCTGTCTGCCGCCGAAGTCAACGCCGCAATCCGCGCGCAAAACGCCCAGGTCTCGCCTGGCGCGATTGGCGATCTGCCCAATATCGGCGGCCAATCGATCTCGGCCACCGTGGTGGTGGACGGCCAACTCAGCAACACCACGCAGTTCGGCAACATCGTGCTGCGCGCGAATGCCGACGGCTCTGCGGTGCGACTGAAAGACGTGGCCCGCATTGAGCTGGGCGCGCAAACCTTTGCGACCGCGGCCCGCCTGAACGGCAAACCAGCCTCCGGTATTGGTGTCCAGTTGGCACCCAGCGGCAACGCGTTGGCCGCGGCCAAAGCCGTACGTGACCGCATGGAGCAATTGCAGCCCTACTTCCCCAAGGGCGTGAAGTGGACGATCCCCTACGACAGCTCGCGCTTCGTCAAGATCTCCATCAGCCAGGTGGCCGAGACACTGATTGAAGCCGTGGTGCTGGTGTTCCTGGTGATGCTTCTGTTCCTGCAGAGCTTCCGCTACACCATCATCCCGACCATCGTCGTGCCTGTGGCCCTGCTCGGTACCTTTGCCACGCTGCTGGCTTTGGGCTTCTCGATCAACGTGCTGACCATGTTCGGCATGGTGCTGGTGATCGGTATCGTCGTGGACGATGCGATCGTCGTGGTCGAGAACGTCGAACGCATCATGAGCGAGGAAGGCCTGCCGCCGCTGGAAGCTACGAAGAAGGCCATGGGCCAGATCTCGGGCGCCATCATTGGCGTGACCGTGGTGCTGATTGCGGTGTTCGTGCCGCTGGCGTTCTTTGCCGGCTCGGTCGGCAATATCTACCGCCAGTTCTCTGCGGTGATGGTCAGCTCCATCGCCTTCTCGGCGTTCATGGCCCTGTCGTTGACACCGGCCTTGTGCGCCACGCTGCTCAAACCCGTGGAAGCGGGTCACCACCATGCAAAGACCGGCTTCTTTGGCTGGTTCAACCGTGGCTTTACCAAGACGGCCAAGGGCTATGAAAGCGTGGTCGCGCGCATCCTGAAGCGCGCCGGCCGCTATCTGGTCATCTATGTGGCGATCATTGCCGCTGTGGCGGTGATGTATGTGCGTCTGCCCACCTCGTTCCTGCCCGGTGAAGACCAGGGCACGATGCTGGTGAACGTGAGCCTGCCGCCAGGCGCGACGCTGGAACGCACGCAAAACGTGATGGAACAGGTCGAAGCATTCATCCTGAAGCAGCCGGAAGTGCAAAGCATGGTCGGCATCCTGGGCTTCAACTTCTCCGGTCAGGGGCAGAACTCTGGCCTGGCGTTCGTAACGCTGAAAGACTGGCATGAGCGTGAAGGCGCCGAGCACTCGGCAGCGGCATTGGCGGGTCGTGCATTCGGTGGCCTGATGGGCATTCGTGATGCCTTCATCTTCCCGTTGTCGCCTCCTCCCATTCCCGAATTGGGTACGGCGTCGGGCTTCACCTTCCGCCTGCAAGACCGCGGTGGCAAAGGCCACGATGCACTTTTGGCCGCACGCAATCAATTGCTGGGCATGGCGTCCAAGAGCAAGGTACTCACGCAAGTACGTCCGGACGGTCTGGAAGACGCATCGCAATTGCAAGTCGACATCGACCGCGACAAGGCCAACGCGCTGGGCGTGAGCTTTGATTCGATCAACAGCACGATCTCCACCGCGCTGGGCTCGTCGTACATCAACGACTTCCCGAACCAGGGCCGCTTGCAGCGCGTCGTGGTGCAGGCCGATGCGCCGGCGCGCATGCAACCCGAAGACATCCTGAAACTGACAGCATCCAATGCACAAGGCAAGCCGGTTCCACTGTCCAGCTTTGCCAGCACGCGCTGGATCAAGGGTCCTATGCAGACCATCCGCTACAACGGCTATCCGGCCATGCGTATCGGCGGCGCTGCTGCACCGGGCTTCAGCTCGGGCGATGCGATGACCGAGATGGAAAATCTGTCCAAGCAACTGCCTGAGGGTTTTGCATTCGAGTGGACCGGCCAATCGCGCGAAGAAAAAATCGCCGGCTCGCAGGCGATCGTGTTGTACGGTTTCGCGATTCTGGCGGTGTTCCTCTGTCTGGCTGCGCTGTACGAAAGCTGGACCATTCCGCTGGCCGTGATTCTGGTCGTACCGGTCGGTATTCTGGGTGTGCTGCTGGCCACGGTGCTACGCGGCTATGCCAACGATGTGTACTTCCAGGTGGGCCTGATCACCATCATCGGCCTGTCGGCCAAGAACGCGATTCTGATCATCGAATTTGCGAAGGACCTGCAGGCGCAGGGCAAGAGCGCGGTCGAAGCAGCGCTGGCTGCTGCGCATCTGCGCTTCCGCCCTATCCTGATGACGTCGATGGCGTTTGTGCTGGGCGTGCTGCCGCTGGCAATTGCCAGTGGTGCAGGCTCGGCAAGCCAGCGTGCCATCGGCACCGGCGTGATCGGCGGCAGCTTGATCGGCACCTTCCTCGCGGTGTTCTTTGTACCGATCTTCTTTGTGGTCGTGCGCAGCCTGTTCAAGGGCAGCGAACGCCAGCGCCAGTTTGATGCGCAACACGCCCATGTGTCGGAGGCTCCAAGCCATGAATAAACCATCTATGACTTCCAACACCTCACGCCTGGCGCTGCTGACGGCGGCCCTGCTGCTGGGCGGCTGCATGAGCCTGGCGCCTGAATACCAGCGCCCTGCCGCGCCTGTAGCAGCCAGCTTTGACGGCAACGCCCCCGCCGGTGCCGGCGTACGGCCTACCGCTGATTTGGGCTGGCAACAGTTCTTCCAGGATGCGCGACTGAAAGCCCTGGTGGGCCTGGCATTGCAAAACAACCGTGACCTGCGGATTTCCGTGCTGAACATCGAGCAGGCGCGCGCACAGTTCGGTGTACGCCGCGCTGACCAGTGGCCCACGCTCAACGCGGGCATCAATGGCACGCGGGGCCCTGCCGCCTCCGGCGAGATCACCAGCCTGTACACCGCGGGTCTGAGTGTCACGGCCTACGAGCTGGATTTGTTTGGCCGCGTTGCTTCGCTGAAAGAATCGGCACAAGCGCAATTGCTGGGCACCGAAGAAGCCCGCAAGACGGTGCAGATGGCGTTGGTGGCATCCGTTGCCAACACCTACCTGAACCTGCTGGCCGATGACGAGTTGCTGCGCATCGCGCAATCGGCGCTGACGACACGCCAGGAATCACTGAAGCTGACCAAGCTGAAGTTCGACAACGAAGCTGCGTCCAAGCTGGACCTGAGCCAGGCCGAGTCGTTGCTGGAAGCCGCCAAGGTGGCACTGGCCCAGACCACGCGCCAACGCGCGCAGGATGAAAGCAGCCTCGCGCTGTTGTTGGGCCAGCCCCTGCCCGCCGACCTGCCCGCAGGTTTGCCGCTGACAGCCCAAGGCCTGGTGACCGATTTGCCCGCTGGCGTGCCGTCCGAGGTCTTGGTACGTCGCCCGGACATCCGCGCGGCGGAGCAGCAACTATTGGCTAACAACGCCAACATCGGTGCTGCCCGTGCTGCATTTTTTCCGCGCATCACGCTGACCGGCAGCGCTGGCGTCGCCAGCAGTGATCTGGAAAAGTTGTTCAACGGCGCTGCATCGGCTTGGACTTTCGCACCGCAACTGTTGCTACCTATCTTTGATGCAGGCCGCAACAGCGCCAATCTGGACAGTGCGAAGGTTCAACGCGATATCGCTGTGGCCCAGTACGAGAAGGCGATTCAAACCGGCTTCAAGGAAGTGACCGACGCACTGGCCGGCCGGGCCACGCTGACCGAGCAACTGCGCGCCCAAACTGCGCAATTGAATGCCGAGAAAACGCGCACTGAGTTGACGGACCTGCGCTTCAAGCATGGGGCTTCGAGTTCATTCGATGTGCTGGACGCACAGCGCTCACTGTTCGCGGCGCAGCAAGCCGTGATTCAGGTGCAGTTGCAACAGGTGCAAAACCTGGTGACGCTCTACAAGGTGCTGGGCGGCGGTTGGCAGTAAGCCAGTTTCACTGGGAAATTGGAACAAAATAGGGCTGCGAAGCGCATGGAACGTGCGTAAGCAGCTCCTTTTTTTATAGCAATCAGGCGGGCGGCGCCATCTTCTGCAGCATGGCCCCCATCAGCTCATGCAACTTGTTCATGCCCTTGAGCGGGCGCACCATGACCTTGAAATGGCTGATGTGCCCCGCTGCATTCCAGGTAATCATGTCCACGCCGTTGATGGTGATGCCGTCTATCGTGCTTTGAAACTCCAGCACGGCGGAGTTCTCACCCTTCCACTCATTCAGGTAGACGAAGCTGTCGTTGTTCAGCACATGCAGCGCCGCATTCAGGTACATATAGGCGATGGCATGGCCATGCTGCGGCTTATGCACCACCGGCGACTCAAACACCACGTCCTGCGCCAGTAACGTGCCCAGCACGCTGGAGTCGCGGGATTTGACGATCTTGTGCCAGGCTTCGAGGGTGTTCATGGGCATCAGAATTCTCCGGTTGGGGCTGTGAGGCCACTAGCATACGATGCTTGGCAATATGACACGCTCACTTTTCCATACTCCCTTGCGTTTCGTGGCGGCGTTAGCTTTCGCATGCATGGCATCAGGCTGCGCGGACATGGGCTACCTGCTGCAGTCCGTCAAAGGCCACGTCGCCATCGTGCAAGCCGCGAAGCCCGTAGACCAATGGCTGGCAGAAGACACGACGCCCGACGCACTGAAGCAGCGTTTGCGATTGGCACAAGAACTGCGACGCTACGCAGCAGAGACGCTGAAACTTCCCGACAACGCCAGCTACACCCGCTACGCCGCTTTGCAGCGACGCGCGGTGGTGTGGAACGTCGTTGCCGCCCCCACCTACTCGCTCAAACCCAAGACCTGGTGTTTTCCGGTGACGGGTTGCGTGAGCTACCGCGGCTACTTCGAAGAACACGATGCGCAAGCGCTGGCCAGCACCCTGCGCCAGGAAGGCTGGGAGGCCAGCGTATTCCCGGTTCCCGCCTATTCCACGTTGGGCTGGACCAACTGGCTGGGCGGTGACCCACTGTTGAGCACATTCATCCACTATCCACAGGGCGAACTGGCACGCATGATTTTTCATGAACTGGCGCACCAGGTGCTGTACGTGCAGGACGACACGGCATTCAACGAGTCATTCGCTACGGCGGTGGAGCGGCTGGGCAGCGCGGCATGGCTCGCCATCCCCGCCCACTTTGTTGCGCGGCACGAATACACCAGCTTTGGCGCACGCCGCCAGGCTTTCAGAGCTTTGGCGGCAAAGACGCGCAAGAAACTGATTTCTATCTACGGAGATGGTGATGACCAGTCCACCCCAACGCCACAACAAGAGGCCCTGAAAGCGGCGGCCTATGGGGAGTTCCGTGCGGCATACGCACAACTCAAAGCCAGTTGGGGCGGCTACGACCGCTACGATCTTTGGGTAGCCAACGCCAATAACGCGGCCTTCGCGGCGCTTTCGGCCTATGACGATTGGGTCGATGCGTTTGAAGTTCTGTTTGCGCAACAGCACGGTGACTGGGCTGCTTTCTACGCTGCAGCAAAGACACTTGCCAAGCTGCCGCGCGAGGAGCGCACGCTGCATTTGCAGCAGCTGCAGAACGGCAAGCTTTAGGCGCTAGGCCGCCACCGGTGCGGCTACCGGCAAGACGCGGGGGAACCGGATGGTGAATGTCGTACCTTGCCCAACCACTGATCGAACCTCAATGCTGCCGCCCAAGGTCTTTGTCAGCAGATTTTTCACAATGGCCATGCCCAGGCCGGTGCCGCCCTCGCCAATCTTGGTGCTGTAGAAGGGTTCAAACATCTTCTTCAGGTTGTCTGCGGGAATGCCGCGCCCGTTGTCGCGCACCTCCATATCCACCCAATCCCCATGGGCCCGTGCCGAGATGATCAACTCACCCTGTGCCATGCCCTCAAAGGCGTGCAGATAGGCGTTGTTGACCAGATTGATGATGATCTGGCCCAGCGGACCTGGCAGACTGTCCATCGCGATGCCGTCCGCTATATCCAGCACGACGCGGTGCGGGTGGCGCTTCAGGGTGGGGCTTAAAGTCTGCAGAATTTCCTTGACCGCCTGTGCCAGATCGAACGAACGCCGCTGCTCGCTCGCCTGATCGGCTGCCACCTGGCGGAAGTTTTTCATCAGATCGTTTGCGCGGAGCAGGTTGCTCTCAATGATGTCCGCACCCTGGTCCACCTGCTCCAGAAAATAGTTCATGTCAGAGCGTTTGAGGCCGCCTTCGGCCAATAGCTTGCGAAAATCGCGCGACCCCGCCGACACGGTGCTCGCCGCGATGATGCTGTTGCCCAACGGCGTACCGATCTCATGGGACAGCCCAGCGACCAGGGTACTCATCGTGGCGCGTGCCTCGCTGCTGGCAAGGCTTTGCTGCGATTCACGCAGTTGCTCCAGGGTGGCTTCCAGTTCCGCGGTGCGCGCTTCGACACGAAGCTCAAGATTGCTATTGAGCTCCTCGAGGCGGGCTTGCGCCGTCTTGATGGCGGACACATCGAGATGGATACCGGAGATGTTCAGCGCGCGGCCATCCCCATCGCGGCTCCAGGCTTTGCCGTGCGACATGATCCAGACCCAGTGGCCGTCCTTGTGCCTCACGCGAAACTCGGCTTCGTAGACCGGCGTAGTGCCTGTCAGATGCGCTTCCCACAGCGCGGTCACCTGAGGCAGGTCATCAGGGTGAACAATATTGCGGAAGTCACCATCAATACGCGAAACCACTTCCTCAACGGTGTATCCCAGCATCTGGGCGTACTCCTGATTGACCTGGTCACTGCCTGTCGTCAGGTCGTGCTCCCAGGTGCCTGCATTGGTACCGGCAATGATGTTGGACAGACGCTGCCGCTCTTCGCGCAATACTTTCTCAGCCTGCCGCCGTTCGGTGATATCCAGGTTGGTGCCTACCATGCGCAGGGGCGTGCCATCTTCCCGGCGCTGTGTGATCCTGCCGCGGCTGTGTACCCAGACCCAGTGGCCTTGCTTGTGTTTCACCCGGTAATCCAACACCAGGAAGGGCGTCTCCCCGCGTTCATGCGCCCCGCGCAGCGCAAGGGCAGCTAGCCGATCGTCCGGGTGTACGCGCTGCGACCATTGCTCCAGGGTATCGACCGGATCTTCCGGGCCATCGCCCACAATCTCCTGCCCACGCGCATTGACACGCCGTATGCCGGTCACCAAGTCCAGATCAAACAGGCCCAGGTCACCACCCGCCAAAGCGAGGTCCAGTCGCTCTGCCTGTTCTTGCGCTTCGCGCGCGCGGGTTTGCGCCGCCTGCTGCAGGGCTTTATGCCTGCGCCGGAAAAAATAGATGGCACCCAATGTCAAAGCACACACCCCGGCATAGGTCACTCCCAGCACCCGCGCCAGTTGCCGCCAGGGCATCAAGACCGCCGCCTGCCCGCGGCTGACCGCCAGCATCAGCGGCTTGTTCATGCGCAACTGTTGAGGCTGCACCGTTCGATACACCACCAGCCGTGTGTCATCTGTCAGTGGCACGGTGCTCTCAAAAAAGTTCTCGACCCGTCCACTGTTCACGTGCCGTGTATAGAGCGTGTCAGGTTTTTTCAGGTCAGCCCCCTGAATGACTTTGCTTTCAGGTTGCGTCAGGAAGACCAGACCATCCCCGTGGATCAAACTGGCGCGCATGTCTTTGGCATAGAGCACCGAGAGCAAAAGCACTTTCAAGAAATCGGGGTCCAGCGTCGCTGTCGTAACTCCCAACAGCGCATTCCTGTCGCCTGTCCAGGCACGGGCCATGTTCACTGCATACGCACCCAGTGTTGTTGTGAACGGCGCAGACACATACAGAGTGTCGGCGCTGGGCGCGTTCTTGGCAGCCAGGAAATAGTCACGGTGGCTGGCATCAAAACCCAATGTGTCGGTCCGATTGGTAGATACCACGATGCCTTGCGGGTCAATCATCAGCATGGTGCGCACTGCTGGCATTGCATCCGCCAGCACACGCATGGTGGCGGAGCGCCCCGGGTTGTGGGCCGTGTCCTGCACCGACACTGCGGATTGCGGGCGCATGCTAAGCATCGCCTCATTGACACCTATCAATTGCTGCGTCAGCAGCGCATCGATTACCCGGACCTGGGTAAACAGTCGATCCCGCTCACGGTTGAGTGTCAGCGTACGCTCATGGTGAATGAAATAGGCCAGGAAGAGCCCAAACGCCACCAGCACGAAAATGGCAATACGCCACTGGGTCCGTTCCAGCTTGGCAAGCTTCAATTGGGTCTGGGGCATAGCGAAGTTCTGTCCATTGACTACAGCCTCCCAAGGGCTCATTTCAGGACAGTGTACGCGCTGAACAATCAGCGCCGCATGACGCTGCTTCGGGAAGGCTAAAAGCTTGCTATGCGCAGCCAAAATGCCCTAAAAGACATCGTCTCCTGGCCCGGTATGCAGCACGCTCAAGTCCAGCGGTCGCACTGCGCCCATCCACATTGCACGGTCCGTATGGTCGAGCAACTCGTTGTCGCTGATGGGGTGCACAAACACTACCAAGCCATTGCGCTGCAGTGCCAGCCACGGCACCAATTCGCCAAATAGCGCGGGTTTGAATGCCAGTTGGCAACTCCAGTCCGGGTGCGGGCCCACCGGCTTCTCATGCACACGCCCCATTGCCACGTCGAACTGTGCAGCGGCCGCTTCGCACAATGCACGCGCCTGGGCTATTGTTTTCTGTGAAAAATAGATGTGCGCGTGGTAGCCACGAATAGGGGAAGTAGACGAATCAGTGGTCGACATGGTTGGGCCATCTTAACGGTGACCACGACCCACGCAAGGCTGTTGCAAGCTAAGCCGCCGACAATCAACGCAATGCCAGTCCGCTACGCCCAAGCCTTTCCATTGCTCTTTGTGCTGCTCTGGTCCACCGGTTTTCTCGGTGCCCGCATGGGCCTGCCACATGCACAGCCCCTGACCTTTCTTCTGATCCGCTATGTCGCTGTGATTTGCCTGATGGCACCCGTTGCCTGGATATCGCGTGCACCCTGGCCTGCGCGCGCGCAGGACTGGTTCCATATCGGCGTTGCGGGTTTGCTGGTACATGGCATCTATCTGGGCGGTGTGTTCATTGCCATTTCAATGGGCCTGCCAGCAGGCGTTGCCAGCCTGATTGTTGGTTTGCAACCGCTGCTGACAGCGGTGGGTGCGGGATGGTGGCTGGGCGAGAAAGTACTCAATCGACAGTGGCTGGGTTTGCTGCTGGGTCTGGCCGGTGTTGCGCTGGTAGTGGCCGGAAAGATCGGTGCAGGTTTCTCTGCAATGGCATTGCTGCCAGTTGCCGTTGCGCTGATCGGTATCACCGCAGGCACGCTGTACCAGAAGCGCTACTGCCCGACCCTGGACTGGCGCACTGGTGCGATTGCGCAATTTGTACCCACTGCATTGGCCACACTGGCCGCTGCCTGGCTATTCGAAAGCTTTTACGTGGACTGGACCGGAGAGCTGGTGTTCGCGCTGGGCTGGCTGGTGTTGGTATTGTCCATTGGCGCAGTGAGTTTGCTGAATTGGCTGATACGCCAGAGCAGCGCAGTCAACGTCGCAAGCCTGTTCTACCTTGTGCCGCCTTGCACTGCGCTATTTGCATGGATGCTGTTTGGCGAGACGCTTGCCGGTCTTGCCATCGTCGGGATGGCGCTAACCGTTGGCGGGGTTTATCTGGCCCGCAAGTGACCTGGCGAGGGCACTGCGCTTACAAACACCGGGCTCAGTTGTGGCGCAGCGCCAGGGTACGGCGAATCGATTCGCGCAATTCCTTGGGCTCGAATTTGGCAACATAGGCATCAGCGCCCACGCTGTTTGCGTGACCTTCACTGGCCGTACCGGTCAACGATGAGTAAATGATGACCGGAATCCCTGCATAACGGGGGTCTTGCTTGATGTTGTGCGTCAATGAATAGCCATCCATCTCCGGCATTTCCAAATCCGTCAAAACCAGTGCCACTTTGTCCCGCGCCATCTTGCCCTGGGCAGTAGCCTCGGCTTGGATCGTGGCCAAGCGCTCCCAGGCTTCCTTGCCGTTCTTGGCCACCTGGAATTGCAGATTCATGGATTTCAAGCCCTCTTCAATCAACGCGCGGGCCACCGCGGAGTCGTCTACAAAGAGGATCGTGGAGCCTTCCGGCAAATGGAGTTCTGACAGCGCGGAATGGTCTACCGCAGCGCCTTGCGAAGCCGGGGCCACATTGCGCAAAATTTGTTCCACATCGAGCACCTGTGCCAACCGGGAATCCGGCGCATCGCCATCCAGCCGCGCAATGCCGGATATCAAACCGGCACCACTGGAGTCTGCCGATTGCAGGTGTTTCCAGTCCAGCTGCACGATTTCAACCACTTCATCCACCAGGAAAGCCTGCGTGGTACGGGCAAATTCCGTCACCAGCACGATACGGGAATCCGTTTGCGGAACGCAGCCCACCACTCCGGGCAGGTCAATCACCGGGATCAGTTGCCCACGTACATTGGCCAAGCCCATGTTGAATTTCGGCGCATTGACGATGGAGGTGATGTGGGGCGCGACCACAATTTCGCGCACCTTGAACACATTGATGCCAAACAATTCGCGTTGCTTCAGCCCGGAGTCCTGGCCCAAGCGGAACAAAAGCAGCTCAAACCTGCGGTCCCGCGCAGAGGTGGCTTGACCGTTGGATTTTGCGACCGTTGGACTGTTCATAAGTGTTCCCAATGCTTTCAGACTGAATGCAGTCTGGCTAGCAGTATGCACCCTGGGGAAACCATTTTCCACCCAGGTACAGATCCATACGGTGCGCTAGTCCAGACTACCGTACTGCGTGCCACCGATCATGATGCCGCCATCCAGCGGTGCCAGATCGCTCTGGTACTCCTTGTCACCCACCATCATAGGCGGCGGTGCGTAGCCGCCTTTCAATGCCTGCATGAAGGCGCGGGTTTCTTCTTCCGAAATGGGTTCGTAGTTGGAACCGCCGATGGCCGCTACGCGGCTCTGACCGGCCGGTTTTATGGCGCTTTCCTGACTGCGCGAAGTGACAGCGGCGGAATCACCGTGATCGGTGACGCGGGCGTGGAACTCGAACTGGCTCTCCGTTTCGCTGACGCGCCAGTAAGTGGCGTTGATGAGGATACCGAAGCGCTTGTAGGCATCGACCCGCATCATCTGCTCGAAGGCAGCAAAACTCTTGGTCTTGTTGGGCCGGTTGGTCACAAAGGATTTGGCGACGTCAATCATCACGATAAACCGGTGGTGGCGCTCATCAACCGGCATCACTTTGAACTTGTACATGCTGGCGATGACTTCCATGGCCAGAAAAGTATCGCGAATGCTCTGGTACAGCATTTCGCGCCGGAAGGCCATGCGCTCCTCCAGCGTCATGCGCTGGGCGTGCGCATTGTCTGCATCTGGAACTACGGCAGCAGCGGGTTTCTTTTTGACAAAGGAAAACATAGTTTTAGGGTCAACGACAACGGTTTTATGGATTTTTTGGATACCGCCCTGAATTTACTCACTCTACACGGCAAATGGAAGTGGGTTTGAACCCCAGATCTGCCGCCTTGCCCCTACGTCCACGCGCTGCACGGGCGTTGTTCAGGCTGCGAATCTCCAGCGTCTCGTCGCGCTCCTTGCCGCCGCGGCCTATGCCGTCAATGCGGATGCTGCGCGTATAGGCCGCCGCACCGGCCAGCGTGTCCTTGGCCTCCAGGTCGATCAGCATCAGGCCACGACCGCCCTTTTCCATGGTCTTGAGTTCGCTGATCTCAAAGGTCAGAATGCGGCCACCGGTCGATGCGCAGGCCACATGGGTTGCGGGTGCCACCAACGGCGCAGGCGTGCCCGCCACAGTGACCCTGCCTTGGGCGCCAGAAACCAGCGAGGGACGGCATTGGGTCTCGCCCTCGCCAACACCGACAAACGCCTTGCCCGCCTTCTGGCGCGAAATCATGTTTTCCACTGTGGCCATAAAGCCATAGCCACCGGTGCTGGACAACAACAGCGTGGCATTGGATGGGCCTGCGAAGTAATGCAGTATTTGCGTGCCGCTTTCCAGCTCGATCAAGGTCGTCACCGGCTGGCCATCGCCGCGGCCACCGGGCAGCAGCGACACCGCCACCGAGTAGATGCGCCCGTTGGAGCCAAACACCAGGAGCGTATCGACACTGCGGCACTCAAACGTGCCGTACAGGCCGTCACCTGCCTTGAAGGCAAAGGTGGAGGCTTCATGGCCATGGCCCGTGCGTGCCCGCACCCAGCCTTTTTCACTAATGACCACGGTCACCGGTTCGTCCACCACCTTGACTTCGGCCACGGCCTTTTTCTCGGTCTGGATCAGCGTACGGCGCGCATCGGCAAATACCTTGGCGTCGGCCTCAATCTCTTTCACCATCAGACGGCGCAGCGCGGCGGGACTGCCCAGAATTTCTTCCAGTTTGCCCTGCTCGGTGCGCAGCTCAGACAGTTCCTGCTCGATCTTGATGGCTTCCAGCCGCGCCAATTGGCGCAGGCGAATTTCGAGGATGTCTTCGGCCTGACGATCACTCAGCTTGAAGCGCTCTATCAGCGCCGCCTTGGGCTCGTCTGCCTGGCGGATGATGGCAATCACTTCGTCGATGTTCAACAGAACAAGCTGGCGGCCTTCGAGGATATGAATGCGGTCCAGCACCTTGCCCAGGCGGTGGCGGCTGCGCTTTTCAATCGTGGTCTGGCGAAAGCTGATCCACTCGGTCAGCATCTGGCGCAGCGATTTCTGTGTGGGCCGCCCATCCAGCCCCACCATCGTCAGGTTGATCGGTGAAGAAGTTTCCAGGCTGGTATGGGCCAGCAATGCCGTAATCAATTCCTGCTGCTCAATGCGGCTGGTCTTGGGCTCGAACACCAGACGCACCATTGCGTCCTTGTTCGATTCGTCACGCACAACGTCCAGCACACTCAAAATGCTGGCTTTCAATTGCGTTTGCTCTTGCGACAACGCCTTCTTGCCAGCTTTGACCTTGGGATTGGTCAGCTCTTCGATTTCTTCCAGCACGCGCTGGCTGCTGACGCCGGGCGGCAACTCGGTCACGACCAGTTGCCACTGGCCACGCGCCAGGTCTTCAATCTTCCAGCGGGCACGCACCTTCAGCGAACCGCGGCCGGTACGGTAGGCGTCGGCAATGTCGCTCGCCGGGCTGATGATCTGGCCGCCACCGGGGAAGTCCGGGCCGGGCACCAGCGTGTACAACTCGGCGTCCGCCATCGCTGGCGTCTTGATCAACGCGACGCAGGCGTCGGCAATCTCGCGCAGGTTATGGCTCGGGATTTCTGTCGCCAAGCCTACCGCAATGCCGCTGGCGCCATTCAACAAACTGAAGGGCAGGCGCGCAGGCAACTGGCACGGTTCTTCGGTAGAGCCGTCGTAGTTGGGCTGGAAGTCCACCGTTCCTTGGTCAATTTCGTCCAGCAACAGGCTGGTGATCTTGGCCAGGCGCGCTTCGGTGTAGCGCATCGCCGCGGCGCCGTCGCCGTCGCGCGAACCGAAATTTCCCTGACCGTCCACCAATGGATAGCGCTGCGAAAAGTCCTGCGCCATGCGCACCAGCGCGTCATACGCCGACTGGTCGCCGTGTGGGTGAAAGCGGCCCAACACGTCACCCACCACTCGGGCACTCTTGACCGGCTTGGCACCGGTGTTGCCATTGGCGCCGCCAAAGCCCAGCCCCATGCGCGACATCGAATACAGGATGCGCCGCTGCACGGGCTTCAAGCCATCGCAGACGTCAGGCAGTGCGCGGCCCTTGACCACGCTCAGTGCGTATTCGAGGTAGGCGCGCTGGGCGTAGGTCGCGAGGTTCAGTTCGTCGTCTCCTCCGTCTTCGGGGCGGGACAGGTCAAGAGTGGGTTGGTCCATGGCAGTTCGATTGAAATCAGGTTGGGGTCAGGGTGCGCGCGTCGCGGGTGCGGGCGCAGCGGGAATGTTGGTTACCGACGGCACCATATTGCCGCGCCGTGTCGTTCCGATTTGCGGACCGGGGGATGGGTTGATATTGGTGACAACCCCATTGCCGGAGCTTGCGGCGTTGAGCGGCGTGCGAGCGCCCCGGGAGGATGCCATCGGATTCAGGCTGTAGTACAGCTGCATCACCGTCTTCACGTAGTTCTGCGTCTCGGGGTAATTGGGAATCTTGTTGCCGGCCCGCTGCACCGCGCCTTCACCTGCGTTGTAGGCCGCCAGCGCCAGCTCCAGTTGGCCGGGAAACATGTTCAACAGGTCACGCAAATAGCGCGTGCCCGCCTGCAAATTGGTGTGCGGGTCTTTCAGTTTGGTCTGTATCGACACTTTGCGGTTGCCCATCAGACCGTAGCGGTTCGCAGTATCAGGAATCACCTGCATCAAACCCACCGCGCCTTTGGGCGACACGGCAGACGCATCAAAACCGGACTCGGTGGCGATCAAAGCTTTCAACAACGCGAAATCCACTTTGTGCGTGGTAGCCGCACTGCGCACCAGATGCTCCACCGAGCGGAAGTTGGAGGACGAATCCAGCCAGGCCATGACTTTGTTGGTGGCCGAGCTGTCCAATATCACTGGCACCGCGCGGTTGTCGTCTGACAGCGGATCGGGGTTCATCCCACCACGAAAAAAAACTTCGTACCGCGAATCCAGTTGTGTGGACGCAAAGTGCGCCACGCCGCGCTCATCAACATAGCTCCAGACATCTGCTTTTGCATCAAAAGAGGCTGCAGCGCACAGTAGAAGTGCGTAAGCAGCTACTTTTTTTATAGCAAACTCAAACATCAATCTCAACAGAGTCGCCATGCAACTCCATCAGTTCACGCCGCGCCGCCGCTTCGCCCTTGCCCATCAGCTTGGTGATCAGCGCCTCGGTGGCGCCAAAGTCAATCGCGCCCAATGCAACAGGCAGCAAACGCCGCGTGTCTGGGTTCAGCGTGGTGTCCCACAACTGCTCGGCATTCATCTCGCCCAAGCCTTTGAAACGGCTGATGGACCAAGCACCTTCGCGCACACCTTCCTTGCGCAGCTTGTCGAGGATCGCGGTAAGTTCACCCTCGTCCAGGGCATAGGCCTTGGACGCTGGCTTCTTGCCGCGCGCCGGCGCATCGACACGGAACAGTGGCGGGCGGGCCACATACACATGGCCGGTCTCGATCAGCTTGGGGAAGTGGCGGAAGAACAGCGTGAGCAACAACACTTGAATGTGCGAGCCGTCCACGTCCGCATCACTCAGAATGCATACCTTGCCGTAGCGCAGGCCGGACAGATCGGGCGTGTCATTCGGGCCGTGTGGATCGACGCCAATAGCGACCGAGATGTCATGGATTTCGGTATTGGCAAACAGGCGATCGCGGTCCACCTCCCAGGTGTTCAGCACCTTGCCGCGCAGCGGCAAGATCGCCTGATTCTCCTTATCGCGGCCCATCTTGGCGCTACCACCCGCCGAATCGCCCTCGACCAGAAACACTTCGTTGTAGGCGATGTCTTTGCTTTCGCAATCCGTCAACTTGCCGGGCAACACGGCCACGCCGCTGCTCTTGCGTTTCTCAACTTTTTGCCCGGCTTTCTGCCGGGTCTGTGCAGCCTTGATGGCCAGCTCGGCCAGCTTCTTGCCGTAGTCCACATGCTGGTTCAGCCACAGCTCCAGCGTGGGGCGTACAAAGCTGGAGACCAGGCGCACCGCGTCGCGCGAATTCAGGCGCTCCTTGATCTGGCCTTGGAATTGCGGGTCCAGCACTTTGGCGCTCAGCACATAGCTGGCGCGCGCAAACACGTCTTCTGGCATCAGCTTGACGCCTTTGGGTAGCAGGCTATGCAACTCGATAAAGCTTTTCACCGCCGTGAACAAGCCATCGCGCAGGCCGCTTTCGTGCGTGCCGCCAGCGCTGGTGGGGATCAGGTTCACATAGCTCTCGCGCACCGGGTTGCCTTCTTCGGTGAAAGCCACGCACCAGCTGGCGCCCTCGCCTTCGGCAAAGTTGTCGCTCTGCGCATCCGCAAAGCCTTCGCCGTCAAACAGCGGGATGACAGGGTCGCCGTTCAGCGTCTGCATCAGATAGTCTTTGAGGCCGCCCTTGTAGAGCCAGTTCTGTGTGTCTTTGGTCTTCTCAACCACCAGCGTCACGCTGACGCCCGGCATCAGCACCGCTTTGCTACGCAATAAATGGGTCAGCTCGGCCATGGGCAGCGCCGCTGACTCAAAGTATTTGGCGTCCGGCCAGGCGCGTACCGTGGTGCCCGACTTGCGGTCGCCTTCACCGGCTTTGCGCAATTGCAGCGCTTCGGTGACGTCGCCGCCGGAAAAGACGATATGGGCCACTTGGCCTTCGCGGTAGCTGGTCACCTCCAGCCGTTTGCTCAGGGCATTGGTCACGGACACACCCACGCCATGCAGGCCGCCGGAGAAGCTGTAGGCGCCGCCCTTGCCCTTGTCGAACTTGCCACCTGCGTGCAGACGGGTGTAGACCAGCTCGATCACCGGGGCTTTTTCTTCCGGGTGCATGCCGAACGGAATACCGCGGCCGTCGTCTTCGATGGTGACCGAACCGTCGGTATGCAGGATGACCTTGATCTTCTTACCGAAGCCGGCCAGCGCTTCATCGGCCGCGTTGTCCAACACTTCCTGGATCACGTGCAGCGGGTTGTCGGTCCGGGTATACATGCCCGGACGCTGTTTGACAGGCTCCAGTCCCTTGAGGACGCGGATAGAGCCTTCGGAGTATTCGGAGTTGGGTTTGACGGAGTTGCTTGTTGCCATAGCGCGGGATTGTAGTTCGGCGGATGCTCATTCACTGTACGAAACCACAGTAAGCCAATTCTACTGACGACAAGGGTGTCATCGTCAGCACTGCGCCGCCAACCCGAAATCGCTACATTAGGCGGCATGCATACCAGCCCCAAAACCCTATCCATGACCCAGGTCCTCGTCTGCGGGGCGATGATCGTCACGCTGTCCATGGGCATACGCCATGGCTTTGGGCTGTGGTTGCAGCCGATCACCCAAGACCGGGACTGGACCCGCGAAACCTTTGCCTTTGCAATCGCCATCCAGAACCTGGCCTGGGGCGTCAGTGGCATCTTTGCTGGCATCGTTGCCGACCGTTTTGGCGCATTCCGCGTGATCGTGGGCGGCGCTCTTCTATATGCGTTAGGTCTGATCGGCATGGGTTATGCCAATACCCCATTGCTGTTTGGTCTGTCCACCGGCATCCTCATTGGTATCGCTCAGGCCGGCACCACTTACGCCGTGGTCTACGGCGTCATCGGTCGCAACGTGCCCGAAGCCAAGCGCTCCTGGGCGATGGGCATCACAGCGGCAGCCGGCTCGTTCGGGCAGTTTTTGATGGTGCCTATCGAAGGCTTTGCCATCCGCACCTTTGGCTGGCAAGAAGCGCTGACGCTGCTGGGCTTGGCCGCGCTGATCATGGCGCCACTGGCTTGGGGCCTGCGCGAACCGGGTTTTGCCGGCGGCACTGCGCCGAAACGGGAGCAGACGGTGATGCAGGCCGTAGCAGAAGCCTTCAAGTACCCCAGCTTCCAGTTGCTGATGGCCGGCTACTTTGTGTGCGGCTTCCAGGTCGTCTTCATCGGTGTGCACATGCCCAGCTATTTGAAAGACAAAGGCCTGTCGCCTGAAGTCGCCAGTTACGCGCTGGCGCTGATCGGCCTGTTCAATGTGTTCGGCACCTACACAGCAGGCGTGCTCGGTCAAAAAATGGCCAAGCGAAAGATACTGGCCTTCATCTACTTCGCCCGCTCCGTGGCCATCTCCCTGTTCCTGATCGCCCCGCTGACACCCGCCAGCGTCTACATATTCGCCAGCGTAATGGGTTTCTTGTGGCTCTCTACTGTTCCGGTGACCAACGCGACGGTGGCGCAGATTTTCGGCGTCGCACATTTGTCCATGCTCAGCGGCTTTGTGTTCTTCAGCCACCAGATTGGCTCGTTCCTGGGCGTCTGGCTGGGCGGCGTGCTGTATGACCGCACCGGCAGCTACGACATCGTCTGGTACATCGCGATTGCACTGGGCGTACTGGCTGCGCTGGTGAATTTGCCAATCAAGGAGCGGGCCATTGCCCGCCCGACGCTGGCCGGTGCCCACTGACACCATGAACCACAGCAAGCACTGGCTTTGGTATCTGGTAGCAGGGCTGGCCCTGGCCGCTGCCGCCAGTCTTTATATGCAGCCCGATTTTCTGGTGCAAATCTCCAACCAGATCTGGGCCTGTTTCTAAGGTGGATTGCCAGACTTCGCCTCCCTCGCCATGGATTGCCCGTTGGTCGCACTTGGTGCCGCCGGGCGCCAGTGTGCTCGATGTGGCCTGCGGATCAGGTCGGCACATGGCGTGGTTCCATGGCCGTGGTCACCCCGTCACTGGCGTGGACCGCGACCTGACCTCAGCCAACGCAGCGCGGTGCCCGGGCACACTGGTTGCCGCAGACATTGAAGCCAATCCCTGGCCTTTGCTCACTGCATCGCATCCAACCCAGTTCGGCGCTGTTGTAGTCACCAATTATTTGTGGCGCGCGCTGCTGCCCACCATCCTTGAAAGCGTGGCGCCGGGTGGCGTTTTGCTGTACGAAACCTTCGCTATGGGCAACGAAACGGTAGGCCGCCCCAGTCGCGCAGACTTCCTGTTGCAACCAGGCGAGCTGCTGGAACTTTGCCGCGGTTGGCACATCGTGGCCTATGAGAATGGCACACTGGAGGCGCCCGCGCGTTTTGTGCAGCGCATCGCGGCCGTCAAGCCTTTACCGGGCAGTGACACAGACCTGGCCCGAAAGCGCTATCCACTCTAGTTAAAATGCCCGTTTCCTGAAACATTTGCCTTCATGACTTCCTCTACCGGCCCGATCCGCGGCAGCATCGTTGCACTCATCACTCCCATGCTGGAAAGCGGCGGGGTGGACTACCCCGCATTGCGCAAGCTGATTGACTGGCACATAGACCAGGGCACCGACTGCATTGGCGTGGTCGGTACCACCGGCGAGTCGCCCACCGTCACGGTAGAAGAGCATTGCGAGATCATCCGCGTCTCGGTCGAGCAAGCCGCAGGCCGCAAACCCGTGATGGCCGGTTGCGGCGCCAACTCCACGCGCGAAGCGATTGAACTGGCCCAGTTTGCCAAGAAGGTTGGCGCGGACTGCCAGTTGCAGGTCGTTCCCTATTACAACAAGCCCACACAAGAAGGCCAGTACCAGCACTTCAAGGCGATTGCCGAAGCCACTGGCGATCTGCCCGTCATTTTGTACAACGTGCCCGGCCGCTCGGTTGCCGATATGGCGCACGAAACGGTTTTGCGTCTGGCGCAGGTGCCTGGCATCGTGGGCATCAAGGAAGCCACCGGCAACATCGAACGCGCGCAATGGCTGATCAAGGAAGTTCCAAAAAGCTTCTCCATCTACTCCGGTGACGATCCGACCGCAGTCGCACTGATGCTGTGCGGCGGCCATGGCAATGTCAGCGTCACGGCCAATATTGCACCTAAACTGATGCACGAACTTTGTATGGCGGCCATGGCCGGCGACATTGCCAAGGCGATGGACATCCAGATGCGCCTGTTGCCTCTGCACAAAACGCTTTTTGTTGAATCCAACCCCATTCCCGTGAAGTGGGCAGCATCCCGCATGGGCCTGTGTGGTGAGGCGTTGCGCCTGCCACTGACTCCGTTGACACCGGCCAACCAGCAGACCTTGGAGCGCGTTATGCAATCCACTGGCCTGATTTGAAGTTTTTCTCCCTTTAAGGATATTTGTGAACCATTCCCCCAAATTGGCACTTCTGGGCATTGCCCTGTCATTGGCAGCATGCTCCTCCCTGGATGGCGAGAAGATTGATTACCGCAGTAACGCAAAAGCCAAGGCGCCGTCCCTGGATATACCGCCTGATCTGACCCAATTGTCCAGAGACACCCGCTATACCGTGGTGGGTGGGGCCGTGTCTGCCTCCGGCTTTCAGGGCAACCAGCCCGTAGCCGACAAGGCGCCTGTTGCCGCCACGACGTTGGGCGATGTGCGCATCGAGCGCCAGGGCAACCAGCGCTGGCTGGTGGTGGCCCGTCCGGCCGACAAGCTGTGGGAGCCTATCAAAGACTTCTGGACCGACAACGGTTTCACCCTGACCCAAGACCAAAACACCTTGGGCATCATGGAAACCGACTGGGCCGAAAACCGTGCCAAGATTCCACAGGATTTCATCCGCACCGCGCTGGGCAAAATTCTCGACGGTCTGTACTCCACCAGTGAGCGCGACAAGTTCCGCACCCGCCTGGAGCGCGACGCCAATGGCAACACCGAAATCTACATCAGCCACCGCGGCATGATCGAGGTTTACACCTCTGAGTCCAAGGACAACACCCGTTGGCAGCCCCGCGCCACGGACCCCGAACTCGAGGCCGAATTCCTGCGCCGCCTGATGGTCCGACTGGGATCCACCAAGGAGCAGGCTGCGACATTGGTGGCCGCTTCCAGCGCCGCACCCGTGAAGTCAAGCTCCAGCGTATCCACTGTGAATGGTCAGCAAGTCGTGCTGATCGAAGAAGGCTTTGATCGCGCTTGGCGCCGTGTCGGCCTGGCGTTGGATCGCACAGGCTTCACCGTCGAAGACCGCGACCGCAAACAGGGCATTTACTTCGTGCGCTACGCGTCGGACAAGGATGGCAACGAGCCAGGCTTCTTTGCCAAGCTGTTCTCCAGCGAGAAGGCGATTGACGCGCTGAAGTACCAGATCACAGTCAAGAGCCAGGGCGAGCTGACCACTGTGGCCATCCAGGACGCCAAGGGTGCACCTGACAACTCCGCAAATGCACAGCGCATCATCAAAGTGATCGCTGACGACTTGAAGTGAACTTTGGGGTCAGACCACTCGCGCCTCTTGGGGCCGAGTTTTGGGGTCAGACCACTCACGCAGTGATGTGCTCTGACCCCAACTGATCAGATCCCCAACTTGGGGACGAAAAAAAACCACCCGAAGGTGGTTTTTTTTCGCTTGGGCAGATTACTGCTTAGCTGGCTCGGAAGCAGCGGCTGCGGGAGCAGCAGTTGCAGCTGCAGGAGCAGATGCGTCAGCAGCAGGAGCAGCAGCAGGTGCTGGAGCGGCAGCAGCAGGAGCGGCAACAGGAGCAGCTTCTTCTTTTTTACCGCAAGCGGCCAGAGCAGCAGCAGCGATAACAGCTGCCAAAACGATAGATTTGTTCATTTTTAAAGACAATTAAGTGAGTTGACGAAACAATTTCCGGAAATTGCTCAGGCAGCAAGCCGCCGAAGCCCTGGTAAAAAGCGTTCGATCTCCTCCTACCAGAGCCCTAAATTATATAACAGCGACTAAATGCCCCAAAAGTGGGCGCAGCCCAACTTTACAAACCCAAACGGGTCGCGGGAAAGCCTGGCGTGCTCTGTTTGCGAAACTCTTCCAGCTCCTCCTGCAGGCCCACACGCGTCTGGGCTTCATAACTGGATACCCCGCGGCAGCGCACCAAATCGAGCCGGTGCATAAACCAGTGCGGCCCCCACAACACGCTGGGGAATTCAGTACCTGCACGCGGGCGGCAGACGCGGCACTCCACGATATGGTCCCAACGGATGCGCCAATCCACAAAACGCGCGTGGTGCCGCTCTATCGCGTCAAAATTCTGCGCCAGCAGCACCAGCTTGCGACCGGTGCCAGCCCATGCGTGCAAGTCTTCTACGACAGCCTTCTCGCGCAAGGGCCAGTCTTCAAAATTGGTATCGCACCAAGTCATCTGCTTCCATCCCTCGCGCGCCGCGCAAGCGATGGCGCTGCGTACCAGCGCAGTGAATTCCGCCGGGCCGGAGAAAGGGCCTGTCGCCAACAGTTGAGGGTCTTCAGGATTCGTCATGCAACCACCCCGCTTCCATCCATTCTTGAACCAGGTCTTTGGCCGGGCCGCTGAGCGAACCCACCGCCTTCGCATCCAGCATACGCGCATCCGCCAACTGCCGCATCAGCTTGGCATCCCGCCCTGACGCGCGAAAGCCTTCGCCATTGATGAAGATATGGTGTTCGTCGTACAGCATGCGGGTACGGCGGTCCAACCGGATGGCGCCTTGCAGTTGCGCATCCTCCTGGTCTTCAAACCAGACATTGGCTTTGGGCTCGCTCAGGTGCTCGCCAAGCGCGCGTGCGACTGCCAGCGGATCTTTCAATGCCTGCTCCAGAGCCGCTCGGGCAAAAGCTTCCAGCGCTCGTGGAATCTCAGCGCTTTGTTCCACCGCCAACTGCGTCGGGTCGCGGTACAAAACCCCTGCGCCCTCTTCTGTGCATCCTTCAGCCAGGCGCTGCAATACCTCTTGCGCGACCTCTGCTGCACCCTGCGCGCGAAAGCCAATGGAATAGGTCATGCACTCGCCCTCGGCGATGCCATCGTGCGCGTAGCGCGGCGGCAGATACAACATGTCACCGGCTTCCAGCACAAACTCTTCTTCAGGCTCAAAGTTCGCCAGGATTTTCAGCGGCACGCCCTGCTGCAATGTCAGGTCTTTTTGTTTGCCGATACGCCAGCGGCGGCGACCACGCGCTTGCAGCAAGAACACGTCGTAACTGTCGAAGTGCGGCCCCACGCCACCGCCATCGCTCGCATAGCTGACCATCAGGTCGTCCAGCCGCGCATCCGGTACAAAGCGGAACTGATTCAACAACGCATGCATTGCATCGTCATGCAAATCCATGCCCTGCACCAGCAGCGTCCAGCCCGCTTGCTTCAGCGGCGGCAGGGACTTGCGCTCAAACGGCCCGTGGCGCATCTGCCAGCCTGGGCCGGACTTAACCGCCTTGTGCACCACCAAGCGGGATTCCACATCTTCACTGGCAGCCATCTCAAACAACTCGGACCGGTCCAGCAAAGGCTGAAAGCCGGGAATCGCCTGCCGGATCACCAATGGCTTTTTTTGCCAGTGGCGGCGCATGAAAGTGGCAGGCGACAGGCCGCCGAGCAGGGGAAGAGTTTGTTGAACGTTCATGGGACAATTCTCGCCTATGGAAATTACACCGCAATGCGTCGTTGCCCTTACCTGGACGCTGAAAGACACTTTGGGCGAAGTATTGGACGTTCTGGACGATCCAGTCGAATTTTTGCTGGGCGGCCACGACCTGCTGCCCCCGATTGAAGCTGCGCTGCAAGGACACTCTGCAGGCGCCACGCTGGATTTACAGATCGAACCCGAACAGGCCTTTGGCGATTTCAATGACCAGTTGCTGTTTCTGGAGCCGCGCGAACTGTTCCCTGTGGATTTGCAGGAAGGACTGACCTTTGAAGGCTCTGCCCTGCCTGAAGGCTGCAACCCGGATGCACCGCGCGACACGCTGTACACCGTGACTGACATTTACCCCGAGCATGTGGTGCTGGACGGCAACCACCCGCTGGCGGGTATTGCGATTCGTATCAGCTTGAAAGTGGAAAGTGTTCGTGAGGCAACCGACGAAGAGATTGGTCGTGGGTCTGCCGGTACTGGCTTCTTTCGTATTCAACCTTTGCACGAGCAAGGTCCGGGTAACGATCACTTGCACTGACTAACGGTCAGACTCGGAAGCTCCCCTTCTGGATCATGCGTGTCGGATACTCCCCTCCGCGAATGTCCTCCGGCCTTCGGCCTCCCCCTTGATTTCGCTGCGGGGAGCACCCAACCCACCTGATCTGAGACGGTGTTGGCGTGTCAACTACCAGGACTTCACTTTCGGCTACTGTGTCTCAAGCTGATGGTGCGGGGTTGGCCCCATTGGGAAATCAAGGAGGAGGCCGAAGGCCGGGGGACATTCCCTTTGGGGCTTACCCCGCACTATCAGCGGGCGAGGACCAATCCCGAATGAGCGTCACTGCTTCCCAGTAGACCCATAACCACCCTCACCGCGCTCTGAGGCAGCAGCAAACTCCGACACGATATTGAACTGCGCCTGCACCACCGGAACGATCACCAATTGCGCAATGCGTTCCATCGGCTGAATGGTGAAGGCCACATCACTGCGATTCCAGGCGCTGACCATTAATTGGCCTTGGTAATCACTGTCGATCAAACCCACCAGATTGCCCAACACGATGCCGTGCTTATGACCCAGCCCCGAACGCGGCAGGATCAGTGCGGCATAAGCGGGATCGTTTAGATGGATGGCCATGCCTGTCGGCACCAGTTGCCAGGCATTGGGCTCAAGTGTCAGCGGTGCGTCCAGACAAGCGCGCAAATCCAGACCAGCGCTACCAGGCGTGGCGTAGCTGGGCAGGTTGTCGATGAGGCGGGGGTCTACAACTTTGACGTCGATTTTCATTTTGAGGAAGAAACAGATAAGCGGGATGCAATCTCGGCGACCAGCAAACGGGCCAGCGTGAGTTTGTTGTTACGGGGGATTTCTTTGGAACCTTTGGCGTCGACCAGCAGCAAGGCATTGTCGTCCTGACCAAAAGTAGCCGGGCCGATGTTACCGACCAGCAGCGGCACGCCTTTGCGTTCACGCTTGGCAGTGGCATGGGCCAGTAGGTCATGGCTCTCGGCGGCAAAACCTACGCAATACAGCGCGCCACTTTGTGCGCGCGGCGACTTTGCAATGGTGGCCAGGATGTCTGTGTTTTCGACAAACCCCAGCGTCGGCGGCTGGCCGGAGCCGTCTTTTTTGATTTTCTGGTCCGCGGCCTGCGCCGGACGCCAGTCGGCCACCGCTGCGCTTGCTATGAATATGCTAGCTGCTTGCGCACGTTCTACGGCGGCTTCGAGCATATTTGATGCAGATTTCACATCGATGCGGGTAACACCACGCGGCGTAGGCAAACTGACGGGGCCAGCGACCAAAGTGACGTTTGCGCCGGCTTCGTGCGCCGCCCGCGCAATCGCAAACCCCATTTTCCCGCTGGACAAATTGGTGATGCCACGCACCGGGTCAATCGCCTCGAAGGTAGGTCCTGCGGTCACCAACACGCTCTTGCCCGCCAACACTTTGGGCTGAAAAAAAGCGACGACGTCCTGCAGCAATTCGTTGGGCTCCAACATGCGTCCATCGCCGGTTTCGCCACAGGCCTGAAAGCCAGAGCCCACGCCCAATAGATAGGCGCCGTCAGATTGCAATTGTTCGAGATTGCGCTGCGTCGCAGGGTGTGCCCACATCTCGCGGTTCATCGCCGGGGCAACCAGCAAAGGCACCGTAGCGATGGGACGGGCCAGGCACATCAGGCTCAGCAAGTCGTCCGCACGGCCATGTAATAGCTTGGCCATAAAGTCCGCGCTGCAAGGTGCAATCAAAATCGCATCGGCCTCGCGGCTCAGATTGATATGCGCCATGTTGTTCTCGGGGCGCGCATCCCACTGCGAATCAAACACGGCTCGGTTGCTCAAGGCTTGCATCGTGACCGGCGTGATGAACTGGGCCGCAGCCTCGGTCATCACCACCTGCACCGTGGCGCCCTCTTTAATCAGCGCGCGACACAGCTCCGCCGCCTTGTAACAGGCGATACCGCCAGTGAGGCCGAGGACTATGTGTTTACCGGCTAGATCGTTCATCGGCAGCAATGTAGCAGAGGCGGGGCGTTGAAGTCCGTCGTCCACGAAGCTCCTGTGCTCGCAGGTCTATGTGCCGTGTCCCCGGTGGCCTCATCAGTCCGCTGCGCGTCCAGCAAATCGGCTACCGGGGACACGGCACACAGCCCCGAGTGTGAGCGGTAGTTCTGTATGAAGGCCTTCAGTGCCTACATAACTTCAACTCGCCGGGGTTGGGTATGCCCTAGAGCCGATTTGCTGGCCGCGCAGCGGGCTGATGAGGCCCTGGGGCATACCCAACCCCGGCAGGCGCAAATGTCTACACGTGGAGGTTAGTCCGCCTGACTACGACACGTATAATCTCGCTTTACCACCTCCCTGAGCGCAATGCTCCCCCTGACATGACCAAATTTGTCTTCGTCACCGGCGGTGTGGTGTCCTCCCTTGGCAAGGGAATCGCCTCAGCCTCCTTAGCTGCGATTCTGGAATCGCGGGGCCTGACAGTCACTCTCATCAAGCTGGATCCCTACCTCAACGTCGACCCGGGCACCATGTCGCCCCTGCAGCACGGCGAGGTATTTGTTACCGACGACGGCGCAGAAACAGATCTGGATTTAGGGCACTACGAGCGTTTCATCGAAACGCGGATGCGCAAGTCCAACAACTTCACCACCGGCCAGATTTACAAAAGCGTGCTCGACAAAGAGCGCCGTGGCGATTACCTCGGCAAGACCGTACAGGTCATCCCCCATGTCACCAACGAAATCCAGGAATTCGTCAAACGCGGTGCGCGCTACGGCGAACCTGATGCGGTCGACGTGGCGATTGTGGAAATTGGCGGCACCGTGGGTGACATTGAATCCCTGCCCTTCCTGGAAGCCGTGCGCCAGATGAGCCTGAAGATGGGTCCCAACAACAGCGCCTTTGTGCACCTCAGCTATGTGCCCTGGATTGCTGCTGCTGGCGAGTTGAAAACCAAACCGACCCAGCACACCGCCAAGCAATTGCGCGAAATCGGTATTCAGGCCGACGCCCTGCTGTGCCGTGCTGACCGCCCCATTCCCGCTGAAGAGCGCCAGAAGATTTCGCTGTTCTCCAACGTGCCTGAGTGGGGTGTCATCTCCATGTGGGATGTGGACACGATCTACAAGGTGCCGCGCATGTTGCACGAGCAAGGTCTGGATGGCCTGATCTGCGACAAGCTGCGCCTGAACACACCGCCCGCCAACCTGAAGCGTTGGGACGATCTGGTCTACGAGACCGAGCACCCACAGGGCGAAGTCAATATCGCGATGGTCGGCAAATATGTCGATCTGTCCGACAGCTACAAGTCGCTCAACGAAGCCCTGCGCCATGCCGGCATGAAAAACCATGTGAAGGTGAAGATCGAGTACATCGACTCCGAAACCATCACTGCGGACAGCGTGATCCGGCTGGCCAAGTTTGATGCGGTGTTGGTACCCGGTGGCTTCGGCAAACGCGGTATTGAAGGCAAGATTTGTGCGGCCCGTTTTGCCCGCGAGAACAAGGTGCCCTATTTGGGCATCTGTCTGGGCATGCAGGTTGCCACCATTGAATTCGCGCGCCATGTGGCGGGACTGAAGAACGCCAACAGCACCGAGTTCGAACCGGATAGCCCGAACCCGGTGATTGCGCTGATCACGGAGTGGAAAGACTCTGACGGCACCATCAAGACCCGCAACAAGGATTCCGACCTGGGCGGCACCATGCGCTTGGGCGCACAAAGCTCTGACGTGGCCAAGAACACACTGGCCCACAAGATCTACGGCGATGTAGTGACCGAGCGCCACCGCCACCGCTACGAAGCCAACGTGAACTACCTGGACCAATTGCGTACCGCCGGTCTGGTGATTTCTGCACTGACACAGCGCGAGCAATTGACCGAGATGGTCGAATTGCCACAAAGCGTGCACCCCTGGTTTGTCGGTGTGCAGTTCCACCCGGAATTCAAGTCCACGCCCTGGGACGGTCACCCGCTGTTCAATGCATTTGTGAAATCTGCACTGGACCACCAGGCGGCGGGAACCAGTTTGAAAGTAGCTGCCTGATGAAGCTCTGCGGATTTGACGTCGGCCTGGAACATCGCTTCTTTCTGATCGCAGGCACCTGCTCCATCGAAGGATTGGAAATGTCCATCGACGTGGCGGGCCAGCTCAAGGAAGCCTGCACCGCCCTGGGTATCCCCCTGATCTACAAAGGCTCCTTCGACAAGGCCAACCGGTCTTCCGGCGCGACCAAGCGCGGTGTCGGTATGGAAAAGGGACTGCACATCCTGAGCGAAGTGCGCCGTCAGTTGGGACTGCCCGTACTGACGGATGTGCACGAAGCATCCCAGGTTGCCGAAGTGGCCAGCGTGGTTGATGTGCTGCAGACGCCCGCCTTTCTTTGTCGCCAGACCGACTTCATCCGCGCAGTCGCCCAAAGCGGCAAGCCGGTGAATATCAAGAAGGGCCAGTTTCTCGCGCCATGGGACATGAAGAACGTCATCGACAAAGCACGCGCCGCCGCCGAAGAGGTGGGGCTCTCGCCCGACAGTTTTCTGGCCTGCGAGCGCGGCGTGAGCTTTGGCTACAACAACCTTGTAGCCGATATGACCAGCCTGGCAGAAATGCGCAAGTCTGGCGCGCCTGTGGTCTTCGATGTGACCCATTCGGTGCAGAAGCCCGGCGGCCAGGGTGCCACCAGTGGCGGTGCGCGCGAGATGGTGCCCGTGTTGGCCCGCGCCGGTGCTGCCGTTGGCGTGGCGGGCTTCTTCATGGAAACCCACCCCCGCCCAGCCGAGGCATGGTCAGACGGACCCAATGCCGTGCCGCTTAAACACATGAAAGCGCTGCTGGAGACCCTGGTGGCACTGGATTCCGTAACCAAAAAAACACCATTCCTGGAAGCCGACTTCAACTGAACGGCCCCATCATCGGACCAACCCTTTTATTGACTTGAACCGAAAGTAGCTAATGAGTGCAATTGTTGATATCGTCGGCCGCGAAATTCTGGATTCCCGCGGCAACCCCACCGTCGAATGCGACGTTCTGCTGGAGTCCGGCACCATGGGCCGCGCCGCGGTGCCTAGCGGCGCCTCCACCGGCTCGCGCGAAGCGATCGAGCTGCGCGATGGCGACAAGAAGCGCTACTTGGGCAAGGGCGTGCTCAAAGCCGTCGAACACATCAACACCGAAATCTCCGAAGCCGTGCTGGGCCTGGACGCTTCCGAACAAGCCTTCCTGGACAAGACGCTGATCGACCTGGACGGCACTGACAACAAGTCCCGACTGGGCGCCAACGCAATGCTGGCGGTCTCCATGGCCGTGGCACGCGCTGCTGCCGAAGAGTCCGGCCTGCCGCTGTACCGCTACTTTGGCGGCATGTCGGCGGTGCAAATGCCCGTGCCGATGATGAACGTCATCAACGGCGGCGAGCACGCCAACAACAACCTTGATCTGCAAGAGCTGATGATCATCCCCGTGGGCGCACCGAACTTCCGTGAAGCGCTGCGCTGGGGCGCCGAAGTGTTCCACGCGCTGAAGAAAATCCTGCACGACAAGGGCATCAGCACCGCGGTGGGCGACGAAGGCGGCTTTGCCCCTAACGTAGCGAACCACGAAGCAGCCATCCAGATGATTCTGGAGGCCATCACCAAAGCAGGCTACGAACCCGGCACGCAAATCGCGCTGGGCCTGGACTGCGCGGCCTCCGAGTTCTACAAGGACGGCAAGTACCACCTCGAGGGCGAAGGCCTGACCCTGTCCAGCCAGGAATGGACAGACATCATGGCGACCTGGGTCGACAAGTACCCCATCATCAGCATCGAAGACGGCATGGCCGAAGGCGACTGGGATGGCTGGAAGATCCTGACCGACCGTTTGGGCAAGAAAGTACAAATCGTCGGAGACGACCTGTTTGTCACCAACACCAAGATTCTGAAAGAAGGCATCGACAAAGGCATTGCCAATTCGATCCTGATCAAGATCAACCAGATCGGCACACTGACCGAAACTTTCGCTGCGATCGAAATGGCCAAGCGCGCGGGCTACACCGCCGTGATCAGCCACCGCTCCGGCGAAACCGAAGACAACACGATCTCCGACATCGCAGTCGGTACCAACGCCGGTCAGATCAAGACGGGATCGCTCTCGCGCTCGGACCGCATGGCCAAATACAACCAGTTGCTGCGCATAGAAGAAGACCTGGGTGATGTGGCTGTGTACCCCGGACGCGCTGCGTTCTACAACCTGCGTTAAAACACGGGCATGAGCCGCCGCCTCGTCCCCTTTCTGCTACTGAGCCTGCTGGTGATCCTGCACGCGCAGTTGTGGTTTGGGCGGGGCAGCGTGCCCAATGTGGCCAAGCTGTCGGCGCAATTGGACGACCAGTTAAAACGCAATGCACAGGCCGCGGTTGCCAATGACCGGCTGTCTGCAGAAATCCGCGACTTGCGTGAAGGCCTGGAAATCGTTGAAGAAAAAGCCCGCTCAGAGCTGGGCATGGTCAAGGCCAACGAAATCTACGTGCAGGTGGCACGGTAGTTTTCGGCTCCCTTTCGCGCACGTTGACGCTGCGGCGCGAAACCCCAAAGCGAATGTCCTCCGCCCTTCGGGCTCCCCCTTGATTTCGCAATGGGGCCCACCCCACACCATCAACTGACATGACAGGGATTACTGCGGCTTGGTACTGCCTTGCACAATGTTGCCGGGCGCTGCAAACAACTGTGCCGCATCGATAGGGTCAAACCGGTACTGCACGCCGCAGAATTCGCAGGCCACTTCAATGTTCTCACGCTCTGTCAGGATGCTCTCGGCCTCCTCGCGTCCCAAGCCAAAAATCATCTTGCCAACCCGTTCGCGGCTGCAATTGCAGGCAAAGCGGGGCGCGGTGTCGCCAATCAACGGTTCGAAGCGTGTGACCTGCTCTTCCCAGAACAGGCGACGCAAAATCGTGTCCACATCCAGTGTCAACAACTCCTCGCGCTTCAGGCTGGAGGCCAGCGTGGCGATTCGGTTGTAGTGCTCGTTGAGGCCGATCTGGTCTTCGTTCTCCTTGCTGACCATGCTGCCGGCCAGATTGCCACTGCCTTCCATGGGCAAGCGCTGGATTAGCAAGCCCGCAGCAATGTTCTCATCAGCGGCCAACACCAGCGTTGTATCGAGCTGCTCACTCTGCAGCATGTAGTGCTCCAGCACGGCGCTGAGTTTGTTGATCGGCTTGCCGTTGTCATCAAACAATGGGACGACGCCTTGGTAAGGCTGTTGCCCGGGAAATTTCGTTTTGGGATCCAAGGTGATGGCACAGCGTCCCTCATTGCTGACGTTGATCATCTGCGCCAAGGAGGCATCGGTAGCGACTTCGCCCGCTACCGTGGCAGTCGCCCGCAACGCCAGATCCGGCTGCACTTCCACGACGGCCAATTTGACTGGTCCGTCACCAAAGATTTGCAGGATTAGCGAGCCATCAAACTTGATGTTCGACTGCATCAGGGCCGCTGCTGCCGTCATTTCACCCAACATGGCAGCCACAGGAGGCGCATAGGCGCCCGTGGTCGTGTTGGACGCCCGGCGCTTCAGGATTTCGCGCCAGGTGTCGGTCAGGCGCACGACCATGCCGCGCACGGGCAGGCCGTCAAACAAAAATTTATGAAGTTCAGACATATTTTTAATTAGTTGAGGACAGAGCAAATTTCACTGCGTGTAACTATTGGTCTATCCCACAAAGTTTCAGGCAATCTTGTGCAAACCGGTCTTGAAGCGGCGCGCATTTTCTATGTAATGCAGGGCGCTCATTTGCAGGCCCTGCTGTTGTGCTTCGGTCAGTTCGCGTACGACCTTGGCCGGGCTGCCTATGATCATTGAACCGTCCGGGAATTCCTTGCCCTCGGTGACCAGCGAACCCGCGCCAACGATGCAGCCCTTGCCGATCTTTGCGCCGTTCAGCACCACAGCGCCAATACCAATCAACGAGCCGTCGCCAATCGTGCAGCCGTGCAACATCACTTTGTGGCCCACCGTCACGTTCTCGCCCACTGTCGTTGGTTTGCCATGGTCGGCGTGCATGACCGTGCCGTCCTGGATATTGCTGCCCTTGCCGACCTTGATGACCTCGGTGTCACCGCGAATCACCACACCGAACCAGACGCTGCTGTCCTCGGCCAGCTCCACATTGCCCATCACCTGCGCGCTGTCCGCAACCCAGGCGCTGTCGTGGATGCGGGGGGAGATGTTGTCGAGTTCGTAAATGGCCATGGCTGCAGATTGTTTGGGGCAAAGCCAAGATTGTAGAGATGGTGCCCGCCCATGGCACGCCGGGGCTTTGATCTAGCTCTGAAATATGCATGAAAATTGCCTCCAGAGCGCGCAGGGATTGCGTAAGCAGCTACTGTTTTTATAGCAACCCACAATCCCTACAATGTCGGGTATGCCAAGCCTGCGCGCCATCGTAGTTTCCCCGCTGCTCCAAAAAGATGCCCCCACCAAGGCAGCCGACACGCTGGCGCTGGACGTCTCCATCGCCGTTGGTGCCGACGCGCACATCCCTGAAGCTCCGGGCATTCCGGGGCGTCCCGCAAAGCCACTGCTGGTGCATGCGAAGTCCATCCAGTTGCTATCGCTGCGCACGGCTGAGGGTCGGGCCGCGCTGATCCACTCCATTGCGCATATCGAGTTCAATGCCATCGATCTGGCGTTGGATATCGTCTGGCGTTTTCCCGGCATGCCCGACGATTTCTACCAGGACTGGGTCACTATCGCGCAGGAAGAGGCCAAACACTTCACGCTCTTGCGCAACCACCTTCTCCAGCTGGGTTTTGACTACGGCGACTTCGACGCCCACAACACGCTGTGGGATATGGCGGAGCGCACCAAGGGAGATCTCCTCGCCCGAATCGCGCTGGTGCCGCGCACGCTGGAGGCGCGTGGGCTGGACGCTTCCCCGGCCGTCAAGAAAAAACTGGTTGGCGCAGGGGACCACGAGGCGGGCAAGATACTGGACATCATTCTGCACGACGAGATTGGCCATGTGGCCGCGGGCAACCGCTGGTACCGCTATCTGTGCGCGCAACGCGGGCTGGATCCGATCGCCACCTATGCCGATCTGGCGAAACGGTACGACGCGCCCAAACTCAAGGCGCCTTTCAATCTGCCGGCGCGGCGACTGGCGGGGTTTGAAGAAGCCGAGTTACTCGCTTTGCAAGATCCGGGGATGCTCTGAGTCTTCCCCGGATCACGCTATCCCCGCGGATGGTGCTGCGAGTGCAGCGCGGCCAGGCGCTCTCGCGCAACGTGCGTGTAAATCGTTGTGGTTGAAATGTCCGCGTGACCCAACAACATCTGCACCGCGCGCAGATCCGCGCCGTGGTTCAAAAGGTGTGTGGCGAATGCGTGGCGCAAGGTATGGGGTGACAGCGGTGAATGGATGCCTGCGGCCTTGGCGTATTTTTTCACCACCATCCAGAACATCACCCGCGACATGGCGCCACCCGCCTTGGTGCCGCGCGCAGTGACAAACAGGTCATCGGTCTGTTTGCCCGACAGCAACGCGGTGCGTGCAGCGCCCATGTACTGGCGCAACCAGTCACCCGCAATCTGACCAAAAGGTACCAGGCGCTCCTTGCTGCCTTTACCCATGATGCGCAACACATGGTCGTTCATGCTGACGTGCAGCGTTTTGAGTGTCACCAGTTCGCTGACGCGCAGGCCGCTGGCGTACATCAGCTCCAGCATCGTTCTATCCCGCACACCCAGCTCGGTACCCGTGTCGGGCGCCGCAAGCAGCGCCTCCACCTGGGCCTCACTCAAGGTCTTGGGCACGCGCATTGGCTGCTTGGCCGACTGCAACTTGAGCGTGGGGTCGGTTTGCATCAACCCCTCACGCAGACACCAGCGGAAGTAGCGCTTGAATACGGTCAGGCGGCGGTTCGCGGTGGTGGCCTTGGTCTTTGCATGCTGGAACGCAAAATACCCCTGCAGGTCCTGCTCGCGCGTGTCCTTGAGGGTTCGCCCGGTGCTGGCAAGCCAGGCACCGTACAGGCTAAGGTCCCGTCTATAGGCCGCCAACGTATTGCGGGACAGCCCTTCTTCCAGCCACAGCGCATCGATGAACCCATCGATGTCCGTCAGGTTTGCTGTGGCGCCAACCGTCATTCCAGCCGCAAACCAGCGGTGTCCACCACTTTCTTGTAGACCTCGTACTCCGCTTTGATCTGGGCAGCAAACTGCTCGGGCGTATTGCCAATGATGATGGACCCCGTCTCTTCAATCCGCTTCTTGACCGCAGGGTCTTCCAGCGCCTTGCGGACTGCGGCATTGATCTTGTCCACGATCTCGCGAGGCAGGCCCTTGGGGCCGTAGATGCCATAGAACGCCATGCGGTTCACCGGCTCCAGGCCCACTTCCTTGAAGGTGGGCACGTTGGGCAACTGCGCCAGGCGCTGCGGCGCTGCGATAACAATGGGCACCAGGCGGCCACCTTGAATGAAGGGCAAAGCCGAAGGCAGATTGTCAAAAATGATAGGCACTTGTCCGGCTACCGTGTCATTCAGCGCCGGGCCTGCGCCGCGGTAAGGAATGTGGGTGATAAAGGTCGTGGTCTGGCTCTTGTAGAGCTCGGTCTGCAAATGGCCGATGCCACCGGTGCCTGACGTTGCGTAAGAGTATTTGCCGGGCGACTTCTTCAGCTCCGCAATAAAGCCTTTGTAGTCTTTGGCCGGAAAGCTGGGGTGCACCGCAATCACGTTGGGCGTAGCAGCCACGTTGATGATGGGTGTGAAATCCGTCAGCGGGTTGTACGGGTTCTTGGGGTTGATGGCCGGATTGGCCGCCACGGTGGACACCGTCGCCACACCCAGGGAATAACCATCGGCCATGGCCTTGGCCGTCTCGTTCGCGCCCACGACGCCGCCGCCGCCAGGCTTGTTCTCTACGATAACGCTCTGGCCCAAGGCCTTGCCCATGGGCTCGGCAATCGTGCGGGCAATGATGTCGGTGGTTCCACCCGGTGCGAACGGCACCTGCAGCTTGATCACTTTATTGGGGTAAGCCTGCGCGGCGGCAAAGCCGCATGCGGACAAAAGACTCAGGGACACAAGGCTGCGACGGATCATGTAGATATTCTCCTCAAGTAACGAATGCCAACGGGACAAGCCCACATGGTACGCGCCAAAGCAGCTTTCGCAATGCTGGTTTTGCCTGAGACGGGTCGTTGGGGCTGTCGGCTGGTATTCTCACCAGCGTGAATTACGCCCAGCTCCTGTTCCCGGATTTCTCGCTCATTCTGTGTGGATATCTGATTTGCCGCTTTACCGCACTGAACCGCGCTGTGTGGGAGCAGGTCGAATCGCTGGTCTACTTCCTGCTGTTTCCGGTATTGCTGTTCCACAGCATCATCAAAAGCCCGCTGGACCTGGGCGCCGCGTCTCGCTTGATGGGTGCGGGCTGGACACTGGGCTTTGTCGGCATTGCGCTGGCCTACGCCCTACCGTACTCGCCATGGCTTCGCAGCCACATCAACGCACGCGACCACGCTTCCAGCGCCCAAGTGGCGTTTCGCTTCAACTCCTTCATCGGCCTGGCGCTAGCCGAGCGCATTGCCGGACCACAAGGCGTGCAGCAGATCGCGGTGCTGATTGGTGTCTGTGTGCCGCTGTTCAATGTAGCGGCTGTCTGGCCAATGGCGCGTCATTCGGAACGTCACCTAGGACGCGAGTTGATGCGCAACCCGTTGATCATTGCCACGGCCACAGGACTGATCGCCAACCTGGCCGGGTTCACCCTGCCTACCTGGCTGGAGCCCACTATCTCGCGCATGGGCGCAGCGTCTCTTGCACTAGGCCTGATGGCCGCTGGCGCCGGCATGCAACTGGGCGCGTTGTACCGGGCCAAGACATTGGCAGTCTCGGTGCTCACCATTCGCCATCTGATTCTGCCCATCGTCGCAGTCGGTGTCGCGCATCTGTTTGGACTGGGGGGATTGCAAACCACGGTGCTGCTGGCCTTCTCCGCGCTGCCCACTGCATCGAGCTGTTATGTACTCGCGGCGCGCATGGGCTATGACGGTGCCTATGTCGCCGGGCTGGTCACTCTGTCTACCGTGTTGGGCGTACTGAGTTTGACATTGGCGCTGGGCGTGCTGGCGCAATAGCGATCGGGAGACAGCGATGAAGAAATTTTGGCTCTGGTTCAAATGGGTG
This sequence comes from Rhodoferax sp. P2_H8_2, assembly GCF_056403235.1. Classification (NCBI taxonomy): domain Bacteria; kingdom Pseudomonadati; phylum Pseudomonadota; class Betaproteobacteria; order Burkholderiales; family Comamonadaceae; genus Rhodoferax; species Rhodoferax sp. P2_H8_2. Next base: position 124,471 of record NZ_JBFUFW010000011.1, read on the forward strand.
CTTGCCGCGCTGTTGCTGCTATTGGTCACGGGCGTCGCAGCAGTCACATGGATGCTGACACACCCACCCGCACTGAAACCATTCGATAGCCTGCGCTGGCCGGATACGGCCGCGCCCTCTTCCACGTTGAAGGTCAGCTTTCTCGGCGTTGCCACCGTGCTGCTGGACGACGGCGAAACTGCGCTGATGACCGATGGATTTTTCTCGCGCCCGGACCGCATGAGCAGCCTGGCAGGGACGGTGCAACCAGACCTTGAAGGCATCACCCGTGGCATGCAACGCGCAGGGATCGGTCAGCACACTGGCAAGCTCGCCGCCATCATCCCGGTGCACTCGCACTACGACCACGCAATGGACGCCCCCGAAGTCGCCAAACGCACCGGCGCGCTGTTGCTAGGCTCCTCGTCCACCGCCATGATCGGCCGCGGCTGGGGACTGGCCGAGTCGCAAATCCGCGTGGCGGAAATGAACAAGCCCTACACCTTCGGCAAGTTCACCGTCACGCTCTACCCCAGCATCCACGCGCCCACTGGCTTCACCGGCGGCGAAGTTACCGCGCCTTTGGTGCCACCACAGCGCGCCTTTGCCTACAAGGAAGGGCAAAGCTACGCCGTTCTGGTGGAGCACGAAGGCAAACGCCTGTTGATCACCGGCACTGCGGGCTTCGTGCCGGGCGCGCTCAAAGGCGTCAAAGCAGATGTCGTGATGATGGGCATTGGCACACTGGGCAACCAGACCGAAGCGTATCGCGACACGCTGTGGAATGAAGTGATTGCAACGACACAGCCCAAACGCATCATCCCCATCCATTGGGACGATTTCTGGATTTCATCCAATGGCCCCATGCAAGCCTTGCCACCGCCGCTGGACCATGTGGATGTGAGTCTGAATTACTTGCAGCGTCGCGCGCAGGAAGCCAAGATGGATTTGCGGATGCCGGCAGAGTGGAAGGCGATGAACGTGTTTGCGGGATTGGAGACTGGCCGGTGACACCGTAAGTACGTCTGGCGCGTTCCGACCAGCTGCAGTTATTCAAAGTCTGCTTTGGGCGGCGGATTCAACCGGTCGATTGCTTCTGCGGGCCGGGAGTGGCCCTACAAGATTGTCCAATTTTTGCAGGTCAATTTCTCCACCAAATCTGCAATATTGAGCCAACATTACAGTGCCCCTTGAGAGGGCGATCGAACTTCCTGTGGCTCAGCCACTTCCAGGGTGACCGTGGATGCCGTCAGTATACGCACTGTGTATTTGAATGAGCTAAGGCATGCAGCTGTTCGTCTTGCAATTTGCAGCAAATGCGCTCACACTAAATCCGTTGGAAAAAAAGATAAAGTTAAGGATGACAAGTTCAATCTTTAAATTCTTCGTGGTGACAATCATTAGTACTGTCGCCCGTACGGCGATTTGTGCGCCCGAAGAGACATCGCCGCGTCTACTGACGTTGCCATATCCACCATTCACAATTGAAACGGGGGCAAATGCACCCGGAGCCATTGGCGAGATTTTGCTGAATATGTCCAAGCGCATGGGTATCCCAAACGCTAAGGTTGAGTTTTTTCCTTGGGCGAGAAGCCAGATGATTGCAAAGAGTCAACCTCATGCTGTCATCTTCCCAATGGATAGATCC
>NZ_JBFUFW010000012.1:0-122192 GCF_056403235.1 Rhodoferax sp. P2_H8_2
GATTGACGTCATTTTCGGGACGCAAGAAATCAGTGTCTACGAACTGACTCAAGCGGGATTGAAGCCCAGCGAATTCAGTATAGGTAAACCAATCTACTCGCGTGGTATTTGGCTTGCAGGGAATCTGGCAATGCCCGATGCTGAGATTGCCCAGTGGCGCCGCGCCTTTGATCAGGTCTCTCAAGATGGCACTTATAGAAAAACTTTGCGTAAGTACCAAATCACTGAACGAACGTGTCAGTAAAGCCGCCCATCTGATACTCGCACTTTGATGTCAGCTCAGGGGCTATCCGCCGGAGCAACCGCTAGACAGCTTTGTCTCGATAGCGGCATAGGGTCATCTTTGAGATTGGTAGATGACCGGTTCGGAGATGTCAATTTAGTCTATGTCAACTTGCCAGCCAACTGACGTTCAGTGAAGTCTTTTTCCGCGCCCTGAGCTGGCATTGACCAGGCCAAGACTAAATAGGCACTGCCAACACAATGCAGACCTTCACGAAGTTGCCAGAGACTGGCCTGAGTAACCCTAGGGCTATTGCCTAGTTCTTGCGGTATTGCGCAGTGATGGCATCGATCAGGGCTTGTCGGATCCGGGCCGACTGAGGGTCAGTAGCGCCCGGCCAGGCGCTTTGCGTGACCACGACGATACTGAGCTCGGGATCGATCCACATGCCCTGACCAAAGATACCAGCGGCTCGGTAGGCCTTGCCGCGTGTCGTCCACCACTGCAGGCCATAGCCGCCGCGTCCCTGCATGCCCTCGGTGGCTTCGGGTGTAGTGGTGGTGGCCTGTTCCACCCAACCGTCCGGCACCACGGATTGCCCGTTTGGCAGGCGGGCACCGCGCATGAAGAACTCCGCGAAGCGGCCATAGTCACGCAGCGTGGCCGACAAGCAGCAGCCGGCGATTTCACCGCCGGAGCGGTCGATCATCCAGTAAGCGTCGCCCTCCATGCCCAATGGCTGCCATATCTTCTCGGACAGGTAATCGGACAGTGTCTTGCCGGTCGCCGCCCGCACCAGCGAGCCAACCAGGTTGGTCTCGCCGGTCTTGTAGACCCACTTGGTGCCAGGCGCGGCTTCACGCGGCAGGCGTGCCATGTACGTCACGACCGGATCCGAACCGTTGATCGAGGGCTCGTTGCCAAAGCGAGCGACGTCGGAGTTGGGGTCTGCATAGTCTTCGTTCCAGCGCACTCCCGACGTCATGTTGAGCACCTGCCGAATGGTGACGCCCTCGTAACCGGAGTTCTTGAGTCCCGGCAGGTAGGTGGTGATGGGGTCTTCAAGACTGCGAATCCGTCCGTCCTTGATGGCGGCGCCGACGAGAGTCGACGAAAAGGATTTGGCGACCGAAAAGCTGGTCCAGCGCATCTGCGGCGTCTGGCCCAGGCCGTAGCGCTCCAGCACCACTTGGCCATCCTTCAATACCAGCAGGCCTGCGGTGCGGTTACGCGTCATGTAGTCGTCGACGGTCCAGGTCTGGTCTCCGACCTTGAAAGTCACATCCAGTGGTTTGACGGCCACTGGCAGCGGCGTGGCCGTCGCGCCGCGCTTGATGAGGCGGGATGGGCGCAGGTCCTCCATGTGGGGGTATCCGGCCTTCTGCTGCTCGAAAGACCAGAACAATATCGCGCCGGCGGAGGGCGCAGCTGCCTGCGGAACATCAGCTTCGGCGGATTTTGCCGGTGGGAAAATCGACAGCAGTAACACAGCGCTGAAGGCCGCCCGCAAACACAGGAGCAAGGAACGCGCCTCAAAGGCCAGAAGGAGCCGCGTGGTAATGATTTTCTTCATGGTGTTGATCTCGTGTTCACACTGGGTGTACTTGGGCGAGCGCTGACGAGCCTGTGATGTCATGTCTGTCTTCAGGGCTGCGGTCGGCGAGTATATGCATTCGGAACGTGTCCGATATTCGAATAACCAAGTCTGGACAGATTCTTACGATCTTGCGAAGGTGACTGCGGCAATCGGCGAATGTCGGTTTACAGCATTGAAATCTACAGACATTAAGACCGCTTCGTCTCGGTAGTAGTTTCAGCTTGCTTTCATCTTTCCGTGCAACGAAAAGCAGTAACCTGTAACAAGGCCCTCGTGCTAAGCTGAAACGATGTTGGATAAAAAGCACTGGGTTCGCAGGCGCTTGCTGGCGATGGCGATGGCGGTTTACTTGGTTGCGCCTGCAGCATGGGCGCAGCAATCGCTACGCTTCGCGGCCCTGAGTACTTGGACCATGCCGTACGGCGAAGTGAAAGACAATCAGCTGGTCGGCGGCATCATGTTTGACTTGGCGCAGGCCCTGCAGAAACCGCTTGGCATGCCGGTGTCTATCGTCGTGCTTCCGCGCAAACGCATCGATCGGGCGTCGCTGGCTGGAGATATCGATCTGCGCTGTTACTTGACCCCAAAGTGGACAGACAGCCCGGACCAGTTTGTGTGGACCGGGCGGCTATTCGAGATGTCCGAGGTGCTGTTTGGCACCAACACCACTGAATTCGTCAAGAACCTTTCTGAGGTGACGGCGGGCGCGACCGTCAGCACCGTACTGGGCTATGTTTATCCCGTGCTAGATCCATTCTTTTCCGGCGGAATATTGATCCGAGAGGATACGGTAGACCAAGAGAAAGTGATGCGCAAGTTGAGCGTCGGACGTACGCGCTATGGCGTCAGTGACACGCTGGCGCTGCGCTGGTACCAGCGCAATACGCCGCAGCACCAACTGTCTGCGTGGAATGTGGTTATTTCTCGCAATGACTTCCAGTGCGGCATACCCAAGACGGGGCGTGTAACGCCTTCACGGATATTGGCGGCGTTGAAGGAGTTGAGGAAGTCGGGGCAGATAGAGGAGATTTTGCGGAAGTATCGATAACGACGATATCCGCTTTTGGATGGGGCGATATCTGCTGCGCGATGTCTTTGCGCGCAAAGGACTCAGGGAGCCGCGTCGAGCCAAGTACCCGGCGCCAGCCCTTCAAGGTTGTAGGGGCCAATGGCCGCGCGAATCAGCCTCAAGGTTGGGTGGCCAACGGCGGCGGTCATGCGTCGCACCTGACGATTGCGTCCTTCGTGGATCACCAGTTCAAGCCATGATGTCTGGATATTTTGTCGCACTCGAATTGGGGGTACCCGGTCCCACAATGCTGGCGCATCCACAAGCCCGCGTACCTGGGCCGGTCGCGTCAGGCCGTCGTTCAGTTGCACGCCCAGTCGCAAGGCCAATAGTGCTTCTTCTTCGGGTGTGCCTTCCACCTGAACCCAATAGGTCTTGGCCATCTTGAAACGCGGATCGGCAATGTGGGCCTGCAGCTTTCCATCATTGGTCAGCAGCAACAGTCCTTCGCTGTCGGCGTCCAGACGCCCGGCAGCGTAGACATCGGGCAAGTCGATAAATTCCTTCAGACCGCGCCAACGGCCTTCGGCCTGGAATTGGCTGAGCACGCCATAGGGCTTGTTGAATCGGATTAAACGCGGGGGACGGGAACGGCTCATGGTCGCCAAAGCATAGCAAACGAACGCGCCATATCTGAGGGTATCGGGATGTCCGGTTTAGGCATTGCAACCTGCGCAATGGCACTTCCGCTTCGTCTCGATTGCCGTAGCGTGCCAGTAACAGACATCTGGCTCGGGTGGTCGGCGCGCACATAAAAAAGGACAGGTCAAGACCTGTCCTTTTCTCGATGTGTTTGCAGGCGTGGCCTACAAACCATTGCATGCAAATTACTTGCTGCCGGCTGCTTTCACATCGGCCTTGGCTTCTGCCTTGACCGCGTTGGTTTCGACTTTGGCGACACTCTTGTCGGCAGCAGCGTTGGCCTTCACGGTCTCCACCTTAGCGTCTGCCTTGATCGCGGTCTTGTCGGATTTAGCATCAGCATTGGCGCTGGCTTTTTCAGCTTTGGCTGTGACTTTGGCTTTGTCTTCGGGGTCGGCTTTGGCAACTTTGGCTTTGGCCTTGGTTTTGATGTCCGCGGACTTGGTCACAGCCTTGGTTTTTTCTTCAGTGGCTTTGAGTTCTGCTTTTTCAACTTTGGCGTCGGCCTTTGCGTCAACTTTGGCTTCGCTTTTCACTGCAGTAGCGACCGCCTTTTCGGCTTTGACTTCTGCCTTCACCACAGCTGGAGTGGCCGGGGCTGAGGCTTGCGCGAAAGCAGCGCCAGTAAGCAAGGTGGCGATCAGAGTGGCGAGTAACTTATTCATGGAAGTCCTTTGAGTAAACGTGGTGTCATCAAACAAAAGTTTGGTGATCCGTTCTACAACGCACTTCGCAACTATTCAGTTGACACGCAAATTTTTCGAACCGACCCACGCGTCGTAGATCTCAATAGTTGCACAACTACCTTTTGATGCAGCCCCGCTCTTGGGTCGGGCGAGCGCCAATGCAGAAGGAGTCAGGCTCGATGCGGCACATGTTCAGTTCCCAGTTGGAAAGACGATTTGAAATTCCTCGTCGACTTTTCTTTGTACAGATGCTGCCAAGTCCAAAAAAACAAAGGGTTCGAACCACGCCACGTCAACACTCGTGAACTGTGAGCTGCTGTTTGGGTTGAGGTAGAAGCGCATTCCGGGTCTGAACTTTTCTTCGCGCTGCAGAACTTCGTTGAGTTGTGCAATGTATTCAGCCGGTGCTAATGTTGTCTTGGTCACATAGTTGCCTTGAGATTCGCATCCGCTACCTATCAACGCAAGACCGAAACCCTGCCAACAACGTCGATGCTAGAGAGCCTCCGATGTTGACTCGAACATGTCGACGACAAACGGGGTTTTGTCCTAGGACTTCATCCAATTGATGCGCATAGAAACCATCTGTTCGATACCGCACCGAAGCACCTGAGCTGCGTCATGGAGGGTCCGTTTGGCGGATGTCGGCGATGAACCGCTAATGGAGCGCTCCTGTTCCACGGATAGAACGTTTCAATGTCCAGCATGGTGTTCGCATAGAGTGCCCCAGCGCACGGACAACGCGGTCCAAACAGGAGATCCTACGTGCACTGATGCAGCTTGCGATCAGTAAGCCGCTTCCTGTAGTTGGCTTCTACCAAACTAGAGGAATTCGACATGAGCATTGCAACAATCTTGCTGATTATTTTGGTCTTGGCACTTATCGGTGTAATACCAGCTTGGCCACACAGCCGAGGATGGGGGTATGGCCCTACTGGTGGATTGGGGTTGCTGGTGATCATCCTGTTGGTACTTCTACTGGCCGGCAGAATTTGACGTTTGTCGATGCCGCATTGGCACCTGCGGGTTCACATCTCCTTATTGGGGGTGGAGAGGACGGAATGGATGAAATTTATTGCTTTACACACCGCGGCTACGACCTGCACTGTGCTCCTGTGCCGCAAGCCAATGGGCGTTTTGGGGCTCGGGTGATAGTTAGACGCGATGACCCCGGTGAAGTACAGCGAAGAGAATTCCCAGACTTGCCGGAATTTGACACCGCATATGTGGCCGTGGGGCACGCTCGCCTTGTGGGGGAATTCATCGTAGATGAACTACAGGATGGTCCAATTTATTGACGTAATGTCGGGATATTGGACTGAGGACATATCTTTTTCTACGAATGCTCCTCCACGAATTTTGAATGTCCGCTTTTCGGACGCTGCCAGGACAGGATCGAAGTCAGCTTCGCCTCGATTGCTGCCACCTCATCCGTTCAATTTCCCCACCTCCTGCGCTGCCACCCCATGCCGACGCGCCCGATCCAACATCGCGTCCGCAGCCTCCTCAAACCCACCGACTGGACTCATGCAGTCCGTCAAAAGCACAGTCTGACGCAGACGTTCTGGCGATAAGTTCGCCAGCATGTCGTCCACCGACGCGGCGACACAGTGGCTGGATGCTTCGCCAGCGACCAGTAGCGTGTTGTTGCCCTTGCCCAATCGATCCATCAGATCGCGGCGCAGCGCAGTGCGCGGATCATCCGCGCGCGGCACTTCGGCCTTGAAGGCGCTGTACTGCTCAGTCATCGTGTTCTGACCTTTGAGCACCTTGTCACAGATCTTGCCAGTCTGTGCTTCCCATTGCGCCAGTACATCGGACAGTGCCGACTGGATGTTGTGGCCCCAAGTGCCGACGACGCAGTGCACGGGCCAGACGACGAGCTGGCGCTTGGCGTTGGTCTCCAGCGCTTTCAGATACGCCAGCACTTCAGGCTCGCGCCCGCTGTGGCGCGGCTTGTACTTGCCTGCCTGCAGATCGGCAGCTGTGATGACGGTGAATGGGTCCACGGGCTTGCCATCGCCGTGCAGCCAGAAGCTGGTGCGCTCTATGCCAACGCTGGCGTGCGAGTCCAGCGTGACGGTGATGCTTGCGACCTCTTCCAAGTGTTGGCCCAGCCAGTGCGCCAGACGGCTCATGTCGGCATTGGCGCCGGTCACGGGCAATGCAGCGCCTTCAATGTCCAGGAAGTCGTTTTGTGGGTCGATGATGAGCAGGTCGTAGGCCATAGCTGTCTCCAAGAACAAAAATTAATGCAAAGCAGCTGGCGCTTGCAGCAGCGCCCACTCTGCGTGTTCGCGTACCAGCGCGCTGTCGTGCGCAAGACGCCGTTGTAGCGCTGCGCGTATTTGAGTGTTGTCCTGGCCACGCAGCGCGTTGCCACAGGCCACGGCCACATTGCGCAGCCAGCGCTCGTGGCCAATACGCCGAATAGGACTGCCTTCGGTCAGGCGCAGAAAATCGCCTTCGCTCCAGTCCAGCAACTGTGAAAGCATGGCGCCCGTCAGGCCTTCGCGCGGATCAAAGTCGGGCAAGGCACTGCGCTTGGCAAACTTGTTCCAGGGGCAGACCAGCTGGCAGTCGTCGCAGCCATAGATACGGTTGCCTATGGCTTCGCGGAACTCCAGCGGGATAGGCCCTGCGTGTTCAATGGTCAGATACGAGATACAGCGCCGCGCATCGAGCTGATGTGGCGCGACGATGGCCTGCGTGGGGCAGGCCGTGATACAGGCGCTGCAGGTACCGCAGTGGTCGGCCACAGGTTCGCTCTCGGGCAGCGGTACATCGACAAAGATTTCGCCGAGGAAGAACATCGACCCCGCATCGCGGTTCAGCAGCAGCGTGTGCTTGCCGCGCCAGCCAAGGGCACTGCGTGTAGCAAGTTCGACCTCCAGCACCGGCGCAGAGTCTGTGAACACGCGGTAGCCCAGCGGTCCGATATGTTCGGCAATGCGTTCGCTCAATTGCTGCAATCGTTTGCGCAAGACCTTGTGGTAATCCCGCCCCCGGGCGTATAGCGACACCGTGCCTTGGGCGGGCTTATCCAGCCGCGCAAGTTCCGTCTCGGTCCAGCCGTCTGGCGTATTTTTCGGGAGGTAATCCATGCGCGCGCTGATCACGCGCACCGTGCCCGGAACCAGCTCGGCCGGGCGGGCGCGCTTGAGGCCGTGGCGCTCCATATAGTCCATCTCACCGTGGCAGCCGGCCTCCAGCCAGGACAACAATCCGGGCTCGGCGGAGGCCAAATTTACCCCGGTCACGCCAATTTGGGAGAATCCAAGTTCCCGGGCCCAGTCCCCTATTTGCGAAACCAGTTGGTTCCCATCGAATTGCATACGGTTGATAGTCACCTCTCCATTGTAGAAAGCGCCGTGCGAAGCCTGCGCTGGCCGGATGAAACTGCCACGCATTTGTTCGCCGCCAGGCTGGCCGCGCAGCCCGCGCTGCATCATGCCTTCATTGCACTGCATGGCGATCTGGGCGCTGGCAAGACAACCTTTGTACGCCATCTGCTGCAATCGCTGGGTGTGACCGGGCGCATCAAAAGTCCGACCTATGCGGTAGTGGAGTCGTATTCACTGGACGCGATGGAGGTCTGGCACTTTGACTTCTACCGCTTCAGCGATCCGCGTGAATGGGAAGACGCAGGCTTTCGCGACATCTTCGCCAGCCCCGGCCTGAAACTTGCTGAATGGCCGGAGAAAGCTGTTGGTATGCTGCCGACACCCGATATGGATATTCACATTCGAACCGCAACTGATACCGAACGCGAAGTCACGCTCACTGCGCATACCGCTACCGGCCTCGCGCTATTGCAAGCCGTGCCGCAAACGACACCGCCGGGAGGCACTGTTTGAAGCGCCGCGACGTACTGCGCAGCGGCAGCATCGTGCTGTCGCTGGGTCTGCCGCATATCGCCTGGGGCGCCAACATCCTGACGGTACGCGTCTGGCCTGCCCCCGAATACTCCCGCGTCACCATCGAGTCCGACGCTGCGCTGAAGGCCACACAGAACTTTGTTGCCAACCCGCCGCGCTTGGCAGTGGACATTGAAGGCATCACGCTGAATCCGGCGCTCAAAGAGCTGGTGGCCAAAGTGAAGGCCGATGACCCCAATATCGCGGGCATCCGCGTGGGGCAGTTCAACCCGACCACAGTGCGCTTGGTGATTGACCTCAAAGCTCCGGCGCGTCCGCAAGTGTTCACCTTGGCGCCCGTCGCCGCATATCAGCACAGGCTGGTGTTGGACCTGTACCCCGAGGTGGAGGCCGACCCGCTGGAGGCGCTGATTGCCGAGCAGATGCAGCCGCCTGTCAAACCCTCACCCAAACCTTCGACGCCGCCCGTCAAACTGGGTGTGGACGCGCTGGATGAGCTGATCGCGCGCCAGACGGGAAAATTGCCCGCCGCGTCTGCTCCTAAATCAGGAGCTTCTCACGCACCATCTGCGGGCGCTTCAGCCCCAAAAGCCTCTGAATCCGAGTTTCCGATTACGGACCGGCTGATCATCATTGCGCTGGACCCCGGTCACGGCGGGGAAGACCCAGGAGCGATTGGCCCGGCGGGCACGCGGGAAAAAGACGTGGTGCTGAAGCTGGCGCATCTACTGCGCGAGCGCATCAACGCCACCACGATACGCGGCAACACGATGCGCGCTTACCTTACGCGCGATGCCGACTTCTTTGTGCCGCTGCAAGTGCGCGTGCAAAAGGCACGTCGGGTACAGGCCGACCTCTTCGTCAGCCTGCATGCAGACGCATTCTTCACGCCCGACCCACAAGGTGCCAGCGTGTTCGCGCTAAGCCAGAATGGCGCCTCCAGCAGCGCTGCACGCTGGATGGCGGCCAAGGAAAACAAGGCCGACCTGATTGGTGGCCTCAATGTAAAAACCAAGGACGCGACGGTGCAGCGCGCGCTCTTGGACATGAGCACCACGGCGCAGATCAACGACAGTCTCAAATTGGGCAAGAACGTGCTGGGCGAGATTGGCCGCGTCGGCAAGCTGCACAAGGCGCGCGTGGAGCAAGCTGGCTTTGCAGTGCTGAAGGCGCCCGATATCCCCAGCATCCTGGTCGAAGCCGCTTTCATCAGCAACCCATCGGAAGAAACCAAGCTCAACAGCGAGGACTACCAGAACCAGTTGGCCGATGCGCTGATGCGTGGCATCACCGCCTACTTTTCCAAGAACCCGCCGCTGGCGCGCAAGCGCACCACCAGCTAGGCACCACCACCAGGAGCAATGGCATGAAACGATGGTCCCTGATTCTTTTGCTCCTCGCCCTGGCCAGCCCCTGGCAACTGCATGCGCAGGAGAAGACGCTGCGCGAGCGCATCAAGGAACGGTTGGCTGAGCGCAAGCAGGAAAAGGGCAGCACCAGCAGCAACTCCGAGGCGATCACGCAGCCGGGCGACTACAGCTACACGTTGCAGCATGGCGATCTGAAACGCACCTACCTCGTACACGTTCCACCAAGCTACAAGCCAGAAACGCCCATGCCCGTGGTGTTTGCCTTCCACGGCGGCGGTGGCGACATGAGCCTGCAAGCCAATACCAACTACAACGTGGTCGGCAAGGCCGACAGTGTGGGCTTCATTGCAGTTTTCCCCAATGGCTACAGCCGCCTTCCCTCTGGCAAGCTAGCGACCTGGAACGCGGGCAACTGCTGCGCGCAGGCGCGTGACCGCAAGGTGGACGACGTGGGCTTTGTGCGCGCGCTGGTCGCGCAGGTGCAAAAGCAAGTAAACGTGGACCGGCAGCGCATCTATGCCACTGGCATGTCCAACGGCGGCATGATGAGCCATCGCCTAGCCTGCGAGATGGCGGATACGTTTGCGGCGATTGCGCCAGTGGCAGGCACCGAAAACACCCTGGAGTGCAAGCCCGCCAAGCCGATCTCGGTCTTGCACATCCATGCGAAGAACGACACGCATGTTTTGTACAACGGCGGTGCGGGCGAAGATGCGTTCAAGGACAAGAGCATGGTGACGGACTTTGTCTCCGTGCCCGAAACGGTACGCCGCTGGGCCGAGCGCAACCGCTGCACCGGGCAGCCCAAGCGCGTGCTGGAAGTTCCGGGCGCGTACTGCGAGGCCTACCAGCAGTGCGCCGATGGGGTACAGGTGGAGGTGTGCACCACCGAGACCGGTGGCCACTCCTGGCCGGGCGCAAAAGACGTTCGTTCTGGCAAGGAGCCGGCGTCACAGGCGATCAATGCCAACGATGTGATGTGGGACTTTTTTCAGCGCGTTCCCAAGCGCTAGATTCAAAGGTCCAGCTTCAGCGCGACAAAGGCTTGTCGGCGGAAATAAAAGGTCGGCAGAAAGTCCGGATAGTCCGGCCCTAGGTTCTGGACGGTAAAGGACAACTCTCCCTTGTGCGCACCCCAGCGCAGGCCTTTTGCAACACGCAAGTCCCAGCGGTTCATCGCCGGCGCGGGTACGCCGTCGCCAGGCATCTCAGGGATGCCTTCGCTGTGGCTGCCCATCACGCTGACATTCAAGTCACCCATCGTCTGGGAAAACATCAGTGATGCGCTGGAGAATCGGCTGCGCGGGTCGAGCTGGCCGTTGTCAATGAACATCTGGCTCAACGCAAATTGGCCGCCCTCCCAGGGACGCCATTTCAGCTGGTATTCCAGACCGTGGATGTTCAAAATGCTTTCACCACCACCGCTGAGAAAGTAGTTGGCGCCCAGCGTGTTGATGTAGTACTTGGTGTAGTCGTTGGCTTCCTTGCGCTCTTTGATGACATCTGTGATGTCCTCATTGAAGAGACGCACATCCAGGTTCATGTGCATTGCATCAAAGCTTCCCAAATACCCAATCTCCTGGGCATTGATAGCTTCGGGCCGCAACCCACCGCGTGACCGGAAATTCACAAACTCCCCATTGGGGAATCCGGCCGCTGCCAACTGCGGGGATCTGTAAACCTGGTTGCTGAAGTTTTCAAAGGTGCTGGGGGGCCGGTAGGCACGTGACACGCCAAACCGCAGGGTTTGCCCCTGTGCGACGTGCCAGTTCAGCATCGTGCGGGGAGAAAAAGTGTCGCCCGATACGCTGTTGCGTTCCCACATGCCGCCCGCATTGAACACCAGGCTTGGCGTCATGTGCCATTCGGCATTTCCAAAAAGGCGATAGAAGTCGGTCTCCAGCGCAGCGTCTGTGTCATACATGGCGCGCGACGCCAGGCTCTCGCGCCGCAACTCACCGCCCAGCACCACGCGCAGACTGGGATTTACGCGCATGGTCTGTTGCAGCGACAGGGCGTCGATATTGGCGCGCCCGCTGAAATCCATCACGATGTCGGTGTAGGTGGTATTCGGAACCCGGTCCTGCACCCACTCATCCATGTGCGAATACTGGAGTGCGATATCAACATCTGCGCTCAAGACCCGCTGCCAGTCGAATTGCGCAAACGAGGTTGAAATCCAGCGGGTTCGCACGCCAATGTCATCCGCTCCCTCAAATCCAACTGCCGCAGCAATCACGGATTGGCCCAGTCGAACCTCAACCCGGTCACCGGGTGTGATCTGTAGATCCGATCGGAAATTGATACGGTTCACACGGTCCCTGCCTGCGGCACCTGTTAGCCCGCCATCGGCACGCTGATCCAGCGTAATGCGAAATCCGCTTTGGTGGTTGCCCCACCCAAAACGCACCAGGGTGTCTTGAATGCCGTTGTCGCCGCCAGCAACACGCGCCGACGCACCCACGGTATCGGCCGTATCACGCGTGACGATATTGATCATGCCCAGAAAGGCGCGTGCACCATAGGCGGCAGCATTGGAGCCGCGAATCACTTCAATCCGCTCAATGTCATCAATGGCCACGGTCTGCAGGCCAGGGCCGGTGCTGCCCCACAAAAATGTGGAGTACACCGAGCGGCCATCCACCAGGACCTGAACCCGGTTTGAATAGTCACCCAGGTTGTTGTGATAACTGGCCTGTGGCGTATTGCTTTCAAACGAGTCACTGACACGAAATCCGGGCACAAAGCGCAGCAGATCCGCGACATCGCGGGCACCCGTCTGCCGAATCATCGCGCGATCGAGCACCGTCACGGCCCCGGGTGCCTCATCCAGACGTTGCGACAATCTGGAGACCGACAAAACTACGGGGACCTCGTCCAGAAAGTCCCGCTCCGAAACTCCGGGGTTGTTTTGTGCGTAGACCTGCGGCAGCCCGCAGATCAAGCACACAACCAAAACGGGAATCGCGTGCCTCATTGCTTCTTTGTCTTGAATCGGCTGCGCACTGCGCCACCAATGATCACCAATCCAGGAATCAGGATCATCGCCCAGATGATCTTGTCCAGGTGCAGCTTGACCCAGGGGATGTTGCCGAACAGGTAGCCGATGGTGATGATGCCGCCCACCCATAGCGCACCACCCAGTACATCGAAGAACAGGAAGCGCGAGCGCGTCATCTGTGCCACGCCCGCCACAAAGGGCGCAAAGGTGCGCAGGAACGGCATGAAGCGTGCGGCCACCAGCGTGATGCCGCCGTATTTTTCGTAAAACGCGTGGGCTTGGTTAAACGCGTTCTTGTTGAAATAGCGCGAGTTCTCCCACTGGAACACACGCGGCCCGAACCAGCGGCCAATCGCATAGTTGGACTGGTTGCCCAATACCGCTGCCGCAAACAGCAGCGCAACCGATGCCGTGAAATCCATCAGCCCGACACCACACATCGCGCCGACAACGAACAACAACGAGTCACCGGGCAAGAACGGCATGACGACCACGCCGGTTTCGACAAAGATAATCAGAAACAGCAGCGCATACACCCACAGGCCATAGTTCCGGACAAAGGCCTCCAGGTATTTGTCAACGTGAAGGATGAAATCCAGAGCGAAGGCGATAAGTTCCATGGGGTGCGATTATGGCTGTGGCTCTCGCCCTTTCGACTTGCACGCCCATTTTGCAGGCACGCCACTGGCATGCGGCCGGCGTGGGCTCAGGCCGACTGGGGATGTGCGCTGGTCTGCTGCGCGATGAAGTCCACCGCGAATTGCGCCATCGGCGAATAGCTGCGGCCTTTCAGCGACACGGTGGCCATGTCGGAATACAGTGGCGGCGCGTTGGCGATCTGCAGGCGCACCAGACGCCCCGCCTCTACATCGGCCACCGCACCGCCATCGGTGCAGCCGACTACGGTGTCGGTGGTCATAGCCAAATGCTTCAGCAGGTTCAGGTCATCACATTCGACCGCTAGCGGCGCCAGCGTGCCCTCGGGCAACCCCATCAGCGCGGCCAGCCCCAGCCGCACGGCTTCGGGCGTGCGCACGCTCCCAATACCGAAAGGCAGGATCGCTGGCGCTGGCACCGGTTGTGCGGACACCAAAGGATGGCCTGGCCGCACATAGAACCCGGCGGACAATTGCGCCACGCGGTTGATAAACAGGTCTTCCGCCGCGGCCACATTGCGCACATCGGCCATGTAGAAATCCAGCTCTTCGGCGCGCAAGTGCGCGGCCAGGTAGTCGGCGTTATTGACTTCGACCCGCACGCAGACGCCGGGAAAGTGTGTGCGTATTTCGGTCAACAGCGCGGGCACCAGCGTTGCAGCCGGATACGGGCCCACACCAAAGGCCAGATCGCCGATCAGCCGCTCGCGGTACAGGCCCACGTCGCGCTCCAGACAGCGGCTTTCGAACAAGAGCTTGCGCGCCCGCTCCACGACAAAGGCACCCGCATCGGTACACGTGGCTTCCAGCGTGCCACGGTCAAACAGTTTCAGACCCAGTTCTTCCTCCGCCGCCTGAATGCTGCGGCTGAAGGCGGACTGCGTCAGGTGGCACAACACTGCAGCCCGCCCGAAGTTGCGCTGGTCGGCCAGGCACACCAAGTGGTTCAAGCGCTTCAAATCCATGGCCCTGCCCCTTAAATGCATTCAATGCATTGATTTCGCATTAAAAATGCATTGGACGAATTCTGTCAGCAAACTGACAATAAATCCACAACGAGGAGACAAGCGTGGAAATGACAGAATTCGACTACGTCGTGGTCGGCGCCGGCTCGGCCGGATGCGTGCTGGCGGCCCGCCTGAGCGAAGACCCCAACGTGACGGTGTGCCTGCTGGAAGCCGGCGGCCCTGACAGCAGCGTACTGATCCACGCGCCCGCTGGTGTGGTGGCAATGGTGCCAACCAAGATCAACAACTACGGCTACGAGACCGTGCCCCAACCCGGGTTGAATGGTCGCAAGGGCTACCAGCCCCGCGGCAAGACGCTGGGCGGTTCCAGCTCCATCAACGCAATGCTTTACGTGCGAGGCAACCGGTGGGATTACGACCACTGGGCCGCGCTGGGCAACGCCGGCTGGAGCTACGACGAAGTGCTGCCCCTGTTCAAGCGCGCCGAAAACAACGAGCAATTCCATGATGGCTTTCATGGACAGGGCGGGCCGCTGAACGTGACCTACCCGCGCTTTGACAGCGCGTTAAGCCAGATGTTTCTGCATGCCGCTGCATTGAATGGCATCCCGTCCAACCCCGACTACAACGGTGCCAACCAGGAAGGCGCATTCCTGTACCAGGTCACCCACAAGAATGGCGAGCGCTGCAGTGCCGCCAAGGGCTATCTGACGCCCAACCTGAACCGACCCAATCTGAAGGTGATCACACGTGCGGTGACCGCCAAGATTGATATTCAGGATGGACGCGCCACCGGCGTGCAGTTCTACCAGGGCAACCAATTGCAGACCGTGCGTGCGCGCCGCGAAGTGGTGGTGTCTGCCGGAGCGTTCGGTTCACCGCAGCTGCTACAACTCTCCGGCATTGGCGCGGCAAACGATCTGCAGAAGCTGGGCATTGCCGTCAAGCGCGATCTGCCCGGCGTGGGCCAAAACCTGCAAGACCATATTGACTATGTGCAGAGCTGGCGTGTGCCCAGCGATACCGCCACGTTTGGCGTTTCGCTGCGCGGCACTGGCGCGATCTTGGCCGCGATGCGCGAGTGGCGCAACAAGCGCAGCGGCATGGTCACCAGCACCATCGCGTCGGCGGGCGCCTTCATTAAATCCAACCCCGCTGTGATCATTCCGGATCTGCAACTGGTGTTTGTGCTGGCGCTGGTGGACGACCATGCGCGCAAGCCGCATCTGGGCCACGGCATTTCCTGCCATGTGGACGTGTTGCGACCTTTCAGCCGCGGCACTGTTGGCCTGGCCAGCACCGACCCACGCGTGGCACCGGTGATTGACCCCCGATTTTTGTCGGACGAACGCGATGTCGCCTTGCTGGTCAAGGGTGGACGCATGCAACAGCGCATCATGGAAGCCAGCGCCTTCAACGACGTGCGCGGCAAGATGCTTTATCCGGTGCGCGCAGACGATGCCAAGGCGATGGAGCAGGACATTCGCAACCGCGCCGATACGCAGTACCACCCGGTAGGCACTTGCAAAATGGGCCCGGACAGCGACGCTATGGCCGTGGTCGATGCGCAGTTGCGCGTCAAGGGCATTGCAAGCTTGCGCGTGGTCGATGCGTCCATCATGCCCACGCTGATTGGCGGCAATACCAATGCACCGAGCATCATGATTGGCGAAAAGGCAGCAGAACTGATTCGCGCAGCACGCTGAAAACAAATAGCAATACCCGAGGAAACATTATGAAAATCACGAAACTCAACGCCGCCCTGCTCGCCGCCCTTGTGGTGCTGGCCGGTTGCAGCAAGAACACGGGCATCGGCGGCGCGGCCGGCGATGCCACACCAACCACGGTGGCCATCAACGCGCAGTTCGCCAAGGACCTGCCTCTGGCCGATCAGCAGGATTTTGAAGACGCCAAGCGCGGTTTCATTGCCAAGCCCACCGGCAAGATCACGACCGCCGACGGCACGGTGCTGAAAGATTTTGACGCGTACAACTTTCTCGATGGCAAGCCCGCCGACACCGTCAATCCCAGCCTGTGGCGCCACGCGCAGCTGAATGCCAATTTCGGCCTGTTCAAGGTGATGGAGGGCGTTTACCAGTTGCGCGGTTTTGACATCGCCAACATGACGCTGATCGACAGCAAGAACGGCTGGATCGTCGTAGACCCACTGACGGCGCCTGAAACCTCCAGCTATGCACTGGCCTTTGCGCGCCAACACCTGGGCAAGAAGCCAGTCGTCGCGGTAATCCTCACCCACGCGCACGCTGACCACTTCGGTGGCGTGCTGGGTGTGGTGACACCGAAAGAAGTCGCCGAGCGCAAGATTCCTATCGTGGCACCCGAAGGCTTCATGGAAGAAGCCACCAGCGAAAACATCATGGTCGGCACTGCGATGGCACGCCGCTCGCTGTACCAGTTTGGCCGCGACCTGCCTCGCAATGCCAAGGGCAATGTGGACACCGGTCTGGGCAAGGATGTGGCCTATGGCTCCATCGGAATCATTGCGCCTAACGCCTTGATTACCCAACCCGAGCAGAAGATGGACATCGACGGCGTGGGCTTTGTGTTCTATAACGCGCCTGGCGCTGAATGCCCGGCCGAAATGACCTTCAGCATTCCTGCCAAGCGCCTGTACGACGGCGCTGAAAACCTGTCGCAGACCATGCACAACCTGCTGCCCGTGCGCGGCGCGAAGGTACGTGATGCACTGCGCTGGTCCAACTACATGGACCAGGCGCTGATGCAGGCCAAGGATGCGGATGTCTACATGGCATCCCACAACTGGCCGATCTGGGGCAGCGCCAACATCCAGAAGCACATCACCATGCACCGGGATGTCTACAAGTACACGCACGACCAGACCGTGCGCCTGATCAACGCCGGATACACCATCAAGGAAATCCCCGACCAGGTCAAACTGCCCAAGTCGCTGGAGAACTACTTTGGCGCGCGCGGCTATTACGGTGACCTGCGCCACAACGTCAAGGCGGTCTACCAGTTCTACATCGGCGCCTACGACGGCAACCCCGCCAACCTGAATCCGCTACCACCGCAGGAATCCGCCAAGCGCTATCTGGAGCTGATCGGCGGTGCTGACAAGGCAGTGGCTGCTGCACAAGCGGCGTACGACAAGGGCGACTACCGCTGGGCCGCCGAGCTGCTGAACCAGGCCGTGTTTGGCGATCCTTCGAGCAAGCCTGCCAAGGAACTGCTGGCCAAGACCTATGACCAGATGGGCTACATGGCAGAAGCCGCTACCTGGCGCAACAGCTACCTGACGGCTGCACAGGAATTGCGCAACGGCCCACCCGCCAAAGCTGTGTCCAAAGCCATGCTGATGCAAATGCTGTTGCAGACTCCGATCGAGCGCTTCCTCGAAGCCATGGCCGCCGGTCTGAACGGCCCCAGTGCGGAAGGCAAAGACCTCAAGGTCAACCTGGTGCTGACGGATCTGAAGGAGTCTTACGTGCTGTGGATTGAAAACTCCGTACTGCACTTCAAGAAGTCCCCCGCCGAATCGGATGCCAACGCCACGTTGACGCTGACAAAAGAGATTTTCGTCAAGATGATTGCCGGCACTGCTGGGGTGAAGGACACCCTGCTGAGCGACGACTTGAAGGTGGGCGGCAGCAAGATCGACCTGGTGCGCTTCTTTGGCCTGATCGACAAGGCGCCGGGCACCTTTGCCATCGTGACCAAGTAGTACGTGGAGCTACGCATGAAGCAAATACGCAATCTGGTATGTGGAGTGGTCGCTGCGGGGTTGGCGTTCGCCGCCACCGCAGCGCCGCTGGAAGTCGCTGGCGTCACGGTGGAGCCCAGCGTGACCGTGGCTGGCACGCCGCTGGTGCTCAACGGTGCGGGTGTGCGCTTCAAGCTCTTCGCCAAGGTCAATGTGACCGAGATGCACGCCGTCAAGAAGTTCAATTCGCTGGACGAACTGATCGCCCTGCCCGGCCCCAAGCGCGTGACACTGACCATGCTGCGCGATGTGCCGTCCGACCTGATGGGCAAATCACTGGTGCGCGGGATTGAGGACAACTACCCCAAGACAGAAATGTCCAAGCTGGTTCCCAGCCTGATCCGCATCGGCGGCGTGTTCGCCGAGAACAAGCAACTGTCATCGGGCGACCGCGTGCTGATCGAATGGATTCCGGGCACCGGAACCGTGGTCAGCGTCAAGGGCAAGGTTCAGGGCGAGCCGTTCAAGGAGCCGGAGTTTTTCCGCGCGCTGATGTCGATCTGGTTGGGTCCGACACCTGTGGACTTCAAGCTGAAGGACGCCTTGTTGGGTCTGAAATAGTCAAGCCTGCGCGCTGAAGCGGGACACCACCGCCTGCTTCAGACGGTCCAGCGTGCCGGTTGCGGCTGGCTGCGCATGCGCCTGCTCGTAGGTGCGCATGATGTCCACCGCATTGGCGACAAAGCGCTCGGCGGGTGTGTTCGCCACTTCAATTCTGGACTTTCCTGCAAACATGCCGTCGGGGCCATAGGTGACAGGCGCCTGGGCGCGCTGTGCGGTATTCAGATCCAGCTTGACGCTTGCCTCCGAAGCGGGTTGCGGAGTGGTCGCCGATTCCGGCACGGTAGCCGCCGCGCGGTGCGCGCGTGAAGCAGCCGCGGAGCCCGAAGACGCGCCCTGCGCCTCCGTATCGGCAGCGTCAAGCAGCCCGGCGGTCACGCTGGGTGTCGCGGGCGGAAATAACAGTTGGCTGAGACGGTTGACTTGCATGGAGGTCCCCAAGAGTGGGCTGTTCCAGTATTCCAGTGCGGTCAACCGGCAAATGCCGAAATAAAGGGAGAAAAGACGGGCTTTTACCCGGGCTTTAGGTGCCGCCTAAAATGCTTTGGTGAACGCTCCCCTCCCCCCCACTGCGCACCAAGCCGCCCGCCGCCCGATCCGCGAACTCCCCGACGAACTCATCAGCCAGATTGCGGCTGGCGAGGTGGTGGAGCGCCCGGCCTCGGTGGTGCGCGAGCTGGTCGACAACGCGCTGGACGCGGGCGCGACCCAGGTCACGCTGAGGCTGCTGGCCGGTGGTGTGCGCCTGATCAGCGTGGAAGACGACGGCATGGGCATTCCGCAAGCGGAACTCCCCATTGCCTTCAAGCGCCACGCCACCAGCAAGATCGGCAGCCTGTCCGATCTGGAGTCGGTGGCGACAATGGGTTTTCGCGGCGAAGCGTTGGCCGCTATCAATTCCATAGCTGATTGCGCCATTCTTTCGCGGGCTAACGGCCTGAATGATGCTTATTTGCTGGATGGCCGTACCGGTGAATTGAAGCCAGTGGCGCGCAGCACCGGCACCACCGTCGAAGTCAAAGAACTGTTTTTCAGCACGCCCGCCCGCCGCAAATTTCTGAAGACCGACGCCACCGAACTGGCGCATTGCATAGAAGCCGTGCGCCGCCATGCGCTGGCACGGCCAGACGTGGGTTTTGCGATCTGGCACGAGGGAAAACTGGTCGAGCAATGGCGCAAATGCGATACCGCCGCAGATCCAGTGGCTGCGTTGGACCAGCGCCTGGCCGACGTGCTCGGACAAGATTTTCTCGCCAATAGCATTCGTGTGCAGTGGCCTCTGCGGGCCGTCGGCGCTACCGGGCAGCCCGCCGTGCAAGTCTGGGGCCGCGTCGGCATTCCAGATGCTGCGCGCTCGCGTGCCGACCAGCAGTTTTGCTACGTCAACGGCCGCTTTGTACGCGACAAGGTGCTCACACACGCGGCACGCAGCGCCTATGAAGACGTGCTGCACGGCAACCGCCAACCGGTCTATGCGCTGTACCTGTCCATGGACCCGACACGCGTGGATGTGAACGTGCACCCGACCAAGATCGAAGTGCGCTTCCGCGACAGCCGCGAAGTGCACCAGGCCGTGCGCCACGCGGTCGAAGACACGCTGGCCGCACCGCGCGCCATTACTGCTGGAGCCACAGAAGCAGGTCTGCCCCAGGCACCATCGCTCTTGGCTATGCCTGGCGCTTATGTATCCAAAGAGGCTGTAGCACCCATGTACAGTGCGCAGCCAGCTATCAAATTTGAAGCAAACGAAGAGCGCATCGGTCACCGTGTCAGTGATGTGGGGGCCTTGTGGCAACGCGCTCCCGAAACTCAAGAAGGCTGGGTGGCGGGGCGTTTTGCGCAGGTCAAGGAGGAGCCCGCGCAGCGGGCGGGGGACACGGAGCAAAACGCTCTGCCGCCCAGCCGTCGCGCCGGAGAAGAAAGCATCTGGCCGCTCGGCCGTGCCATCGCCCAACTGCAAGGTATCTACATCCTCGCAGAGAACACACAAGGCCTGGTGATCGTGGACATGCACGCGGCACACGAGCGCATCGTCTACGAACGCCTGAAGAACCAGCTGGAACTGACCGCACCTGATGGCACCGTGCATCCGCTGGCCAGCCAACCCTTGCTGATCCCCGCAACGTTTGCCGCCACCCCCGATGAAGTGGCGACCGCCGAAGCGCATGTCGCTACGCTATCCACGCTGGGCTTGGAGATCAGCCCGTTCTCACCCAAGACATTGGCCGTGCGCGCCGTACCCACGACGCTGGCACAAGGTGACGCCGTAGAGTTGGCCCGCAGCGTGCTGGCCGAACTGGCCCAACACGACGCCAGCACGGTGATCCAGCGCGCACAGAACGAAATCCTCGGCACGATGGCCTGCCACGGCGCTGTGCGCGCCAACCGCAAGCTCACCATCGAAGAGATGAACGCGCTGTTGCGCCAGATGGAAGAGACCGAGCGCTCCGACCAGTGCAACCACGGCCGCCCTACTTGGCGCCAACTCACTATCAAAGAGTTGGATAGCCTGTTTTTACGCGGGCGCTAACAGCGCTCGCATCTGCTCCAACGCTGCAGGTCACTGACCCGCGGCAACCGTCTTACTCCAGTACCCGATGAAAACCAACTTTTTCAAAACCGCCGTCGTCCTCGGGCTGATATCTGCCATTGGCCCGTTTGCGATTGACATGTACCTGCCCGCCCTGCCCTCTATCGGACAGACGCTGGGCGCCAGCATGGGCGCGGTACAGGCCAGCTTGATGGCTTTTTTCATCGCGCTGGGCATTGGGCAAATGGTCTACGGCCCGCTGTCCGACATGTTCGGACGCAAGCTGCCGCTGTACTCCAGCCTGCTGGTGTTTGGCCTGGGGAGCATCGGCTGCGCACTGGCGCCTGATATCCATACGCTAGTCGTGATGCGTTTCATCCAGGGCCTGGGTGCGAGTGCCGGCATGGTCATCCCGCGCGCTATCGTGCGCGACCTGCACACGGGCGTGGACGCCGCAAGGCTGATGTCCATGCTGATGCTGGTGTTCAGCGTCTCGCCCATCCTCGCGCCGCTGGTCGGCAGCCTGCTGATCGAATGGAACGGCTGGCGCACGGTATTCTGGGCCGTCACGCTGATTGCCATTTTCAGCACCGTGTTGTTGCGCACCAGCCTGCCCGAAACACGCCCTCCCGAACAGCGCCTGGACAGCTCGGTGCGCAGTGCGTTTGCCGCCTGGGGCGAATTGCTGCGCGATCGGCATTTCCTCGGCCTGGTGTTCATTGGTGCCTTTGGCATGGGCAGCTTTTTTGCCTACCTGGCCAACTCACCGTTTGTGATGATTGACCACTACGGGCTGACGCCGCGCCAGTACAGCATCGCGTTTGCGGTGAACGCAGCGTCGTTCATTGGCGTGTCGCAGTTCACCGGCAAGCTGGCCGCGCGATTCGGCCTGCGCAAGATGGTCAATGTGGCGGTGACCGGTTATGCGCTGGTCATGCTCTTCTTGTTGCTGCAAAACCTGGCCGGTGTGGATCGACTGGACGTGCTGATAGTCACCATGCTGATTGGCTTTGGCTTTTTGGGCCTGGTCGTACCTGCTACATCGGTGCTGGCGCTGGACAACCACGGTGCCATCGCCGGTAGCGCTTCGGCCCTGATGGGCACGCTGCAATTCCTGACCGGTGCGGTGGTGATGGCCATCACAGGCCAGTTTGTGGATGGCAGCGCACGTCCCATGGTGGTGGCCTTGACCAGCTGCGCACTGATTGCCTGGACCATCACACGCTTCACGCTGGGCGGCAAGCAGCCCGCAACGGCCTGAAAGTCACGCGGGCCATCCCGCAGCGCGCCTTATCCAGGTGCAAACGGCAATCTTTATGTCAACGGCAGGTAAAACGTCAGCCAAACATCGACCAATAGCTTGCTGGGCCACATGGCAATAGCTACATTTGCCGGGCACTTACAAGGAAGTCGTTGCATGCAGTTTTTCCCCTCGCCATTTTCAAAACGTCTGACTACGCTTGCCACGCTGCTGTGCCTTGGGGCCGGCAGTTCGGCTTGGGCGCAGGGCACGGGCGACGCCAAGCTGAAAATCTCGGGGTTTTTGTCAGTCATTGGCGGACAGGTATTGGACGGCACACTGGACGCCAACTACGCCGGGCTGAACCCCATCAATGGCCTGGCCTGCCCCTGCTACATCGCAGACTGGAGCAACGGCGGTGTTTACAACAAGGACTTCTCGCTGACACCCGAAAGCCATGCCGGCATTCAGCTCAATTACACGCTGACCGACAAGGCCAACCTGGTCGCACAAGTCGTAACCCGCGGTACCAATGGCACACCGGACTTGACCTGGGCATACGCCGGGTACAAGCTGAACAAAAACTGGGAAATGCAGGTCGGGCGCAAACGCATTCCGCTGTACTACTACTCCGATTTCCAGGATGTGGGCGTCTCCTACCCCTGGGTCAGCCCGCCCACCGAGCTGTATGGCTGGGACGCAACCAACTACAACGGCGCCAGCCTGCGCTACACCGCCAGCTTTGGTCAGACTAATGTGACCGCCAGCATGTTTGGCGGCCGCGAGGATGTCGACAAGTCGCTGTACTGGAAGCTGTACGACTATGACAACGTCAAGGTGAGCTGGAAAAATATTTTTGGCGCGGACCTCGAAGTCAACCGCGGCCCACTGACGGTGCGCGGCGTCTACATGACTGCCGATGTCAACACCAGTGGCCTGCCGGGTCCCTTGAGCGCCTACGACGCCAAACTGACGGCCTATGGTGTGGCCGCCAATCTGGACATGGACAGCTGGTTTGTGCTGTCCGAGGTCAGCAAGCTGACACGCGAATCGCCCATCTCCGGATACAGCTTCAGCGCACCGGCAGCCAGCATAGGCGTGGGCCTGCGGCTGGGCAAATGGACACCCTTCGTCAACTACGCGCAGTACGTGGAAAGCGCGGGCGACGTGGACTACATCCCGGTTACTTACCGCCGTACCTCGGCCACGCTGCGTTACGACCTGAACTCGAATAGCGGCATCAAGGTGCAACTCGACCGCAACCTGGACGTTACCAACAACCTGGGTGGCAATGTGACGGTGTTCCGCGTCAGTTACGACCGCGTTTTCTAAGCCCGCGGAAGGGGCTTGCACTCCGTGCTAGCCTTGGGTGAATGTTGAAAACGTATCAAGCTGCACTCCCCCTTCGCGAACGGGTCCTGATAGAAAGCAAAGCCCTTTGGCACCTGGCCTGGCCCATTCTGATTGGCCAGTTGGCCAGCATTGGCATGGCCGTCACCGACGTCGCCATGGCTGGCCACTCTTCCGCGCAGGATCTGGCTGGTGTCGGCCTCGGTGCGTCCGTCTGGGGCATCGTCGTCGTCACACTGATGGGGGTGATGATGTCGGTCAACCCCGTCATCTCCCACCACGTCGGCGCCAAGTCGTTCGACAAGGTTCCGCATGTGGTGCGGCAAGCGCTGTGGAAAGCGCTGGGCGTCGGCATCGTCGCGCTGGTCGCGGCCCAGATGTCGGCCTTCATCTTCGACGCAATGGACATCGAGCCGGCAGTGCGGGACATCGCCAAGGGCTTTGTGCGCATCACCAGCCTGGCCCTACCCGCGTTTGCCTGCTACCGCGTGCTGTACGGCTACAGCACCAGCCTGAACCAGACCAAGCCGATGATGGTGATTTCACTGATCGCACTGGTGCTCAACGGTCTGATCAACTGGGCGCTGGTGTTTGGCAACTTCGGCCTGCCGCGTCTGGGCGGCGTAGGCTGCGCTGTGTCGACCATGCTGTGCGTCTGGTTCACACTGGTCGCGCTCTTGTGGTGGATGCACCGCAGCGACGCGTACCGCGAGACCTGGCCGTTCACCCACTTTGAAGCGCCGCATTGGCCAGAGATCCGCAACCTGCTGCGCCTTGGCTTGCCGATTGGTCTGACCTACTTTGCCGAGACCAGCGCGTTCGGCCTGATCGCTTTGCTGGTCGCCAAATTTGGCAGCTACCAGGTGGGCGCACACCAGATCGCGCTGAACTTTTCGTCACTGGTGTTCATGCTGCCGCTCTCCATTGGCCTGGCGCTGCTGACGCGCGTGGGCCAGTCGCTGGGCGCGGGCGATCCAGTGGCTGCGCGGTTTCGCGCTTGGGTTGGCGTCAATCTGTCGCTGGGCTTTGCGGTGCTCGCTGCCGCAGGCATGGCCCTGTTCAACACGCAGATTGCTGCGGCCTATACGAACGACCAGCAGGTTGCGAAGTTGGCGGCAGAACTGTTGTTCTTCGCCGCGCTGTTCCAGTTATCGGACAGCACGCAGGTGGTCACCAGTTGCGCGATCCGCGGCTACAAGGTCACGCGCTCGCCGATGGTGATTCACATGACCGCGTTCTGGGGGTTCTCGCTGCCGCTGGGCTGCATCCTGGGATTGGCCCCGCAATGGATGCCCTTCGCGCCCGCTGTGCCGATGGAGGCGCAAGGGTTCTGGATTGCGCTGGTGGTGGGGCTCACCGTCGCGGCGCTGGGCCTGGTGGCGCTCTTACGCAAGGTGGCCCGCTCACGCATTCCCGCAACTATGCGCGCATCCACATGAAACCCGCGCTCTGCATTGCCGGCCCCACCGCCAGCGGCAAGACCGCGGCGGCATTGGCGCTGGCGCTGGAGTACGACGTAGAGATCATCAGCGTCGATTCGGCGCTGGTCTACCGCGGTATGGACATTGGTACGGCCAAGCCCAGTGCGGCCGAGCTGGCGACTGTGCCGCACCACTTGATCGATATTCGCGACCCGCTGCACGCCTACAACGCGCAGGCGTTTGTGCAGGATGCGCAAGCGCTGATCGCCGACATTCGCGCGCGCGGCAAACTGCCGCTGCTGGTCGGCGGCACGATGTTGTATTTCAAGGCGCTGTTTGACGGGCTGGATGCGATGCCCGCTGCCGATCCCGAAATTCGCGCCGAACTGGAAACCCAAGCCAAGGAAATCGGCTGGCCCGCGATGCATGCCGAGCTGGCCCGTGTCGACCCGATCACCGCAGCGCGCCTGGCCCCTGCTGACAGCCAGCGCATCCAGCGCGCGCTGGAGGTCTACCGGGTCTCCGGTCAACCTCTGTCCAGCTTCCATGCTATAAAAAGAGAAGCTGCTCACGCAAATTCCGCGGGGGCTACAGCCGATTTTCATCTGATTTCTCTGGAACCCGAGGACCGCGCCTGGTTGCACACGCGCATTGCGCAGCGCTTTGACACCATGCTGGAACAGGGCTTTGTCGACGAGGTGATTCGCTTGCGCGCGCGTGGTGATCTGAACCCCGACTTGCCCTCGATGCGCTGCGTGGGCTATCGGCAGGTCTGGGAAGCGCTGGATGCCGGCCTCGACCTGAACGATCCCAAAAGCAGGGCCCAGGTGCGCGACCTTGGCATCTTCGCCACCCGCCAACTGGCCAAACGCCAAATCACCTGGCTGCGCGCCATGCCGCAACGCGCAGTCGTCGCCTGCGACCAGCCGGACGCGCTGACGCAGGTGCAACAACGCGTGCGCGCGCTGCTGGCAGCGCCGGTCTGACGGGCTGCACAGCGGGTAATCCGCCCCACTGCCAATCTGGTCGGCTTTTTCTGCAATTGGTCGCACAAGGCGTGCACCGCCTCCTTAATGACTCTACAGTCCGTTCCATGGTCTACAGCGTGGCATGGTGCTACGGCCCAAGACCAGATTGACCGGAGAAAACCATGTCTATTGCCGACGAACTCTTGCGCCTCGAACAATTACGTGACCGTGGCAGCATCAGCCCCGAAGAATTTGCCCGTGCCAAAGCGCGCGTGCTGACTGGCACAGTGCCTCCGGAACCGCTGTTCCGCGCGCTGAACCAGTTCCGCCGCTCGACTACCGACCGCTGGATTGGCGGCGTCTGCGGCGGCCTCGCGGTCAGCACTGGCATGGACTCATGGCTGTGGCGCCTGGTGTTCGCGCTGCTGTTGCTGGCGGGTGGTACCGGCATCCTGGTGTACCTGGTGCTGTGGATTTTTGTGCCTGTGGACACGGTCACCCCTGTCAGCCAATACCCATGAGCTGGTCGGACCGCGTAAGGACGACCCTGCGCGAGAACCGCGGGTTTGTCGCCTTTCTGCTGCTGTTCGGTTTGTTCCGCACAGCGGTGGCCGACTGGAATCCGATTCCATCCGGCTCCATGCACCCCACGTTGCTGGAAGGCGACGTGGTGTTTGTGAACCGGCTGGCTTACGACCTGAAGGTTCCGTTGACCGACCACATACTGCTGCATTTGGGTGACCCCAAGCGGGGCGACATCGTCACGTTTTCGTCACCCAAAGACGGTACGCGGCTGATCAAACGCTTGGTCGCCATACCGGGCGACAAGGTCGAGATGCACAACAAGCTGCTGTTTATCAACGGCGCGCCGGCGCAATACCAGAGCGCGACGGTTGAACCGAACCACGATGCGCTGGATGCACCCTGGCAAGTGCAGCACATGCAGGAAACCGCGGGCGGTCATGCGCACGCGATCCAATGGCTGGGTGTTCCGGGGCGTGACAACTTCAAGCCCGTGACGCTGGGGGCCAATCAGTATCTGATGCTGGGTGATAACCGCGACAACAGTGCGGACTCGCGCTTTATTGGCCTGGTGTCGCGCGAATTGCTGATCGGCAAAGCGGTGCGTGTCATGGTGTCGGCGGACATCACCACCAACTGGATGCCGCGGCTGGAGCGCTTTGGTCAGGCGCTCCTTTGATCCGTAGTTAGCTTGCTTGATGCGCCGCGGCGGTGGCTTGTGCGGATTCCCACACCACATCCACCGTCGCCGCATCGCCCATGGGCCACGCTTCCACCACCACATCCTGCCGCGCAGGCATAGCCAACTCGGTGCCGGTGGTCAGCACCATATCTCCCGCCTCCTGTGAACCCATCGTCGCCCACACGCGGCCCGAAGTCACCCGCAACACGCCTGGGCGCGCCGCACGGAACGTCATCGCGCAACCCTTGCGCAATTGCACAGGGGCACTGGACTGGCTGGCATTGATGCTGAAAATCATGGTGAACTCCTTCGTAATCTGGGTTGAATGATCGCCTTTCACCATTGCACAGTCCAATGAAATCGGGCTATGCTATTGATTCCGTTTACGCATGAATAGAGACTTGCCATGGCCCGCCCTCCCAGCTCCCATTCCGAGACCCCGATGCGCAGCCGCCCGATTGCGGTCGGGCATTTGCGCGCGCTCGAAGCCGTCGCCCGGCACCTGAACTTTCGTGCTGCGGCAGAAGAGTTGTCGCTAACGCAAAGCGCGGTCAGCCGACAAGTGCAGTCGCTGGAAGACGAGGTCGGCGTGCCGCTGTTTTTACGGCACACACGCGCCGTGGAGCTGACCAGCGCCGGCGCACAACTGCTGCGCGCGGTGTTGCCATCGCTGGAACGCATTGACAGCGCAGTGCTCCAGGTGCGCCGCAGCAGCGGGCGCAAGAGCGTGGCGATCAGCACCTGGGCGTCGTTCGCGTCGATGTGGTTGATCCCGCGCCTTGAAGCCTTCCAGACCGAGTACCCCGATATCGACATCCGTATGGACGCGACCGACACCACGGTCGACCTCGAAACCAGCGACGCCGACATCGCGCTGCGTTACACACGTCCCCAATCTGCGCCTGCCGATGCGATCCGCCTGTTTGGTGAGCAGCTCACGCCGGTGGCAAGCCCGTGGTTGCTCAAGAGCGGCAAGCCATTGAAGAAAGGCGCAGACCTGGCCCAGTTTGCGTTGATAGAAGCCAGCGACACGCACCGTGTGCAAAACCTGGAATGGCTGACCTGGCGGCGCTGGCTGGATGCCAACGGCCTGCCCAAGCTGGAACCCAAACGCTGGATGTATTTCAACTATGCGCACCAGATCGCACAAGCAGCCCTCACCGGCCAGGGCCTGGCGCTGGCGCGTATGCCACTGGTAGCGGACAGTCTGGCGAACGGTGATTTGGTAGAGGTGTTGCCCGGCCATCGGCTGGACACCCCCATGGCCTACTACCTGATCGTCGGGCCGCGCAGTGGCAAGCGGCCGGAGATTGAGGCGTTTTGCAGCTGGCTGATGGCACAAGCGCAGATTACGCGGTTGGCAATTGGGGAGACTTGACTTCAATATTGCAAACGTGGCGTCCTGCCGGGGTGTGGCCGACTTTGTGCGCATTTGGCACACTGAGGCCCCACTCATCCCCCCATGCTCGGCGCTTCAACCCATGTAGCTAAAACCCAATTGCCTACCAACAAAAACTCCCCGACAATGCTCGGCTAAGGGCCTATGTAATGAAACCACTTCGCATCCTGCTACTGACTGCCGCCGCGCTATCCGCTACGTTGACGCAAGCACAAACCCCGGCACCGGCTGACACCATCCAGACAAAACGGGCTGCTGAGCTGCGCCAATCGCCCGATGAAAAATCGACCAGCGTCGCCAGCCTGCCTGCGCAAACCCTTCTTACCAAAACCACGCTGCGCCTTGGCCCGTGGATTCAGGTGAAAACTGCCGACGCAAAAACCGGCTGGGTACACATGTTCGATGTTGCCGTCGCTGGCAATGCCCCCGTGCCCACATCCAATGCCGCCACCGGCGCATTGCGCAGCCTGACCAATTTCTTTGGCGGCTCCTCGCAGCGCCCGGTTACCACAGCCACCTCAACTGTCGGCATCCGCGGACTGGGTGCGGAAGACATTGCCAACGCAACGCCCAACCTCGAAGCGCTAAAGCAAGCCGAAGCACTACGCCAGGATGCCGCGCAGGCCAAACGCTTTGCGTCGGACGCGCCACTGGCCACCCGCCAGGTCGACAACCTGCCAGAGCCCTCTACGTCTTCGCGCAGCAGCACACCGTCTGGCAGCAATCCGCAAAACGTGGGAGGTCTGCAATGAACGCACATTCCAAACGTCTGCTGGCCTGCACCGTCAGCGCCTGCCTGGTTTGCGGCTCCGCACTGGCGCAAAACGATGCGGCCAAGGCCTTGGGCAGTTTGTTCCAGAGCCTGACAAAACCCGCGGCACCCGCACAGAACAATTCGACCTTGAGCAACGTGCTGAACATCACTGTCGGCAACCAGAACAACAACGCCAACCCCGGTGATCTAGTGAGCATGCTGACGCAGTCGCTGGAAGACATTGACGAACCCAAAGAGATCGAGATAGGACGTCAGCTCGCCGCCATCCTGCTGGGCGCCAAGCCGCTGCATCCCGATATGGCGCTGCAGCGCTACGTCAACCGCCTGGGCCGCTGGCTGAGCCTACAGTCGCCCCGCCCCAACCTGCCGTGGACGTTTGCGGTGCTGGACGATGCGGGCTACAACGCCTTTGCCGCACCGGGTGGCTACATCTTTGTGACCAAGGGACTGATAGACCGCGTGGCCGATGAATCGGAATTGGCAGGCATCCTGTCACACGAGATTACCCACGTCGTCTCCAAGCACCACCTGAAGGCCATGCGCAAGAGCGCACAGACCGGGCTGCTGTCGCAACTGGCGGCGCAGCAGTTGAGCAACAAGCTGCCGGGCGGCCTGTCATCGCAACTGGTGGGATTGGGTCGCAATCTGTATTCCAAAGGCCTGGACCAGTCGGATGAACTGGAAGCCGACCGTACCGGCGTAGCCCTTGCGGCACGTTCGGGCTTCGATCCGTATGGATTGATCGCCGCGCTGCAGCAGCTGCGCACAGCCGCTCCTGACGATCCACTGTTTGCTTTGTCGCTGAGCACCCACCCTTCAGCGCAAATGCGGCTGGATCAACTGGAATTGGCGATGGGTTCCAAACTGGACGCCTATGTCGGCAAGCCACCGGTGACCATCGCGCAGCGGTTGGCGCGCAGCGGGGCGAAGTAGAAATCTTTCGCTGCCGCGATGGGATTGCTATTATTTTAGTAGCTGCTTACGCAAGTTTTTCGCGGGCTACGACCACTTTCCATTCCTCAAGCTTCTCGGCAAACGAACGCGATGCGTGCGCGGGGCTGGTGGATGGCAGGCGCGTGTATTGCAGCTGCAGCGTTTGCACGGCAGGTAACACATGCCGCACATAGGTTGTTTGCGCCGTTGCACCGTTGAAGAACACGGATTGAATCTTGGAATGGCTTGCGAAGAACGCAGCAAAGTCATTCGCCTCCACCGTATCGGCCTGAATGCTGGCGTCCAGGCTGCCAACGCGGTGGCACGAATGCATCACATCCCATAGCGCAATGCCAGAGGCTTGCATTGCAACGAGGCGATCCGCGTACGGCGCATCGGGCGCAAAGCCGAGCAGCGTTGCCATGATTTTCCAGAAATGGTTGCGCGGGTGTGCGTAGTACCGCTCTGCTTTCAGCGATTCACGCCCGGGCATGCTGCCGAGAATCAACACCTTCGCATCGCGGTTGGCGACCGGCGCGAACGACTCGGCAAAGTCTTCGTGCTTCTCTTTCATTCTTCAGGAAAGCGTTCACGCCACAGGGCCGCAAGACGCGGGTCTTCGTCCACGCGGCGCACCACCGGTGCCATGCGTGGCGCGACTTCGTAAAAGCGCTCTCGCCACGGACCGAAGCGGGAGACCACGGTGACATACAGGTCCAGCACCGATAGATCGTCACCAAGCAGGTAGCGGCCCGGCGTCAGTTGCCTGTCCATATTGTTCCAACAGAACGCAATCCGTTCGTGTACGGCGTTGACGACGGCTTCCCGCGCACTCTCTGGCGCACCGATACGCCGCACATCGGGCTTGATCCAGTGCAGCGAGTAGATGGACGAAGAGACGTAGACCATCCACCGCAGAAATTGGCGCCGCAGCGCGTCCTGTGGCGCTGGCGCAAGACCGTGCTCGGCATACAAATCAGCAAGGTAAATCAGTATGGCCGCACTCTCCGTCATGACCTCGCCACCGGGCATCACCAAGGTCGGGATTTGCCGCATGGGGTTGACCGGTGCCACACGATCACGCGCTTCTTCTTCGGCCCAGGTAGCACCTTCAATCACGGTATACGGAACGCCCAGCAGAGTCAGCGCCGCCTCAACAGCAGTCGAGCCGGAGGCCTGGGCACCGTAAAGCGTGAGGGTGGGCTGCGCCAGGTTCATTCGTTCCATACTAGCCTTGATAGGCACCCATGACAATGATGGCCCAGAGCCCCAATACCGCGAGGAAATTGACGGTAAAAACAGCGCCCCTCAGTCGAATGTTGCTGGTCAGTATTTGAACAAGGCTATGCAACACGCGACCCACAATAAAGACCCACGCCAGCACAAGCGAAAGTCCACTCGCTTGGGATTGCAGAAGTATCAGACAGGCCGCGTAGAAAAACAAAGGCCACTCAAACTGGTTCGACAGGTTGGCACTGATGCGCGGCTCAAGCTTCGCCCAAGGATTGCTGCCATCGGCACGGCGGCCAATGCCCCAAATCGCCGGAGCACGCACAACAGTGAGTAGCGCATACAGGAAGGCTGTCAGTGCGACGTGCGCTGCCATGGGAATCATGAGTGGATGCGACATACCTTATGAGCAACGCTAGTTGAGTTTCCGCCTTTTGTAGCCATCGGTTTATATATGACTTTCAAGCAATCAATTCCAAGATTGCCAGACAGATGGACACGCACCGTGCAACTGCCGATTCATTCGCTACAAATACAATAGCTGCTTACGCACATTCCGCGGGCGCCAGAGGCCAATTTCCCTCTGAACCTTCCCGCCACCTTGCGCCAGCCCCTTTCGCCCCCATTTAAGCCCCMATGACCCAAGAACGCGCCACTGCCAAAAATCCCAAATCTCTCAGTGGCCTTCTCCCCTTCCTGCGGCCTTACCGCGGGCGCATTGGGCTGGCGTTTCTGTTCCTGGTGCTGGCGGCGTTGGCAACCTTGGCCTTTCCGCTGGCGCTGCGCGGGTTGATTGACGGCGGGCTGGTGCATGAGGACAAGGGCGAGCAGGTGATGGCGATGCGCGAGCACTTTGGCCTGATGTTCGCCGTGGCAGTGGCGCTGGGTGTTTCTTCGGCAGCGCGCTTTTACATGGTCAGTTGGCTGGGCGAGCGGGTCACGACTGACTTGCGTAACGCGGTCTACAGCCATGTCCTGCGACAAAGCCCGGAGTTCTTTGAGACCACGCAGACCGGTGAAGTGCTGTCGCGCCTGTCGGCCGATACTGTGCTGGTGCAGACGGTGGTCGGCTCTTCGCTGTCGATGGGCTTGCGCAATGCGGTGATGGGCGCCGGTGCGCTGGCGATCCTGGTCTGGACCAACCCGTTTGTGATGGCGCAAGTCTTAGGCGTGCTGGTACTGGTCGTGCTGCCCAGCCTGTGGTTTGGGCGCCGCGTGCGCAAGCTATCGCGCGCTTCGCAAGACCGCGCGGCTGACTCCAGCGCGATTGCGGCCGAGGTGCTGAACGCGATCCCCGTGGTGCAAAGCTATACCGCCGAAGGCCGCGAGACGGACCGCTTCACACTGGCCAACAGCAACGCGTTTGACACAGCGATACGGCGCACCAAGACGCGCTCCATGCTGACCGCCTTCATCATCATCGCCACCTCGGCCGCGCTGTTGTGGGGTCTGTACCAGGGCACACAGGCGGTGGCGTCCGGGCGCATCAGTGCCGGGCACCTGGGGCAGACGGTGGTGTACGTGATCATTCTGGCCAGCGCGTTTGCGGTGTTGGGCGAGGTCTATGGCGACCTGCTACGCGCGGCGGGTGCGACCGAACGATTGATGGAATTGCTGAACACACAGTCGCCCATCACTTCACCATTAAAACCGGCTGTGGCGCCCACCCCGCAAGCGGGAAGCGCTATTAAATTTGAAGCAATCGGGTTTCACTACCCGTCGCGTCCGCTGCAGTTGTCGCTGGACGATTTTTCGCTCAACGTGCACGCCGGGCAGACGGTGGCCATCGTTGGCCCCAGCGGCGCGGGCAAGAGCACGGTGTTCCAGTTGCTGCTGCGTTTTTACGATCCACAGTCGGGCACCACGCTGCTCGATGGCGTGGACACACGCACGCTTTCGCTCGAAGCGCTGCGCCAGCGCATTGGCATCGTGCCGCAAGACGCGGTGATCTTCTCCAGCAGCGCGCTGGAGAATATTCGCTACGGCAAACCTGAAGCCACCGACGACGAAGTGCACGCCGCGGCCAAGGCTGCGTTCGCCGACGATTTCATCCGCCAGTTGCCGCAGGGCTATGACACCTTTTTGGGCGAGCGCGGCGTGCGCCTGTCCGGTGGCCAACGCCAGCGCATTGCGATTGCACGCGCGATGCTGAAGAACCCGCCGCTCTTGCTGCTGGACGAAGCCACCAGCGCGCTGGACGCCGAGAGCGAGCGCATGGTGCAGGCGGCGCTGGAGTCCGCGATGCGCGGGCGTACGACGCTGGTGATCGCCCACCGGCTGGCCACGGTGCAAAAAGCCGATCACATCGTCGTGCTGGACCACGGCAAGTTGATTGAGCAGGGGACGCATGCCGAACTGGTGGCCAAAGGTGGCGTTTACGCCGGACTGGCAGCACTGCAATTCAACGCTTGAAGACGGCGGCATCGGGGCGTAAAATCGTTTCGACACCCTTCACAGGAGCATCGTATGGACGCAAGCAAGCTCGCCGCCAAATCCGCCGCCCAGTCGCTGGTTTCGGCCCGCAAGGTCGAAGCCGCTAACCAATTGCGCGCCGACTCCAAACCCAAGGAAACGCCCAAACCTCAGGCGACCCAAGAAGCCAGCAAGCCCAAGCCTCAGCCCACGACCAATAGCCAGGGCCAACGCATTGGCATGCGGCTGAACGTAACTGCATAAAGGCTACCTAGCCGACAGGGCGACGCCGTGCTTGCCTTACCCGCTACCTCCAGCGCTACGCCTTCACTGCAGGCGACGCTGAACCGCAATCGCCTGCAGCAAGCGCGCCAGGAAGCGGACCAACTCGAAGCCCAGGCACAGAACCTGCGCAACCAGGCGGACCAGGCCGAGGACCAAGCCATCAAAGGGCAAGACAAGGTACGCAACCTGTCTACCCAAACCGCCAGTAGCAGCGATACCAGCGACGCCACCTACAACGCAGCCGTCAAGCCCAGTGTGTCGGATCTGCCGGTAAAAACGCAAGACTTTCTGACACGTATGTACACCGAGACCAGCCCCCAGTTTGCGGCCAGCGGCAACGCTCTCAAAGCCAAGGCCAATAGCGCTCCCGTGCTGAACACCCAGGGGCAGGCCACCGGTCGCATTCTCAATATCGAGGCCTGATCTGCGCTTTGCGCATAGTTACCGCACGATTTCATACTTTATGATTTTTTTGCATTAAGCGAGAAAATCTTGGCCTTGGACGAAGGCACAGCGCCCCACTAAAGTGCGGGCTTCGACAAATCCCACGAGGAAACTTCATGTCCCAGCCCAAAGGTGTTACCGCACCCTACGCCAACGCTTACAACCACCCCCTGCCTTCCTACCTGCAGGCCGACAACCTTGGCCCCTGGGGCATTTACCTGCAGCAGGTGGATCGCGTGATCCCCTATCTCGGCCATTTGGCCCGCTGGGCAGAAACGCTGAAGCGCCCCAAGCGTGCGCTGGTGGTGGACGTGCCGATCCAGTTGGACAACGGCACTGTGGCCCACTTTGAAGGTTACCGTGTGCAACACAACACCTCGCGCGGCCCTGGCAAGGGTGGCGTGCGTTTTCACCAGGACGTGACCATGTCCGAAGTGATGGCGCTTTCTGCCTGGATGTCCATCAAGAATGCGGCAGTGAACGTGCCTTACGGCGGCGCCAAGGGCGGTATCCGCGTGGACCCCAAGACGCTGTCAATGGGCGAACTGGAACGCCTGACACGCCGCTACACCAGCGAGATCGGCATCATCATCGGCCCCACGAAAGACATCCCGGCACCTGACGTCAACACCAATGAGCAAATCATGGCGTGGATGATGGACACGTACTCGATGAACGAAGGCTCCACATCGACCGGCGTGGTGACTGGCAAGCCGATCGACTTGGGTGGCTCACTCGGTCGCCGTGAAGCGACTGGACGCGGTGTATACACCGTAGGCGTGGAAGCGGCTCAGCATATTGGCCTGGATGTGTCCAAGGCACGCGTCGCAGTACAAGGTTTCGGTAATGTGGGCGGCATCGCCGGCAAGCTGTTTGCCCATGCTGGCGCACGCATCGTCGCAGTGCAGGACCATGGCGGCACGATTTACAAGGAATCCGGTCTGGACGTTCCTCTGCTGCTGGAACACGTGGCCCAGCATGGATCGGTCAAAGGCTTTGAAGGCGCTGAAGTCATCGCCAACGATTCTTTCTGGGACGTCGAGTGCGACATCTTGATCCCGGCCGCACTGGAAGGCCAGATCACCGCCGACAACGCAGGCCGCATCAAGGCCCGCATGGTGATCGAAGGCGCCAACGGCCCAACGACTCCGGCAGCTGACGACATCCTGCACGACCGCAACATCCTGGTGTTGCCGGACGTGATTGCCAATGCCGGCGGCGTGACGGTCAGCTACTTTGAATGGGTACAGGATTTCTCTAGCTTCTTCTGGAGCGAAGACGAGATCAACGCCCGCCTGGTGAAGATCATGAAGGACGCATTTGCCGGTGTGTGGAACATTGCGCAAGACCACAAAGTTTCCTTGCGGACTGCAACCTTCATCATTGCCTGCAAGCGCATCTTGCATGCGCGCGAGTTGCGCGGCTTGTATCCTTGATGGTCTAACACCAGCGCCGGGCCGCCCCAAGCTGGTGTTGGCCCCCTCGGGGGGCAGCGACCCGCATAGCGGCGGAGCGTGGGGGCTAGATGGCGCGCTGCCACTGCAGGGGCCAGCTTCCGGCCAGCACCTGCTGCAACCACAGCGCGCCTGTCAATGTCTTGGCGTCGGTGACTTTGCCGTCCCGGCACCAAGCCATCAGCTCAACGGGATTGGCTTCAAAGACGTCGAGAAACTCGCCTTCGTCGAGCTGGCGTTCGCCTGCTTTGAGCCCGCGGGCAAACCAGATTTCTATGACTTCGGTGGAGTACGCGATGACCGGATGCAATACGCCGGCGCGCGCCCACTCAGTGGCGGTGTAACCGGTTTCCTCACGCAACTCGCGCTGGGCACAGGCCAGGACAGGCTCATTGGGGTCCAGCTTGCCCGCTGGAAATTCAATCATCACTTGCCCCACCGGGTAGCGGAACTGCCGCTCCATGATGACCCGACCATCGTCCAGCATGGGGATAACCATCACCGCGCCGGGGTGCACAAAGTATTCACGCACCGTAGGTTGGCCATTGGGCAAAGTGACTGTGTCGCGTAGCGCGTGGAGGAATTTACCCTTGAGAAGTTCCTCCCGGCTCTGGAAGACCTCCGTCAGGTGGTCGTCGTGCTTGGGGTCGCGCATGGTGTGGCGGACAAACAGATCTCCGCGAACGGACTCAGGTGCCCAGCATCTGCAATACGGACTCCCGGCACAGTGCCAGCAACCCTTCAGGCAACACGCCCAGGATGAACACCAGTGCGCCGTTGAGGGTCAACACAATGCGCACATCCAAGGGTGCGATCACCGAAGTCGCGGTAATGGGTTCATCAAAGTACATGACTTTGACCAGACGCAGGTAATAGAAGGCGCCGATCAACGACATCATCACAGCGAAGATCGCGATACCGATATGGAAGGCGCTTCCGGAAGAAATCAGCGCTTGCAGCACAGACAGCTTGGCGAAGAAGCCGACAAACATGGGGATACCAGCCAAAGAGAACAGACAGGCAGACATTACACCTGCATACAGCGGACTACGGCTGTTCAGCCCAGCGAAATCGGCGATCTCTTCGCTCTCAAAACCTTCGCTGGACAAGAGCATCAGCACACCGAAGGCAGCCAACGTGGTCAGCACATAGGTGATGACATAGAACATG
Organism: Rhodoferax sp. P2_H8_2; assembly: GCF_056403235.1. NCBI lineage: Bacteria > Pseudomonadati > Pseudomonadota > Betaproteobacteria > Burkholderiales > Comamonadaceae > Rhodoferax > Rhodoferax sp. P2_H8_2. The sequence continues at coordinate 37,209 of NZ_JBFUFW010000012.1, forward strand.
GCCGAGCTGTAGGCATTGGCGGCGGACGCGATGTTGCCATCCACCACGCCGGACATCACGCCCAGTAGCACAAAGCCCATCTGCGAGATGGTGGAGAACGCCAGCATGCGCTTCACATTGGTCTGCGCAATGGCTGCCAGGTTACCGATGAACAGCGAGCTTACGGCTAACACCAGCAGCATCTGCTGCCAATCAATCGCCAGTGGCAACATCCCCTCGACCAGCAAACGCATAGTGATTGCGAATGCTGCGAGCTTGGGTGCGCCGCCAATCATCAGCGTAATGGCCGTGGGAGCGCCCTGGTAGACGTCAGGAATCCACATGTGGAAAGGCACCACGCCGAGCTTGAATGCCAAACCAGACACGATGAATACCAGGCCAAATACCAGAACCTGGTGGTTCACCTCGCCAGAAGAGATGGCCTTGAACACGCCATTGATATCCAGCGTACCGGTAGCGCCATACAGCATGGACATGCCGTACAGCAGGAAGCCGGATGCCATCGCGCCGAGCACAAAGTACTTCATCGCAGCTTCGGTGGCCGTTGCGTTGTCGCGGCGCAGGGCCACCAGTGCATAGCTGGAGAGCGTCAGCAACTCCAGGCCCATGTAGATCACCAGGAAGTTGTTGCCCGAGATCATCACGAACATGCCGAGCAACGCAAACAGGCTCAACGTAAACAGTTCGCCACCGCGCAGCATGTCGCGTTGGCCCGCGTACGGACGGCCATAAACCAGGGTCACCATTACGGCGATCGTTGCAAAACACTTGAGCCAGTTGCCCATGGAGTCGCTAACCACCATGTTGCCGAAGCCATAGTAGGTCGCGCCGCCAGACGCATAAACAGCTTGCACCAAGGCCACCACGGCCAGCGTCAGCAATGTCATGCCATAGGTAACGGTACGCAGCGGTGTCTTCACGCGCAGGTCCAACATGGCAATGGCGCAGGCCATCACCATCAAAATGATTTCCGGGTAGACCGTGATCCAGCTGATTTTGTCAATCATCGTGCTTCTCTCAATTCAGTGTGATCAGTTCAGCCAGGGAGCTTGGAAAGGGCAACATGCTTGAGCAGTTGCGCCACCGAGGCATCCATCACATCGGTAAACGGTTTGGGGTAGATGCCCATGTACAGCACGGCTGCGGCCAGCAAGGCCAGCATCACGAACTCGCGTGCGTTGATGTCCTTCAGGTCTTTGACGTCGTCGTTGGCGACAGGACCCAGATAGACGCGCTTGAACATCCATAACGTGTAGGCGGCGCCAAAAATCAGCGCACTGGCGGCGGCAAAGCCCACCCAGAAGTTGAACTTCACAGCACCCAAGATCACCATCCACTCGCCCACAAAACCAGCAGTGCCCGGCAAGCCGCAATTGGCCATCGCGAACAACAAGGCAAAGGCTGCGAACTTGGGCATGGTGTTAACGACACCGCCATAGGCAGAAATCTCACGCGAATGCACGCGGTCGTACAGCACACCAATGCAGAGGAACATCGCGCCAGACACAAAGCCGTGCGCAATCATCTGCACCAGACCACCAGAAATACCCACATCGTTGAAGATGAAGAAGCCAAGCGTCACAAAGCCCATGTGTGCGACGGACGAGTAAGCGACGAGCTTCTTCATGTCCTGCTGCACCATTGCAACCAAGCCCACATAGACCACGGCGATCAGCGACAGCGCGATCATGAAACCTGCGTATTCATGCGCCGCATCGGGGGCGATGGGCAGCGAAAAGCGCAGGAAACCGTAAGCACCCAGCTTCAACATGATGGCGGCCAGCACTGCAGAGCCGCCGGTAGGCGCTTCCACGTGCACATCGGGCAGCCAAGTGTGCACCGGCCACATTGGCACTTTCACCGCAAACGCGGAGAAGAACGCAAAGAACAGAAGGGTCTGCGCCTTGCCGCTCAGCGGCAGAGCGTGCCAAGTCGCCAGATCAAAACTACCACCCGACTGGATGTACAGATAGATCAGCGCAACCAGCATCAGCAAGGAGCCCAGCAACGTGTACAGGAAGAACTTGAACGCCGCGTAAATCTTGTTGGGGCCGCCCCAGATACCGATGATCAGGTACATCGGGATCAGTGTGGCTTCGAAGAACACATAGAACAGAAGGCCGTCCAATGCGCTGAACACGCCAATCATCAGGCCACTCAAAATCAGGAACGCGCCCATGTATTGGTTGACACGGCGAGTAATCGACTCCCAGCTGGCGATCACCACGACCACATTGATGAAGGCCGTCAGCAATACGAACCAGAACGAAATACCGTCCAGACCGATGTGATAGCTCACATTGAAGCGCTCAATCCACGATGCCTTCTCGACAAACTGCATCGCTGCGGAGGCCGTATTGAATTGCGTGTACAGCGGCAAGGTCACCAGGAAACTGACCAGCGCGCCAATCAGCGCAACCCAGCGCACCGCACCGGCCTGCTCATCGCGGCCCAGTGCCAGCAACAGAATACCGAACGCAATTGGCGTCCAGATGGCAAGGCTCAACAATCCCATGTTTTTCTACTCCTACTTGTTGAGCAACACAAAATACGTCATGAGCATGAAGATGCCCAAGATCATGGCCAGCGCGTAGTGGTACAGCATGCCGGATTGCAGCTTGCGCACAACGCCGGAAATCCAGCCTACAAGCTTCCATGAACCGTTGACCAGCGTACCGTCGATGATGGCCTGATCGCCGCCCTTCCACAGACCGGTACCCAAAGCGCGCGCGCCGCGTGCCAGGATGTTTTCATTGATCCAGTCCAGGTAGTACTTGTTTTCCAGCAGTGTGAACACCGGCATGAACGTGCGCTTGATCGCTGCTGGAATTTCGGGTTTGACCATGTAGAACACATACGACACTGCCACGCCGGCAAGAGCCAACCAGAACGGCGCTGTGCTGAAAGCATGCAGGGCCATTTGTAGCGGGCCGTGGAACATCTCAGCCAACTCTGTCATCGCATGGTGAGCCCCGGCATTGACAAAAATCGCGTCCTTGAAGAATTCGCCAAACAGCATCGGCTGGATGGTCATAAAACCAATTACCACCGAAGGAATCGCCAACAGCACCAACGGCACCGTCACGACCCACGGAGATTCGTGTGGCACATGGTGGTGATCACCATGGCCGTGATCGTCATGGGCAGCGTGGTCATCATGGTGCGCATCGGGATTCTGATCGAACCGCTCTTTGCCGTGGAACACCAGGAAGTACATGCGGAACGAATAGAAGGCGGTCACAAACACACCCGCCAGCACAGCGAAGTGCGCGAAACCAGCACCGGGCAGATGGCTTTCAGCGACAGCCTCAATGATGCTGTCCTTGGAGTAAAAGCCGGCGAACAGCGGTGTACCGATCAAGGCCAGCGAGCCCAATAGCGAAGTGATCCAGGTGATAGGCATGTACTTGCGTAGGCCGCCCATCCATCGGATGTCCTGGTTGTGGTGGCAACCCATGATCACCGAACCGGCACCGAGGAACAACAGCGCCTTGAAAAATGCGTGGGTCATCAGGTGGAACACGGCAACAGAGTACGCCGATGCGCCCAGGGCGACTGTCATGTAACCCAACTGAGACAGCGTGGAGTACGCAACCACGCGCTTGATGTCGTTCTGGATGATGCCCAGGAAACCCATGAACAGCGCGGTGATGGCACCAATCACCAGCACAAAGTTCAGCGCAGTGTCCGACAACTCAAACAGCGGCGACATGCGCGCCACCATGAAGATGCCAGCCGTCACCATCGTCGCAGCGTGGATCAGCGCAGAAATGGGTGTCGGGCCTTCCATCGAATCGGGCAACCAGACGTGCAACGGGAACTGAGCCGACTTGCCCATCGCGCCGATAAACAAGCAAATGCAGATTACAGTGATCAGCATCCAGCTGGTGCCGGGGAAAGCCAATGCACCCAACTCACCGCTCTTGGCAAATACTTCGCCGTAGTTCAAGGTCCCGGCGAAAGCGACGATCAGACCAATGCCCAGAATGAAACCAAAGTCACCGACGCGGTTGACCAGGAACGCCTTCATGTTCGCAAAGATGGCGGTTGGCTTGTTGAACCAGAAACCGATCAGCAGGTAAGACACTAGGCCCACCGCTTCCCAGCCAAAGAACAACTGCAGCAGGTTGTTGCTCATCACCAGCATCAGCATAGAGAAGGTGAACAGCGAGATGTAGGCGAAGAAGCGGTTGTAGCCGTCGTCTTCTTCCATGTAGCCAATGGTGTACAGATGGACCATCAGCGATACGAAGGTCACGACGCACATCATCATGGCGGTAAGGCCATCGACCAAAAAGCCGATTTCCATCTTCAGGCTGCCAACCTGCATCCATGTGTAGATGGTTTCGTTGAAACGCGCACCGTCCACGGCGACCGAATACAACGTCATCGCAGACAGTACAAAGGCAATGAACACGCCCAGGATAGTCAACGAATGCGTGACGCGGCGGCCAATCACATTGCCACCAAACTTGGTTCCAAACACGCCCGCCAGTGCGGACCCCACCAGGGGTGCCAGCGGTACCGCCAGCAGAGTGCATGCAGAGAGGGTTGCAGACATTGTTTTAACCCTTGAGCGTATTGAGTTCGTCCACGCTGATGCTGGACTTGTTGCGGAACAGCAGCACCAGAATCGCGAGGCCAATGGCGGACTCGGCGGCGGCAACCGTCAGAATGAAGAACACGAAGATCTGGCCGTGCATGTCGTTCAGGTAATACGAGAACGCAACAAAGTTGGTATTCACCGCCAGCAGCATCAGCTCAATCGCCATCAGCAACACGATCAGGTTGCGGCGGTTCAGGAAAATGCCTACAACCGACAGTGCAAACAACATCGCGCCGAGCGACAGAAAGTGTCCGAGTGTGAGTGTCATGCCTTGGTCTCCCCTTCAGCAGCAGGTGTGGGCGCAGGTGCTGCCTGGGTGGCAGCCATCTTCACTACGGTCATCCGGTCACGCGACTTGACGCGTACTTGATCTCCCGCGTGGACATACTTGCTGTCCTTGCGGGCGCGCAGTGTCAGTGCGATGGCGGCAATCATCGCTACCAGCAAGATGGCGGCGCCGACTTCCAACGGATACAGATACTGGGTGAACAGCAGCTTGCCCAGCTCCTTGGTGTTGGAGGTTTGCAGTGCATTGGTTGCGGCAACAGGGTCATCCACAGGGCGGAAGCCGCCCATCAGTACCCATGTCATTTCCCAGGCAATGACCAAGCCAATGATGGCGGCCAGCGGAAAGTGCTTCCAGAAACCCGCGCGCAGGTTCTCGATGTTGATATCCATCATCATCACGACGAACAGGAACAGCACCATCACCGCACCCACATACACCAGCACCAGCGTGATGGACAGGAATTCGGCTTTCAGCAGCATCCAGATCATCGCGGCCTGGAAGAAGGTCAGCACCAGAAACAGCGCGGCGTGCACGGGGTTGCGCGCCGTGATGACGCGAAACGCGGCAAACAATAGCACCGCAGAGAAGGCATAAAACAGACCGGTCGTAATACTCATGGTTCAGATACTTTCTTGAGCAGCGATCAACGGTACTTGGCGTCCGCCTGTTTTGCGGCAGCGATTTCTTTTTCGTAACGATCGCCTACGGCCAACAACATGTCCTTGGTGAAGTACAGGTCGCCGCGTTTTTCACCGTGGTATTCCAGGATGTGGGTTTCCACAATGGAGTCGACCGGGCAGCTTTCTTCGCAGAAGCCGCAGAAGATGCATTTGGTCAGATCGATGTCGTAACGTGTGGTGCGGCGAGAACCGTCTTCGCGCACATCGGATTCGATCGTGATAGCCATCGCCGGGCAGACCGCTTCGCACAGTTTGCAGGCAATGCAGCGTTCTTCGCCGTTGTCATAGCGGCGCAGCGCATGCAGGCCACGGAAGCGAGGCGACAGCGGCGTTTTTTCCTCAGGAAACTGCACCGTCACCTTGCGGCGGAACAGGTAGCGGCCGGTCAGGGCCATGCCCTTGAACAATTCCAGCAGCAGGAAGCTGGACAGAAAATCACGCAGCGAAAAGGCTGGAGTGCGGTTGATAACAGATGAAGTCATGTGAGTAGCCCCTTCACTTCCAGATGTTCCAGGAAGTCTGCATCCAGGCGCCGATGAACAGCAACCAGACCAGAGTCACAGGGATAAATACTTTCCAGCCCAGACGCATGATCTGGTCGTAACGGAAACGGGGGAAGGTGGCGCGCACCCAGATAAACAGGCTGACGACAAAGAACGTCTTCAGTCCCAACCAGATCCAGCCGGGAATAAAGTCCAGCGCCGCCACTGGCGACAGCCAGCCGCCAAGGAACATCACCGTGGCCAGTATGGAGATTAGCCACATGTTCACGTATTCAGCCAGATAGAACATCGCAAACGACATGCCGGAGTACTCGACCATGTGACCAGCGACGATTTCAGCTTCGCCTTCGACCACGTCAAACGGGTGGCGATTGGTTTCAGCCAGACCCGAGATGAAATACACAACAAAGACTGGCAACAGCGGCAACCAGTTCCAGGACAGGAAACCCAGTCCCTGCTCCACCATCATGCCCTTGCCCTGGCCCAACACGATTTCGGTCATGTTCATCGTGCCGGACACCATCAGCACAATCACCAGGCAAAAGCCCATCGAGATTTCGTAGCTGACCATTTGCGCCGAGGCGCGCATCGCACCCAGGAACGAATACTTGGAGTTGGAAGCCCAACCCGCGATCACCACGCCGTAGACCTCCATCGAGGTAATGGCCATCAGGAACAGCAGACCGGCGTTGACATTCGCCAAAACGGTTTCCGGACCAAATGGCACAACAGCCCAAGCCGCCAGTGCCGGCATGATGGTCAAAATCGGGCCGATAAAGAACAGGCCCTTGCTGGCTTGCGTGGGGACCAGGATTTCCTTGGTCATCAACTTCAGCGCGTCAGCAATCGGCTGCAGCAAGCCCAAAGGCCCAACTCGGTTCGGTCCCACGCGGACCTGCATCCAGCCAAGGAACTTGCGCTCCCACAAAGTCAGATAGGCCACCAGACCCATCAGCGGCAGCACGACCACGATGATCTTGATCAGCGTCCAGACAATGGGCCAGATGAGGCTGACCCACAGCGGGAAGGCAAACAATCCCAAACCAAAGTTGTACAGCGCGTCAATCATGCTGCCACCTCTTGCAAACGGGCATCTGCCGTCAGTTGCAGCGCAGGCGCTCTACGCACAATGCCGTCGAGCTGGTAAATGCTGGCGCTGGCAGGCTCACCAGATGTGGCGGCCACATCGATGGATGCCTTACAGGCATTGCTCAGCAAAGCAGCAGGAACTTGCTCTGGCACACCGCCATTGGCTGCGTGCATATCGGTCAGCACATCTTGCGACGACTCGAAATCAAAGCCAGGCAACTCCAGCAGATTCGCGAGCACGCGCAATACTTTCCAGGCCGGACGCGTATCACCCAAAGGCTTCACGACGGCGTGGAAACTCTGCACACGGCCTTCAGCGTTGACGAAGGTGCCGGATGTTTCGGTGAATGGCGCAATCGGCAGCAGCACGTCGGCACAGTCCATGTTCGCCTTGAACGGGCTCAGAGAGACAACCATCTGGCAAGTGGCCAGTTTCTTCACCGCATCTGCGCCGTTGGCTGCATCAAACTTAGGCTCGGTATTCAACAACACGGCCGCCTTCAGCGCACCGCCGAGCATTTGTCCAGCGTTCAGACCGGGCGCAGCGGGCTGGGCTTTCGCCAGTTGCGCGCCAACGGTATTTGCAGCTTCGGTCAGATAGCCGACGGTAGCGCCCGTCTGCTCACCAATCCAGTTGGCCAGTGCCAGCAAGCTGCTCGCTTTAGCGTGGTGCGCGGCGGCGTTACCCAACAAGATCGCTTTGCGTTCGCCACCCAGCAGGCTCTTCGCAATCGCTTGTGCGGACTCAGTCGCGTTGCCGCTAGCGGGCGCAGCAACGCCCTTCTCTGCAGCGACTGCTGAGGCGATATCTGCCAGCGCTTGTACCCATTGACCGGAAGGCGCAACCAGCGTGTTGGCGATACGCATAGCCCAATCTGGCGCTGTAGCACCCAGCACATTCACCGCGCAGCCGGTCTTCGAGGCTTGGCGAATACGCTGTGCAAACAGCGGATGGTCTTTGCGCAGGTTGGAGCCAACAACCAGAGCACGCTGCAATTGCGTCAATGATGCGATGGAGGTACCCAGCCAGCGTGCGCCCTCGCCTGCTGGCGCGAACTCCGCATTGCGCAAACGGTAGTCAATGTTGTCGCTGCCCAGGCCGCGCACCAAAGCGCCTGCCAGATGCAGTTCTTCCAAGGTGCTGTGCGGGCTGACCAAGGTACCAATGGCGGCTGCGCCATGGTCGCTCTTGATCTGCTTCAGGCCGTTGGCCACGTATTCGAGTGCGGTCTGCCAGTCGACCGATTTCCACTCACCGCCCTGCTTGATCATGGGCGTGGTCAGACGTTCGTCGCCGTTCAGCGCTTCATAAGAGAAACGGTCGCGGTCAGCAATCCAGCATTCGTTGATCGCTTCGTTTTCCAGCGGTACGACGCGCATCACCTTGTTGTTTTTGACCTGGATGATCAGGTTGGAACCGGTGGAGTCGTGCGGGCTGACTGATTTGCGGCGCGACAGTTCCCAGGTGCGGGCGCTGTAGCGGAACGGCTTGCTGGTCAGCGCGCCGACCGGGCAAATGTCAATCATGTTGCCGGACAGCTCGGAGTCGACCGACTCACCGATAAAGGTTTCGATCTCGGCATGCTCACCGCGGTGCGACATGCCCAGCTCCATCACGCCGGCCACTTCCTGGCCGAAGCGCACGCAGCGGGTGCAATGGATGCAGCGGCTCATTTCCTGCATGGAAATCAGCGGGCCTACATCTTTGACCGGCACAACGCGCTTTTCTTCTTCGTAACGCGAAGAAGACCCACCGTAACCGACGGCCAAATCCTGTAGCTGGCACTCACCGCCTTGGTCGCAGATAGGGCAATCCAAAGGGTGGTTGATCAGTAAAAACTCCATGACCGACTTCTGTGCCTTGATCGCCTTATCGCTCTTGGTGCGAACGATCATGCCTTGCGTCACCGGCGTTGCGCAGGCCGGCATGGGTTTGGGCATCTTCTCCACATCAACCAGGCACATGCGGCAGTTGGCCGCGATGCTCAATTTCTTGTGATAGCAGAAATGCGGGATGTAGGTGCCGGCCTTGTCGGCGGCATGCATGATCATGCTGCCTTCAACAATGTCTACCTTCTTGCCGTCGAGTTCGATTTCAATCATTGTTAGCTTTCCACCGCCGCATTGACCATGCTGGACTTGTGCTCGATCAGATGCGCAAACTCATGCCGATAATGTTTGATCATGGCGCGAACAGGCATGGCCGCTGCATCGCCGAGCGCGCAAATAGTGCGACCCATGATGTTCTCTGACACGTTGTCCAGCAGATCCAGATCGCTCGGGCGTCCCTGGCCATTCACGATACGGTCCACCATGCGCGACAACCAGCCTGTGCCTTCGCGGCAAGGCGTGCACTGGCCGCAGGACTCGTGCATGTAGAAGTAGGACAGACGTTGCAGCGCCTTGACCATGCAACGCGTTTCGTCCATCACGATCACAGCGCCGGAGCCCAACATGGAACCCGCCTTGGCGATGGAGTCGTAGTCCATCGTGCATTCCATCATGATGGAAGCAGGCAGAACAGGTGAAGACGATCCGCCAGGGATCACGGCCTTCAGTGCCTTACCGCCTTTGACGCCACCAGCGAGTTCCAACAACTTGGAAAACGGTGTGCCCATAGGGATTTCGTAATTGCCGGGACGCTCGACGTCACCGCTGACCGAGTAGATTTTGGTACCACCGTTGTTGGGCTTGCCGCATTCGAGGTAAGCCTGACCGCCGTTGCGAATGATCCAGGGAACTGCGGCAAAGGTTTCGGTGTTATTGATCGTGGTCGGCTTGCCGTACAGGCCAAAGCTGGCTGGGAACGGTGGCTTGAAGCGGGGTTGACCCTTTTTGCCTTCCAGCGATTCCAGCAAAGCTGTTTCTTCACCGCAGATGTAAGCGCCAAAGCCATGGGACGCATGCAGTTGGAAGCTGAAGTTGCTACCCATGATGTTGTCGCCCAACATGCCAGCGGCGCGCGCTTCTTCCAGCGCCGCTTCGAAGCGGTCATAGGCTGAGAAGATTTCGCCGTGGATGTAGTTGTAGCCCACCGAAATGCCCATCGCGTACGCGGCAATCGCCATGCCTTCGATCACGATGTGGGGGTTGTATTCGAGGATGTCGCGGTCCTTGCAGGTACCGGGTTCGCCTTCGTCGGAATTGCAGACGAGGTATTTCTGACCCGGGAACGAGCGGGGCATGAAGCTCCACTTCAAACCGGTCGGGAAGCCAGCGCCGCCGCGTCCGCGCAGCGCAGATTCCTTGACGGTTGCAATGACTTGGTCTTGGGTCATGCCCACGACGCCAGCGTCGTTCGGTGCGGAGCCATCCTTGCCCAAAATCTTGCGCAGCGCTTGGTAGCCACCACGCGCTTCGTAGTCTTTCAGGCTCCAGTTGGAACCATTCAGCCCGGCATAAATCTGGGGATTGATGTGGCGGTCATGGAAACAGGTTTGAACGCCTGTGGCCTTGAATTGATCGAGGATCTTGTCGACGCTCATCACTTGGCTCCTTCGGCGCGCAGGCTGTCAACCAATTGGTCCAGCTTGTCGTCGCTCATGAAACTGCACATATGGCGGTCGTTGACCAGCATCACAGGCGAGTCGGCGCAAGCGCCCAAGCATTCGCTTTGTTGCAGTGTGAACATGCCGTCAGCAGTTGTCTCACCCATATGGATGCCCAGCTTCTTTTCCAGATGGTGCAGCGCGTGCTGACCATTGCGCAACTGGCACGGCAGATTGGTACAGACATTGAGCTTGAACTTGCCCAACTTGCGCTGGTTGTACATGTTGTAGAAGGTCGTGACTTCGTGCACGGCCATAGGTGCCATATGCAGGTAGTCGGCGATCAGCTTCTCACTGTCGGTGCTGACATGACCCAACTCCTGCTGAACGATGGCCAGGCAGGCCATCACGGCAGATTGGCGGCCCGTGTCGTTGTCGGGATATTTGGCGACTTCTTTGGCGAAGCGCGAAAGAGTGGTGTCCGACAGCTTCGCTGCGGGAGTTGCATCAGAGATCATCGATCAATCTCTCCAAAAACAATGTCCATGGTGCCGATGATGGACACCGCGTCCGCAATCATGTGCCCACTGGCCATTTCGTTGAGCGCCGCAAGATGCACGAAGCCTGGCGGGCGAATCTTCAGGCGATAAGGCTTGTTGGCGCCATCGCTGATCAGGTAAATGCCGAACTCACCCTTGGGGTGTTCCACCGCCGCATAGGCTTCGCCTGCAGGCACATGGAAGCCCTCGGTGAACAGCTTGAAGTGGTGGATCAGCTCTTCCATGTTGGTCTTCAAGGATTCGCGCGACGGCGCGGCGATCTTGTGGTTGTCGGTGATGACTGGACCTGGGTTGGCCTTCAACCAGTCCACGCACTGCTTGATGATGCGGTTGGACTGCTTCATCTCTTCCATGCGCACCAGGTAGCGGTCGTACACGTCGCCGGTTTTGCCCACGGGGATGTCGAAATCCAGTTTGTCGTACACGTCGTAGGGCTGCTTCTTGCGCAGATCCCATTCGATGCCGGAGCCACGCAGCATCGGGCCGGTGAAGCCCAGGTTCAGCGCGCGCTCGGGGCTGACGATGCCGATATTGACGGTACGCTGCTTCCAGATACGGTTCTCGGTCAGCAGCGTGTGGTATTCCTCAAGACACTTGGGGAAGCGCTGCGAGAAGTCGTCAATGAAGTCCAGCAGGGAGCCCTGGCGGTTTTTGTTCAGCTCGGCGACGCCCTTGGCGTTACGCACCTTGCTGGCCTTGAACTGCGGCATGGTGTCGGGCAGATCGCGGTAAACGCCACCCGGCCGGAAGTAGGCCGCATGCATGCGTGCGCCGCTGGCGGCCTCGTACATGTCAAACAGGTCTTCGCGTTCGCGGAAGGTGTAAATCAGGATGGTGGAGCTACCGCAATCGTTGCCGTGCGAACCCAGCCACATCAGGTGGTTCAGCAGGCGCGTAATTTCGGAAAACATCACACGGATGTACTGCGCGCGAACCGGCACTTCCAAACCCAGCAGCTTTTCGATTGCCAGGCAGTACGCATGCTCGTTGCACATCATGGACACATAGTCCAAGCGGTCCATGTAAGGCAGCGACTGGATGTAGGTCTTGCTTTCGGCCAGCTTTTCGGTGGCGCGGTGCAACAGGCCGATGTGCGGATCGGCGCGCTGGATCACTTCGCCATCCAGCTCCAGCACAAGGCGCAGCACGCCGTGTGCAGCCGGGTGCTGCGGTCCGAAGTTCAGGGTGTAGTTTTTGATTTCAGCCATGCAATTCTTCTGCTTACTGCAGGCCTCCGCCGTAGTTGTCTTCACGGATGATGCGCGGCGTGATTTCGCGCGCTTCGATCGTCACTGGCTGGTACACCACGCGCTTGGATTCTGCGTCGTAGCGCATTTCCACGTGGCCCGTGGTCGGGAAATCCTTGCGAAACGGATGGCCGATGAAACCGTAGTCGGTCAGAATGCGACGCAGGTCGTTGTGGCCTTCAAACACGATGCCAAACAAATCGAAGGCTTCGCGCTCAAACCAGTTGGCGGAGTTCCAGATGTCGTTGACGGAATCGACGATGGGCATGTCGTTGTCAGTGGCAAACACCTTCAAACGCAGGCGCTGGTTCAGGCTGACCGACAGCAAGTGCGAGACCACGCAGAAACGCGGACCTTCGTTGACCTTGTCTCCGTATTCGGAGTAATCCACGCCGCACAAGTCGATCAACTGCTCGAACTGGCAGCCGGGCGCATTGCGCAGGATTTGTGCGGCTTCGTGGTAGTCAGAAGCAGCGACCATCACCTTGACTTCGCCAAGGTCCACAGAGATGCGCTTGACCTTGTCACCCAGCGCGGTCTGCACGGCGGCTAGAGTGTCCTCGGGGCGAACGGAATAAACAGTCATGAATTTCCTATCGGCGTAATTTCAAGCGCGGGCAATGGTTTCGGTGCGGCGGATCTTCTGCTGCAATTGCAGAATGCCGTACAGCAGTGCTTCCGCGGTTGGTGGGCAACCGGGCACATACACATCCACGGGCACAATGCGGTCGCAACCGCGGACCACGGAATAACTGTAGTGGTAGTAGCCGCCGCCATTGGCGCAGGAGCCCATGCTGATCACCCAGCGGGGCTCGGACATCTGGTCATAGACCTTGCGCAGCGCGGGTGCCATCTTGTTGCACAGCGTGCCGGCGACGATCATCAGATCGGACTGGCGCGGGCTTGCGCGAAATACTTCGGAGCCGAAGCGGCTGATGTCGTAACGCGCAGCAGCAGCGTGCATCATCTCAACCGCACAACAAGCCAGACCAAATGTCATCGGCCAAATGGAACCAGTCTTGGCCCAGTTCATCACCGAGTCGTAACTCGTAGTGACGAAGCCTTCTTTCAGTACGCCTTCAATCATTGCATTACTCCCAGTCCAGAGCGCCTTTTTTCCACATGTACACAAAGCCGATCGTCAACACGATCACGAACTCTGCGCCCACGAGGAAGCCCATCAGGCCGATTTCCTTGAGGCTCACCGCCCAAGGAAACAGGAAGGCCGTCTCCAGATCAAACAAAATGAAAAGAATGGCTACGAGGTAGTAGCGAACGTCGAACTTCATGCGGGCGTCTTCAAACGCCTCGAAGCCGCATTCATAGGGGGAGTTTTTGGCGGCATCGGGACGATTCGGTCCGAGGATATAGCCCAGTACCTGGGGTACTACGCCAATGCCGATGCCAACCAAGATGAACAGGAGGACGGGAAGGTATTGATCGAGGTTCATCTTGGGATTCTGATCACCGTAACTAAATTAATGGTGCCGTCGGCGAGACTCGAACTCGCACAGCTTTCGCCACTACCACCTCAAGATAGCGTGTCTACCAATTTCACCACGACGGCGGCTCTCTTCATTGTCAGAATTGCGTGAGGAACCTTGCGGCGTTTGCTCATCTGACAACTAGGAGTTTACCCTGAAAACACCTTACGCCCCGGAGGGCCAAGGCATTTTCAGAGGGGATTTACTTAGACGGAATCTGGGCTGCGCCGGAGGCTGGCACCTCAGGTGCGGCAGCCGATGCAGGAGCAGCCGGCGTCACAACCGCAGCGCTTTCCAGCACGCTGCCGGAACTGGCAGGACGCAGGTTGCCAAAGTAGGCCAGAGCCAATGTGCAGACAAAGAACACCGTGGCCAGCACGGCCGTCGTGCGGGACAGGAAGTTGGCGCTGCCGCTGGCACCAAACAGGCTGCCGGAACTGCCGCTGCCGAAGGCTGCGCCCATGTCGGCACCCTTGCCGTGCTGCACAAGGATCAAGCCAATCATGCCCAAGGCGGACAGCATCTGCACGGTCAAAATAATGGTCAAAACTGCGTTCATCATCTACTCCTAAATTGATAGCTGGCTGCGCACGCTGTTAGCGGGCTGCAGCGATAATTGATAAAAAATCCGGGGCTTTGAGGGCAGCGCCCCCAACCAGCCCACCATCGATGTCCGGCTGGGCCAGCAATTCGGCGGCATTGGCAGCGTTCATGCTGCCGCCATACAGAATCTGGATGCGATCTGCGTGTTCGTTCGCTGCGTGCAGTTGCGCGCGCAACACCGCGTGCACTTCCTGCGCTTGCGCTGGCGTGGCGGTCTTGCCCGTGCCAATTGCCCACACAGGCTCATACGCCACGACGATTTCACTGATGCAATGGCCATTGGTGTGGATCACGGCTGCCAGTTGGCGTTTGACCACTTCTTGCGTCTTGCCCGCTTCGCGCTCGGCCAGCGTTTCGCCCACACAAACGATAGGCGTCACTCCATGTGCCAATGCGGCCTTGGCTTTGTCTGCCACCAGTGCATCGGCTTCCCCATGGTACTGGCGACGCTCCGAGTGGCCGACGATGGTGTAACGCACGGCGAAGTCTTTCAGCATCGTCGCCGACATTTCGCCGGTATAGGCACCAGACTCGTGGGACGACACATCCTGCGCGCCCAAGTCGATCTTGCTACCGGCCACCAGTGTCTGTAGTTGCGCCAGATACAGAGCAGGCGCGCACACGGCAACGCCGCAAGCCCAGTCCGCAGACCCGGCCAGCAGCGCCTTGATCAGTGCCTCGTTGGCAGCCAGGCCACCGTTCATCTTCCAGTTTCCGGCAATCAGCTTGCGTTTCATGCGGCGCTCCAGTTCAGAACAATCTTCCCAACGTGCTGGTTCGATTCCATCAACGTGTGGGCTGCTGCGGCTTGCGCTGCCGCAAACACGCTGTGGACCACCGGTTTGATGGCGCCCGACTCCAGATGGGGCCAAACCTGCTGGCGGCAAGCGGCGGCAATCGCGGCCTTGAAGGCTACCGGCCGCGCACGCAGCGTGGAGCCGGTAATCGTCAAACGCTTGCGCAGCACCAGACCGGCATTGATTTCGCTTTGCACGCCGCCCTGCACCGCAATGATGACCAGGCGGCCATCGTCTGCGAGGCAAGTAACCTCTTTGGCCACGTAACTGCCCGCGACCATGTCCAGAATCACATCGGCACCGCGGTTGCCCGTGATGCGCAGTACTTCGGCCTGAAAGTCTTGCGTTTTGTAGTTGATGGCGTGGTCTGCACCGAGCGCACGGCAAGCATCGCACTTGGCATCGCTGCCCGCGGTTGCAATGACGGTTGCACCAAAGGCCTTTGCCATCTGGATCGCCGTCACGCCAATGCCACTGGAACCACCTTGCACCAGCAGGGTCTCCCCTGCTTTCAGATGGCCCCGGTCAAACACATTGCTCCACACGGTGAAGAAGGTCTCCGGCAGGCTAGCGGCTTCCAGATCAGAGAGTCCTGCCGGTATCGGCAGACATTGACCGACAGGCGCCACGCAGAGCTCTGCGTAACCACCGCCACTGACCAGCGCACAGACGCGGTCACCCACTTTGAAACCGGCTTGCGCCATCGCTGCAGCATCGCCATCGACGATGACACCCGCCACTTCCAGCCCGGGAATGTCTGACGCACCCGCAGGCGCTGGGTAGTGCCCACCGCGCTGCAATACATCAGGACGGTTCACGCCGCTGGCCGAGACGCGGATGCGCAACTCCCCTGCGCCTGCTTGAGGCTCAGGGCGATCTGCCAGACGCAAGACGTCCGGCCCACCAAATGTTGCGATCTCGATGACTTTCATGGCAAATCGGCCGGTAGCGCCCGCGCTATGTGCGCAAGCAGCTACCGATTTCATAGCAGACTAGTTTGCTTAGTTCTGCTCAGCAGGCTGTTCCTGGCGGTCCAGCAAAGCCTTCATGGACAGCTTGATGCGGCCCTTTTCGTCGGTTTCCATGACCTTGACCTTGACGATCTGGCCTTCGGACAGGTAGTCCGTAACTTTCTCGACGCGCTCGTGGGCGATCTGGCTGATGTGCAGCAGACCGTCTTTGCCGGGCAGCAGGTTAACCAGTGCACCGAAGTCCAGAATCTTGGTGATCGGGCCTTCGTAGACCTTGCCGATTTCGACTTCGGCGGTGATCTGCTCAATGCGGCGCTTGGCTTCTTCAGCCTTGGCTGGATCAGCGGAAGCGATGGTGATGGTGCCGTCTTCTTCGATGTTGATCTGCGTACCGGTTTCTTCGGTCAGTGCACGGATCACGGAGCCGCCCTTGCCGATCACGTCACGGATCTTCTCGGGGTTGATCTTCATCGTGAACAGGCGAGGAGCGAAGTTGGACACTTCAGTCTTGGCTTCGGCCATCGCTTCTTGCATCTTGCCCAGAATGTGCATGCGCGCTTCCTTGGCCTGGGCCAATGCGACTTGCATGATTTCCTTGGTAATGCCCTGAATCTTGATGTCCATCTGCAGCGCGGTAATGCCGTTGGTGGTACCGGCAACCTTGAAGTCCATATCGCCCAGGTGATCTTCGTCACCCAGGATGTCGGTCAACACGGCGAAGCGGTTGTCTTCCTTGATCAGACCCATGGCGATACCAGCCACGTGGGCCTTCATCGGAACGCCAGCGTCCATCAGCGACAGGCAGCCGCCGCAGACCGAGGCCATCGACGATGAGCCGTTGGACTCAGTGATTTCGGACACAACACGCATGGTGTACGGGAAGTCTTCTTTGGAAGGCAGCACCGCAACCAGAGCGCGCTTGGCCAGACGGCCGTGGCCGATTTCGCGACGCTTGGGCGTGCCCACGCGACCGGTTTCGCCAGTGGCGAACGGAGGCATGTTGTAGTGCAGCATGAAGCGGTCTTCGTATTCGCCGCTCAAAGCGTCGATACGTTGTGCATCACGCTCAGTGCCCAGTGTCGTGACGACCAGAGCTTGCGTTTCACCGCGGGTGAACAGTGCGGAACCGTGGGTACGGGGCAGCACGCTGTTGCGGATTTCGATGGCGCGCACAGTGCGTGTGTCGCGGCCGTCGATACGGGGCTCGCCCGCCAGAATCTGGCCGCGAACGATCTTGGCTTCGATTTCGAACAGCAGACCTTCGATGGCCACTGCGTCAAACGCAGCGCCGTCGGCCTTCAGGGCGGCCATGACTTCAGAATAGGCAGCGCGGCAAGCCTGTGTGCGGGCTTGCTTGTTGCGGATTTGGTAGGCGGCTTCCAGCTTGGCTTTGGCCAGGCCGTCGATCTTGGCGATCAGGGCTTGGTCCTTGGCAGGGGCTTTCCAGTCCCACACCGGCTTGCCAGCGTCACGCACCAGTTCGTGGATCGCGTTGATGGCGATCGCACCTTGCTGGTGGCCGAACACAACGGCGCCCAACATGATTTCTTCGGACAGTTGTTGGGCTTCGGACTCGACCATCAGCACAGCGGCTTCGGTACCGGCAACAACCAGATCCATGATGGAATCTTTGCGCTGGGTCTGGCCAGGGTTCAACACGTACTCGCCATTGACGTAACCGACGCGGGCTGCGCCGATAGGGCCATTGAACGGCACGCCAGAGATGGACAGCGCGGCGCTCACTGCGATCATTGCAGCGATGTCAGCATCGACTTCAGGGTTCAACGACACAGTGTGGATTACCACGTGCACTTCGTTGAAGAAGCCTTCTGGGAACAGAGGGCGGATCGGGCGGTCGATCAGGCGGGAAGTCAGCGTTTCAAATTCGCTCGGACGGCCTTCGCGCTTGAAGAAGCTACCGGGGATCTTGCCTGCAGCGTAAGTCTTTTCGAGGTAGTCAACGGTCAAGGGGAAGAAATCCTGCCCGGGCTTGCCTTCAGTCTTGGCAACGACGGTAGCCAGAACGACGGTGCCATCCATGTCCAGCAGCACAGCGCCGGTGGACTGGCGTGCGATTTCGCCGGTTTCCATGGTGACCGTGTGTTGGCCCCATTGGAAGGTCTTGGTAACTTTGTTGAACATTGTCATTTTGTTATCTCCAGTTAATTCGGGAGGTGCAGGCCACCTCACCCAAGCCCGGAGTCAACATCACAGTCCACGATGCCATTCCAGAAAAACTCGGGAAAATCCCCGAATTGCTTTGGAATGACACAGCTTCGTACTGTTTTTGTCGTCTCCGAAGTAAAAAACGCCTGAGCTAGTGTCCTAACTCAGGCGCTTGTCATTTGGTCAATCGCTTACTTGCGCAGGCTCAGTTTGGCGATCAGAGCCACATAGCGATCGTGGTCCTTGGAATTCAGGTAATCCAACAGCTTGCGGCGACGGCTCACCATGCGCAGCAGACCGCGGCGACCGTGGTGGTCCTTGGCGTGGGTCTTGAAGTGGGGGGTCAACTCGTTGATACGGGCGGTCAGCAGAGCCACTTGGACTTCTGGGCTACCGGTATCGCCGGCTTTACGGGCGTTGTCTTTGACAACTGCAGCTTTGATGCTGGATGCGATCATTTTTCATTTCCTGTATGTGAAACGGCCCCCAAACAATGGGTTGCACGTCCCGGTTTTAAACTTGCGCCTGCGGCTGGAACTACTACAAGCGTGCGCCTTGCCGAATGCAAAGCCTGTCGATTATAGCCTGAAGCGAGGATTCGCTCAATATTCGGCCGCCCGATACTGGATCAATACCCAGTCGCCCGGCCAGCAATCTCGGGCAGGGCATCGTCACTGATCAACGCCCAGATCACCCGAACAATGGATTCCGAGGCAATGCATGTCTGGCGGTTCTGGCTGGAAACCAGCTTGTCGCGCAGTTCCCGGCGCACTTGCGGCAGGCCGGTCAGCTCAAAAATCACATCCACGCCATGGCCCAGCGCCACCACATCATCCAGGGAGCAGACCTTGAGTCCCGCTTCCAGGGCCATGGCCCGGCCCGGAGTGTCACTCGACTCGGCAACGCACACGATCTCCAGGCCCAAATTGCGCTTTTTGAGCATTTGCATCAAAAAAGCGGAGCCAATACGCCCTAAACCGATGATGGCAATGCGCTGCTGGCTCATGGGATGCTCCTTAAGGTCGCTGCATCTTACAACTGCTGGGTTGTTCTGCTGCAGCGGCACTCAAGGTTTTACTCACCCGGAAACCGTAACCCGAGCCTTCGACGTCGAATTTGACGCCGGGCGTTCCCTGGCGGTCCATGACGCCCACGACCAGCGGTTGCTGGAACTGGTGGTCGACCGTACGCATTTTTCCGGTCTGACCGCTCAATGTGACGTTAGCGCGCTCCAGCTGTGCGGCAACCGCCAACAAATCGGTCGCACCAACTACGCCGCTTTGCTTACCTGCCGCCTCCACCGCCTGGGCCAACGCTTCAATCATCAGACTCATGCGCATATGTACATAGTCATCGGCTGGCGCCGGGTAACGGGCGCGGAAAGACTTATAAAAAGCCTCGCTGGACGGGGTTTGTACATTGGGCAACCAATCCGCCACGGCCACCACTTTGCCAACGCCCGCATCGCCAATCGCTGCGGGCGCGCCCAGCGCGTTGCCGTAGAAGGTGTAGAACTTGCCATCAAAGCCCGCTTCTTTGGCGGCCTTGATCAACAGCGTTAAGTCATTGCCAAAGTTGCCGGTGATCACTGCGCCCGCGCCACTGGCTTTGATCTTGGAAACGTAAGGGGCGAAATCCTTCACCTTGCCCATGGGGTGCAGTTCATCGCCTACCACTTGCACATCCGGGCGCTGCTGCGCCAACTGCCGGCGCGCTTCACGGGCGACGGACTGGCCAAAGCTGTAATCCTGGCCGATCAGGTACACCGACTTCAGCGCCTTGTCATCACGAATCACATCCATCAGCGCCGCCATGCGCATGTCGGAGTGCGCGTCGAAACGGAAATGCCAGTAGCTGCATTTTTCGTTGGTCAGCTCTGGCAGCACCGCGGCATAGTTCAGTAACAGGACCCGACGCTCGGGGTCGCGCTCATTGTGCTTGTTGATTGCGTCGATCAGGGCAGCAGCCACCGCCGACGAATTGCCTTGCAGGATGATGCGCGCGCCGCTGTCAATCGCGCTGCGCATCGCCGACAGCGCCTCTTCGGTTTGGCCCTTGGAATCGAACCGATCCAACACCATTTGCAGATTGCCGCTACGCGTGTTGACGCGCTCCACTGCCCAGACCAAATTGCGGTAGACCGCTTCACCAGCGGCTGCTTGCGGACCGCTAAAGCCCTCGATCAACGCCAGTTTGAGTGGGCGGGCGGCCGTTTGCGCAGAGGCTGTTGCAATTGCAAAAACGAAGGCACATAGCGCCATAGCAGTCTTTTTCAAGACCTCGAAAGTAAGAATAAACATCAGGAATTTCTCTTGAAAACCACGGAGACGGGCGCAGCTTAGGTTCATGCGGCGCTCACGGTGAGGGCCGCGCAGTGTACTAGGAGTCACACCATGTTTTTCGCTGCTACCCAAGCCCCCATCCGCCGCCCGACCTACGCCCCACTGGGTCGCACAATGGAGCGTTTTCTCGACGAAGCACTGACCACAGCACGCCAGCAAAGCGTCGCCTATACGCAGGATGACAAGAGCTTCACCCTGACGCTGGATGTGCCCGGCGTGACCCGTGAACAACTGACGATTGGCATCGAAGGCGCAGTCGTGCGCATTCAGACCAAAGCCGATGCGCCACGCAGTTACCGCGCGGCCTACGAGTTGCCCTTGGAAGTGGACACCACCTCCAGCGAAGCCATTCTGGAAAACGGTGTGTTGACGCTGAAGCTGGGTAAGAAAGTCCCGGTGAGCAACGTTACCGAACTCGCAATCAACTAAGCAGTTGTTTGCTCACACGATGGCGTTCAAAGGCCATCGTGGTTTGACATCAAACGCGTATTGCAAAGTGGGCTGCTGCAGCCCGCTTTGCAGCCGCATCGCAGCGGCCATTGCAATCATTGCGCCGTTGTCGGTGCACAAATGCAGTTCCGGATAATGCACCCTGATCTTGCGTTTGGCGCACTCGGCATTGAGCTGCTCTCGCAGCTTGCGGTTGGCACCTACGCCACCCGCGACGACCAAGCGCTTCAAGCCAGTTTCCTTTAACGCGGTCATAGCTTTTTTCCACAGCACGTCAACGATCGCCGCCTGTGTAGATGCCGCCAGATCGGCTTGCGCGCTGCGTGGCAGGCCTTCGAATTTCGCAACTCCCGCGGCAGCAATCATCTTTTGCGATTGCACCAGCACCGCAGTCTTCAAGCCTGCGAACGAGAAGTCCAGATTGCCGCTGTGCAACAAAGGACGCGGCAATGCAAATGCAGCCGGGTTGCCCTCTTCCGCCAGCTTGGCCAATAGGGGGCCGCCCGGGTAGGCCAAGCCCATCAGCTTGGCAGATTTGTCGAACGCTTCACCCGCCGCATCGTCAATGCTTTCGCCCAGCAATTCGTAACTTCCCACGCTGTCCACGCGCATCAGCTGCGTGTGCCCCCCGGACACCAGCAGCGCAACGAAGGGGAATTCCGGCGGGTCTTCGCTCAAAAACGGCGACAGCAAGTGCCCTTCCAGATGGTGCACACCCAACACGGGTTTACCCAATGCGGCACCCAACGCACAGGCCACGCCGGCGCCCACCAGCAACGCGCCCGCCAAGCCGGGGCCGCGCGTATAGGCCACGACATCCACCTCAGCCAATGTACGCCCGGCGCGGGCCATCACGTCCTCGGTTAGCGGCAATACGCGGCGAATATGGTCGCGACTGGCGAGCTCGGGCACCACACCGCCATAGGCCTGATGCATTTCAATCTGGCTGTGCAGCGCGTGCGCCAGCAACTGCGGCGCGCCATCCGCGCGGGTTTGCACCAGAGCGACGCCCGTCTCGTCACAGGACGACTCAAACCCGAGGATCAGCATGCTGTCTTTCATAGGGCACCGAGTGTAGAGTAAGCACCATGCACCCCACTCTTTCCCCCAACGACATTGCAACACTGGAACGCGCCACGCTGGATGCCGTCGCGCCCCAAGTGGTGGAAGAAATCGATGGCTGGTTGTTGCCGTTTGATGCATCCACGATTGGTCGCGCGAAAAGCGCCGTACCGCTGCGGCACGTCGACCTCCGTGTCGACGATATCGACACCATCGAAGCCCGGTACGCTGCGCGCAGTTTGCCGGCGGCTTTTCGTCTGAGCGACGGTTGGGGTTTGACTCCACTGCACAGCACGTTGATAGAACGAAACTACCGGGACGAACAGCCGACACTGGTGCAAGTGGCCAATACCGCCGACATCCTTCGAATGTCGGCAAATTCCCAAGTGCATTTGGATGCGACGGCCCAGACGGCCTGGGCGGAGGTCTATACCGCGCCGGGTTTTGATCCCGTGGATGGCCAGCACCGCATCGCTGCATTGAGCCGCTCGCAAAGTGCTATGTACGCCTATATTGCCCAGGACGGTGCGCCGTTGGCTGCGGGTGTAGGCGCCTTCAGCCAGGGTTGGGCCAGCATTCACGGCATGCGCACGGTAATGTCGCAACGCGGCCAAGGCCTGGCGCGTAGCATTCTGGTCGCGCTTGCGCAGGAAGCGCAGCGGCGCGGCATTCACCGTTTTTTCCTACAAGTAGAAGAAGAAAATGCCGGCGCCATTGCCTTGTATGCAAAAGCAGGTTTTCACACCGCCTGGCGCTACCACTACTGGCGCAAACCTTGAACGGCAGGCCCGACAGGACACATTGGCGCGATTCTTGCACTGCTCAAGGGTATGTCCGTAGCGCTTCGTATCGTTGTCATTGCCCCTGATCTGGAGGTCTCCGACCCCACGGACACCCACGCGCTGGAACAGGCGGAGCGCTCGCGCAGTCTGCGCATTGGCTTGCTTGAGAGCAATTTCAATCTGGTGGCCACGCTGCCCGCCGATGTTTTCCTGACCGAGCGCCTGGCGCAGTTACAGCCCGACCTGATCATTGTGGACGCCGAAAGCGAAGCACGCGATGCGCTGGAGCACGTGGTGATGGCCACGCGCGATGCGCGACGCCCCATCGTGATGTTCACCAACGACCACGACACGACCAACGCCCGCGCTGCGGTGGCTGCGGGTGTGTCGGCCTATATCGTTGCGGGTTTGCAGCCGGAGCGCATTCGCCCGATTCTCGATGTGGCGCTTGCCCGCTTCCAGCACGAACAAAGCCTGCGCGAAGAATTGGCGGCTGCCCGCAACGAGCTGGACGAGCTCCACACCACGCTGAAAGACCGCAAGCTGATCGACCGCGCCAAGGCATTGCTTATGCAGCACCAGAATCTCACAGAAGAAGCCGCCTATGCGCGGCTACGCAAATCGGCGATGGACAAGAACCTGAAGCTGGTCGACGTGGCCCAGCGGATGATCGATGTAGCGGATTTGCTAGGCTGAAGCTTAGGACGTTCTTTTCAATAAATGTAAACAGCCCCCCCGGGGGCACTGGACTCGAAACGCGCACCAACAGCCATGGTGTTGCCATCAGCAGTCAGAGCGACGGCAGTACCGAAAGCCCCACTTCTGTTGGAAGCTTTGACATAGGCTTGTTGGGCCCAATTACTGCCATTACGACCATAGAGGTAGGTCGCACCAGATCCTCCAGCACTAACGTCGGCTTGATTGCCATTGATGCCATTGGCGGCACTGGCCTCTCCAGGAGCCCCAACGGCCAAAATATTGCCGTCTGACGAGAGAGTCACAGCACTGCCGAAATACTGTCCGCCCTTCGTATTCGAGGCTTTCACATAGGCTTGCTGGCTCCAGTTACTGCCGCTGCGGGTAAAGACAAAGACTGCACCGGCACCTCCGACAAAATTGGTGGTACCTGAATCCACCTGCGCGCCGTTAATACCAGTTGCAGCACTGAGTTCGCCCAGCGCACCAACGGCCATGGTGTTGCCGTCTGCCGATAGAGCCACTGAAATACCAAACTGATCACCCTGGAAGATTTGCATACCCCCAACGGGATAAGCCTCCCTGAGAAAGGCTTGCTGCTCCCAAACACTGCCAGCGAGACGGAAAACATAGACAGCGCCGCCGCCCAAACCGCTGCCAGGAGCCCCAACCGCCAATGTGTCGCCATTTGTGGAAAGAGCCACCGCATTGCCAAAAGCGATGTTCGGTCCTTCAATGTTGGGGCTGTTGGAGACATCAATGTACCCACGCTGCGCCCAGGCGCTGCCAGTGCGATTGAAGACATGGACTGCATCTTTAACGACCGGACTGGTACTGAAACTGGTCGCGCCTACGGCCAGCGTATTGCCGTCGCCAGACAAAGCCACGCTTCGCCCGAAAAAATCCGCTTGTTGCGTGTCAGCACCTTCCAACGCGGCTTGTTGCGTCCAACTGCCGCCCGTGCGCGCATAGACAAAGACATTGCCCGCAATCGTTCCGTAAAGGTTCGACGGAACTTGCATGTTGTTGAACGAATTGACAATTGGCCTGCCCGGCATGCCAATTGCCAGCGTGCTGCCATCGGAGGAAAGCGCCACGCCGATACCAAAGTTGTCACCTGCGCGTGGGGTGGGAGCTTTGAAAACAGCCTGCTGCGCCCAGCCACTGCCAGTGCGGGTAAAGACATGGACAACGCCCGCATCCCCCACGTCAAGATCAAGGGTGTTATAGATACCTCGTGCCCCAACCGCCAGCGTACTGCCATCCGCCGACAGGGCCACAGCGTCGCCAAACAAATTAACGCCGTTGGTGGTGGAAGGCTTGATATAGCCGATTGCTTGAATGAGATTGGGCGTCACAGCGGCCGCTGATGCGCTGCAACCTGCGTTGTTACAAGCCTGCACCGTGTACTGGGCATTGACACGTGTGTGCAGCAGACCGTTGATGGCATAGGCATAGCTCGTGCTCGTCAAGGATTGCGCGATCATGGTGGGTGCACTCGGGCCGGCACCGTCTGTGTCTTCGTACACGCGGTATGTGACCGGGCCCTGATCAGCCGGTGAGGCAGCCGTCCCCCAGGTCAAGCTGAAACTCTTGACACCGTAGGCGAGGGTCAGGCCAGTGGGTACCACAGGCGTAGGTATTGGTGCGGGCACAGGCTCGCCACCACCCGAACCACCACAGGCGGCAAGCAGGGCTAACCATGAGCCAACAGTTAGCAAGCGCAAAACGCGCAAGCAACTAGGCACCAGACGGCTCAGTATGTGTGGCATTGAGTCTTCCCTGAATCACCATTTTTTGACGTCGCCCCGCGGATGATCGATGTGGCGGATTTGCTGGATTGCGCCACGGGCTTCCTAACTCAATAGAGATAGGCCCCACCTGAGCTGCCCACCGCCATGTCTTTGCCATCAGATGACAGTGTCACAGCGATACCAAAACTGTTTGCAGGATTTGAGGCCTTCACATAGGCCTGCTGGGCCCAATTGCTGCCATTGCGGCCAAAGAGGTATATCGCACCAGATCCCTGGGCGCCCGTGCTAGCCTGATCGCCATTGATGCCTGTCGCCACACTGCTTTCGCCAGGCGCGCCGACGGCCAGTGTGTTGCCATCTGCTGACATGGCTACCGAGACACCGAATGACTGTTCTTTCTTCGTGTTGGAAGCTTTCACATAGGCCTGTTCGATCCAATTGCTGTCAGTACGGGTATAGACGTAGACCGCGCCGGCATTGAGCAGAGCGCTCGGAGAGCCGGTGGCGTCATGGTTGCCGTTGATGCCGATGGCGGAACCTTGCTCGCCAGTCGCCCCCACGACCATAGTGTTGCCATCCGCCGACAAGGCCACGGAATTGCCGAAGCTGTTTCCTTGCCAACGAAAACGGCTGTCCGCTCGGGGATGGCTTTCCTTGATGTAAGCCTTCTGCTCCCAGCTACCACCCGTCTGGCTAAAAACATAGGCAGCACCCTCCCATAAATCCTTGCCGGGCGCGCCAACCGCCAGGGTGTTGCCGCTTGTAGAAAGGGCCACTGCACGACCAAAATACCCGTAACTACCACCCCCGGTGGTACTGGAGGGCTTGATGTGGGTCGTTTGCGTCCAAGTAGCGCCAGCGCGTTTGAATACATAGGCTGCACCTTGAAAGGCCTCAAAGGGAGTACCGCCCGGGACCTGGCTGCCATTGATGCCAGTCACATAACTGGCCTCGCCATACGCACCCACCGCCAGAGTGTTGCCATCACCAGATAGCGCCACACTTGCTCCGAACGAATCATTGTTGTATCCGTTCGAGGCCACTACAGATGCTTGCTGGGCCCAATTGCTACCGGCACGCGTAAACAAGTAAACCATGCCGGCACTTCTTGCCTGGAAGTACACACCAAGGATCATGTCGTAGCCGAGCCAGAGGCCATTGGGATTGCCAGCTGAACCAACTGCCAGCGTTCCACCATCCGCCGACAGCGCAAGGGAAAGACCAAAGCGTTCACTTGGTATGGGTGTAGCCGCTCTCAGAATGGCCTGCTGCACCCAGCCACTACTGGCTCGGGCATAGACTCGGACAACGCCTGTATCGGTCATATTCGAGCCCTGTGCGCCTACCGCCAAGGTACGACCGTCTGCGGACAGAGCCACACTACTGCCGAACAGGTTCTTTTCTTCACCATCGGAAGGCGATAGTGAACCAATTGCCTGCGTGAGATTGGGGGCCACCGAAGGCGTTGATGCGCTGCAACCTGCGTTGTTGCAAGCCTGCACCGTGTACTGGGCATTGACACGCGTGTGCAGCAGGCCGTCGATGGCATAGGCATAGCTCGTGCCCGACAAGGCTTGCGCGATCATGGTGGGCGCCGTCGGGCCGGTGCCATCAATGTCTTCATACGCGCGGTATGTCACCGCGCCTTGATCAGCCGGTGCAGTAGCGGCGGCCCACGACAAGCTGAAACTCCTGACACCGTAGGTCATGCTCAAACTCGCAGGAACGGCGGGTACGGATACAGACACAGGCAGTGGCGTTGCGCCTCCTCCACCTCCCCCACCACCGCAAGCGGCCAAGAAGGTTAGCGGCAAGCCAACGACAAATACGCGCAAAAGGCGGCGCGCGAGGTAATGCGAAATGGACTTCATCTCTGTTTCTCCCTGCAATCTTCTTCAGCACAGTGTACCCAGCCAACCCCATACGCAACAAGAAACAAGACATCTCCTTACAAACGGCTCATAGAAAAGTAACAAGTCCACGCTACTCTTGAAGCATGCAAAACCTTCCCATTTCCATCGAACAACTGGCGGCCGAGGTTTACGACGCGGCACCGCCTCCGGAGCAGGACCGTATGGTGTCACTGCTGGTCGGCAAGATCTATGAAAGCGCGCCCGTTGCCGAGCGCCGCAACCTCATCATTTACTTGATGCGACCGTTGGGCGTGCTGTCACTGGTGGCAGTGGCCAACGGTATCTTTGCCAAGATCCGCTTTCGTGGCGGCTGGCCCGATATGCAGATCCGCACAGACGACGTGCAGAACATCCAGACGCAGGATGTGGTGGACCTCACCCACTACGCCCAGCAGACCAGCACCCAGGTGCTGGACGGCCTGGCACACATCGTCACCGGCTCCCCGGTACTGGCCACTTCGGCTGCGGCTGCCTTGCTGATTCACATCCTGCTGCAACGCCAAAAAACACGCCGCAGCACATGACCCGTGGTGCGGGCCGGTAGGGGCGCAGGTCAATTTGGTGCGTCGCACAAATCCAGTGCACCCCTCACAATAAGGCATAAAAAGTGCCTCTAGAGCTTATAGAACGTGCGTAAGCAGCTCCTGAATTCATAGCATCTTTCAGGTCAAAGCACTTGGCACAGACATTGCATTAGCTAACGCAAGACCGGCAACGGTCACGCATCCAGCCCCGTCCAACGGCGGGCGGGCCTGGCGGCAAAGGACAAAGGCGTCCCCACGGGTTTGCTTGCGCACCGCGCAGTGAACCCAGTGTGGACGCCTTTTTGCATTTCTGAGTTCTGTTTTCTGTTTTCTGTTTTGAAACCTTGAGGGAATTGCCATGACTGACTTACTGAAAGCCCGTATGACCCGTCGAACCATTCTGCAAAGCGCCACGGTCGCCGCCGTCGGCATTGATCCCGCACTGCGTGCTGCCGTCTATGCCGCAGGCTCAGACGCTCCCGAGAAAACCGAAGTGAAGATCGGCTTCATCCCGCTGACCGACTGCGCCAGCGTGGTGATGGCGTCTGTGCTGGGCATCGACCAGAAATACGGCGTGAAGATCATTCCGTCCAAGGAAGCCAGCTGGGCCGGTGTGCGCGACAAGCTGGTCAATGGTGAGCTGGACTTTGCCCATGTGTTGTACGGCCTGGTCTATGGCGTGCACCTGGGTATTGGTGGCCCCAAGAAAGACATGGCCGTGTTGGCCACGTTGAACAACAACGGCCAGGCGATCACGCTGTCCAAGAAGCTGGCCGACAAAGGCGCGGTAGATGGCGCAGGGCTTGCCAAGCTGATGGCATCCGAGAAACGTGAATACACGTTTGCGCAAACCTTCCCGACCGGCACCCATGCGATGTGGCTCTATTACTGGCTGGCCGCCAATGGCATCAATCCGCTGCAGGACGCCAAAGTCATCACCGTACCGCCACCGCAAATGGTGGCCAATATGCGTGTCGGCAATATGGACGGCTTCTGCGTGGGTGAGCCCTGGAACCACCGCGCCATCATCGATGGCATCGGCGTGACCGCCACCACCACGCAGGACATCTGGAAAGACCACCCCGAAAAAGTGCTGGGCACCACCGGCGATTTCGTCAAGAAGTACCCCAACACCGCACGCGCCGTGACGGCAGCGATTCTGGAGGCCGGTCGCTGGATCGACGCCAACCTGTCCAACAAGAACAAGATGGCCGAGACGATTGCCGACAAGAGCTACGTCAACACCAGCGTCGACGCGATCAACCAGCGCATTCTGGGCCGCTACCAAAACGGCATGGGCAAGACCTGGGACGACGCCAACCACATGAAGTTCTACAACGACGGCGCGGTGAACTTCCCCTACCTGTCTGATGGCATGTGGTTCCTGACGCAGCACAAACGCTGGGGCTTGCTCAAAGAGCATCCGGACTATCTGGCGGTTGCCAAACAGATCAACCAGATCGAGATCTACAAGCAGGCCGCTACGGCCAGCAAGACACCTATCCCGAAGGACACGATGCGCACCAGCAAGCTGATGGACGGCGTGGTTTGGGACGGGAAGGATCCCAAGAAGTACGCCGACAGCTTCAAGGTCAAGGCTTAGGGGCTCGCCATGGTCAGCGCCGTTTTCCACTCCCCTCTCTCTCCCGAAGCAGAAAGCCGTGTGCTGGCGGCCAATGCTGCCTACCAATCTGCTATCAAAAAGGAAGCTGCTCACGCAGTCCCTATGAGCTCTACAGGCACAAATGATGCAAAAACACCGGTGGCAGCCAGCCAACCCGGTTACGACTGGAACGGCCTGGTCATGTCGGTGATGCCGCCTATCCTGGGCCTGGCTTTGCTGGCAGCTATCTGGGCGCTGGTGAGCATGGGCACCAAAGGCAGCATCCCCAGCCCCTGGGAAACGCTGCAACAAGCCATCACCATCTTCAGCGACCCGTTCTACCGCAAAGGCCCGAACGACCAGGGCGTGGGCTGGAACGTGCTGATGTCGCTGGAGCGCGTGGCGATGGGCTTTGGTTTGGCCGCAGTGGTGGGCATTCCGATGGGTTTCATGATCGGCCGCTTTGAGTTCCTTTCCCGCATGTTCAACCCGCTGATCAGCCTGTTACGTCCGGTGTCTCCGCTGGCCTGGCTGCCGATTGGCCTGCTGGTGTTCAAGGGTGCGAACCCTGCCGCGATCTGGACCATCTTCATCTGCTCGATCTGGCCCATGGTCATCAACACCGCGGTGGGCGTGCAGCGCGTGCCGCAGGACTACATGAACGTGGCCCGCGTGCTGAACCTCTCCGAGTGGAAGATCATCACCAAGATTCTGTTCCCCTCCGTGTTGCCCTACATGTTGACCGGCGTGCGCCTGGCGGTGGGCACGGCCTGGCTGGTGATCGTCGCGGCCGAGATGCTGACCGGCGGTGTGGGCATTGGCTTCTGGGTCTGGGACGAGTGGAACAACCTGAACGTCAAGAACATCATCATCGCGATCTTCGTGATCGGCATCGTCGGGCTGGTGCTCGAATATGCGCTGATCAAGATTGCCACCGCATTCACATTCGAAGAGGTGAAATCATGAGCGACCTGAAATACATCGAGATCGAAAACGTCGCGCAGACCTTCAAGACCAAGAAGGGCTTCTTCCCTGCGCTACGCGATGTCAACCTCACCGTTGCCAAAGGCGAATTCGTCACGCTGATTGGCCACTCCGGTTGCGGCAAGTCCACCTTGCTGAACCTGATCGCTGGCCTGACCATGCCCACAGCGGGCACGCTGATTTGCGCCAACCGCGAAATCGCTGGCCCCGGCCCCGAGCGCGCGGTCGTGTTCCAGAACCATTCATTGCTGCCATGGCTCACCTGCTTCGAGAACGTCTATCTCGGCGTAGAACGTGTCTTCGGCACGCGCAACCCAGGCGCCGCGGTAGAGACCAAAGCGCAATTGAAGGATCGCACCGACGCCGCGCTGGCACTGGTGGGCTTGACCCCCGCCGCGCAGAAACGTCCCGGCGAAATCTCTGGCGGTATGAAGCAGCGCGTAGGCATTGCGCGCGCGCTCGCGATGGAGCCCAAAGTCTTGCTGATGGATGAGCCCTTTGGCGCACTGGATGCGCTGACGCGCGCCAAGCTGCAGGACGAGCTGCTGGAGATCGTTGCCCGCACACACAGCACTGTGGTGATGGTGACGCACGATGTGGACGAAGCCGTGCTGCTGTCCGACAAGATCGTGATGCTGACCAATGGCCCGGCCGCGACGATTGGCGAAGTGCTGAGCGTTGAATTACCGCGCCCACGCAACCGCGTGGCGCTGGCTGACAGCCCGGAGTACCTGCACTACCGCAAGGCAGTGATTGATTTTCTCTACACGCGCCAGGCGCATGTGGAAAAAGCCGCCTAAGGAGAACACCATGGATATGCGCCCGCCTCCCAAACTGAAACTCGTCATGGTCGGCAACGGCATGGCCGGTGTGCGTACGCTCGAAGAGCTGCTGAAGATTGCGCCGGACCTGTATGACATCACCGTCTTTGGCGCCGAGCCGCACCCTAACTACAACCGCATCTTGTTGTCCCCCGTGCTCGCCGGTGAGCAGACGCTGGACGAAATCGTCTTGAATTCCTGGGATTGGTACAAAGAAAACAACATCACGTTGCACGCTGGCAAGAAGGTAGCCGAAGTTGATCGCGTCAAACGCGTCGTGCGAGCGGAAGATGGCACCGAGGCCGCATACGACCGCCTGCTGCTGTGCACGGGCTCCAACCCGTTCATCTTGCCCCTGCCTGGCAAGGACCTGGAAGGCGTGATCGCCTACCGCGACATTGCGGACACGAACGCGATGATTGATGCAGCGACGAAATACAAGAACGCCGTTGTGATCGGCGGCGGCCTGCTGGGTCTGGAAGCAGCCAACGGTTTGATGCTACGCGGCATGACGGTGAGCGTGGTGCATGTGATGCCCACGCTGATGGAGCGCCAACTCGACAGCGTGGCGGGCAAGCTTTTGCAAAAGTCGCTGGAAGACCGCGGCCTGCAGTTCCTGATGGGTGCGCAGACGCAGGAGTTGGTGGCCGGTGACAACGGGCGCGTGAAGGCCATCAAGTTCAAGGATGGCACCGAAGTCGCCGCCGATCTGGTCGTGATGGCTGTAGGCATTCGTCCGAACACGCAGCTTGCCGAGAGCATGCGCATCCACTGCAACAAGGGCATCGTCGTCACCGACACGATGCAAACCGTGACCGATGCGCGCATCTACAGCGTGGGCGAATGTGCGGCGCACCGCGGCATTGCCTACGGTCTGGTGGCGCCCCTGTTCGAGCAGGCCAAAGTAGCGGCCAACCATCTGGCGCAAATGGGCATTGGCCGGTACCAGGGCTCGCTGACTTCCACCAAGCTCAAGGTCACCGGTATCGATCTGTTCAGTGCTGGCGAATTCATGGGCGGCGAAGGCACCGAAGAAATCGTGATGAGCGACCCGTTTGGCGGCGTTTACAAAAAGCTGGTGCTCAAAGACGACAAGCTGGTCGGCGCCTGCTTGTATGGCGACACGGTGGACGGCAGTTGGTACTTCAAGCTCTTGCGCGATGGCCGCAGCATTGCCGACATCCGCGACAAGCTGATGTTTGGCGAAAGCAATATCGGCGATGTGGGCCACGAAGGCCACAGCAAAGCAGCATCCATGCCCGACGATGCGGAAGTGTGCGGCTGCAATGGCATCAACAAGGGCACCATTTGCAAGGCGATTCGCGACAAGGGTCTGTTCACGCTGGATGAAGTGCGCAAGCACACCAAGGCCAGCGCGTCCTGCGGTTCCTGCACCGGTTTGGTGGAACAGATATTGATGTTCACCGCGGGTGGCGACTACTCCGCCACGCCCAAGACCAAGGCGATGTGCAGTTGCACCGACCACGGCCACCAGGCTGTGCGCGACGCCATCGTGGCGAACCACATTTTGAAGATCGCTGACGTGTTTCGCCTGATGGACTGGAAAACACCCAACGGCTGCGCCTCCTGCCGTCCCGCTGTCAACTACTACCTGCTCAGCACCTGGCCCAAGGAAGCCAAGGACGATCCGCAAAGCCGCTTCATCAACGAACGCAGCCACGCCAACATCCAGAAGGATGGCACTTACTCGGTCATCCCACGCATGTGGGGCGGCGAAACAACCGCCAGCGAGTTGCGCCGCATTGCGGACGCAGTGGACAAGTACAAGATTCCTACGGTAAAGGTCACCGGCGGCCAGCGCATCGACTTGCTGGGCGTCAAGAAAGAAGACCTGGCGGGCGTCTGGAAAGACATTGGCATGCCGTCAGGCCACGCCTACGCCAAGGCGTTGCGCACCGTGAAGACATGCGTCGGCAGCGAGTGGTGCCGCATGGGCACGCAGGACAGCACCCAGATGGGCAAAGACCTGGAGCGCGCGATGTGGCGCATGTATGCACCGCACAAGGTCAAGTTCGCCGTGTCGGGTTGCCCGCGCAATTGCGCCGAGGCAGGCATCAAGGACGTGGGCATCATCGGCGTGGACAGCGGCTGGGAAATGTATGTCGGCGGCAACGGCGGCATCAAGACCGAGGTCGCGCACTTCTTCACCAAGCTCAAGACCGCCGAGGAAGTGCTGGAGTACACCGGCGCGTTCATGCAGCTATACCGCCTGGAAGGCTGGTATCTGGAGCGCACGGTGCATTACCTGAACCGTGTCGGCCTGGACTACGTGAAGAAAAAAATTCTGGAAGATCACGCGCTGCGCAAATCGCTGTGGGAGCAACTGCAGTTTGCGCTGGACGGCGAGCCCGACCCTTGGTTTGAATTCTCCAAGGCCGAGGTTGATGTGCGCCAGTTTGACAAGCTGAGTGTTCCTGCCTGAACCGGATTTTGAAAGAGAAAGTGCCTGAAAGCCGCATGGAATGTGCGTAAGCAGCTACTAAATCAATAGCTCCTTGCGAATGAAAGGATTGGTATGAGCGAGTGGAAAAAGATCTGTCTGGTCACCGACATCCCGGTGCTGGGCTCGCGCTGCGTCGCACGCCCGCAGGGCATGGATGTGGCCGTGTTTCGCAATGCGCAGGACGAGGTGTTTGCGCTGTTGGACCGCTGCCCGCACAAGGGCGGGCCGCTCTCCCAGGGCATCGTGTTTGGCACCAGCGTGGCCTGCCCTTTGCACAACTGGACGATTGGCATGGCCGACGGCTGCGCCAAATCACCCGATGAAGGCTGTACGCCGAAGTTCGCGGTGAAGGTGGAAGACGGCGCGGTGCATCTGGATGCGACTGAACTGGCAACACATGCGCTGGATCTGGCGGCTCCGGTGGCAGGCCCGAAAGCCAAGGCTACCGCCGAAGCATGACGGTCATTCCCATCCACACAGAGCCAGCCAGCGCGCACGAAACGCGCTCGACCTGTCCTTACTGTGGGGTTGGATGTGGCGTCATCATTGAAGCCAAAGGCAACCAGATCACCGGCGTGCGCGGTGACCCGGGCCACCCGGCCAACTTCGGGCGCCTGTGCACCAAAGGCTCCACGCTGCACCTAACCGCGAGCAGCGACGTCACACAGCAAACCCGCCTGCTGCAACCCATGCGCCGCATGCAGCGCGGCGAGGCCCCCAAGATCGTCAGCTGGGACAGCGCGCTAGATCTGGCCGTTGAAAAGTTTGCCAACGTCATTGCGGACCATGGTCCCGATGCGGTGGGCTTTTATGTATCGGGCCAGTTACTGACGGAAGACTATTACGTTTTCAACAAACTCGCCAAGGGGCTGATAGGCACCAACAACATCGACACCAATTCGCGCCTGTGCATGAGCAGCGCGGTAGCGGGCTACAAGAAAACTTTGGGCGCTGATGCGCCGCCGACCTGCTACGACGATGTGAACCACGCTGCGTGCATCTTCATCGTCGGCTCCAACACCGCCTACGCGCACCCGATTTTGTTTAGGCGCATCGAAGACGCCAAGCGCACGAACCCAGCGCTGAAAATCATCTTCTGCGATCCGCGCAAGACCGATACCGCCGAAATTGCCGACCTGTACCTGCCGCTGTTGCCCGGTACCGATGTGATGCTGTTCAACGGCATGCTGCACATCATGCTGTGGGAGGGCTGGATAGACGCTGCATACATCGCGGCGCACACCAACGGATTTGAAGAGCTCAAAGCGCTGGTGCGCGACTGCACGCCGGATGTGGTGGCGCAAACCTGCGGCATCGCCAAGGCCGATCTGCTGGAAGCCGCGCGCCTGTTTGCCAAGTCGCCAGCAACGCTGAGCCTGTATTGCCAGGGCCTGAACCAGTCCAGCAGCGGAACGGCCAAAAACACCGCGCTGATCAACCTGCACCTGTCCACCGGCCAGATCGGCAAACCCGGCGCCGGCCCGTTCTCGTTGACCGGCCAACCCAATGCGATGGGCGGGCGCGAAGTGGGCGGCTTGGCCAATCTGCTGTCGGCCCATCGCGATATGGCGAACCCGGCGCACCGCGCCGAAGTGGCAGATTTCTGGAGAATTCCTTCGGTGCCCGACAAACCCGGCAAGACCGCGGTAGAGATGTTCCAGGCGGCGGCCGATGGCGAGATCAAGGCATTGTGGATTGCCTGCACCAACCCCGCGCAAAGCATGCCCGACCAGGCGACCGTGCGCCGCGCGCTGGAACGCGCCGAATTTGTCGTTGTGCAGGAAGCGTTTGCCACCACGGCCACCTGCGCCTATGCCGACTTGCTGCTGCCCGCCACCACCTGGGGCGAGAAGGAAGGCACGGTCACCAACAGCGAACGCCGCATCTCACGCGTGCGCGCCGCTGTCTATGCGCCGGGCGCCGCGCGGCATGACTGGTCCATCGCCATGGACTTTGCGCGCAAACTGGAACTCGAATGGATGACCGCGCGGTCGTTGTTTCCTTTTGAATCACCTGAATCCATCTGGAACGAACACCGCGAGTCGACACGTGGCCGTGACCTGGACATCACTGGCATGTCGTACGCGATGCTCGAAGAATCACCGCAACAGTGGCCGCTGAAGGAAGGCGAGTCACAGGGCAAGGTTCGTTTGTACGAAGACGGAATTTTCCCGACGACGGACGGCAAAGCGAACTTTGTTGCCACGCCCTACAAGCCAGTCGCCGAACCGCGTGAATCGCGCTACCCCTTCTCGCTGACCACCGGCCGCCTGCGCGACCAGTGGCATGGCATGAGCCGCACCGGCACGCTGGGCCGCTTGTTTGGCCATGTGCCCGAGCCCTCGCTGCAAATGCACCCGCAAGACATGGATAGACGTCGCCTGCAGGAAGGCGATCTGGTGCACGTGACCAGCAAGCGCGGCTCCATCCTGGTGCCGGTGCAGGCCAGCGCCGAGCTGGGCCTGTCGCAGGTCTTTATGGCCATGCATTGGGGCGAAGAATTTTTGAGCGGCGTCAGCAGCACGGGCGAGCGCCTGACGGGCGTGAATGCGCTGACGACATCGGCGTATTGCCCCGACTCCAAACAGCCCGAATTCAAGCATGCTGCCGTCAAGGTGCTGAAAGCGGAGATGCCGTGGTCGCTATTGGCAATGGCCTGGCTGCCTACTGACAGAGCGCTCACCGCGCGCCAGAAGTTGCAAGGGCTGATGGCGAAATTTCCATTTGCCAGCTGCACCCCGTTCGCAAACCAGTTGGCGTTGAACGACAGTGGCAGCCAGCGCAGCGGTGTGCTGTTTCGCGCCAGTGCCCATGCCGCACCCGATGCAGAGCTGCTGGCGCAGATCGAATCCATCTTTCAACTCGATGGCCCGCTGGTGGTGCGCTATGCCGACCCCAAACAGGGACAACGCCGTGCCGCGCGTCTGGTGCGTACGTCGGACGGGAATGCGACGCTGGAAGGCTTTTTTCTCGCAGGCGATACCAGCGCACGAAGCTGGATCAAGACGCTGCTGCAGGACGAACAGCCCGCACAGGCCTACGCCCGCGCGCTGATGGTGCCCGGCGCCAAAGCGCCAGTGGCCGTGGTGTCGCGCGGCAACACAGTCTGCACCTGCTTCAACGTGACCGATGTTGCGATTGAAGCGCATCTGTCGCAATGCGAAGGAAGCGCCAAGGAGCGGCTGGAATCGCTGCAAGGCGCGCTGAAATGCGGTACTAACTGCGGTTCTTGCCTGCCCCAGTTACAACGCCTGGCTCGACATAGTGAGTCGGCAGCTGCCCCCGCATAAGCTCATAGCCCAAAGTTCTCAAGCCTCGCGGACAATCCCGATATGGGCATAGGCAAGTACATCAAGGAAATCGGACGCGGCAAGGAAGGCGCACGTGCGCTGAACCGCGAGCAGGCCGCTGATCTTTTTGGCCAGGTGCTGGACGGCACAGTCACCGATCTGGAGATTGGTGCCTTTTGCCTGGCGATGCGCATCAAGGGCGAAACGGCGGAAGAAATGGCCGGTTTTCTGGATGCAACCTACCAACGCCTGAACCGCATTCCCGCCAGCGACAAGCCTGTCGTCGTGATCCCCAGTTACAACGGCGCGCGCAAGCTGCCGCTGCTGACGCCCCTGTTGGGCCTGCTGCTGGCGCGCGAAGGCTTGCCAGTGCTGATCCACGGCACAGCCACTGAGTCCACCCGTGTTTTTACATCCGAAGTGCTCGCAGCCATGGGAATAGAGGCGTGGGCGGCTATTAAATCAATAGCACCAGGTGAACTGGCGTTTGCACCTACTGCGCTGTTGTGCCCCGGCTTGCAGCGCCTGCTGGAGGTACGCCGCGTCGTGAATCTGCGCAACCCGGCGCACAGCCTGGTCAAGCTAATGAACCCCATCGACTCGGGTAAAGGCAAAAGCCTGGTCGTCAGCAGCTACACACACCCGGAATACGCGATCTCGATGGCAGCCACGTTTGCGCTGACGCAGGCCAACGCGCTGCTGCTGCGTGGCACTGAGGGTGAGGCCGTGGCCGACCCGCGCCGCACGCCGACGATGCAAGCCTTTGTGAATGGCCTGACATTCACGCTGCAGGAACACCAGGCCGGCCCGCTGACCACGCTGCCCGATCTGCCAACCCAACTGGACGCCGCCACGACCGCTGCCTATATTCAACAGGTGATGGCGGGCGAGCAACCCATACCAGCCCCCATCGCACAACAGGTGGCCCACATCTTGCATTTGGTTGAATCACTATGAAGAACGATCTCTCCCGCCCTAACGCCGTTGGCCAGGTCACCTTGGTCGGCGCAGGCCCGGGCGATCCGGAGCTGCTGACGATCAAGGCGCTGAAGGCGATTCAGGCCGCTACGGTGCTGCTGGTGGACGATCTGGTCAATGAGGCCATCGTCGCGTTTGCGTCGCCCAGCGCGCGCATCGTGCATGTGGGCAAGCGTGGCGGCTGCAAATCCACACCGCAGTCGTTTATCGAAAAACTGATGATCACCGCGGCGCTGGAGGGCGAGAACGTGGTGCGCCTCAAGGGCGGCGATCCGTTCATCTTTGGCCGGGGTGGTGAAGAAGTCGAAAGCCTGCAAGCCGCGGGCATTCGCGTCAGTGCCATCAATGGCATCACCTCCGGCTTGGCCGCGGTCACCTCGCTGAATGTGCCGCTGACGCACCGCGAATATGCGCACGGCGTGGTGTTTGTCACTGGCCATGCCAAACCGAATGACGCAGGCACCGATTGGCGCGCGCTGGCCGAGACCGCACGCCAGGCCAAGCTGACACTGGTGATCTATATGGGTGTCAGCGGCGCTGAGCGGATTCAGAATGAGCTGCTGTGGGGTCTGCCTGCCGACACGCCTGTCGCCATCATTCAGAACGCCAGCCTGCCTACCCAGCGCCACGCGGTGTGTGCATTGGACATGCTGGCTGCCACCATTGCCGACGAACAACTGGCCAGCCCCAGCGTGATCATCGTCGGCGATGTCGTGCGCGGCGCGGCGCACAGCCAGCTCGCCATTCAGGGCCTGTTCACAGGCACCTGAGAGCGGTGGCGTAAGCCCTGCTACTTTGTCTCGACCTTCTCGGGGTACAGCACCATCTGCACGTAGTTGTCGCGCCGCAGGTAGCGCTTGGCGGCTGACTGCACGTCAGCAGCGGTAATCGCTTCGGCGCGCTTCTCGAAATCCAGAATCCGCGCGGGATCGGTTCCGAAAAGGACGGCTGTCCGCAATTGGCCCAGCCATTGGCTGTTCTCGCGCATGGACTTGCGATTGGCGATAAGCCAGTTTTGCTTCACCTTGGCCAGATCGCCCGCATCAGGGCCGTTTTGCTGCAGCTTCTCGATCTCGCCAAAGGCGGCTGCCACCACCTTTTCCACGTTCTCCGGGGCGCAGGGCAATTGCAATCCGAACTGGTAATTCTGGTAAGGCGTGCGGTCCAGGCCACCATCCATGCCGCCGCTATAAATCAGTGTCAGCTTTTCACGTAGCACATCGATGATGCGGATATTCATCACCTCCACCATCGCACGGACGCGCAACTGCTCATCCTCGGAATATTGAGCATCACCGGCGAACCAGATATTCACCCGGCTCTTGGGTTCACTGCCCGCGTGTACGGCCTTTTGCACCACGCCTTTGACCGGGCGCACGCCCAAATCTGCGTACTCGGTTTTGAGGTCGCCCGCTGGCAGACTGGCCAGGTAGGTATTGATCAAAGGCAGTAGCTGCTCGCGCGTGAAGCTGCCAACAAAAGTGAAGGCAAAACCTTTGGCACTGGAGAAACGCTCCTGGTAAATGCTGCGTATGCGATCCATGCCCAACTGTTCAAAGTCTGCCGGGCGGGCCGTAAGCCATACCCGTGGATGGGCGTTGAACAGCGTGGTCCATAGCGCATCGTAGAACACCGACTCGGGCCGGGCGATGGTGTTTTTCGCCAGATCCTGCGAGCGCGTCACAAAGGACTGGAACAGATCCGCGTCGCGCCTTGGTGCCGCAAACTTCAGATGCACCAGTTGCAACATGGTTTCCAGGTCAGCCTGGCTGGAGGATGCCGACACGTAGTCGGTCTCGTTACCAAGTCCCACAGACACATTCGCTACCTTGCCCGCCAGCATCTTTTGTAAATCCGTCGGTGTGAAGTCACCCAGCCCCATGGACGACACCGCACTGCTGGCATAGCGCAGATTGAATTTGTCCTCCAGGCCATACAGCGACTGGCCACCAAAGCGGCTCGCACCCATGATGATCTCGTCGTTCTTGAAATCTGTGGGTTTCAGGATGACTTTGACGCCGTTGGAGAGCACCAACTCGGTCGTTCCCAGCGCCGCGTTCTGTTTCTCCGACACCACCGTGCCAGCCTGGGGTGGCTTGGCCATCAGGCTGGTAGGCAATACTTTTTCTTCTTTGGCCACTACAGGGCGTTGCTCGGCCTGTTGCATGGCACTCACCAGCTGATCTTCCTTGGGCGTGCCCTCTTCTTTTTGATTGCCCATGTAAACCAGCAGCTTGGCGCTCTGGCCTGGGATGGTGCTCTTCGCGAATGCGTTGACGTCGGCCAGTGTGATGGTTGGCAACAGCTCTTGCGCGTAAATCAGCTCGTTGCTGATACCGGGAATGGTCTCCTGCACCAGGAAATTGCGAATGTACTCAGCCGCGTAGCGCCCGGAATCGGTTTTCTCGCGTTCCACATGGGCCTGTTCCACCGTACGCAGCATGCTCTTCTTGCTGCGCTCCAGCTCGGCCGTTTGAAAACCGAACTGCTTGGCGCGCTGGTTCTCCAGCACCAGCGCATCGATCGCCGGGCCTGCACCCTGGCGTCCCAACAAGGCGAAATTACTGAAAGTGCGATAGCCGGGCACCAAAGGACTCAATCCACCAGAGCCCCCAACAAAAGGCGGGTTGGGTTGTTGCGTCACTTCCTGCATGCGCTGGCCCAGCATCATTCCAAACAGCCGCTCCAGCAGTTTTTGGCGTGTATCCGCCAGCGTGCGCTCGACCTTGTCTTCGGTCACGGGGTACAGCACGCGCATGATGTTGTTGGTGGCCTCCTTGTCAGTGACCACCACAGCCTCAACCTCCCTGCGTACCGGAATAGCGGGATAGTTGCGAGGCCGCTCGTTGGCGGGGTTGCGCAGTTTGCTGAAATGCTGCTCCACGAGCTTTTGCGCATCGGCAGGATCCATGTCCCCAACCACTACCACCGCCATCAGGTTGGGCCGGTACCAGTCCTTGTAAAAGCGCTTGATCGCATCAAACTTGAAACCATTCAGACTTGCTTCCGTGCCAATCGGCAGGCGCTTGGCGTACAGCGAGCCGCTGAATATCTTGGGCCACAGCACCTTGTTCATGCGGTCCTGCGCGCCCTTGCCGCTACGCAACTCTTCCAGCACGATGGCGCGCTCGGCCTCCAGCGCGTCATCATTGAAACTCACGCCTTGCGCCCAGTCTTCCAGCACCAGGAACGCCTTCTCAATATCCTCCCGTTTGTCTGTCGGAATCGGCAGGATGTAAACGGTTTCGTTGAAGCCCGTATAAGCGTTCAGATCGGCGCCGAATTTCAGACCGATCGACTGCAGATAAGAGATCAGCTCGTGCTTCTTGAAATGCGTGGAGCCATTGAAGGCCATGTGCTCGGTGTAGTGCGCCAGACCCAACTGATCCTCGTCCTCCAGGATCGAGCCTGCCTTTACGACCAACCTCAGCTCCAAACGCTTCTCCGGCCGGCTGTTTTTCTGGATGTAGTAGGTCAGGCCGTTGTCCAGCTTTCCCACCTTAACTTGCGGGCCAACGGGCACCGCATCTGCCAGGTTGAATGCAGCGTGCGCGCTCCATGTGAGACCCAAGAACAAACAGGCGGCGCCGATTTGCCGGAAGACTTTCAAGTTCATAGAATTCCCTGAGATGTGTGACCCGCGCAGCATACCAGCGGGTTATGCAAACGCTAAGCCGGAAGGGCTGTTCCGGCTGACCGCATGTGCGGCTTGGGCAACGCCAACAAGGCAACGCCGGCTGCCAGCAAATAATGCAGCGCCTGGGTGCTGTTGAAATAATTCAGGTACAGAGCGCCCGGCTTGCCGGTGGCCGCCACCACAAAACTGCCCACCAGCAACAGCGCTCCGACAATGGCCAGCGCGCTGCGTTGCTGCAGTGCGGTCCAGACGATCACGATGGCCGACAAGCCCGGCACGATCTGGCTCCACAACGACACGCCCATCACGGTCAGCGCAACGCCAAATCCGCCCAGCACAACGACAAAACGGCCCACCGCAGCAGGGCGCTTGGCAATCGCTGCCTCCGGCCAGCGCAGACCCGCTGCCAACAAACTGAACGCTGCACACGCCGCCAACAAACTGAAGAAACGATGCGGCCCGTACACCACTGCCACACCAGAGAACCGCAACACGCCCAGCAGTGCGGCGAAGCCGATCAGACCAGCGCCAACCGCAACGGCCGGACGCGCGCGCAGATCACGCCTGGCAACTGCCGCACAGACCAGAAGCAGCACCAGGTCCGACAGTGCGTCCGCGTTCATGCCGCCACCTGTTGCATAGCGGCGCGCTGACGCAGCAGCCAGGACACACTGGCCACTGCAAACATCAGTATCGCTGCGCTCAGCAGATAGGGAGACTGAAAGCCGAACCAGTCAGGCAAAAGTTTGAATGCTGAGCCCACGGCCATCAGTCGGAAAATTTCGAGCCAACGCCCCCAAGGCAGTCCTTCCAGCAGTGCGCCCAAGGCCACGGCGGTGAGCGCAATCACTGCGGCGTACACCAGCGCATCGGCGGTCGGAATGTCCTTGACGATGCCCAGAAAATGCACGACCAGCGGCACCAAAAGCGCGTATTGCAGCGCCACATACCAGCGCATGGCCGGCGGCGTCTGCCGGCTGTAACGCTGAAATGTCGAAGGCTCGAAGTGCTCTATCGGTTCATCGGTCCAGCCACCCGGCGGCGCCACCCAGACGCCCAGCTTGGCGCGCCATCCCTTGGCCGCGATGGACTCACGCCACAGGTCGGCGTAGTAATGCAGGTTGCCCCAGATCGGGCTGTAGCTCTTTAGTGGTTTGCGAATGCCATAGACGATCTTCTCGCCGTCGCGCTCATCTTCAAAGGTGCCAAACAGTCGGTCCCACAGGATCAGGATGCCGCCATAGTTCTTGTCGATGCAATAGTCGTTCTGGCCGTGGTGCACACGGTGGTTGCTGGGCGTTACCAGAATTCGGTCCAGCGCGCCCATACGGCC
The DNA here is from genome assembly GCF_056403235.1 of Rhodoferax sp. P2_H8_2. Lineage (NCBI taxonomy): Bacteria > Pseudomonadati > Pseudomonadota > Betaproteobacteria > Burkholderiales > Comamonadaceae > Rhodoferax > Rhodoferax sp. P2_H8_2. The sequence continues at coordinate 80,325 of NZ_JBFUFW010000012.1, forward strand.
AATTAATTCGGTATGGACCCAATACTGGTACAGCAGATCAATCAAGCCCACTGTCACCATCATCTGCCAGGGCACGCCCAGCACTGCCAGTGGCAGATAAAAGGCCCAGCCCAACAGCGTGCCAGTCGATGTCTGGCGCAGCGCGGTCGAGAGGTTGTAGTACTCCGACGAATGGTGCACCACATGCGAGGCCCATAGCACGTTGACCTCATGGCCCATGCGGTGCGCCCAGTAGTAGCACAAGTCGTACAGGATCAAAGCCAGCACCCACAGCCAGACGTTGCCCATAGCCCACTCAGTGAGGCGGTAGGTGTCATACACCGCGATGTAAATCCCCAGGCTGGCAACCTTGGTGAACGCGCCAGTCAACTGGCTCAATACGCCGTGGTGCAGTCTGGTCACCGCGTCAGGAATGTCGTACACCGCCAAGCCACGGCGACGGGCAAGCCATGCCTCCAGCAAGATGGTCAGCAGGAACACGGGAATAGCGAAGAGGATGGGATTCATGGGCTTGTCTCGCTCGTTCTCGTTATGCGTTTGCAGCACATCTCTACCGGGTGCTGCCAGCGTTTTTGATCAGTCTACACTGCAGGCCATGCATAGTTTTGATGTCGTGATCGTGGGCGCAGGTGCGGCCGGCCTGTTTTGCGCCAGCCAGGCCGGGCAGCGTGGCTTGAAGGTTTTACTACTGGACCACAGCGAAAAAGTCGCCGAGAAAATCCGCATCTCGGGTGGTGGCCGCGCCAACTTCACCAACACCGATGTGTCAGCTGCCAACTTCCTGAGTGAGAACCCGCGTTTTGCGAAATCGGCACTGGCCCGCTTTACGCCGCGCGACTTTCTGGCGCTGATGCAGAAGTACCAGATTCCGTTTCACGAAAAGCACAAAGGCCAGCTGTTTTGCGACCGGTCGGCCGAAGACCTGATCCAGATGCTGTTAGCCGAGTGCGCCGCCGGAGGCGTGGAACGTTGGCAGCCCTGCGCCGTCAAAAACATCAAGTTTTTGGCCTCCAAGGCTTATGGAACGTGCGTAAGCAGCTACGAAATTGATAGTGACCGGGGAGTCATCCATTGCGCGGCTGTCGTGATCGCCACAGGCGGGCTGTCCATCCCCAAGATTGGCGCCACGGATTTTGGCTTTCGGGTCGCCAAGCAGTTCGATTTGCCGATCATCACACCGCGCCCGGCACTGGTGCCGTTGACGTTTGACGAAGCTGCCTGGGCGCCGTTTGCCGAACTGTCCGGCCTGTCGCTGCCGGTAGAAATTGCGACCGGCAGCAAGAAAACCAACATGGCGTTCCTGGAGGACCTGCTGTTCACCCACCGCGGCCTGTCCGGCCCCGGCGTTCTACAGATTTCCAGCTACTGGGCCGAGAACACGCCGATCCGGCTCAATCTCGCGCCCCGCACAGACTGGGCCGCACACCTGCAAAACGCCAAAAACACGTCCCGCAAGCTGATCGCCAACGAGCTGGGCACGCTGCTGCCCTCCCGCCTGGCCGATACCTGGGCCGCCCAAGGCAAGACTGCAGGTCATGACTGGCTGCGCCCGGTCAACGAGGCCTCCGACAAGGCGCTGGCGGTGCTGGCCGAGCGCCTGTCCCGCTGGGAAATCACCCCCACCGGCACCGAGGGCTACCGCAAGGCCGAGGTCACCGCGGGTGGCGTGGACACCAAGGTTTTGTCCAGCCAGACGCTGGAATCCAGCCAGCCAGGGCTGTATTTCATTGGCGAAGTGGTCGATGTGACCGGCTGGTTGGGCGGCTACAACTTCCAGTGGGCTTGGGCCAGCGGCTTTGCTTGCGCCCAAGGGCTGGCCGAACGCCTGAAACCCGGGGTTTGAACCTTTCCAGGTTCAGGATATAATCCGAGGCTTTTCTGGCGCTACCCCGTCAGCCAATACTAGTTATCGACGGGGAATTCAGCTGCGTATGGCGTTTGGGACTCGATCTTCCCCGACACCCTCTGGCGGCACATTTTGGACAACATTACGTAATGACAACGATCCGTGTAAAAGAAAACGAGCCGTTTGACGTCGCTCTGCGTCGCTTCAAGCGCACTATCGAAAAACTGGGCCTCTTGACCGACCTGCGCGCGCGCGAGTTCTATGAGAAGCCCACTGCAGAGCGCAAGCGCAAGAAGGCAGCCGCCGTCAAGCGCAACTACAAGCGCATCCGCAGCATGCAATTGCCCAAGAAGATGTACTGATCCCGTAAGGGTCCAGTGCCTTTCAAAGGCCAAAAAAGCTCGCCTGGGGACGCTCCGGCGGGCTTTTTTACTTTCTAGCTCTCTCTTTTTTCCATTTTCAGGAACACCACGATGTCACTCAAAGACCAGATCACCGAAGACATGAAAACCGCCATGCGAGCCAAGGACAGCGAGCGCCTGGGCACCATCCGCCTGCTACTGGCTGCCCTCAAGCAAAAAGAAGTGGATGAGCGCGTGGTGCTGGACGACGCGATGGTCGTGGCCATCGTGGACAAGCTGATCAAGCAGCGCAAGGATTCGATTGAAGCTTTCGAAAAAGCCGCACGCCAAGACCTGGCCGATGTAGAGAAAGCAGAACTGCTGGTGCTACAAGCGTACTTGCCTGCCCGCATGTCGGCGGATGAGGTGCTGGTTGAAGTCAAGGCCATCGTCGCTGAGCTGGGAGCCTCTGGTCCTGGCGATATGGGCAAGGTGATGGGTGTGGTGAAGACGCGCCTCGCAGGGAAGGCTGAGATGTCTGCAGTTTCTGCGGCGGTTAAGACTGCACTTTCTTCCTGATTACTTCAGGTTCCTTCGCTTGCCCGCTGACGGCACGGGGTAAGCCCCAAAGCGAATGTCCCCCGGGGCCGTGAGGGCCCCTCCTCCTTGATTTCGCAATGGGGCTCACCCCGCACCCTCAGCTGAGTTACTTCGCGCGAAGGGGGCTCAAAGATTCAGTACACGTACACCTCGCAGGAGTAGCCTGGGTATGCGTTTTGCGCAGGTAAAGGAGGAGCGCCCAACGGGCGCGGGGGACACGGAGCAAAACGTATACCCTGGCTGCTCCGGAGCGCGCGCAACCCACCAAAAGCAAGAAGCTAAGACCCAGCAACCTTCATCCGGTTCACCAGAATCGAGCCCACGGTCTTGGCACCGTAGTTGTAGGTATCCGCCCCCACAGCCTCGATCCCCTTGAGCATCGCCTTCATGTTTCCGGCAATCGTGATCTCGTGCACTGGGTATGCAATGCGCCCTTTCTCGACCCAGAAACCACTTGCACCGCGCGAATAGTCGCCGGTCACGTAGTTCGTGCCCTGCCCCATAAGTTCGGTGACAAACAGGCCTGTGCCGAGCTTTTGCAACATAGCATCGAGATCATCGCTCGCACGGGTCAGGCGCGATGTGAAGGTCAAATTGTGCGAACCGCCGGCGTTGCCTGTCGTGCGCATACCCAGTTTGCGGGCGGAATAGCTGGACAGGAAGTAGCCTTGCACGCGGCCAGCGTCCACCACTTTGCGGGCCTGCACGCGCACGCCTTCGTCGTCGAATGGTGAGCTGCCTTTGCCGCGCTTGATGAACGGGTCTTCCAGAATATCGATGTGCTTGGGGAACACCTGTTTGCCCAAAGAGTCCAGCAGGAAGGTGCTCTTGCGGTACAGCGCACCACCGCTGACGGCCTGCACAAATGCACCGAGCAAACCGGCCGCCAGTGGAGACTCGAACAGCACAGGGCATTCCACCGTCTTGATCTTGCGTGCCTTCAAACGGCTCAGCGCGCGCTCTGCGGCGTAGCGGCCAATCGCTTGGGGTGAGGCCAGTTCGTCGGCGGAGCGCATCGAGCTGTACCAGGCGTCGCGCTGCATGTCGTCGCCTTTGCCTGCAATCGGGGACACCGACAGCGAATGGCGCGACGACGCATAGCCACCGCGAAAACCGTTGGTCAGTGCGCTGAAGAAATGCGATTGCTGGGCCGATACGGCAGCGCCTTCGCTGTTGGTGATGCGTTTGTCGACGGACAGTGCCGCCGCTTCGCATTCCAGCGCCAGTTTGGCCGCGCCTTCGCTATCGATGGCCCAGGGGAAGAACAGGTCCAGCTCGCGCAGGCGGTCCTTGGGAGGGCAAATGTCATGCGCATCCGGCAGGCTGGCAAACGGGTCTTCGGCAGTGAAACGCGCAATGTCGTAGGCCGCGCGCACGGTTTGTTCAATCGCGGCGTCAGAAAAATCAGAGGTGCTGGCATTGCCGCGGCGATTGCCCACATACACGGTCACGCCCAGCGATTTGTCGCGGTTGCGCTCCACGTTCTCCAGTTCGCCATTGCGTACCGAAACGCTCAGGCCGCAGCCTTCGGACACTTCCGCACCCGCGTCCGTGGCACCCAGTTTTTTGGCCCAGCTCAGCGCAGTGTCAACCCGGGTCTCGAAAAAAGCCTGGGAATAGGCAAAACCGGTGGCGGCAGTAGTCGAGGAGTGGGTGGATGTTTTGTGGGGCACAGAGGCAGTCAGGGGTTTCTTCATGGCGACGGCTATGATACTTGGCTATGTCACGCAAACTCAAAAAAGGCTATTACGTCAAGGGCCAGTTCGTCGCCGAAGGCAGCGCACTGGACCTGGAGTACAAGCGCGAACTCAAGGGTACGGATGAACCGACCCGTACCGACCTGAAAAAAGAAAGCACCGAGTTGCAAAAGCTTGGTGAAGATTTGCTGACTTTGCGCGCAGAACTGCTAACCAAGCTGGAGCTGCCCGACAAGCTGGCAGACGGCGTGGCCGAAGCCAAGCGCATCACCAATTTTGAAGGCAAGCGCCGCCAGATGCAGTTCATCGGCAAGCAGATGCGCCTGCTGACACCCGAGAAGCATGCCGAGATCCGCGCGGCGCTAGAAGAGCAGCACATGCCTTCCGCGCAGGAAACGCTGATCCTGCACCAGTCCGAGCAATGGCGCGACCGCCTGATTGCCGATGACGACGCGGTCGGCCAATGGCTCAACCTGAGTCCGGACACCGACAGCCAGCAACTGCGCGCACTTGTGCGTCAGGCCCGCAAGGACGCCAAGCCCGAGAAGCCGGGTGCTGCCGTGCGCCATGGCCGTTCGTACCGCGAGATCTTTCTGCTGGTACGTGAAGCGCTGACGACCAACCAAGAGAATGCACACGCTGCGCCGCCATCTGACGATGAAGATGACGAGGACGAAGATTGAGCAACGTTGCTTGTGATGCCGTCAAGATCGGCATCGTTTCCATTAGCGACCGCGCGTCCAGTGGCGTGTACGAAGACAAGGGCTTGCCTGCATTACAAGCTTGGCTCACCAAAACGCTGCACAACCCCATCACGTTTGAGCCCCGCCTGATTGCGGATGAACAGGCCACGATCAGCGCCACGCTCGTTGAATTGGTCAACGCCGGTTGCTCGCTGGTGCTCACCACCGGCGGCACCGGCCCCGCGGTGCGCGATGTGACGCCGGAAGCTACGTTGGCCGTTGCGCACAAGGAAATGCCGGGTTTTGGCGAACAGATGCGCGCGATCAGCCTGCACTTTGTACCCACCGCGATCCTGTCGCGCCAAGTGGCGGTGATTCGCGATCAGTCGCTGATCATCAACCTGCCCGGGCAGCCCAAGTCGATTGCCGAAACACTGGAAGGTTTGAAAGACGCAGACGGCAAGCAAATCGTGCCCGGCATCTTTGCCGCGGTGCCGTATTGCATTGACCTGATTGGCGGGCCGTATCTTGAAACCGACGATGCGGTGTGCAAGGCGTTTCGCCCGAAGAGCGCAATCCGCGCTCCAAAATAAGCACGAAATCAGGCTGGAAGCCGCACAGAATGTGCGTAAGCAGCTATTGAATCAATAGCAATTCAAAAACTCATTTGCCGACCAGCTCGTTGAGCTTGGCAGCCTCAAAGCACTCTTTGCGCGCCGCATCTTGCGGTACACAGTCTTCCTGGGCACGGCTGGCCGACAGCGATTCAATCGCCTTCCACAGCAGCGCAATCTGGTGGTCTTGGCCTGATGCAGAGTCGATCAAACCACGCAGTGCCTGGCTGACCGGGTCGTCGTCCTGCGTGATGCCGTAGGCAGAGAATTTGCGGTCTTGTGTCGTCACATCGGCGCTCTCGCCCGCTTTGCTGGGGATGATGCGCGCCGGGATGCCAACCGCTGTGGCGCCCGCAGGCACGGGCTTGATCACCACGGCATTGCTGCCGATCTTGGCGCCATCGCCCACTTCAAAACCGCCCAGCACCTTGGCGCCTGCGCTGACCACCACGTCTTTGCCCAACGTCGGGTGGCGCTTCACGCCTTTGTACAGCGAGGTTCCGCCCAGGGTCACGCCCTGGTAAATCGTGCAGCCGTCGCCAATTTCGGCGGTTTCGCCGATCACGACGCCCATCGCGTGGTCGAAGAACACGCGCTCGCCAATCTTGGCGCCAGGGTGGATTTCAATGCCGGTTAAAAAACGGCCCAAGTGCGAGATAAAGCGCCCCAGCCATTTGAAGCCATGGCTCCAGCACCAATGCGCACGGCGGTGCAGCCACAACGCATGCAGCCCGGGATAGCAGGTCAGCACCTCCCAGGTCGTTCGGGCGGCGGGGTCGCGGTCCAGGATGCACTGGATATCGGAGCGGAGTCGAGAAAACATGCTTCGCAGTCTATCCGTTCAAACCGGGCTTGCTGTCTATAGACACCAATCCCCCACTGGCAGCCGGTGCTTGGCCCGAGCGCCGCTGGGCCGCCCCAAGGCGCGAACACCCCATTGGGGGGCAGCGACCCGCAGCGCGGTGGAGCGTGGGGGTCATTTCTGCTGCAGGATGGCCTTGGCGATACCACGCAAGATGTGGATTTCCTCCTGCGTCACCTGCGCCCGGTTGAACAAGGCGTTCAACCGCGGCATCAGTTTCTTGGGCGCGGCCGGGTCCAGAAAGCCCAGTGCGACCAGCGATTGCTCCAGATGCGTCAACATGCCAGCGACCTGGGGAGCATCCGCCAGTACGCTCGGGGCAGTGGCGGCTCCCAGCGCAAACCCGCCCAGAGCCAACCGCCATTCGTAAGCGATCACTTGCAAAGCCGCGCCGATATTGAGCGAGCCGAACTGCGGGTTGCTGGGGATGGAAAGGCACACATGGCAGCGGTACACGTCTTCATTTCGCATGCCGTAGCGCTCAGAACCGAACAGAAAAGCAACCCCATTTTGGGGCTCCAGCGCCCGTCCTGCAGGCGTGGGCAGCTCACCTTTTGATAGCATCGAAAAATGCTCACGGGGCGTTGTAGTCGGCGGTCCGAAGTCGCGCGGCGTCATCGCAGTGGCGCACAAATGGGTCATGCCCTCCAGCGCCTCGTCCAGCGTGTCGACGATGCGGCACTTGTCCAGCACGTCCAGCGCGCCGCTGGCCCGCTGTATGGTTTCCTCCCGGCGCAACACATTGGCCCAGCGCGGTGCCACCAGCACCAGATCATCAAATCCCATGGTTTTCATCGCGCGGGCGGCGGCGCCCACATTGCCGGCGTGGCTGGTGTTGATCAGGATAAAACGGGTTTGCATGGGCTGAATCGGGGCAAGAAAGACCGCTAGGGTGCGCTCTCAAGGCGGCGCGGTTAAAATGGGCATATTGTCGCCGCCTGCATCGTCAGACGGTCCGTCCCAGTTCTTCCCCCAAAAATCTATGTCGCCCAATCTGCACCCCATGATCAATGTGGCCATCAAGGCCGCCCGCGCCGCTGGCAACATCATCAACCGCGCCGCGCTGGACATTGAATCGGTCCGCGTTTCGCAAAAGAAAGCGAACGACTTCGTCACTGAAGTGGACCAGGCTGCAGAAGCCGCGATCATAGAAACCCTGCTGACAGCCTACCCCGGCCACGGCATCTGGGCTGAAGAATCCGGCCGTGAACACGGCGCACAAGACTCCGAATTCGTCTGGATCATCGATCCTTTGGACGGCACCACCAATTTCATCCACGGCCTGCCCGTGTACTGCGTCAGCATTGCGCTGGCCGTCAAAGGCAAGGTTGAGCAGGCCGTCGTCTACGACCCGACCCGCAACGACCTGTTCACCGCCACCAAAGGCCGCGGCGCTTTCATGAACGACCGCCGCATCCGTGTTTCCAAGCGCATTCAGCTAAAAGATTCGCTGATTTCCACCGGTTTCCCCTACCGTCCGGGCGACAACTTCAACCACTATCTGACGATGATGGGCGAAGTCATGCAGAAGAGCGCAGGTCTGCGCCGCCCAGGTGCGGCCGCTTTGGACCTGGCCTATGTGGCTGCGGGTTTCACCGATGGTTTCTTTGAACTGGGTTTGCAACCCTGGGACGTGGCAGCGGGCTCGCTGCTGGTGACAGAGGCGGGTGGTCTGGTGGGTAACTTCACCGGCGATGCCGACTTCCTGGAACAAAACGAATGCATAGCCGCCAACCCCAAGGTGTACGGCCAGTTGGTCAGCATTCTGGGCAAGCACAGCAAGTTTGCCAGCGTGGCGGACAAAACGGCGCTGAGCAACTCATAGTCTTTTTTTGCGTTCGCACGGGCGTAATCGGCCCATGGGCCTTAGCCTCATGATTTGCTGAAGGCAAATGAAATCGGCCAAAACCCACAGTCCGACTATGCCCTCGATTCCTCGCTCGGGCTTGGTTTATTCCAACTGCAATTGATCCACGGGCACAGGCCGCCCAAAGAAATACCCCTGAAACAGCGTGCAGCCGTTTTCCAGCAGGAAGTCACGTTGCCCACTGGTCTCCACACCTTCGGCCACCACATTCAACCCCAGGCTATGCCCCAGCGCCAGCACCGTGCGGGCGATGGCGGCGTCGTTGGAATCTGAAAGCACATCGCGCACAAACGACTGGTCGATCTTGAGCTGCTCCAGCGGCAGCACCTTGAGGTACGACAGTGACGAATAGCCGGTGCCGAAATCGTCCAGCGAAAAACTCACACCGATGGAGCGCAGCTCGGTCATCTTGCGAACAGCCTCTTCCTTATCCGCCAGCAACAGGCTCTCCGTCAACTCCAGTTTCAGGTTGCGCGGGTTGGCGCCTGTGCGTTCCAGCACGCTGCGCACGTCCGACACAAAGTCGGCGTGGCGGAACTGGCGCGCACTGACGTTCACGGCAATGGTCAGTGCCGCGGTATGCGACCAGGCGGACCACGCGGCCAGTTGGCGGCAGGCGGTTTCCAGTACCCATTGGCCCAGCGGCACGATCAGGCCGGTTTGCTCCGCCATCGGAATGAACTGCACCGGCGGCACCATGCCACGCTGCGGATGGTTCCAGCGCACCAGCGCCTCCACGCCCACCATGCGTCCGCGCGCGTTGACCACCGGCTGGTAATGCAGCAGCAGCTCATGGCGCTGCAGCCCGAGGCGCAACTCCTGTTCCATCGCCGTGCGCAGCGCTACAAACTGCTGCATCGCAGGGTCAAAGAAACGCAATGTATTGCGCCCGGCGGCCTTGGCTTCGTACATCGCCAAATCGGCCTGCTTGAGCAACTCGTCTACCGACTGGTGCTGGTTTTCAAACATCGTCACGCCGATGCTGGGCGTGCTGTGGTGCTCCAGCGCACCCAGCAGGTACGGCAGGTTGAGCGCCTCCAACACCTTGCGGCCCACATGCTCAATACGTGTGGTCGCCTGTTCCACATCGCCTTCCAGGCTTTGCACCATCACCACGAACTCATCGCCACCCAGACGGGCCACGGTATCGACTTCCCGCACGCAAGCCAGCAGCCGTTTGGCGACTTCCTGCAGCAGCATGTCGCCCACGTCATGGCCTTGCGAGTCGTTGAGGTCCTTGAAGTTGTCCAGATCGATGAACAGCAACGCGCCGTGGGTCTTGTCGCGGCCCATCGCTGCCAGCGCATAGTGCAGACGGTCGACCAGCAGGCGCCGGTTGGGCAGGTCCGTCAACGCATCGTAGAAGGCCAGCTTCTCGATTTTTTCCTCGGCACGTTTGCGTTCGGAAATATTGCGGCCCACACCGCGATAGCCCGTGAACTTGCCGCTCTCATCAAACATAGGCCCACCGCTCAGCGACATCCAATAGACACGGCCCTTGTAGTCGGTATCCTGCAGCTCCAGATCGCGGAACACGGCATGTGACTCCACCAGCGCCTTGTGCGCGGCCCAGTCCTCGTCCTTCATGTTCAGTGCGCCTACTTCCCAGCGGGTCTTGCCGATGCTGGGCATGCCTGACTTGCCAGCCTTGCTTATCAGTTGGCCCTCGAAACGCACAAAACGGAAATGTTCGTCCTGCTCCCAGTACCAGTCGGAAGACAGCTCGGTCAGCGCCTGCAACTGGTTCAGACGGTCCTGCAGCGCGCGCTTGGTCAGATGCGTCTCGGTGATGTCCTGGATCACGCCATAGTCCACCAGCGAGTCGTCGCCGCGCTGGTATCTGCGCATGCTGCCGCGCCAATAACGCACCTCACCAGTGTCGGCCCGGATCACACGGAACTCTACCGGCTCCCCATCAACGCGGTTGCGCGCTTCGACGAAATGGGGCATATCCTCGGGGTGGAGGATGGAACGTGCATAGTCCAGTGTCAAATCTGGCCGCACCGGCAAGCCGGTCAGTTCGTACATGCCCCGCGACCAGTACAGGCTGCCGGCTTCGATCTGCCAGATCCAGTGCCCGACTTTGGCACCGATCTCGGTCAGCCGGAACAGCTCCAGTTTCCCCAGCAGATCGTCGTTGACGGCCTGCAAAGCCTCGCCGCTCACGCGGGCCGCTTCCCGCGCCTGGCGCTCGGCAGTCACGTCGACGATGTACGCCACATAGTGCTCTTCCCCGTCCAGTTCCAGCCGGGCGCCAGTCATGCGCACACTGACGTGGCGGCCATCACGACGCACAAACGAGAAATCCACCGAAGACGCACCGTCCTGTCCCGCTGCTACATCGCGCACGCGCTGCAAGGAATCGGCATCCAGCCAATCGGTGAGTTCGGATGATTTTCGGCCCAGCACCTCTTCACGGGATGGCCCCATCAACTGCGTCCAGCGCGCGTTGACATCGACAAAGCGCCCATCGCTGGAACGCGTTATGGACATCGCGGCCGGCGCGTTGACGAACATGGCGTTGAGCATGTCGCGACCGTGCCGTGCCGCCTTTTCTGCCTGTTCGAGGCTGGCGCGCAAGGCCTGCACTTGCGCGCGCAGCGTCGCCAGATCTTCCTGCTCAGCGCCACTCATGGTGCAGGCAGGTCGAGTTGCTCAACCGGTACGGGCCGACCGAACAGATAGCCCTGGAAAGCCTTGCAGCCGCTCTTCAGCAAGAAGTCGTGCTGGCCCTCCGTCTCTACGCCCTCTGCCACCACACCCAGGTCCAGATTGGCAGCGAGGTTCAGAATGGTGCGGGCAATCGCCGCGTCGTTGGGGTCTTTCAGCACATCGCGTACAAAGGACTGGTCGATCTTCAGCTGGTCCAAAGGCAACCGTTTGAGGTATGACAGCGAGGAATAGCCGGTTCCAAAATCGTCCAGAGAAAAGCTGACGCCAATGGAGCGCAACTCGGTCATCTTGTTGATCGCGTCGTCCATCTCGTTGAGCAGCAGGCTTTCGGTCAGCTCCAGCTTGAGCCGATAGGGGTTGGCGCCCGTAACACGCAAGAGCGTCAACAACTGGTCAGAGAACTCGGGCTGACGGAATTGCCGGGCGCTGACATTCACCGCCACGGACAGTCGCTGGGTAGATGGCTTGCTGCTCCAGGCTACCAGTTGCCGGCAGGCAGTTTCCAATACCCATTGGCCGATGGGAAGAATCAGCCCGGTGTGTTCTGCCAGCGGAATGAACTCGGCCGGCGACACCATGCCCCGCACCGGGTGCTTCCAGCGGATCAGCGCCTCCACCCCCGTCATCTTCCGTGCGTCGTCCACCACGGGCTGGTAATAGAGCAGGAACTCTTCCCGCGCCAGCCCCTGGCGCAAATCCGCCTCCATGCCGGCGCGGGCAGTCGCCGCCGCCTGCATGACCGGGTCGAAAAAGCGCTGCGTATTACGCCCTGCAGCCTTGGCCTGGTACATCGCCAGGTCGGCGCGCTTGAGCAGCTCATCGACCGTTTGCAGATTCTGGAAAAACAGCGTGATGCCAATGCTGGGGGAGCTATGGTGGCGCTGACCACCCAACTCGAAAGGCTGGTTCAATGCCGCGAGGATTTTCTTCCCGACGGTCTCAGCCATGGCGGCGGCCTCCGCCGGAGACTCGCCCAGGTCCTGCAGCATCACCACGAATTCATCGCCGCCCAATCGGGCCACCGTATCGATGCTGCGCACGCAGTTACTCAGACGCAGCGCCACCTGCTTGAGCAGTTCATCACCCATGTGATGGCCCAGTGTGTCGTTGAGCACCTTGAAGTTATCCAGGTCAATGAACAACAAGCCGCCGTGGCTGTGCTGGCGTGCGCTGTAGTCCCGCGCTTTGGTCAGCCGGTCTATCAACAACCGTCTGTTGGGCAACCCTGTCAATGCATCAAAGTAGGCCAGGCGCTCGATATCGGCTTCGGCCTGTTTGCGCGCGCTGATGTCTCTTCCGGTACCGCGGTAACCGCGAAACTGGCCCTGGCCATCAAACACCGGCGCACCGCTGATGGATTCCCAGCGCACGGTTCCGTCCTCGCGGACACGCTGCATCTCGAAATCGTGAAACACCTCACGCGCTTCCAGCACCGCGCGGTGTGCGGCCCAATCCTCCGCACTGACCTTGTGGCCGCCAAATTCCCAGCGCGTGCAACCCATGTACTGGTCTGACGCCTTGACATCCGCTGCATCCAGATTGCCATCCACCCGTGTGAAGCGGTACTGGTCATCCTGTTCCCAGTACCAGTCGGAAGACAACTCAGTCAGGCTGCGAAAGCGCGTCTCGCTCTCTTGCAGCCGGGACAGGGCCTCGCCATTGAGCTTGACCTGCTGCTGCAGCTTTTCGTTGGTTTCAGCCAGCGTGTGCTCGCCGGCGCGCAATGCTTCCTGTGCCAGTCGTTCGGCCGTCACATCGCGCAGATAGATGAGGATGTACTCCTCGCCATCCAGCACCACTAGCGCAGCATTCATGCGAACCATGCGCGGCATGCCATCACGCATGCACAGGGTCACGTCGGCATCCGAAATACGGCCATTGCGCTTGAGGGGTTGCAGCGTCGCGTCGCGCGCTTCTGCATTGGGCCAGTGCCCGATATCCACCGCGCTGCGACCGATGACATCCGCCACGGCAAAGCCCGTCATCCGCAGCCACTCCTGATTGACCTCCACGATCGCGCCATCGCGCGCACGCGTCAGCGCAATGGCCTCCGGGCTCTGGACAAATATGGTGTGAAAAATGGTGCTGCTGTCCGACACGGTGGACGACAGGGCCGCGAAAGTTCCGACCTTCTCGATCTGCACGGGGGTAGGAGTCTGCCGGGAAGACACTTTATGCACCCACCATCCGCTCAGTGCGCATCCAGGCCAGCGTATCGGCGAGTACCGCATCCACCGGGGTTTGCACATAGCCCAGCTCGTGCTCGGCTTTGGAAGAGTTCACCTGCAACTGGTGGCAGGTCAGCATCGCGCCCTCGGGCGTCATATCCGGCTCCTTGCCGGTCACACGCGACCACAGATCAACGGCACGCGCAAATGCCATCAACGCCCAGGCGGGTGTCGCCCCCTTGGGCGTGCGCTTGCCCAAAGCCGTGCCCACCTTGTGTGCGAAATCCACAAAGGTGATGCGCTCACCGCCGACCAGATAGGACTGGCCAAACCGTTGGTCTTGCCAGGCGCGCACCTGGGCCCGGGCGATCTCGCGCACATCGGCAAACGACGCCAGACCCGGTGGAATGCCGGGCAGCTTTTCCCTGTCAATCATCGTGATCAGACGCGACCAGTTGTGCCTGTCGCCGGGTCCCAGGATGTGCGATGGATTGAATACGATCCACGGCACATTGCTGACACGCACAGCCTGCTCGCCCAAGCATTTGGTGCGTTCGTAATTGATCCAGCTCTTCTCGCCAAGTTGCGCCACCGATTCGTCCAGCGTGCCATGCACCAAGTGAGAGAACGCCGAGACCGATGAGGTGTGGATAAAGGCCTTGACGCCCGACCGCTCTGCGGCACGCAGCATGTTCTGCGTACCCTGCACATTGGTGGCCGTTTGCTGTGCGGCATTGCGGCGCCACATGCTGGTGTCCGCTGCCACATGGAATACCGCTTCGCAGCCCTCCATCGCACGTTGCAGACTCTCAGAATTGTCCAGCGAAGCGCGCACGGGCGTGGCACCGAGTGCCGTGATGACGGCATCGGTCTCGGTGCGGCGCGACAGCGCCTTGACCTCGTGGCCCGCTGCGCGCAAGGCGGTCAGCACATGCCCACCCAGAAAACCACTGGCACCCGTCAGAAATACAGTCGTCATAGGAATCCTTGCAGTGGGTGCGTTAGTGGGTGCCACGCAAATGGCTGCGCACCGTCGGTGTGGCATGGGCTGCGCTTTCAGTGAGGCCGTTCAGGATGCCGCAGTGCTGTGCATCCTGCGCGCCCTGGCACTGTTGCCGCAAATCTTTCAGTTGCTTCTCCAGTGCACGCAGTTCCCGGATGCGATGGCTGACATGCCCAAGATGGGTGTCCAGCAGCGCATCGATCTGCCCGCAGTTTTCGCTGGGGTTGTCGCGAAAATGCAGCAGCGTGCGAATCTCCTGCAGCGACATGTCCATGCCACGGCAGTGCCGTATCAGCGATAACTGCTGCACGTGGGCATCGTCATAGACACGGTAATTGCTCTCGGAGCGCGCGGGCGGCGGCATCAACCCCTCGCGTTCGTAATGGCGTATCGTTTCCACGCCCACGCCTGTTTGTGTAGAAAGCTCACCGATTTTCATGGTTTCAGTGTACGCGCTTGACTCTGTAGCGGCTACAGAGTTTCCAATAGGGTTTTCCAGAGGATTCCAATAATGTCCGGTCACCATTGCGCACACGACACCCCCACCCCAGAGGCGATCACCGACTTGCCGCGCTACCGCCGCATCTTGTGGATTGCGCTGGTCATCAATGCCGCAATGTTTTTGGTGGAAATCGGCGCCGGTTACCAGTCCGGTTCGCTGTCGCTCTTGGCCGATGCGATCGACTTCGCAGGTGACGCTGTGAATTACGGCGTTTCGCTGGCGGTGCTCAGCGCGGCACTGGCATGGCGCGCCCGTGCCGCGCTGGTCAAGGCGCTCGCCATGATCGTATTCGGCTTGTTTGTTCTGGGCCAGGCCGTCTGGCGCTTGTGGACAGGAAGCGTGCCGGATGCGTCCACAATGGGGCTGATCGGTGTGTTGGCACTGGTGGCCAACCTGTCGGTGGCGTGGATGCTCTATGCGTTTCGCGAAGGCGACGCCAATATGCGCAGCGTCTGGCTGTGCTCCCGCAACGATGCGCTGGGCAACCTGGCGGTGATGGCCGCCGCACTCGGCGTTTTTGGCACCGGCCGCGCCTGGCCCGATCTGGCCGTAGCCGCGATCATGGCCGGATTGGCCTTGCATAGCGGCGTATCGGTGATGCGCCAGTCGTTGCAGGAAATGCGCCATACCCATGGTTAGTTAGGTTCCTGCAAGGGCTTTTCGCTCTCGCTATCATCCACCTGTGAGTCGCATTTTCCTGATCCTGCTGATTGCCTTGCTTCCCCTGCGCGGGTGGAGCGCGGAGCGCATGGCGGTTTACATGGCGGCCAGTGAAACAGCCGCTATGGCGATGGCGGCAGCAGACCACGCCATGCCATCGGACTGCCCGATGATGATGCAGGCCGATTCTTCAGATACCAACACCGACCAAAGCGACAGCAAGAGCCACCATGGTTGCCAGTCCTGCCAGCTGTGCATGTCTCTGGCAATGCTTGGAACCCAGGCCCCCAAGACTGTCTCCCACAAGCCTCTCACCGCCGCGATTCCGCGCGCAGACCGCTTTGTCAGCGCCGACCTGGTGCGCGCGGTCAAGCCTCCCATTTCCTGACTCCACAGCCGAACCACGTCCGCATTCTCTGAATGCGGGTCGATTCCCGCGAGCCTGACGTTCACATCCACGTCAATGGCTCCGCTGTTTGGAGAAAGATATGCAATTCTGGAAACGAGGGCTGGGCATTGCCCTGCTCGCCTGCGCCGCCGCAGTATCGGCCGCACCCGATTGGACCAAAGGCCGCATCGTCAAAGTCGAGCCTGAGAAAGCGCGGGTCACGCTGAAGCACCAACGCATTCAAAGCATCGGTATGGAGGCGATGACCATGCCCTTCAAGGTGACCGAAGGTGTTGACTTGACGACCTTCAAAGCAGGCGACAAGGTGCGCTTCACCGTCACGATGCAAGACGAGCATCTGGTGATAGACAAGATGGAGCGAACAAAATGAAGCGCCTTCGCACAACTGCGGCAGGCGTATTCACCTCCCTGTTCGCACTCTCAGCCTGGGCCGGGCCTATGGGTTTCAAAGACAGCTGGATGGCCATGGGCGACTTTGGCCCCAACTGGAAAGAAGCCTTTGCCAACTACGCGCTGACACCGCGTGATGCGGTAGGCCTGTCCACCTTGGAGATGCGCTCGGACGATGAGATGCACACACGGCAACTCAACGAGGCCACCTACACCCGGTTGGTCAAGCGCTGGAACCTGCCGGATGCGCAAGCCAACGTCTGGTTCATCGGCGGCCTGGGCACACTGACGGGCAACGACTTTGCGGGCGCCAAAACCATGGCGTCGCCGGGTATCCAGGTCGACTACGAGACCACGCGCATCTACACCTCGGCAACCGCCAGGATGTACCGCGCCGATGGCATCAACCACGATTTTGTCTCTGCACGCGCAGGCTTTTCGTTCTACGAGGTGGACTACGATGAGACACAACCCTGGCTGATCGTGGAGGTACGCCGCATGAACGGATTGTCCGATGCGACCGAAGTCACGCCCATGCTGCGCCTCATCCACAACCGCTACTTCGTGGAACTGGGGGTCAACAACGCCTCCCAGGTCCGTGCCAACTTTATGTACATATTTTGATCAGGAGTTATCAATGAAAAAAATAATCATTTCCCTCGCGTTCGCTGTTGCAGCGCTCCCCTCCTTCGCCGCCACCAGCGTGAAGGCCACCGTCAACGGCATGGTCTGCGCGTTCTGTGCGCAGGGCATTGAGAAACGCATCTCCAAAATGAGCGCCACCAAGGAAGTGTTCGTCGACTTGAAGAAAAAGACCGTGGCGATTGAAGCCAAAGAAGGCCAGACACTGGACACCAAGGCCATCACGGCGGAAATCGTCGATGCCGGCTACGACGTGGTCAAGCTGGAAACCGTGCAGCAGTCCGTCGCCGAAATCAAGGCTGCAATGAAGGACCGCAAATGAGCGCGGACGGTCTGACTGAATCGCGCAGCAGCTTGTGGACGTCGGTAGCCAGCCTGTTCGCGACCTCGAGCACGCTGGTGTGCTGTGCGATACCGGCGCTCTTGGTAGCGCTTGGCGCTGGGGCGGCGTTGTCGTCGCTGGTCTCGGTGTTTCCACAAGTCGTCTGGCTCAGCGAACACAAAGCAGGTTTGTTCGTGTTCGCCGGTCTGATGATGTTGGCCAGCGGCGCGCTGCAATGGCACAACCGCCATGCGCCCTGCCCGACCGATCCGGCGCTGCGCGATGCCTGCCTGAAAACGCGTAAGACATCGCGTGTGGTCTACGCCGTGAGCGTGGCGTTCTACCTGATAGGCGGCTGGTTTGCCTTTGTCCAGCCCTGGCTGTCAGAGTAGACCCGGCAAGCGCTAGGGCGTTGCCTTGGTGGCAGCGCCCTGCGGCGTGTAACGCAGCTGCGTCAGGTCAAAGCCCTGCGCACCGGCAGATGCCAGCGCAGCTTCCAGCAACGGCGGCGCAATCTGGGGGCTGCGTGACAACACCCACAGGTACTTGCGGTTGGGGTTGCCAACCACCGCCCAGCGGTATTCCGGGTCCAGAGCCACAACCCAGTAATCGGCCTTGAACGGCCAGAAGAAGGACACCTTGAGCCGACTGTTGTTAAAACCGTCGACCACGGTGGCCTTGCCCACTGCCTCATCGAACCCCGAGCTGGTACGGCACCGGTTGCGTACGTTGATGGCACCCTCTGGCGCGGGGCTGTATTCGGCGGTGGTGTCCGCAACGCACTTGCGCTGGAAAAACATGGGGAAGCTGGCGATCTCAAACCATTTTCCGCTGTACCGTGCCAGGTCCACGGAGGGGACGCTGGTCACAGTTTGTTCTGCCATTGCCAGCAACGAAAGACTTGAAAGCAGGATGAAAGTTGCGTATCGGATTGATTTCATGGGAACACCTCCTTCTCCATCGTGCGGCAATGTGGCGCCGTTGACTGTGTGATGACGCACACGATCTTGATAGACTTGGCGCGATGACCGAGTTGGCCCCGCCGCATACCCCCATGATGACCCAGTATTTGGGTCTTAAAGCCGAATACCCCGGCACCCTGCTGTTCTACCGCATGGGGGATTTCTACGAGATGTTTTATGCCGACGCCGAAAAAGCGGCGCGGCTGCTGGACATTACGCTGACGCAACGCGGCCAGTCGGCCGGCCAGCCGGTGGTGATGGCCGGCGTGCCCTTCCACGCGATGGAGGGCTACCTGGCCAAGCTGATCCGCTGTGGCGAGTCCGTCGCTATCTGCGAACAGGTTGGTGAGGTCACCGGCAAAGGCCCGGTCGAGCGCAAGGTGGTGCGCGTGGTCACACCCGGCACGCTGACCGACTCCGAACTGTTATCCGAAAAATCCGAATCCATGCTGATGGCCGTGCACCAGGGCCCGCGCAACCGCTGCGGTCTGGCCTGGCTGTCGGTGACACAAGGCGTTGTGTTCCTGGCCGAATGTGCGCCCGACGAGGTGGCCGACTGGGTGGGCCGCGTGGCGCCCAGCGAGCTGGCCTACAGCGCCGGTGTCACCACCACGTTTGAAGAACGCATCAAGCGGCTGCGCAATGGCTCCTCCGTCTTTTTGACATCGCGCCCCGAATGGCAATTCGACAGCGGGCTGGGGCAAAAGAAACTGCTCGAAGCGCTGCAAGCCGCCAGCCTTACCACCTGGAACGCGCAAGACCTGCCGCTGGCCCATGCCGCGGCTGCCGCGCTACTGGGCTACGCTGAACACACGCAAGGCCGCACGCTCACACACATCCACAGCGTGCAGGTGCAGCGCGACGATGCGCTGATCGACCTGCCGCCCACAACGCGGCGCAATCTGGAACTGGTGCAGACGCTGCGCGGCGAAGATTCGCCCACGGTATTCAGCCTGTTGGATACCTGCATGACCGGCATGGGCAGCCGCCTGCTGAAGCGCTGGTTGCTGGAGCCGCAACGCGAGCGCACCGAGGCCCAGCACCGACTCCAGGCCATTACCACGCTGCGCGCCAACCTATGGCAAACGCTGCGCGGTCAACTCAAGGGTTGTGCCGATGTGGAGCGCATCAGCGCGCGCACTGCGCTGCGCCAGGTGCGTCCGCGTGAGCTCGTAGCGCTGGTCGTGACGCTACAAAAAACGGAGCTGCTTACGCACAATCTGCGCGGCTTGGAAGGCTATTTGGCCCATATTTTTGGTAGCCTGCAGGCGCCGCCGGATTGTATGACGCTGCTGCAGAAGGCCATTGCGCCCGAACCCGCCGCGCTGGTGCGCGACGGTGGCGTGATCGCGGACGGCTATGACGCCGATCTGGATGAGTTGCGCGGCATACAAACCAACTGCGATGCCTTTCTGCTGGATCTGGAAGTGAGAGAAAAGGCGCGCACCGGCATTGCGAATCTGCGCGTGCAGTTCAACCGGGTGCATGGCTTCTACATCGAAGTCACCACGGGTCAAGCCGACAAGGTGCCCGACGATTACCGCCGTCGCCAGACGCTGAAAAACGCAGAGCGTTTCATCACGCCGGAGCTGAAGGCTTTTGAAGACAAGGCGCTCTCTGCGCAAGAGCGTGCGCTGGCGCGCGAGAAGTATTTGTTCGAGCAGGTGCTGGACCAGTTGCAGGCACATATCCCGGCACTGACCCGCGTCGCCAACGCGCTGGCCAGCCTGGACGCACTGTGCGCGCTGACCGAGCGCGCACTGACGCTGGACTGGAACGCCCCGCAGTTTGTCGCCGAGCCCTGTATCGATATCACGCAAGGGCGTCACCCGGTCGTGCAGGCGCGGCTGGCGGAACTTTCCAGCGGCAACTTCATTGCCAACGACACGCGCCTGTCGGCCAAGGCGCGTATGCAAGTCATCACGGGGCCGAACATGGGTGGTAAGTCCACTTACATGCGTCAGGTCGCACTGATCGTTTTGTTGGCATCGATGGGCAGCTATGTGCCCGCTGCCGCCTGCCGCTTGGGGCCTATCGACGCGATCCACACCCGCATTGGCGCATCCGACGATTTGTCCAACGCGCAGTCCACCTTCATGCTGGAGATGACCGAGGCCGCACAGATCCTGCACAGCGCCACGCCGCACAGCCTGGTGCTGATGGACGAGATTGGGCGCGGTACCTCGACGTTCGACGGTCTGGCGCTGGCCAGTGCGATTGCCACGCAGTTGCATGACAAGACGCAAGCTTTCACGCTGTTCGCGACGCACTACTTCGAACTGACCGAGTTCCCGGCAACGCACCAAGCCGCGCTGAACGTGCACGTCAGCGCCACCGAAGCAGGCCGCGACATCGTGTTCCTGCATGCGATTGAACCCGGCCCGGCCAGCAAGAGCTACGGCGTGCAGGTTGCAAGGCTTGCCGGTATGCCTGCGGCAGTGCTGAACCAGGCGCGGCATACGCTGGAAGCGCTGGAGGCACAAGCTACCGAATCGCAGGCCCAAGTGGACCTGTTCGCCGCGCCACCCGCTATAGAAACAGGAGCTGCTTCCGCACTGGATTCGGCGCTTGCGGGCATCAACCCCGATGCATTGAGCCCGCGCGAGGCGTTGGAAGCGCTGTACCAATTGAAGGCTTTGGCCAACAAAGCCTAGTCACGTTTCACCTACCCATCGGAGCCACACCATGAAGCGCATCACCCTCCTCATTGCCTCTGTGCTGCTCAGCCTGGCCCATGCACAAACGCCTTCAGAGCCCACCGGCCTCACCACCACTGCATCGGGCCTGCAATATGTAGTGACCACCCATGGCAAGGGCGCTCAGCCCCAAGCCGGGCAAGTGGTGATCGCGCATTACCACGGCACGTTTCTGGATGGCAAGGTGTTTGACAGCTCGGTGAAGCGCAACGAACCTTTCGCGTTCACGCTGGGCCGCAAGCAGGTCATCAAGGGCTGGGATGAAGCTTTCGCCCTGCTGCACATCGGCGACAAGGCCACGCTGATCATTCCGCCACAACTCGCTTACGGCGAAAAGGAGCGCAGCACTATCCCTGGCAACTCCACGCTGCGCTTTGACGTTGAGCTGCTGGACATCAAACCACTGGGTCTCGCCGATGTCCTGAGCGACGCCATCGACGCCGAAGGCCTGGAGGCTGGCCGCAAGCGCTTTGATGCCTTGAGGGCAACCAAATTTGACGGCGTCTATGTGTCCGAATCGCAGCTCAACGGCTTGGGCTACCGTTTCATGGGCAAGGGCAAGTTGCCCGAAGCCATCGCCGTGCTGCAGTGGGGCATAGAGCTTGCCCCCAACTCAGGCAATCTTTACGACAGCCTGGGCGAAGTCCAGCGCAAGGCAGGCCAACGTGATGCGGCCATCAAGAGCTACGAGAAATCACTCACGCTGGACCCAGCCAATGAGAACGCAAAGAAGGTGTTGGCGGAAATGAAGGCCGAGGCCGCGCCCAAGTAGCCCCTTTACACTCTGGGTTTCCCCGCACCGAGCACCGCCATGACCTACTGCGTCGCCATCAAACTCAACGCCGGACTGGTGTTTCTCTCCGACTCGCGCACCAACGCCGGGCTGGACCAGATCAGCACCTTCCGCAAGATGATCGTCTACGAGAAGCCGAACGACCGTTTCATGGTGCTGCTGTCGGCTGGCAACCTGAGCATTTCGCAATCGGTGCGCGAGATTTTGCAGGTCGAACGGCTGAAGGACCACGAAGCTGACGAGGGCACCACCATCTGGAACGCCAGGAGCATGTTTGATGCCGCGCGCGTGCTGGGTTCGGCGATACGCCGGGTGCAGGAGCGTGACGGCGCGGCGCTGAAGGCCTCTGGCGTCGATTTCAACGTGTCGCTGATTTTTGGCGGGCAAATTCAGGGCGAAGGCATGCGCCTGTTCCAGGTGTATTCGGCCGGCAACTTCATAGAGGCCACCCCCGAGACGCCCTACTTCCAGGTCGGTGAATCCAAGTACGGCAAACCGGTGCTGGACCGCGTGATCACGCCACTGACGCCGCTGGACGAAGCTGCCAAGTGCGCGCTGGTGTCGATGGACTCCACGCTCAAGTCCAACCTGTCGGTCGGTTTGCCGATGGACATGGTGGTCTATGAAGCCAATACCTTCCGTACCGACAAGATCGTCTGTATCGACGAAAACAACCCTTACTTCCGCATGCTGCACAGCAGCTGGGGCCAAAAACTGCGCGAAGTGTTTGACAGCATTGAAGACCCGATGTGGTACGGCGAGCAGACCAACATTCCGCTGATGCAGCAGTCCACGCGCAGCCTGCCGCTGAAGAAAATTACGACGCCGGAAGAAAAACTAATTTAATTGCGGGACAGACCGGAGCGCAGCGACGCTCTGTCCCCAACTGATCAAGATGATCGTCTTCTCTCACGCCAACAGCTTCCCCGCCTGCACCTACAAAGTCCTGTTCAAGAGCCTGCGTGCGCGCGGCTTCACCGTCAAGGCGATGGAAAAGCTGGCACACGATCCGCGCTACCCGGTCAGCGACAACTGGCCACATCTGGTGCAGCAGGTGGCCGACTACGTCACCCCTATCGTCGAGAAAGCCGGCGAGCCGGTCTGGCTGGTGGGCCATTCGCTGGGCGGCTACCTGAGCGTGATGACCGCGGCGCGGCATCCCCATCTGGCGCGCGGCGTGTTGCTGATTGATTCGCCGCTGGTGGGTGGCTGGCGCTCATCGGCGCTGGGTGCGCTCAAGAGCGCGCAACTGTTTGGCTCGCTGTCACCCGGCGCGGTCAGCCGCAAACGGCGCAATACCTGGCCGGATGTGGACGCTGCGTTCGAACACTTCCGCCACAAAAAGGCCTTCGCGCGCTGGGACGAACAGGTGCTGTGGGATTACGTCAACCATGGCACGGTCGATATAGACGGCAAGCGCGTACTGGCCTTTGACCGCGAGATCGAAACCCAGCTCTACAACACGGTGCCTGACAACATGGAACGGCTGATGGAGCGCCATCCGCCCAAATGTCCGGTGGCTTTTCTGGGCGGCCTGCATTCGGCCGAGCTGCGCCAGGTCGGCATGACCCTGACCGACAAGGTCTGCATGGGCCGCACGATGATGCTGGACGGAAGCCACCTGTTCCCCATGGAAAAACCGCTGGCAACCGCCGCCGCCATCGAGGCCGCGCTGCGCAACATGGGCGCCTGAGTACCCCAACCGCGGGCGCTCTATCCACACGTTGCCGCACCGATACATTTCGCAGGGTACAAAACTGCGCTTTTTTTCGTCAAAACGCCCCGCAAGAGGCACAATAGCCGGGCTCAACATTTTGCCAAACCTGGGGGTTTTATGGGATTGCGACTCAAGTTCAATTTGGTGCTGATTGCCGTGTTTTTGATCGGCTTTGGCGCTGCCGGTTTCATTTCGCGCCAATTGCTGCAGGAAAACGCCCGTGACGAAGTGGTACGCAACGCCCGCCTGATGATGGACACGGCGCTGGCCGTGCGCTCCTACACGGTGACGCAAATCAAGCCGCACCTGGACCCGATGCTGGCCGAGAACTTCCTGCCGCAAACCGTGCCAGCCTACGCCGCGACCGAAACCATGGGTGAGCTCCGCAAAAAATATCCTGACTACGGCTACAAAGAAGCCACGCTGAACCCCACCAACCCGCGTGACCGTTCCACCGACTGGGAATCCGATTTGATCAACCAGTTCCGCGGAAGCGAAGACACCAAGGAGCTGATCTCCGAACGCGCTGGCGCCACCGGTCGCCAGCTGTATATCGCCAAACCCATCAAGATCACCAACCCGGCCTGCCTGGCCTGCCACAGCATTCCTCCGAACGCACCGCCCAGCATGATCAAGGTCTATGGCGAAGCCAACGGCTTCGGCTGGAAGCACAACGAAATCATCGGCGCGCAGGTCGTGACCGTGCCCATGGACATCCCGATCCGCAACGCCGACCGCGCGCTCAAGACCTTCATGGCTTCGTTGGCCGGCGTGTTCGCCGTGGTTTTTGTGGTGCTCAACATCATGCTGAGCTGGCTGATCATTCGGCCTATCCGCAACATGTCACTGGCCGCCAACAAGATCAGCACCGGTGACTTTGATGTCCCTGAGTTCCGCTCGGGCGGACGCGACGAAGTGGCCGTGCTGGGCAGCGCATTTAACCGGATGCGCCGCAGCCTGGACAAGGCCATGAAGATGATCGAGCAAGGTGATTGAACTTCCGATGAGCATGGAAGACGCGGCCAAGCCACCGGCGCCCAAGCCGACGCCCAAAGTGCCCGACATGGCGGCACTGGAGGTGGGCCAGGCGATTTTTGAGTACAAGATCGAGAAGGTACTCGGCGGTGGCGGCTTCGGCATTACCTATCTGGCGCAGGACGTCAACCTGCAGTTGCCGGTCGCCATCAAGGAGTATTTCCCTTCCAGCCTGGCCGTGCGCGCGCCCGACCGATCGGTCCATGTGCGCTCCGAAGAAGGCAAGCGCATGTTCGACTGGGGCCTGGAGCGCTTCATTGACGAAGCCCGCGCTCTTGCCTCATTCCGCCACCCCAACATCGTGCGCGTCCTGCGCTATTTCAAGGAAAACGGTACCGCCTATATCGTCATGGAGTACGAGTCGGGCGACCCGCTGAAGTACTGGCTGGCCAAGCAAAAAGGCCTGGACCAGCGTGGCCTGTTGAAGCTGGTCTATCCGCTGCTGGATGGTCTTGACGCTGTGCACAAACTCAACTTCCTGCACCGCGACATCAAGCCCGACAACATCTACATCCGTGCCGATGGCACGCCGGTGTTGCTGGACTTTGGCGCCGCGCGCCGCGTCTCGGCCGACCACGACATGACCAATATCGTGAGCCCCGGATTTGCACCCTTTGAGCAGTACCACGCCAAGGGCAACCAGGGCCCGTGGACCGATCTGTATTCGCTCGGTGCGGTGCTGTACTGGATCACCACTGGCGCCAAACCGATGGAGTCTGCCTCGCGCGTGCAGGAAGACACCATGCCCAAGGCTGTTAACCTGGGCAGCCGCGCGGCCTTCGGTGAGCAATTGCTGCAAACCATTGACTGGGCGTTGACGCCCGCCGAAAAGAAACGCCCACAAAACGTGGCCGAATTGCGCCGTGCGTTCATGCAGTCCGAGCATGTCTCTACCGAAATGATGACCACGGTGCAGATGCGCAACAAGGCCACCGTGGAAAAAGTGGCCAGCTCGCAGTCGGTGCCGATCAACCCGGAAGAGGCACTGAAGAAAAACGTGATGGGCACCATCATGTTCCTCGACCTGGTGGCCTATTCCACCCGCTCAGTGGACCAGCAGGTCACGATCAAGACGCTGTTCAACGAGCTGATCAACAAAGCCATCGGCGGTATCGACGAGCACTCACGCATCCTGCTCGACACCGGCGACGGCGCCGCCATCTGCTTCCTGGGTGACCCTGAAGAAGCGCTGCGATCCTCACTGCTGTTGCGCGACCTGCTCTTGCAAAAGTACAGCAAGCTGCTGTCGCTGCGCGTGGGTTTGCACATCGGCCCGGTGCGCATGCTGATGGACATCAACAAGCGCATCAATGTGGTCGGCGATGGCATCAACGTGGCCCAGCGCATCATGGATTTTTCGTCGGCCAACCAGATCACCGTGTCGCGCGCCTATTACGACGTGATATCGCGCATCAGCGACGGTGGCGAAGGCATGTTCGAATTCCTCGGCGAGCGTCTGGACAAGCATAAGCGCGCGCACGAGATCTACGCGCTGGTCGACCCCAACGCCGTGCGCCAGGCGCCTGTGATGGAGCCCACCGGTTTCGGCGAGACCCGCCTGCTGTCGCAGGAAGAGGCCATCTCCACAGACGACATCAAGCTGATTGAAGCCGACCTGACCCATGCCATCGGCCCGCTGGCCCATGTGCTGATCAAGAAGGCTGTGCCCCGCGCTGCCAGCGCTGAAGACCTGCGCAACCTGCTGGCCGTCTCGATCCAAGATCCGACCGCACAGCACGACTTCCTGCATCCCAAGAGCCCCAGCAGCCGGCTTGCGACTGCGTCACCCTCTAGCGCATCCGGGCGCACCAGCGGCTCGGTTCCACTGTCCCGCTCGATGAGTCAGCCTTTGAGCCGCCCCTTAAGCAGACCAATGAGCCAGCCACTCAGCCAACCCCTGTCGCAGCCCTTTGCGGCGTCTGGCTCGGGCGCGTTGCGCAGCAGCACCTCAATGCCAACGTCGATGCCGAACTCCGCGTCGGTCAATCTGCACAGCTTCAATTCCGAAACGCAAATGCTGCTGGAACGCGCGTTGAGTCAGCACATTGGCCCGCTGGCCAAAACCATTGTGCGCAAGGAAGCGAGCCGCCAGACCGACTGGAACGCATTGCTACAGGCACTGGCCAAGCACATCGATACCGCTGCCGACCGCACCTTGTTTCTGAGTGCGGCAGGAAAGATCAAGCACTAAAACTATTGCCCCCACGCTCCGCCGCTACGCGGGTCGCTGCCCCCCGAGAGGTGCGAATTTTTCTTGGGGCGGCCCGGCGAAAAATTGCCTAGGCCGCCCAGGTCACCCAGCCAAATTTGGCGGTGGCCAACACCACCAGCCCGAACGCGATGCGGTAATACGCAAAGCCCACAAAGCTGTGCGTGGAGATGAACTTCAGCAGCCAGCGCACGCACAACCAGGCGCTCAGAAACGAGAACACCAGCCCCACGCCAAACAGCGGCAGGTCCGCCATGCTTAACAGCGCGCGCTCCTTGTACAGGCTGTAGACACCTGCACCAATCAGCGTAGGAATCGCCAGGTAGAAAGAAAAATCGGTCGCCGCCTTGCGTGATAGGCCCAGCAGCATGCCGCCGATGATGGTGGCGCCGCTGCGGCTGGTGCCGGGGATCATTGCCAGGCATTGCACCAGCCCCACTTTGAGCGCATCTATGGGCGTCATCTCGTCCACATCGTTCACACGCACCGCGTTGCCGCCACCAGCCAGCCATTTCTCATGGCGCTTCTCGGCCCACAGGATGATGAAGCCGCCAATGATGAAGGTGCTGGCCACCACATAGGGCGTGAACAGGTGTGCCTTGATCGCCTTGCCAAACAGCAGACCCAGCACGACGGCGGGCACAAACGCAATCAGCACGTTCAATGAAAACCGCTGCGCCTGGCGCTCGGTGGGCAGCGCAATCAGCGTGTCGCGGATCTTTTGCCAATAGACCAGGATCACCGCGAAGATCGCGCCGGTCTGGATTGAAATTTCGAATACCGATCGTTTTTCTTGGTCCAGGAAATTCAGCAGGGAACCCGCCAATATCAAATGCCCGGTGCTGGAGATGGGCAAGAACTCGGTCAGCCCCTCGACGATTCCCATGATCGCCGCCTTGATCAACAACGCAATATCCACATCCACTCCTTGAAACTGCGCGGATTATCCGCGCCCGGCGCCGCTCACCTCCAAATTTCCGGCTGCATTTGGCGAATCCGGTGTGCATTTCACGCGCCCGGGCATGCATTACGTCCCAAACGGGTGGTTGTCGGGCGGGGGCGTTGGCACATTACGTCCATCGCAACCCCGTCGCCCCACGTTCTGGAGAAAACCATGCTGTACCAAATCATCTCGCACACCCCCACCTGGGTCTTCGGCCTGTTCGCCGTTCTGCTGGCGCTGGGCCTCAAGCAAGGCCGCGCTGGCAGCATGAGCCTGCTGCGCGTCACCGTGATGCCCGTCGCCATGACCGCCCTGTCGATTTATGGCACGGTGTCGGCCTTTGGCGCCACACCTGCCGTGGTACTGGCCTGGCTGGCCGCCGCAGGCGCGATGCTGGCACTCGTCGCCCGCATACCGCTGTCCAACGAAGTCCGCTTCGACGCCACCAGCCGCACCCTGCAAATGCCAGGAAGCTGGGTGCCGCTGGCGCTGATGATGGGCATCTTCTTCACCAAGTACTTCGTCGGCGTCGTGCTGGCGATGCAACCCGCGCTGGCTGGCAACGTGGCCTTCGGCATCGGCTTTGCCGCGCTGTATGGTGCGTTCAGCGGCGTGTTCTCTGCCCGTGCTGTGCGTTTATTGCGTCTGGCTTTCAGCAACGCTTCGATGCCAACCCCGGCACTGGCCTGAACACGGCATTCGCAGGAGGCACGAGATGTCACTCTCACCCACCATCGCCATTCACGTCACCGCTGCCCTCGGCGCGCTGGTCACCGGCCCCATCGCGCTGTGGGCGCGCAAGGGCGCCACGCAACGGCCCAAGCTGCACCGCGCTTTCGGCTACGCCTGGGTCACGCTGATGCTGATCGCAGCGGTATCGGCCCTGTTCATCCGCGGTGGGAAGCTGCCCAACATCGCCGGCTACTCGCCCATCCACCTGTTAGTTCCGTTCACGCTGTTCGGCCTGGTTGGTGCGTTCTGGCATCTGGCGCGCAAAGACATTGCAGCGCACCGTAAAACCATGCAGCGCCTCTACTGGGGCGCCTGCGTTACGGCCGGCCTGTTTTCGCTGCTGCCGGGTCGCCTGATGAATCACATGCTGCAAGGCGCTGTAAGCCAGCTCCTTGCATGATGGCAGACGCATACACTTTGCACCATTCGCTCAAGCAACTGCACCGCAATTTCTGAAACCCACTATGCGCATTGACTGGCTGGACAAACTCAACGGACTGCTACGCGCCTTGGCGGCCTGCCTGGCGGTCTCGGTCATCATTTACAGCCTGCAGCCCTCACGGCCCTACGAGCCCGCATTGGTGTATTCGCTGTGTATCGGCCTCACCACCTGGGCGTTGATCGACTTCGGTCGCCATCTGTTCCCCAGCTCCGCGGCGTCCGGCTGGCCGGTTGGCTTCTGGGGCGTTGCGTTGCCTCTTGTCGGCATTGCCGTGGGTTACGCCATCGGCATCACCGCAGCAGACATCTGGTTTGAGCGCCCCATCTGGAGCGTGACACAGATCCCGCGTTACGGCTTTTCGTTGGTCATCTCGATTGTGATCAGCGGCGCGGTGACCTACTATTTTTACAGCCGCAGCCGAAGCAACCACCTGAAACAACAGGCTGAAAAAGCCAGCATGCAAGCGTCTGAAGCACGCCTGAAACTGCTGGAGACCCAGCTGGAGCCGCACATGCTGTTCAACACGCTGGCCAACCTGCGCGTGCTGGTGGGCCGTGACCCGCAGGCTGCTGTGCGCATGCTGGACCACCTGATCGCCTACCTGCGCGCCACGCTCAGCGCCTCGCGCGCCAGCAGCCACACGCTGGGCGAAGAGTTTGACCGGCTGAAGGATTACCTGGGGCTGATGGCCGTGCGCATGGGCCCGCGCCTGCAGTTCACACTCGATTTACCTGACGATTTGCGCACACAAGCCGTGCCGCCGCTGCTGTTGCAGCCACTCGTCGAAAACAGCATCCAGCACGGCCTGGAGCCGCAAGTCGGCGGCGGCAGCATCACCATCTCCGCCCGCCGCGACGGCAACACGCTCACGCTGCAAGTGCAAGACACCGGCGTCGGCCTGGGCCAACCCAGCAGCCCACGTGAACACCCCGGCGGCTTTGGCCTGACACAGGTGCGCGAGCGCCTGGCCACTCTCTACGGCGACGCCGCTGCTATTGATTTAGTAGCTGCTCACGCAGGTGGTACGCGCGCTACCATCACTTTTCCCTTACAAAATCCAGCATGAACAAGCCCACCGCCCTGATCGCCGAAGACGAACATTTGCTGGCCCTGGCGCTGCAAGACGAGCTGGCACTGGCCTGGCCCGCCTTGCAGATAGCGGCTACCGTTGGCGACGGCCCATCTGCCGTGCAACAAGCGCTAAAGCTGCAGCCCGACGTGCTGTTTTTTGACATTCGCATGCCGGGTATGAGCGGGTTGGAGGCAGCGGCGGAGCTGGCTGACCTGTGGGAAGACGACGCACAAGGCAAGCCGTTCCCGCTGCTGGTATTCGTCACCGCCTACGACCAATACGCCGTCGAGGCGTTTGAAGCGCAAGCCGTGGATTACCTGCTCAAACCGGTACAAGCCGCGCGCCTGCAAAAGACCGTTGACAAGCTGCAACGCACGCTGACCGCGCGCGCAACGGATACCAGCGCAGCAAACACCAGCCTCGATCAACTGCGGCAATTGCTGCAAAACGGGCTCGATGGCGCGGCACTGCCCAAAGCCGCCACACCGTTGCTGCACGTCCAGGCCAGCACTGGCAGCACCATCCACATGGTGGCTGTGGCCGACATCGTCTACTTCGAAGCCGCCGACAAATACGTGCGCGTGCTGACCGCCAGCCGCGAATTCCTGATCCGCACGCCGCTGCGCGAGCTGCTGCCGCAGCTCAATGAGGCGCAGTTCATGCAAATCCACCGCAGCATCGTGGTCAACCGCCACTTCATGGAAAGCGTCAGTCGCGATGAGGCCGGCAAGCTGCACATGGCGCTGCGCGGTCGCCCCGAAAAGCTGGCCATCAGTCGCCTCTACGCCAGCGAATTCAAGGCGATGTAGCCGCTTATTCAGGGATTGCACGCTTGCGGAAGCCCCTCTGGCGCACTACCATTCGCGCATCAGGACCACAGAACGAGCCCCATGACCATCCGCTACACCACCGTGAGCAGCCATCTGCCAGAAACCAAGATGCGCCTGTACCCCACCAAGGTGATCAACATCATTGGTGGGCCCGGGTGTGACAAATCGCTGTTCTCGTCGGCCATCATCCTGTACCTGAACCTGCACCACAAGTCGGTCGAGACGATTCCCGATTACGCCAAATCGCTGGTCTGGCAACAAAACTTTGAGGTGCTGAAGAACCAGTACTTCATCGCCCAGCGCCAGTTTGAGATGCTCAACCTGCTGGACGGCCAGGTGCAATACCTGATCACCGAATGCTCGCTGCCGCAAGTGATGTACTACAACGAAACTTACGCTGACAACATCTGCGACATCGGCAAGACCCACAAGCAGATCATGGAGTGGTACAAGCAGCACAACAACGTCAACATCTTCGCCGAGCGCGGTGACAAGAAGTATGTGCACACCGGCCGCTTCCAGGACGAAGACCAGGCCCGGGGCATTGACCGCGGACTGCGTGCGCTGTTGGTGCGCGAGGGCTTGAAATACACGGCGCTGCCGCCGGACGTGGAGGCGATCAACGCCTTCGCCGCGACGTTGATTGAGTGATTTTTTTCGCTTAGCGCGAGGCTTTTTTTACACCCACTCCCCCAGCCCCTCGCCCCGTCGGCGAGGGGAGCCTTAACAGCCGATTTGGCGGCTGTGCTCCGAATACGAAATTACGTGCGGTGCGTTGCCACTGTTCGTTCGCACCGCGGCGTGAACCTGCGGTTGGGGCTGCCTCCAATGGAGTAATGCGGCTCTGCTGGCTGCTTTGCAGCCAGTAACGAGACATTTCTCTCTCTCTCTGCTTTCTTTCCGGCGCGCGTGCCTCGCAGCGAGCGCTCCGCGCAAGGCGGCTCCGAACTACGTTCTCCGAGGCAGCCCCAACCGTCGGTTCATGCCGCTCCGAGAAGTAGCAGTGGCAACCTAACGCCAGTAATTCCGTAGCCGGCACGACGCAACAAAATCGGCTGTTAAAGCTCCCTTTCTACCCCGCGGGGGTAGAAAGGGCGGGGGGATAGTGGGGGAAAAACTCACTTCACCCAGTTCGGGAAATACCCCAGCGCGTTTTGCACGCGGCTGTCATGCGCGGGCACGACCACCAGCTTGGGCTCCGCCTGCATCAGCGCGCGCAACTGCTCCACCGCGCTTTGCGTGCCTTCTGCATCCTTGTCCACCAGCATGCCCGCAATCCAGAACTTGGGCGCGCCTGCCTTCACCGCATCCTGGGTCCACGCCACATCGCCAATGAAGAAATACACCGTGCCCGAGTCCACGGTGACAAACAGGCCCACCGAGCCTGGCGTGTGCCCCGGCATCGGCACCAGCACCACGCGACCATCGCCATACAGATCCAGGCTTTGGGCATAGCCCTTGAAGGGCACGGGCTTGAACTGCAACACCTCCCACTGGATGGCCGCAGAACCAATTTGTGACGCCCAAGTCCCACCCGGCCCGCGACTCGGGTTGCGGATGACGTCCAACTCCTGCGCCGATACGCCAATCTTCGCGTCGGGGAAATCCGTCACACCGCCCGCATGGTCCCAATGGCTGTGACTCAGGATCACCCGCCGGATCGGCGCCATGCCCGCCTGCTGCAACTGCGTGCGCGCTGGCAGCACCGGTTTGTCGTATTTGAAGAAGGGCCGCCACCACACCGGCATGCCCTGTTGGTATTGGCCGTCCACCTGGCTGCCCATGCCGGTGTCAAACAACAGGTAATCGTCGTGGTGCTTGATCAGAAAGGCCGAGAAGTTGGAATCCACCTCCTTGGTGTAACTGCCGCCTGGCACCAGCAGCGCCTCCACCACCGCCACCTGCGAGGTCTTGATGATGGCAAAGCCGACATCGGGCGCCGTTTGTGCAAAGGTGGAAAAGCTCAGCAGCGCCAGGGCTGTGGCAATCAAAAAGCGTTTCATGGGTGCCTGAAAAGTGAAGAAAGACGCAGCGTAAAGCTTGGTCTATGCTCCAATGTCAAGCACATCCACACAACGCGCCATGAACATCAGCCAACTGGCCAAAGCCCTGGACATCACCACCGACACGGTGCGCTATTACGAGAAGCAAGGCCTGATCAGCGCGCCCGCGCGCCAGGACAACGGCTACCGCAGCTACACCGAGGCCGACGTCGGCCTGCTGCGCTTTGTGCGCGGCGCGCAGGCACTGGGCTTTACGCTGGCCGAGATCCGCGCCATTCAGCCGCAGCTGGCGCAAGGTACGTTTGGCCGCGCCGACATCGAGCTGCAATTGCAAACCAAGATGGCACAGATCGACACGCACATCCACCAACTGAAAACCCTGAAGAAAGAGCTGGCTGCGACATTTGCGTCCCTGCGTTGTGAACCCGCCAAGCCGGTGTCCACCGCACACAGCACCGCGCCTGATAGCGGCAGCGGCGCCGGGGCCGCCGTGGTGCGCCGCGCTTTCCAAAAGCCGCGGCCCAAAGCAAGCTAGCGCGGCCGCAGGCCCACGGGCACGTAGCGGCCGAGCTGCGCATTGATACGCGCCTCGTTGCGCTGCCACCAAACGCCCAGCGCCACCACGCTTAAGCCCAACAGCGTCAGCGCAAACGGGAACAGCATGCTGTTGTTGAACACCCGGTGCGACAGGTAGCCCAGGTAGCCCGCAACGCCTAAAGCGCCAAACACCGTGAACACGCGCCGCCCAATCGCCGCGCCGCCGAACACCATGGCGATGTTGATTAGCGCGTAGATGAATTTGCCGATCTCGCTGCCCGAGTCCTGCATGCTCAAACTGCCCCAGAACATGACCGCGCCGAAGATATAGAGCCAGAAGGCAAAGTCTTGTCGCCACTCGGCGTCTCGGGAAAGACGGGTGCGCACATCCACCCACATCGCTATGGCAATCGTGCCCATGCCGAACACCAGTGACACATCGCGGGTGAACTTCCAGTCCATGCCTTCGTTTTGCATCAGCGCGTTGGCCACGTCCATGCTCATGTACCAAACCGTGACCGCCACCGGCATCACCATGAACGGCAGCTTGTAGCGGTACAGCATCACGGTGGCTGCGGCGAGGGTTGCGAACTCCAGGAAGATCCAGCGCCAGTTGATATACGTGTGGTACGCGCGGAAGCTGTCCTGACCGCCCAGCGGCCACAGCCCCAGCAGGACTTGCACGCACCAGGCTATCAACGGCACCAGCACCACCGCCAACGTGCCCATCAGGCCCGCAGGGATTGGCAAATGGCGACGCTTGAAATAGTCGGCCACCTTCAGGCTGCCCACCAGATAGGCCGTGCTGATCGCCAACAGGCCCCAGTTGCCCATGGCTTCAAAGCCCAGCGTCATGAACAGCGACATGGCGCCTATCGCCATCAGGCCGCCGAAGTAATACAGCACGTTGACAAACGCAAAGCCGGGGCCGAATCGGGTGGTGGTCACCTGCGCATGCCAGTCTTCGGGCTCGGGGCCGATCTTGGTGCGGTGGATGGGTATGGCCCCGGTGCTGAAGCGCAGCCAGAGCTGCGTGGCCTGCATCGCGGTGATGACTTCATCCATCGCCGCCTCCTGCAAGTCGCGCAGGGATATCTCTACCGTAGGCTCTGGTGCGTCCTCCGGCTGAACTCCCTCTGTGTCTTCGAAACCGTCGTCCTGCGTAAATATTGTTGTTTGTCGCATGTCAGCTTCGCGTTGTTTCGCGGTTGCAGAATAGTACCCACAAAATGCCGCCTGCCAAATTCCACTCCTCGCAGCCCAGCCGCCGCGCCTTGCGGTGGTGGTGCGCATTTACCGTGACGCTGGGCCTGGCGTTTTGCATGCCACTGGCAAGCGCGAAGACCATCGTGCGGTACCCGCTGCGGGAAATGCCCAATGACTACCCGCTGCTGGTGCTGCAACTGGCGCTGCGCGAAGCCGGGGTGGACTTTGAGCTCAAAGCCAGCGCCATCCATATGCACCAGGGCCGCGCGCTGGAGCAACTGGCCAAGGGGCAGGACGTAGACGTGGTCTGGTCCATGACCACGCAGGAGCGCGAAGCTTCGCTGCGCCCTATCCGCATCCCCATCGACAAGGGCCTGCTGGGCTGGCGTCTGATTCTCACCAGCAAGGCCGGTGCGGCTGCGCTGGCCAAAGTCAAAACGCTGGACGACTTGCGCAAATTGCAGGCGGGCCAGGGCCACGACTGGCCCGACACCGGCATCCTGCGCTACAACGGCCTTCCCGTGCAGACCGGCACCTCGTACGACGGCCTGTTCCAGATGCTCAATGCCGGACGGTTTGATTACTTCCCCCGCTCCATCATCGAGATATGGGACGAGCAAAGAATCTATAGCGCGCAAGACCTGGAGGTGGAAAAAAACCTGGTCGTCTATTACCCCACCGCGCTTTACTTCTTCGTCACCCGGCAAAACCGCGCGCTGGCCAAAACCCTGGAGATCGGACTGAACAAGGCCATCGCGAACGGCAAGTTCGAACAGCTGTTTCAACAAGCCTATGGCGACGCGCTGCAGCGCGCCCGCCTCAAGAGCCGCACCCGCCTCAATCTGTACAACCCCTTGCTGCCCATCGCCACCCCACTGGCCCGCAAAGAGCTGTGGCTCACGTTTTGACGCCCGCCTAACTAGCCCACTCCAGCCGATTGCGCCCATTGGCCTTGGCCGCATAGACCGCGCGGTCGGCTTTGCGGATGTTTTCAATCGCGTCCAGCCCCGGCTCTAGCAGCGCCAGCCCGGCCGAGCAGGTGTAAACAAAGTCCGGCACCTCGGGCAACGCCGCCGAGGCGCGCACCATCTCCAGCACCCGGTCCACGATGTGTGTCAGCGCGTCCGGTTCGATGTTGGGGAACAACAGCATGAACTCTTCGCCCCCCAGGCGGCCAAAACCGTCTTCGCGGCGCAGCGTGCTGGCGACCAGCTTGGTGAAATGCTTCAGCACCAAATCGCCTGCGTGGTGGCCGTGGGTGTCGTTCACGCGCTTGAAGTGGTCCAGGTCCAGCATCACCACGCCGCAGGGCTGGCCCGCCGTGCGCAGCTGCTCCAGCCGCTGGTCCAGCTGCGTCAGGATGTGGGCGCGGTTGCTGATGCCGGTCAGCGCATCGATCTGCGCCGCGCGCAGCGCGCCGTCGCGCGCCAGGCGCAGCGCCCGCTCGCTGGTGCGCATCGCGGTAATGTCAAACGCCACGCAGAGTATCCAGCCGTCGTTCACCGTCTCGGTCATGTAGATCCAGCGGCCATCGGTCAGGTCTGTCTCAAACGCCCGGAAGGGGAGCTTGCCCCGGCGCGATTGGGCAGAAAGCAGCCAGGCATCGATGTCAGAAGTCTGGATGGCCGCGCCCACGCCCTCGTCGTAGCTCTTGCGCATCATTGCCAGCCAGGTCGTTCGCTGGTCTGCCGCTACGCCATAGCCCTGGCGGAACGCCGGATTGGCATAAAGCAGCGCGTCGGCGGGGTCAAACAGCGCCACCATGAGCGGGCTGCGCTCGTACAGCAGGGCAATCTGCTGCACGTAGGCATCGGCGGACGGAGACGGCATGGTCTGGCACTCTCCTGCAAAAAAGCGGTTGGAATGGCTCTGCGCCCAGTGTAAGCCGCCTCCCCCGTCTAGAATCATTGTTATGAGCGCCAATACCCCTGCAACTCCCGCTAACACCCCCGAAACCGTCAAACTGAGCAACTTCCTGCGCCAGATCATCGAATCCGACCTGGAAAAAGGCACTTACGCCACCCGCCGCTGGGCTGGCAGCCCCGGCGATGCCGCCCACCAGGCCGCAGGCCAGCCCGACCCGGCCAAGATTCGCACCCGTTTTCCGCCCGAACCCAATGGCTACCTGCACGTAGGCCATGCCAAGAGCATCTGCGTCAACTTCGGCCTGGCGCGTGATTACGGCGGAGTCTGCCACCTGCGCTTTGACGACACCAATCCCGAGAAAGAAGACATCGAATACGTCAACAGCATCGTTGACGCCATCAAATGGCTGGGCTTTGAATGGAACGGCAGCAAAGACGCAGCGCCCTACCAGGCCAGCGACTACTTTGATTTCATGTACCGCGCCGCGGAATATCTGATCGAAGCGGGCCACGCCTATGTGGACGAACAAACGGTGGAGCAAATGCGCGTCAACCGCGGCGACTTCTCCAAGCCCGGCACCGACAGCCCGTTCCGCGGCCGCACGCCGGCAGAAAACCTGGCCCGCTTTCGCGAGATGCGCGACGGCCAGCATGAAGACGGCAGCATGGTCTTGCGCGCCAAGATCGACATGGCCAGCCCCAACATCAACATGCGCGATCCGGCCATCTACCGCATCCGCCGCGCGACGCACCACAACACCGGCGACACCTGGTGCATCTACCCGATGTACACCTACGCCCACCCCATCGAAGACGCGCTGGAGCAGATCACCCACAGCATCTGCACGCTGGAGTTTGAAGACCAGCGCCCGTTTTACGACTGGCTGATGGCCCGCCTGTGCGAAGGCGGCCTGCTCGGCAACCCGCCGCCGCACCAATACGAGTTCTCCCGCCTGAACCTCACCTATGTGATCACCAGCAAGCGCAAGCTCGCGCAACTGGTCTACGACGGCAAGGTCAACGGCTGGGACGACCCGCGCATGCCCACCATCGTCGGCCTGCGCCGCCGTGGCTACACGCCCGAGAGCTTGCACCTGATGCACGAACGCACCGGCACCAGCAAGGCCGGTGGCTGGACCGATTACTCCGTGCTCGAAGGCTGCCTGCGCGACGACCTGGAAACCAAGGCCTACCGCGGCATGGCCGTCATCAACCCAGTGAAACTGGTGATGACGAATTGGGACGAAGTGATGGGCGCAGGCCACCTGGAGCCCTGCACACAACCATCGCTTCCACACCCGCCAGAGGGAGTCGAGGCACCTACCCGCCACTTCACCATCGGCAAAGAAGTGTGGATCGAGCGCGAAGACTTTGAAGAAGTGCCCCCCAAGGGCTACAAGCGCCTGTTCCCGGGCAACAAGGTGCGCCTGAAGGGCGGCTACGTGATCGAATGCACCGGCTGCAACAAAGATGCCAACGGCGTCATCACCGAAGTCCTGGCCACCGTCGTGCCCGACACCAAGAGCGGCACGCCGGGCAGCGACCTGGTCAAGGTCAAAGCCGCGATCACCTGGGTCGGCGTGGCCAACGGCGTCAACGCCGAAGTCCGCATGTACGACCGCCTGTTCCTCGACGCGCACCCCGATGCGGGCGGCAAAGACTTCATCGAAAGCCTGAACCCCAACAGCCTGAAGGTCGTCACCGCCATCGTGGAGCCTTCACTGGCGAATGCGTTGCCAGATCAGAAGTTCCAGTTTGAACGGCATGGCTACTTTGTCGCGGATCGGGTTGATCACGTGCAGGGGACGAAGCCGGTGTTTAACTTGGCGGTGGGGTTGAAGGATAGTTGGGGGAAGTGATTCCCCTTCAAGTAGTAACAACGCCAGCGGACCGAGAGGTTTGCTGGCGTTTTCGCTTTGCAAATTTATTCTATCGACGGAAGATTCAATCGATAGCTTCAACAAGTTACTGCGGAATTTGGACACCGTCGGCTGGGTTGTCACTAGCGGCAACCGGAACGCCACTTAGAGTTGATGGCGCAAACCACAGGATCCATTGCGAAGAGCGCTGTTGCAAAAGCACGTTGCTATCATGTACAAATAACCAAACTTAGCGCAGAGGGAGTTCAATGCTGAAGATGTTGGCTGCTATTGCGGCCTTTGTACTTACCTCCACCGCCCCAGCTCAAACGGCCAAACAAGTCGCCGAGCCGGCGCCAGCATCGGCGGCTGCATCAAACCCTGGCGCTGCACCGGCGGAGCCTGTCATAGGCATCTTGCGCGAAAAGATCAAGGGCAGCGAGCGCCCCTCAGGCTTCTGCGACACGAGTGACGGTGCGGCCATCAGCCTGCCGGAAGGCTCGGTGGTTCTGGTGCTTAGTAAGTGGCCCTGCATTTCGAAATACAGACAGTCCTTCAATAAGGAGCTGCTACAGGTCCTGCACGCAGGCAGGACTGCCTTGGTGCCAGCCACGGCTGTGTTTCTCAGTCCAACGGAGTCCATAAGGCTGGAAGGGCTGACTGCGGAGTCCAAGGACGCGAACCTAGAGGCCTGGACCCGGCAATCGCTGCTGCTGCGCAAGCTGGAGCTCGAAGCCGGGCTGAAGGAAGTGGCAGCCACCGCCAATCATGGCCTAGCCTTGGTTTCGTCCGGCATCTTTGATGTGAGCGAGCACACGGAAGGCACCGGTTTTCGGGTCAGCGTCCACAACTCTACGAAGAAGGCCATCAAGTACGTCACCTTCATCGTACTGGGCTTGAATGCAGTGGGGGACCCTGTAGTCGACCGTCTGAAAGGACGAAATCAGACCCTACGCGGAATCGGTCCCATCGAGCCGGATGAAACCTCCTCCTACTCAAAGGACTACATGTGGATGACGGACATCGTCGAAAGCCACAAGATTCAGAGCATCAAGGTGGAGTACATGGACGGAACAAGCAAGCTAATTACCGACCTTAAGCGTATTCGGCTGACACCCAAAGGGCGGGCAATTTTGGCCGAGGATTGAAAAAGGGCCTAGTCGGCTAGCTACAGCTTCTACACAGAGCGGCTACCCGGGGCGATTCATACCTGATCGCTTGTAGCCTGAAGCGGTCAGTTACCCAAGCTGAGTCGAACGACCAGCAAAGGTCCACGACGAGACTCAGATAGTCCTGGAATGGCGCCAATTCAACCGCCCATATGTCAGCCCAAGCCATCCTCCACTTCTGGTTCGAAGAGCTAACCGCCAAGCAGCACTTCGTCAAAGACGCCGCGCTAATTTTTAGGTTTTCTTCATGTACACCTCAGAGCTAACCGATGCTTTTCATCTGCGGTTGGGGCGGCTGACGCAGGCGGCTGCGAATTTGGATTTCAATATTGGACTAGCCCTGAACTGGCTTGGACCGCACAATGGAATTTGCGTTGATGTATTCCTTGATCCAAAGAAAACACAGCTCAAGCACCGCCTAGATGAACTGAAGAGACTCATCGCATTAACCTACGATCAAACGCGAGACGAGGTTAGGCGAGATTTTGAAGAATGGTTCCTCCGCATGGACGCTGCACGCGCACTGCGCAACGATTATGTTCATGCCCGTTGGGGCTTTCCTGGCTTCATCAGAGATGAAGAACCTTATGTCTTCCATGTGTCGCTCAACTGGGAGATGGACGCGGCCAAACAAACACCAGAGAAGAAGCTGACACTGACTGAGTTAGATCTTCAGGTTAAGGAGGTAACCCGTCTCGTCGGCGATCTCGGCATGCTGACTAAGAAGCACTCTATTCACGCGGCACCTAGAAACATTGGAGATAAAGGTGTATGAGTGGGATTTTTCGCTACGTTTTTAGTAGCTGCTTGCGCACATCTCGCGGGCGTTGCAGGCCAATTTATTGCCTAAACTCATCTGAGCGCTAAACTTTCGCGATGCAACCCCAATCCATCCTCCACTTCTGGTTCGAAGTACTAACCGCCAAGCAGCACTTCGTCAAAGACGCTGCACTGGGGCAGTTGCTAAGCAAGCGTTTCATCTGCGCTCTGGTTGCACTTTGCGCTTTTTCGCTTAATGCATTTTCCCAAGAGACCGCGGAAACAAAGCCTCCCGAAGAAATGCACCGAGTCTTGCTGGTCGGCGGAGTCAACCTGATTCAGGATTCCGATCAACCAAAAATCCGCGCCTTGAATGAGACCTTGGGTCTTTACATCGCAAGAGGTCTGCGTGACAGCTTGATTGCCAAGGGCGTGGCTGTTGAATCCTATATTCCTGATCAACGTATTCCAAGCAAGGAGTTCGAAACCAATTTGGTACTTGCAATCCTGAAATGCAAATGCACGATGGTCTTGCAAACCACCCTGCGCGTACAAGATAGTTCGTTGCAGTTCAAGTTTGAAGCGATGCCCTTGAAAATTTCACAGACTGGCATAGCGCCACAGCAGAAATGGCAGTCGACACATAGGTTTGCCGCTACGGAGGAAAGTCTTTCTACAGCCGTTCCCTCACTTATCGTGAAAGATGTGACAGACGAACTATTGAACCAGCGGGTGTTTTCCAAGGGGACTGACGCGCCACCCCCTGCTGCTCCAACGCAAGAGGCCAAAACCATAACCCGCCCACTGTGGGACGGACGTCAGAGTTACAACGCCATTTGTGTCGCATGCCACACGCCCGGTCTTGCTGGATCGCCACGCATCGGTGACAAGGTGGCCTGGGCACCACGCATTTCGCAGGGCTACACCGCCTTGCTGCAGTCGACCATCAAGGGAAAAGGTGTGATGGGGGCGCAAGGCGGGGGATCCCTCGCTCCATTGGAATTGGAACGCGCTGTTGTGTATTTGGCGAATCAATCCGGCGGAAAATTTGCAGAACCTCAGGTTCCTCCAGGCCATCCCGGAACACATACCTATACAGAATATCCGCCGCGACCTCCGGCGCCGAAGCCTGCCCCCTATGAAACTTTGACGCCGGATCAGAAGTTGCTGTACGGCGAACGCGTTTATGCGCAAAATTGCGCCGCCTGTCATTGGAAGAATGGAGAGGGTTCGGGACGTACTCCTCCACTGAAGAATGCGAGCACTTTCTCAGACAATGAAGCCGTAACTCGGGCAGTTGTATATGGACTGTCCAATGGCGCTATGCCAGCTTGGCGGTCTATGAGCAATAACGACGTAGCAGCCGTAATTAACTACATGCGTGGCAAGTTTGGCAGTGCCTTCTATCAACACGTTCAGCCGGAAGACGTGATGCGTCTTCGCTGCAAATTGGCAACCTCATATCTCCCCGAATGCAGCCCCTACACATCCTCCACTTCTGGTTCGAAGAACTAACCCCCAAACAGCACTTCATCAAAGACGCCGGACTGGACGAAACCATTCGTGCGCGGTTTGGCGACACGCTGGAAGCGGCGGCAAAGTGTGAGCTGTTTGCGTGGCGCGCAACGGCTGAGGGGCGGCTGGCGGAGATCATCGTGTTGGACCAGTTCTCGCGCAACGTCTACCGCGACACGCCGCGCGCCTTTGCGCAGGACGCGCTGGCGCTGGTGTTGGCGCAAGAGCTGGTGGCCAGCACGCAG
>NZ_JBFUFW010000013.1:0-58452 GCF_056403235.1 Rhodoferax sp. P2_H8_2
ACCAACCAGCTGGAGACGCTCATGATCAGCAGCATGATCAGAACGGTCTTGGCCACGACGTCGGAGGTCTTCCACAGGGCTTCAATGCCGTAGGGGTTTTCTGCAGCTTCTTTAGCAGCAGGTGCGGCTACCGCAGCGGTCGCAGGTGCAGCGGTTTGCGCTTGGGCCACTGGAGCCATACCAGGCACTACGGGCAGCAGGGCTCCCAGCGCCAGTGCGCAGGAGGCGATGAAACGGGCAAATTTGACTTGCATGAAATTCCTTGTGAACTAAAAGAATGCGGGGCCCTGCGGCACGTGCACCGAATGCCCCAATTTGAACAGCACAAACCCCAAGTTAGCGCAGTCCGTGTGAAAAGGATTGTAAATATGCCAGCTCAGGAACCTTATTCAGGCTGCTGCACTCAGGCGATACGGCAGCTGCACCGCCCGCGCAGGGCTTATCCC
Source organism: Rhodoferax sp. P2_H8_2 (assembly GCF_056403235.1). Lineage (NCBI taxonomy): Bacteria > Pseudomonadati > Pseudomonadota > Betaproteobacteria > Burkholderiales > Comamonadaceae > Rhodoferax > Rhodoferax sp. P2_H8_2. The sequence continues at coordinate 447 of NZ_JBFUFW010000013.1, forward strand.
TGTCCAGCGACCAATAGTGCAATCCGGCCAGTTTGCTGGATTGCACGAACTGTGCCAACGCCGTGGCGTCCTCTGGCGTAAACACATTTTCCTCGACGTCATTGACGCCAATCATCGCCGTCACCTCGATTTGTGACAGCGGGATGTCAAAGTTGCTGTGCAGATTCATCACAGCCTGCCGGGCAGAAGCTGCCATGTCGCAGCGCCCCTCTCTCACCACACAATTGGCCGCTTTGGCAGGCCCAAAGTCCATCACCATCAGATTGATGAAGTAGCCACGGGCATCCGCGTCTTTCAGCGCCCGCATTACGGAGGTGCCGGTTGCATTCAGGCTGGCACCTGTGCCGTCACTGGCGGCCAGCGTCGCCAGCGTGAAGCTGAACCGCAGGTGGGGCCATTTACCCTGAGCAACTTTCATGCGCTGCACCAGTTCGCGGATATTGGCGTCAGTTTGTGTGGATTCGATGTCAAAGTCCACACCCAGCAATGCGGGTGAGGCGTAGCGATTGATGAATTTCTCCATGCCAGCGTCGGTATGGCAAGTAAACACATTGCCATCCCCGCCAGTAGACACCACGTATTTCAGGCCGTGCGCGGCCATGGCGGCCACATTAGCTTGCGCCACTTTGTCGGCATCCAGCGTACCCCAGTGCTCCTGCCCACATTCACCGGATGCGAACGCCAGGCTCACAGCAGGCAAGGGGGTCATCGACTTGGCACCGACCAGTTCCAGCAATGGCGTCAGCTTGCCATGCACCAGGGAGCGCGCGACCGGGCTTGCCGGGTCCACAGCCATATTGATGTGCTTGTAGGGGCTAAAAAATACCGCGCTGCCGCTCGTGGCAACAGGCACTGTGCATCCCTGCAGGACAGCCAGAGCGATGCCGAGCAGACTCGCCCGGAGCAAATACTTCATCACGGGTCAACCCCTTACGATCAATGTTGGTTGGTGAAAATTACAAAAAAAGAGGCGGAGCGTTTGACTGCTCCGCCTTAATTTGCCTGCCGTCGCACGTTTTCCCCGCGTGCGATTCAGACGTCCCTCAATACATTTTCAAATAGACCTGTTCAACTTAGAAGTTGAAGCGCAGACCCACGTAGTGTTGCGAACCGTTGGAATAGAAACGACCAGGCTGATCCGGGTTGAACACGTAGTTCTTCAGGATCGGGTTGTTCAGATTCTGTCCAGAGTAAGCCAGGATCAGGTTCTTGCTGATGGCGTAGTTCGCGGACACCGACAGGCTGCCCACGGAATCCTGGTACAGCGGAGTACCGCGGTCCAGAGCGGCCAGGTACGAAGACCTCCACGAGTAACCGATACGCGCATTGAAGCTGCTGTTTTCGAAGTACACGCCCATATTGGTCGTGACCTTGGAAGTACCCAACAGATCACAAGGGCTGGAAGAGGTAATGGTCGTGATCGCAGCGCAGCTACCGAAGTTTTGCGAACCATCCGCCAATGTCAGATTGGCATCCACACCGAAACCGCCGCCCACAGGGGTGGTCAAAGCAAATTCGGCACCCTTGATCGATGCGCCGACGTTGATCGGTGCAGTGATTTCATAGTTGTCGAATACCGCAGTGCCGGCTTTTTCAGACTTGGTCGCGTTGATGAACTGGGCGTTGTACTTGCCGTAACCGACGTAGTTGCGCAGATCCATGTAGAACACACCCGCAGACACCAACGACTTGTTGTTGCCACCGAAATACCACTGCAGCGATGCGTCATAGGTATTGGAGGTGATGGGCTTCAGGTACGGATTGCCACCGTTGCCGCGGCCGATGTCACCAGCAGCGACTGGATCGGTCAGGCTCACCGTGCCAGCCAGCGCGCCGAAGTCAGGGCGGGTCATCGTCGTCGTAGCAGACAGACGTGCAACCAGGTCCTTGTTCAGGTCCAGCTTCAGGTTAACCGAAGGCAGGATGTTGGTGTAGTTGTTTTCGATGTCGACCTGGCTGACAAAACCACCCCATGGGAATGCGGGCAGCTTGCCTGTCGCATTGGCAGGGAGGATCTGGTAGTTGTGAACCACGCCCTTGGTGTTGACAACGCGCACGCCCACATTACCGCTCCAGCTGTCGCCTTCGAGATCACCCGACAGGTAAACCGCCGAGGTGTTTTCTGTCAGCGCAAACATGTCAGGGTAGTAGGTACGGTCGGTCGAACGGTTGGAGTACTTGTCACCCCATGCGTTCAGCACGCTGCGGTCGATTTGCCAAACGTTCTTGGGGAAATCGCCACCCAGATCCGAACCGAAGTTGGAAGGATAGGTTTGGCCATTCCATGCAGGCGCATTGGCATCAGCGAAGGGATCCGCACCCCAGTTCGGGCCTTGGGCCACAGCAAAGTTGCTGCGATCGTGCTTGGTCGTACGCACACCAAACTTGACTTCAGTCAGAGCACCAGAGTTCACGGAGTAGGCCGCGTCCAATTGGGCATAGGCTTCCTTGTCTTCTGTCGTCGATGGGCTGTAGCCGAAGATCCAGTCCAGCTTGGTGCCAGCGAAGCTGGCTTGGTTGCCGGCCGGGAACTTCACGGTTGCGGGGTTGCCCAGACCATTCAGGGTGTAGCTCAGGCCGGTGTTGAACACATCGCCTTCGTACACGCCTTGGCTAGGCGTTTCGCCCACGCCCTTGGTGCTGCCGACCTTGCCCTTCAGAACCAGTGCGTCGTTGATGCGGAACTTGCCTGCCAGGTCAAAGAATTCAGTGGAAGAACGAGCGCCTTCGCGCACGATATTGTCGACAATCGCGTATTGCAACGGAGCGGCAGCTGTGCCCTTGTTGGAATAGGTGGCCGAAGTCAGCGTGCCATTCTGGATGGTGTAGCTGTCAGGCAGCTTGCCACCGATCAGCGTACCGGAACCGCCCATGTAGGCCATGAAGTTGCGGTTGTAGTTCGATGCGTCCATCTTCGAGCTGAAGAAAGTGGCTTCGAGTTCGACGTCCTTGGATGGCTTGAATTGCAGGTCGATCAATCCGCCTTCGCGCTTGCGCTCTTGCTCAAACAGCGAAGAACCGATCAGGCGAGGGAACCAGACACCAGCCAGCTTGGGGTCCAGAGCAACCACCGGGTTGCCGGCTTCCACTTGGCGCCAGTCCAGCAGTTCCTGGCCATCGCGACGCAGCGAGCGCTTTTCGGAGAAGCCGTGCACCATGAAACCGAAGGTGTTGCTGTCATTCTTCCAGTTGAACATCACGCTGGCTTGCGGATCAGTCTTGGCAGCCAGAGTGGAGTGCACTGCATCGATGGAACCCAGCACCGAGAACTGCTTGGTCGCGTCCAGCGGGTGGCGGGTACGAATGTCCACGGTACCGGCTGCGCCGCCTTCTGGCAATTCAGCCTTGCCGGATTTGTTCACAACGATCTGGCCCACGATTTCGGAAGGCAGCAGCGAGTAGCTGGCGCTACGGCCCACTGCACCACCCACTTGATCCAGAACGAACCAGTCACCGGAAGACATGGCATGGCCATTGATGGTTGTTTGCGTCAGGTTGGGGCTGCTGCCGCGCAATGCCACGCGGTCGTTTTCGTCAAAGCCACCGGAACCGGAAGCAGAAGCGCTGATGTTGACGCCTGGCACGCGTTGCAGCGAGTCAGCCACGTTCTTGTCTGGCATCTTGCCGATATCTTCAGCCGTAATGACTTCAACGTTGGAATCTGCATTGCGCTTGGCGCTCAGAGATTGCTCCAACGCAGCACGAATACCCGTCACGGTCACTGTGCCCAATTCGGACTTGGCGGGTGCGGTTTGCGCCTGGGCAGACGCCACCACGCCCACGAGGGCGAGTGCGACCGCCGAGGCGATGGGGGTGCGATTTAGCTTCATGTCTTCCTTTACGGTGGGTTGGGTTCAATTGTTTGTTTGGCAATACCAATTAATCGGCGATATTTACTGTTTGCGTACCAATTAACTAATATGCATGCCACTATGCTACCAATTAAAGGGGCTGTCTAGAGTGTTTCCCCGTGTTGTTGCTTTTTTGTTATCAACAAATTACATCCAGTATGAAAATCCCATACCAGTCGCTTAAAAGTTGCATTGATTGGGCAATGCCTGTGCCAGCGGCGGCACGGTGTCCGTCGCTGAGACGCCTTTATTTCGCATTTGCCTGACAGCGCGCTCGATTTGATCAGGGGTCTGCAATTGGTCTTTGACGTGATACACCCAGTCCACATCCTGCTGGTACACGCGCAAGGCGCTTTCACCCGCCAACTCGCCGCCGGGCGCAAACCACAGGTTGAAGTTCAGCGACATGGGCACGACCGGGTAATTGCGCCCGCCGTGCTCGGCCAGCAGCTTGCCGTCCAGGTAGTGGCGCGTCTTTCCCTTGCCAATCTGCATCACCAATGTGTGCCAGCCACCTGAACCATTCACGCCACCCAAAGCGCGAAACTCTTCGTGCGCCTTGTTGTAGGACTTCCAGGGCTCGATCTGCACGGTTTGCCAGGTAATGCCATACAGGCGCGTGCGCGTATCGCCCCAGCCGCCGTTGGGCAGGTATTCCCAGTCCACTTCGCTGAACTCCGGGTCAAACGCAAACCGCAGTGGGCTCACCAGATAAAAGGACTGGATCACGACATCGCCGTCAGGCCCCTGCGTCGGCTCGTCCGAAAAGCGCACCCGCGCGGCAAAGGTGCCTTCCAGGTATTTGCGGGCATGGCAGATTTGCGCCTGGCGCGTGCCTGCACTGGTGCCATCGGTGCGGGCCTCCAGGCGCAGCATCTTGTTGGCAGGACGCTTGGGGTCAGTCACAACGCGAAAGGCTTCCTTGCCCCACTGTGCACCCGCAATACCCGGGTGACCGGCCTCTGTTCGCACGGTCCAGCCGCCGCCCGCCAACGCGTCGGCATCGGCGTAATTGAAGTCGTCGAAAAAGATTTGCGGTGTCGCCGCAGTAGAAGCGGCTTTGGCTGGCACGGGCTGCACGGCGCCCGCCACGCTGCAGGCCAGCGCAAGACCGGTGGCGAGCCATCCAGCAGTGAAAGACAGGAATGGCTGCATGGGATGCTCCGGGGTTTGCTACAGTTTTAGTAGCTGCTTACGCACGTTATTCGGGCGTTACAGCACTATTTTGCTTGGAAGCGTCAGGAATTTTGACGAAGAACAGTGCGATCAGCGCGGGCGCGCCGCAGGCAATCGTCCACAGAAAGAATTGCTGGTAACCCAGGCTCACTTGGATGTCGCCGCTGATGGATTTGGACAGGATGAAACCCAGTTGCATCACGCCCGAGCCCAGCGCGTAGTGCGCGGTTTGGAACTTGCCCGGAGCCACGGCCTGCATGATGTACAAAATCATGCCGACAAAACCGAAGCCATAACCAAACATCTCCACAGCCACTGCCGTGCCGATGTGCAGCATGTCCATAGGCAGTGCAACGCTCAGGTAATAGAACACGGCATTGGGTACGGCCATTGCAATGATCAGGATAGGCATCGCGCGCTTCAGGCTCAGCCAGGACGTGAAGTAGCCGCCCAGAATGCTGCCCACCAGAAAGGCCAGCGTGCCGACGGTGCCGTAAATGCCGCCGACCTGCTCGGTCGTCAGGCCCAGGCCGCCCTTGTCGCGGTGTTCAATCAGAAACAGCGGGCCAATGGTTTGCACTTGCCCTTCGGCGAAGCGAAACAACACGATGAACAAGATGGCCACCCAGATGCCGGGCTTCTTCAGAAAGTCGCTGATCACCTCGCTCAGGGTTTTGGTAACGCCGGCCACGCTGATGTCGGCATGTTCTGTATTCAGCGTGCCAGGCAAAGCCCAGGCGTTATAGGTGGCAAGCAGCGCAAGTAAGGCCGCCAGCAACACAAAAATCACCGACCAGGCGTTGAACACGCCCATTTGCTTTTCCAGAAAACCGGCCAGTACCAATAGGCCACCCAGCGTCAAAAATTTGGAGGCGTTGAAAAAGGCGCCCTGCCAACCGGCATAGGCCGCTTGTTGTTTGGCATCCAGCGCCTGCATATAGAGGCCGTCGCAGGCGATGTCATGCGTCGCCGATGCATAGGCCAGCACAAACAACACGGCGATCGCCGCGGCAAAGTACATCGGCAACTGCAAGGCCAGCGCCAACAGTGCGAGGCCCACGGCGCCGGTGTACTGCATGGCCACGACGATCAGCTTCTTGCTGCGCGCCATTTCCAGGAACGGACTCCACAAGGGCTTGATCGCCCAGGCCAGCCCCAGCACGCCGGTCCAGCGCGCGATCTGGTCATTCTCAACGCCCATGTTCTTGAACATCAACCCGGCGATCAACATCACCACGAAGAACTGCATGCCCTGCACAAAGTACAGGCTCGCCACCCAGGAGATCGGGGAGCGCTCAGCTTTCGAAGCCGTTGGGGTGGCAGAGATGGAAGTGCTCATGGCAGGCGCTCTTTCAGAAAGTTAAGCGGCGGAATCAGGCGACAGCGGATGACAGGGAAACTGGGGCCTTCGCACTGGCGCTCGTGTGGCCCAGCAGCCATTCGCGCGCGGCGGCCAGTGCGCCTTCGGCGTAACCCCAGGTCACGACGGCGGGCGCGTCCAGGTCCATCACCTGGAACGGGTTCCACAACACGACATGCAAATCAGGTTGCACGGCACGCGCGGGCGCGCCGTAGCGTTTGCGGTGGTTGGAAACCAGGATGTTGAAACGGCCGTCCTGCGGCAAGTCCTGTGGCGTGACCGCCAGCAGACTGGGCACCGTCACAAACTGCACATCCGTAAAGCCTTCGAACAGTGCACGCACGGCTTCCGATGGAAGACCCGCTTCCGATACGCCATCGCTGATCACGCTGGCCTGCGTCAGCACACGAATGGGCGCGCCCTGCCCAGGCACCTTGGCCGCGCCCACCACGCACAGCCCCTGTATCCAAGTGCGGCGCATCAAGGCTTCATCTTGCGCCTGTTGTTCGGCGGAATAGTTCGTGGCAATTGCCGGAAAACGCTCTGCCAGTGCTTCAAGGCGCGCACGTGCTTCCTGCAGACGCTCGGCAGACACCGTGCCCGCTTGTTGCGCAGCGTCGATGGCTTGCAGCGCGGCAACTTGCTCGTGCCGTGCGCCCTGCGCGAGCACCATGTCCGCGCCGGCTTGCAGTGCCATTACGGATGACTTGGCATGGCCATAACGGTCATAGACCGCCTTCATCATCAGCGCATCGGTAATCACCACGCCGCGGTAGCCAATCGACTGACGCAAGATGCCGTCCAGCACCTTGGCAGACAAAGTGGCCGGATGCTCGGGATCAATCTGTGGGTAGACGATGTGTGCCGTCATCATCGAAGGCGCTACATCCGCCAACGCACGGAATGGGCGCAACTCCAGCGACTCCAGTTCGGCCAACGTCTTGTCCACGGTGGGCAGCGCATGGTGTGAGTCCATGTGCGTATCGCCGTGACCCGGGAAATGCTTGACGCAACAGGCCACGCCCTCTGCCAGTGCACCACGCATCCAGGCACCAGCCATCCGTGACACATGGTCCGGGTCGGCGCCAAAGCTGCGCTCGGCTATCACCGGATTGGCCGGGTTGTTGTTGACGTCAATCACCGGCGCGAAGTTCCAGTTGATGCCCATGCTGCGCAGACCGCGTGACACGGCAGCGCCCACTTGGGTAGCCACTGCCTCGTCACCAATCGCGCCCATCGCCATCGCGGACGGGGCTTGCGGCAAAAAGGTGATGCGGGCGACCGAGCCACCTTCCTGGTCAATACCAATCAACGCGTGTGGCCCCATGGCCTCGCGCAAATCCGCAGTAAGTTTGCGCAACTGCGTCGCGTCCACCAGGTTCTTGCGAAACAGGCAGACACCACGGATTGCATTGCTGCGCAGAAAGGCCGCGGTATCAGCGTCCAGCACTGTGCCTTCGATATCGACCATGACAACATGGCCCGCGCTAAAAGGAGTTGGGTTCATGGGCAGGATCGAATGCGCTGAGGTCAGTGGGTTCGGGTGACTTTGTTCAGATGGCGGGGCTCATCCGGGTTCAGGCCACGCGAACGGGCCAATGCTTCGACCATCGGATAGAAGCTCTGGATCACCGAGATCGGGTCCAGATCAATCGAGCCGGTGTCCACCACGGGCAAGTTGGCGCCGGGCGTACCGGGAGGTGCAGCCAGCAGGATCTTGGCGCCGCGGCCCCGCATTTCTTCGGCCAGCGCCACCAGCCCCGCTTGCGCAGGACCGCGCGGTGCAAAAATCAGCAACGGGTAGCCTTCATCGATCAGTGCCATCGGGCCGTGTTTGACCTCGGCACCGGAAAACGCCTCAGCCTGAATGCCGCAGGTTTCCTTGAACTTCAGCGCCGCTTCCATCGCAATCGCCTGGCCCGTGCCACGGCCAATCACGAACAGACGGTCTGAACCTTGCAGCAACTCGACGCCAGCCGACCAGTCCTGGTTGGCCGCGCGGTGCAGGATGCCAGGCAAACCCGACAGCGCTGACTGCAACACCAGGTCATCCTGCCAGGCCGCCACGGTACGCGCGCCCGCTACCAGTTGCGCAATAAAACTCTTGGTCGCAGCAACGCTGTTTTCGGCGCCAGCATGCAACGGGAACACCCACTGTGCAGCCTCGGCCAGCGGCGAGGGCGATGCATTGACGAAAGCCGCGGTGCAGGCACCGCCTTCGCGGAAGAAACGGGTGGGCGCGACCAGATCCGGGCTCTGACCGGATTGCGAGAACGCCATCGACACCAGACCATCGCACTTCATTTGCGACTGGTACAGCGTGATCAATGACATTGGCAGCGACGTCACCAGACGCCCCATGCGCGCCATGATCAGGTAGGCCATGAAATGCGCGGCATGGTCGGAGCTGCCGCGTGCAATGGTCAATACCGAGGACGGCGGTTGCTTGCGCAATTGCGCGCCAAAGGCGCTGTACAGCGCGTCGTCGTGGGCAAGCTGTGTGGCAACCGATTCAGGAGCTTCGCGGGCCTCAGCCAGCATGTGCGTGTTCAATGGACTTTCCTTCGATATAGACATCAGTGAGTTTCAGGTCGCGGTCCAGCAGCACCAGATCGGCCCAGGCGCCCGCTTGCAAACGCCCGCGGTCTGTGGCCCCGACAAAATTGGCGGCATTGGTCGACACACGGCGCGAGGCATCGATCAAACCCAGACCCATGCTGTGCACCAGGTTGCGCAATGCCTGGTCCATCGTCAGCGTGGAGCCGGCCAGCGTGCCGTCCGCGAGGCGCACACCGCCCATGCACTTGGTCACGGTCTGGCGGCCCAACTGGTATTCGCCATCCGGCATGCCGGCAGCAGCAGTGGAATCGGTCACGCAATACAGGTGCGGAATGGCGCGCAGCGCAACGCGGATGGCGCCTGGGTGCACATGCACCAGATCCGGAATGATTTCTGCATATTGCGCATGCGCCAGCGCCGCGCCCACAGCGCCCGGCTTGCGATGGTGCAGGCCGGTCATGGCGTTGAACAAGTGGGTGAAGCCGTTGGCACCTTTGCCCATGGCTTGCACGGCTTCGTCGTAGCTGGCCAGCGTATGGCCGATTTGCACGCGGTAGCCGGCTTTCACCAGCGACTCGATCACGTCCATATTGCCTGGCACTTCGGGCGCCAGTGTGATCAGGCGAATGGGCGCCAGATCGTTCAGGTGTTTGAGTTCGGTGGCTTTGACGGGGCGCGCAAAGTCAGGCTGGGCGCCCAACTTTTCGTCATTGATATACGGGCCTTCCAAGTGCACGCCCAGCACGCGCGCGCTGCGCGAAGCACGTGCATTGCAGGCACCCGCAAGTCCCGCAAATGCCAGTTCCAGATCTTCCATCGGGGCGGTCATGGTCGTGCCCAGCATCGACGTGGTTCCATGCTGCGCATGCTGGCTGGCCACGGTCGCCATCGCGTTACCGCCGTCCATCACATCTTTGCCACCGCCGCCGTGCACATGCAGGTCAATGAAGCCAGGGATCACGATAGGAAGAGTCCCATCAAACACGCGCGCTTCACTGACCGGTTGCCCGGTGACCTGCGCCACACGCCCTGCATCATCCGTCGTCAACTCACCGAGCACAAAGCCGGTGGGGGTCAGGATATGGCCTTTGATAACGGTCATCCTTCGCGCCTCATTTCGGCGACGAAGTCGTAGTAATCACTGCGGCAGTATGAATGCGTCAACTCCACCGCCTGCCCCGACGCCAGGTACCCAATACGGGTGATGAAAAGCACCGCCTGACGATCGGGCACACCCAACTGCTCTGCCAGACGCGGTTGCGCGTTCAGCGCGCGGATGTGCTGTAGAGCACGCACGGGTGCGTTCTGCGATTTCTGCAAGTGTTCGTACAAGGAACCCTCAACCGCCATGGGGTCTGGCAGTATGGTCAACGGGATCACACTGACTTCATAGGCCATCACTACATCGTCGGCCAGACGCAAGCGCTCCAGCCGCGCCACGCGCGCGCCGGGCGACAGGCCGAGCGTCAGCTGCTCATCAATCATCGCCACCGACACGGTGCGTTCCAGCCAGCGTGATGAGGGTGTGTAGCCGCGCTTGCGCAATTCTTCAGAGAAGCTGGACAGATGGCTGAGCGGCTGCTCGATACGTGGCGCGATGTAGTTTCCCGAACCGCGCTTGCGAACGATCAGGCCCTGCTCCACCAACTGGTCAATCGCAGCCCGCGCGGTCACACGTGACACATTCAGCGATTCAGCCAATGTGCGCTCGGAGGGCAGCGCTTCGTCGGGCTGGAAGCGGCCTTCGGCGATGGCCAGCTCTATGGTCTTGGCCAGTTGCAAGTACAGCGGCGAACTGTCCTGTTCGTTCTGGCGAAATTCAAGCTTGTCTGCGCCACTCATGACTTGCCTCCCAAGGATTGTTGCAACAGCCACAAAGCGCCCTCTGCAGGCCCCATCGCGGCTTCGACGCAGCGACTGCGCAGTTCAGGTGCCATACGACCCTTCAGTTTGTTGCCAATGCTGCCGCAGATCGCCACCGGTAGGCTGCGCTCTGGATCGAGTGCGTACGCCACCGCTTCCAGATCGCGCGCCGCTTGCGCCAACAGGGAATCGGCAGCCGGATCGCTGTCTTCACATTCAAATACCAGCGGCGCCACCTGTGCATAGGCAAACTGCGCCGCCTGCGCACTCCAGGCCGCCATGTCTTGCCGGTTGGAGCCACAAAAGTCCCAGACTTTTTGGGCCAACGGGCCTGCGGCCGCACGCCCGTCCATCGCCACCTGCGCGATGCGCACCGCATGGATGCCCAGCCAGGAACCACTGCCTTCGTCACCCACCGGAAAACCCCAGCCGCCCACGACAGCGTGGCTGCCATCAGCGCGCAGAACTTCACCCACGCTACCGGTTCCAGCGGCCACGATCAAACCGGGCTTGCCGGTATGCGCACCCACCAACATGGTGTAGCCATCGGTTTTCAGAATGACTTTTGCCAGAGGCGGCAACTCTGCCTGGAATGCGTCGCGTTGTTGGATGTTGTGCACGCCTGACAGGCCGGCGGCCATTGCGCAACGCTGCCAATCCGGTCGCGCAAGATTCGACTGCACGAAAGCTGCCTCAATGGCTTTTTGTACCTGTACCCAGGCGGCAGATATGCCTTGCCCCAGCGCACTGGGGCCGGCTTCGCCGCGCGCGACAACGCGACCGTCCGGGCGGGCCACTATGACCCGGGTTCCGGTGCCGCCACCATCTACGCCCAACAAAAACTCGACCATGCTGCTCCTCAATCGGGGTACGGGAACGCCTTTAGACACCCAGTCCCTATGTTTTTGAAATCATAGCATACCAATTAAATACCAGAGCTAGTATTAATACCAAATTACAACTGGTATGGTTTTTCGGCCAATTCCGGCTATTACGAATGACTCTCACATACTCCTTTTGCATAATGGGCGTCATGCAACCTGAACTCATCCAATTTCGTGGCCTCGACGCCGTCCGACTCCAACTTGACGATGGGAGCCACGCCACCATCACGCTGGCGGGCGCGCATCTGGTCTCATGGGTCACTGCAGATGGTGTGGAGCGCATCTATATGAGCCCGAACTCCGCGATGGAGCAGGGGCAAGCGATCCGCGGGGGCGTGCCAGTGATCTTTCCGCAGTTCACAACGCGCGGGCAGTCGCTGCGCCATGGCTTTGCCCGGGTCAGCAACTGGGAGGTTGTGCCGCTCGGTACCGACGCCTCGCGTGTGACTATGGGTTTGCGCGGCAGCGGCGCGGCATGGAACTGGCCGCACGACTACGCCTGTGAAATGGCGTTTCGCCTGGAGCCGGATGGGTTGTCCATGCAATTGACGGTGCACAACACTGGCGCCCAAGCCTTCCACTTCACCGCCGCGCTGCACACCTATTTGCAAGTAGGAGCGCTGAATTCGGTGGAACTCACTGGTTTGCAGGGCTGTCAATATGAAGACTCGATGGCCGGCGGGGTTCTGAAGACCGATGACGCAGCCACCCTGGCGCCGAAAGACGCGCTGGACCGGATTTACCTGCAAACGCCTGCCGCGCTGCAGCTGCGTTCAGCGCTTGGAACGCTTGCCCTGCAAAGCCAGGGTTTTCCCGACAGTGTGGTCTGGAATCCGGGCCCTGCCGGTTCAGAGGCACTTCCGGATTTGGAATCGGATGCCTACATACACTTCCTGTGCGTGGAAGCGGCCTTGGTCGTCAAGCCTGTAGAACTGGCGGCTGGGGCCACCTGGACAGGTTCACAAACGCTGCGCAAACAGCCGAATTAGGTTCGAACTTCTCCCACACGCGCCCTCAGGCGCGTACTTCCCCGTCTCCCAATACGACGTATTTCAGCGACGTCAGCCCTTCGATCCCCACCGGGCCACGGGCGTGGAACTTGTCGGTGCTAATGCCGATCTCAGCACCCAGCCCGAACTCAAAGCCATCGGCGAAACGTGTGCTGGTATTGACCATCACGCTGGCCGAATCCACTTCGCGCAGGAAGCGCTGTGCATGCATGTGGTCGCGCGTGATGATGGCGTCGGTGTGGTGTGATGAATAGCGGTTGATGTGGGCAATGGCTTCGTCCAACCCTTCGACCACCTTGATGCTGATCACGGGCGCCAGGTATTCCTCGTACCAGTCCTGCTCGGTAGCAGGCGTCAGATTTGCTATCGATTCGATAGCTGGTTGCGCACGCAATATGCGCTCTGCAGCCGGATCGCACCGCATTTCTACACCCTTGTCGGCATACACCTTGCCGATCAACGGCAGGAATTGCTCAGCCACACCGCGCGCCACCAACAGGCCCTCAGCCGCGTTGCACGGGCTGTACTTGTTGGTCTTGGCGTTGTCCGCTACCTTGACGGCCATCGCGATGTCGCAAGGGTCGTCCACATAGACATGGCAGTTGCCATCGAGGTGCTTGATGACCGGCACCTTGGCATCGCGGCTAATGCGCTCAATCAGGCCTTTGCCGCCGCGCGGAATGACCACGTCCACATACTGCGGCATCGCGATCAACTGGCTCACCAAATCGCGGTCGGTGGTTTGCACCAGTTGAACTGCGTCGGCCGGTAAACCACTTTCCACCAGCGCCTGCTGCACCAGTTTGGCCAGCGCCTTGTTGGACTCAATCGCCTCGGAGCCGCCGCGCAGGATGCAGGCGTTGCCGCTCTTGATCGACAGGCTGGCCGCTTCGATCGTCACGTTCGGGCGGCTCTCGAAAATCATGCCGAACACACCAATCGGCACGCGCATCTGGCCGACACGGATGCCGCTGGGTTGCTGCTTCATGCCAATGATTTCGCCAATCACATCTGCCATCGCCGCCAGCTGCTCACACCCTTGAGCGCACGTCTCCAGCACCTTGGGCGTCAGCTTCAGGCGATCGACCATCGGCTCCGCCAATCCGGCAGCCACGGCGCGCTCAATATCCTTGGCGTTGTCCACCTGCAGCGCTGCGGTGTTCTCGCGCAACAGGCTGGCCAGGCGCCGAAGCGCTATGTTTTTAGTAGCTGCTTGCGCACGCGCCATGAGCGCGGAGGCCACTTTTGCCTGTGAACCCAAGGCATTGGCGTATTCGGTAAGGTTGGTGGCGTTCATGGCTGGATTTTGGCAGAGTTGGAGAAACTTCTCATTTAAGCTCCCGGCATGTCAAACAGGCCCGGCTCCACCACTCTTTTCACTGTTCTGGGCCGCGGGCTCGCATTGCTACTGCTGATCGCAGCGTGTGTGCTTGGCTATCGGTACGCCGCACGCCCCGCACCGACTACGATGGAATGGCAGGCCCACAGCCGCACGGTCGCAGACAACGGTGACTGGGACGATCCTTTTGGCATCGCCATCGATGCCAAGGGCAATCTCTACGTCAGCGATGGTGGAGACCGCAACCGCATCCAGAGGATCACACCCGAGGGCTCCGTGTCGCTGCTCGCAGGTTCGGTGGAGGGTTTCGCCAATGGCATGGCCGGCAACGCCGCATTCCACACACCTTCTGCCTTGGCAATCGATGCCCAAGGCAATCTCTTCGTCGCCGACACCGGCAACCATGCGATTCGCAAGATCACACCTGAAGGCGTCGTGACCACCCTGGCGGGCACCGGCAAGCCGGGCTTTCGCGATGGTGCAGCGCTGCAGGCGCAGTTCAACGGGCCTATCGGCATTGCGGTCGATGCGCTTGGCAAGGTCTGGGTGGCAGACACCTACAACGACCGCATTCGCGTGATCACGCCAGATGGCCAGGTCAGCACAGTCGGGGGTGGCGACCTGCCCGGCTTTGTGGATGGTTCTGCATTGAATGCGCGCTTCGATACACCTTGCGCGCTGGTGCTGGACGCGCTGGGCAATGCGTTCATTGCCGACACCCGCAACGACGCGATACGCAAGCTGAGCCCCAACGGAGAGGTCAGCACCATCGTTCGCGGCGACCCACAAGATCCGCATACCGTTTTGAAGAAACCTGTGGGTCTGGCGCGCACGCACGACGGCTTTCTGTATGCCAGCGAAGGCTCTCGTGGCCGCATCGTCCAGATCGCGCCGGACGGCACGCTGCGCGCGCTGCCCAATGCCCGCGCTGCGCAAACCACAGCGCTGGAGTTTTTCCGCCCCGCAGGCATTGCGCTTGGCCAAGATGGCGCGGTCTACGTGGCAGACCAGGCGCACCACAGCGTGCACCAACTGACTGTTAAAGCCATTGCGTCCAGCGCAACGCCCACCGCAAATCCACTGGGCGCGGTCAAAGCGCCCACCGTGCTCTGGCCGGTAGCCCCACAGAACAGTTGGCACGAAGTGGTGGGCACCATGGGCGAAGTGCGTGGCAATTTTGAAGGTGAGAGCCGCGACCATTTCCACGCAGGCCTGGATGTGCAGGCGGGCGTGGGCGACACGGTAGTGGCCATCGCAAATGGCAAGGTCACGCAGCCCGTTTCCAACTGGGGTTTCGGCAAACTCAGCGAAGGCATCAACATCGGCCCCATCAGCTATATCCACATGCTGGTGGGACGCACGCCGCGTGGCGCCTCGCTCGATTCGAGTCGCTTTGGATTGGTGAAAGACGAGACGGACAAGCTTGCGCGTGTGCGCGTTCAGCGTGGCACGCGCTTTGCCGTTGGAGATGCGCTGGGCAGCGTGAACCGCATGGCGCATGTGCATTTGGAGTACCGCCCCACCGGTCTGCAAGACAATCCGTTGGTGCTGGCCTTTCCCGGGCAGGCGGACCACATTGCGCCGCAAATCAACAGCGTCACCCTGTACGACTCCAACGGGCAACTACTGGCCCCGCAGCGCGGGCGCGCCACCATTGCGCGTGGTGTCGGTGATCTGGCCGTCGTAGTCGATGCGTTTGACCAGGCGGATGGCAACCAGGCACGTCGGCGCTTGGGCATCTATGCGTTGCGCTACCAGGTCCTGCATGCGGATGGCTCGCCAGTCCCCGGATTCGAGCAGCCGCTGGAAAATATCCGCTTCGACCGTTTGCCCGACGACAACGAGGCCGTCAAGATCGCCTATTGGCCGGACAGCGGCATCACCGTGCACGGTAGCGCGAGCACGCGGTTTCTGTATGTGGCGACCAACCGGGTGCGTGATGGTGTGGCGAAACAAGGCAGCTGGAACCCGACCAGTCTGCAGCCGGGGGACTATCAACTGCGCGTGACCGCATCCGACTTCGCAGGCAACCAGACTACGCGCGCCTTGGCCTTGACCTTGAAGTAACCCGCGAGGCCTGCGGCTACAGCCCCAGCTCTTTCAGGATCGCCTCGCGCAAGGCTTGCGCCTGAGGGCTGGACAACTTGCGCGGATGCGGCATATCCACCTGAAAGCTCGCTTGAATCGTCGTCGGCCGCGGTGACAGCACCATGATGCGGTCGGCCATGTAGATCGCTTCTTCCACGTCGTGGGTGATCAGCAGCACCGTGTGGCGCTCTTCTTCCAGAATGCGCAGTAGCTCAGTGCGCATCTTCATGTTCATCAGCGCGTCCAGCGCCGAGAACGGTTCGTCCATGTACAGAATTTCGGGCTTGACCACAAAGGCGCGCGCCAGCTCCGCACGCTTGAGCATGCCACCCGACAACTCATGCGGGTAGCTGCCTTCAAAACCTTTCAGCCCCACCATCGCGGCGTAGTGGTCGGCCAGCGCGGCGCGCTCGCTGTGCTGCGCGCCATGGTCATCGCCATTGAGGCCAAACATCAGGTTTTGCCGCACGGTCAGCCACGGGAATACCGAGCCATGCTGCGAGATCACGATGCCTTTCGGGCTGGGGCCATTCAGCGGCGCGCCGTCTACCTCGACCGAGCCACTGTCCGCGCGCTCAAACCCCGCAATGATGTTCATCAACGTGGACTTGCCGCAGCCGGATGGCCCAACGATGGCGACAAACTCGCCATCCGCCACCGTGAAGTTGATACCGCCCACTACGGGCAACTCAGCACCCTTGGCGGCGGCAAAGCTCTTGCGAACGTCCTTGACGGCGATCTTGTTTTTCTTATCGGACATAGCGCCACTTCACTGTCTTGAGCCGTTCCAGCAGGCGGGTAATGCCATCAAGCAGCAGCCCAATGACGCCAATGATGATCATGCTGGCAATCACCAGGTCATAGCGGTTGCCTGCGTTGCGCGAGTCCATGATCAGGTAACCCAGCCCCGAGCGCAGCGCGATCATTTCCGCCGCCACCACCACCAGCCAGGCTACACCGATGCCGATGCGCATACCCACGATGATTTCGGGCAAAACGGCTGGAATCACCACGCGGCGGAACAAAACGGCGCGCGACACACCGAAGTTGGCAGCCGCGCGCAAATAGCGCCGCTCGATGGTGTGCACGCCCGAGGTGGTTTGCACAATCATCGGGAACACCGAAGAAATGAAGATCAGGAAGATGGGCGACACATCGCCCACGCCAAACCACAGGATGGCCAGCGGTATCCAGGCGATCGGTGAAATCGGGCGCAGCATCTGGAAGATGGGGTTGAAGGTGCGGTAGGCACCGCCCACCCAGCCCATCCACAGCCCCAGCGGAGCCGCCACCAGTACCGCCAGGCCAAAACCAATGCCAACGCGAAACAGCGAAGCGCCGATGTGCTCCCACAGCGTGCCATCTTCGGCAAGCTCCAGCGTGCCGGTCACCACCTGCCACGGTGTCGGAAAAATTGCGCTTTCGGTTTGCACGACCACGATCCACCAGACCGCGATGATCAACGCGATCACGATCAGCGGTGGAATGATTTTCTTCAGCCGTTGGCCGAACGTCTCTGCTATCACGCTATCGCCTTCCTTGCATTTTTGATCCAGGCGCGCATGCGCCAACTCAGGCTCGCCCAGCCCGGTTCCGGCCGCGGCTCCACGATCACGCTCATCTCGCCACTGGCATGCGCGGTACACGCAAAGCTGTAGGTGGAGGCGACCTCAAACGGCAGCCGAAAACTCTGCCCCGGCATGATCAGTGTCGGACCAAAGATTTGTGGCACCTCGTCGCGGTTGCTCAACAGCAAGGTGTCGTTCAAACCCAAAGTCAGCCGGATCGTATCAGGCAGGATTTCGACCTTGTCACCCGCCATGCGCCGCGCATAGGTGCCGGGAGGAATTTCAAACAGCTCGTCGCGTGAATCGGTAGTGATAGGCGCAAGTGCGGCCCACGCCAGGCTGCCCAATAGTGCGAGCGATGCAGAGGCCAGCCCGACACGGCGGGCAAGGTACGGCAAGGCCATCACTGAGTCGCCAGCAGCAGACGGACGTCGTGCACGAAATCCTGCGCCGCATGGCCATACGGCATCATCGCGCGCAGGCGGCCTGCGCGGTCGATCAGGTAGACCGACGTGGAGTGGTTCATGCCGTAGCCACTGTCCTTGGGTGCGCCTAGCTTGGAAGCCACCACGCCATAGTTCTGGCGCATCGCGGCCAACACGTCTGGCTTGCCGGTGCCGCCGACGAAGCTGGTGTCGAAAACAGCCAGGTACTTCTTAATAGTCGCCGCGTCATCGCGCTCCGGGTCTACGGTCACGTACACCACTTGCACCGCATCCGCCTGCTTGCCCAGCGCCTTGCGCGCCTGCGCGAGCGTGGCCAGCGTGGTCGGGCACACCTCGGGGCAATGCGTAAATCCAAACACCAGCAGCACCAGCTTGCCGCGGTAGCGGCTGAGTTTCAGCTCTGCACCGTCCGAGCCGCGCAATGTGAACTCGGGCGCCATATGGGGAGGCTCAAACACACCCGCCTTGAGTTTGACATCCGGCGTGCTGCCTGCTGCGAACACCGCAGCGGGCAACATCAGGGCGAACAACAGTGTCAGAAGGCGCTTCATCACAGCGTGATCGTGGCTGCGCGAGCGGCCTTCGCAAAGCTTTCGTCCATGTATTTCTCGTAAGGCACCGGGCTCTTGATCGTTCCCGCCTCCATCGAGAGCTGCATCAGCTCTTCAAACTCGGTGCGGATCATGCGCAGGTCGCCATAGGTCACGCGGTCGGTCGGGTTCTCCATCACGAACTTGATGATGTTGGGGTCCTGGTTGAAGAACTTGCGGCCTGCCGCAATGGCCACGGCCTTGTTGCGGTTGTCTTGCTTTTGGTCCAGCCATTGGCCTGCGCCCATCACGTGGTTCACCAGGTCCTGCACCAGCGGGCGGTTTTCCTGGATCAGTTCTTCGCGCACGGTCAGCACACAGCAGATGTAGTTGCGCCATTCGTCGCGCGTCATGCGCAGTGGGCGCGCATAACCTGCGCGCTGCGCGGCGGCGCCAAACGGCTCGCCAGTGCAATACGCATCGACCGCTTTCGCATACAGCGCGGCTGGCATGTCCGGCGGCGGCATCTCGACGATCTGGATGTCTTTCGGCGCCATGCCCTCCTTCGCCAGCATCTTGCGCAGGAACAGGAAGTCCACGGCGAAACGGCTGGGTATCGCAATGCGCTTGCCTGCCAGGTCTTTGAACTTCTGGTGCGGCGAATCATTGCGCACCATGATGACCGCGCCAGAGCGGTGCCCCAGCGACACGATCTTGACCGGGATCTTCTTATCCGCCAGATCCATCACCAGCGGCGCCAGCATATAGGCCGCCTGAATGCGGCCTGTCATCAACGACTCCTTGATCTCGGGCCAGCCGTTGTACTTGCTGTATTCAAACTCGAATTGCGGCTTGCCGCTCTTGTCGGCGCTGTTGGCCGCTGCCTTCGCCACGCAGGCCACCGGCAACGTCAAATTGCAGGTCACCGGCAAACCACCCACGACCAGCGGCTTGTAACTTGCTGCCGCCGCGGACAATGAGACCGCGGGCAACGCCATCGCCAGAGCGCTGCCAAGCAATTGCCTGCGGTCCAGGCCAGAAATGGGTTCAGCAGCGTCGTGGGTCATGGATGGGCTTAGTGCGTGTCAGAAGGCCCATTTTCCACCTTTTACAGCAAACTCCCGCTCCTTGATATCCCCCATATTGGGGATGGCAGTTTGTCTTGGCCGGGGCTAGAGTGACCGGTTATATGCCCCATACGCCGCATCCACCGCACGCGACACCGCAGCAGCCACCGCCCGAGGCGACGCCGGAAAGCATTCGCGCCTCGGTCATTGTGGAACGCCGCAGGTTTCCGCGCGAGTTGCCCAAACCGGACGTCGTGGAGCTCAACAGCGATTCGGCGTGGCTGCCGTTTCAGGTTCAGGCCGACGCGGATTCCGATGCGCCGCCAGACGCCACCGCCGCGCCTCCGCATTGAAGCGACCCGAGGCGCCGCTTTACGCTTTCTTACAGCCGTAACACTTTCGATGTGGTCAACCGGACCTCTTGGCCGTTAGATTTGGGCAGGCACCGTTTTGTGTGCACGCTTTGACAAGGAGAAAGTTGATGAACGTGATCCGGACAACCCCTCGCATTCACCCCCTGGTGGCCGTAGCAGCCGTCTGCGTCACGCTGGTCAGTTTGCTCGGCATTGCAGCCATCACCGGTGTGCTGCCCACCTCGCACGGGCTGACATCAGATTCAGCGCACAACGCGAGCCTGGCGAATATGTCGTCCAAGGAAAACGCTTCGCCTCAGAACGGCTCGCAGGAGGCCTCCCCTGCCAAACAAACTGCGCGCTCCGACTCCAACAAGGCTACAAACACAGCACAGCAGACCGCACCCCCTGCACCCGTGCAGACGGCGCAGAAGCCGGCTGAACGCAACAGCGCGGTGGGCATCGGTGTGGGCGCCCTGATTGGCGGCGCCCTGGGTAGCCAGGTTGGCAGTGGCGACGGCAAGACCCTGGCAACTATTGCGGGCGCCGTAGGCGGTGGTTACATTGGCAACGAAGTCGCCAAGAAGAACCAGAAGTAACTACTTCGAACGGGGCGCTGCACACATGCCACACAGCTGCAGCGCCAACCGGTGCAATGCCTGCCAGCCCGAGGTCGGCCAATCCGGCTGCTTCAAGCCTTTGACAATTCCATCGACGGTGTGTGCGGATTGCAGCAACTGCGATAGCGCTGTCTCGCTGATACGCGGCAGCACGCGCTCAAATAGGCGCTCTTTCGCGCCCCATATCCGGTTTTCGCGCAAAGCCATAGGTAGCGGGCGGCCTTGGCCCATCGCGTCCTTGACGCGCTTCAGGGCGCGGATGTCTTCTGCGAGCGTGTAGTGCACCAGCACTTCGGCCTCGCCTTCTGCCTGCAAGCCGTCGAGCATGCGCTGCACGCGCACGGCTTGCCCGGCCAGCACAGCTTCGGATAGCTTGAACACGTCGTAGCGCGCGACATTCAGCACGGCGCTTTCGACCTGTTCAAAGCTCAGCTCGGCGCCGCCCGCATCGGCAGGAAATAGCAAACCGAGCTTTTGAATCTCTTGGTGTGCAGCGAGCAAGTTGCCTTCGACGCGGTCGGCAAAGAACTGCAGCGTGCGCTGGCCTTCTTCGCCAGCCTGCACGCGCTGACCCTGCGCCGCCAGACGTTGCGCAATCCATTGCGGCAATGCGTTGCGCTCTACGGGTTGCACTTCGAGCGTGATGCCAAAGCTTTCCAACGCGCCAAACCAGGCGCCGGTTTTGGTCGCCTTGTCCAGGCGTGGCAGCATCACGATGGTCAGGGTGTCGTCATTGCCCTGTGCACTTTCAGCCAGCTGCTGCAACGCGACGCTGCCGTCCTTGCCCGGCTTGCCGCTGGGGATGCGAATCTCGACGATCTGCTTGTCGGCGAATAGGCTCAAGCTTCCGCCGGAAGCCAACACTTCGCTCCAGTCAAAGTGGGCACCGGCTACGGTGTGCGACGTGCGCTCGGTATAGCCTTGGGTGCGGGCGGCGGCACGGATCGCGTCCAGAGCCTCCTGTTGCAGCAACGGCTCGTCACCGTGCAGCGTGTACAGGCTCTTGAGCCCGCGCTGGAGATGGTTGGAGAGTTGGCCTGCGCTGATTTGCATGCGCAGAGTTTATCGTTATGCCGCTTGCTCCAAGACGATCCGGTTGGGTGCCAGCGTGGCGCACACCAATTGCGTAGCAGCCTGCGCAGTGCGACCACCGAAATCCTTGAGCGGGTTGTATTCAGTCAGTTCCATCGCGACAAAGCGCGAGTCTTGGCTAATGCCGTCCAGCACTTGCAGCGCGTCGGCTAGGCGGATGCCGGTCTCCACCGGCGTGCCGGTGCCCGGCGCGTCCAAGGGGTCCAGGCCGTCCAGATCGAAGCTGATGCCCCAGCCCACCGTGTTGCGTTGCACGATCTCGCGGGCTTCGGCAAAACAGGTTTCAAAGCCGCGCTCCAGCACTTCTTCCATGAACATCACGCGCACGTTGAGTTTCGTCAGCAAAGCCACTTCGGCGGGCTCGTAGCTGCGCGCGCCGATGACGACCACGTCCGAAGCCTGCAGCTTGCCCTTCCAGCCGTAAAGACTGGTCATGCCGTCCGAGCCATGACCCAGCAATGCGGCCAGCGGCATACCATGCGGGGCCTGGCTGTCCGATGTTTCAGGCGTGTGCGCGTCGAGGTGGGCGTCAATCCAGATCAGGCCCACGCGGCCTTGGGGTTGCAAATGGTTGGCGACAGCGCTCCAGGTGCCGACGGCACAGGAGTGGTCGCCGCCGATCACCAAGGGCTGGTGGCCCTGGCGCAACGCGCGTTCCACGCTGGTGGAGAGGCGCGCAGAAAAGTTTTCAATTGCGTTGAGGCGGCTGGTGGACGCCGTGGGCATTGCGGTGACGTTGTCACCCCAGGTCACGATGCGGCCGGTAGCCGCCAGCGCTTGCTGGATGCCGTGCTCACGCAATGCGGCAGCGCCCCATTTGCAACCGCCGTCGCTGGCGCCTTCGCCAACTTCGGCGCCGACGATGTGCAGGACGGATGTGCTCATGCTGCGCGCAGCAATGTGGGCCGTGCGGCGGCCGTAGCGCTTCCAAACAGGTCTTTGGGGTCAGTCATGTCGGGCACCAAATCGACGGTGCTGCCAATGCCCAGCTTTTGCGAGAGCTGTTGCAGGTAGCGCAGCGAAGACAGATCTTCCAGCGCAAAGCCGACCGAGTCGAACAGCGTGACTTGCTCTGCGCTGTCGCGGCCCGCAGCGTTGCCTGCCAGCACTTTCCACAGCGGGTAGGTTTCAAAGTTGGCGGGCATCTGTTGCAGCTCGCCTTCAATGCGCGTTTGCTGTTCGTATTCGACAAACACCTTGGAGGCGTGCAGCACGTCAGCTTCCATCTCGGTCTTGCCAGGGCAATCGCCACCGACGCCGTTGATGTGCATGCCGGGCTCGATCATGTCGGCAGACAGGATGGTGGCGTTGGTTTTGTCGGCGGTGACTGTAGTGACGATGTCCGCGCCCTTGACGGCTTCGCGTGTGGACGCAGCGCGGATGATGGTGACGGCGCCGGACTCAGTGAACGGACGCATGTTGGCAACAAACTTGTCGGTAGCCTTGCTGTCCACGTCGAACACGCGAATCTCTTTGATGCCCAGTTGCGTGATGAAGGCGATCGCCTGGAACTCGCTCTGGCAACCGTTGCCGATTAGCGCCATAGAGCGGCTGTCGGGTCGCGCGAGGGCCTTGGCGGCGACAGCAGACGTTGCGGCGGTGCGCATGGCGGTGGTGATGGTCAGCTCGGAGAGCAATAGCGGATAGCCACTGGAAACTTCGGCCAGCACACCGAAGGCCATGACAGTGGAGTAGCCTTGCAGCGGGTTCTTGGGGTGACCATTGACGTACTTGAACGCGTACAGCGCATCGTCGGATACCGGCATCAGCTCGATCACACCATCACGCGAATGGTTAGCCGTGCGCGGGGACTTGTCAAAGTCTTCCCAACGAACAAAATCCTCGCGGATGAAGTCAGCCATTTCAGCCATCATGCGTGCAGAACTGTGTTGCAAAACCATTTGCTGCATGTCGGTAACGTCGATATAGCGGGTCATGCCCAATCTCCTGAAGTTTTTATGTCAAAGCGGTGACATGCTTCCGGATTGGAAATACATCACTTCGCTACAAAGTTTAGGCTTATCTACTCTGCAGTAAACGACGATATCGCTAATGCTTTCTGCTTTAACCGCTGTAAATTCACCACATTACTTCCGAATCGGAAGTTGTGTTTTTTGCGATTTGAGTTGATGTTTGCGTTGGGTTGTAACCACCGTGGTGTGCGTTACCGGCTCCTTCTCGCTGGGGTGGGGAGTGCTCGGGGGGCGATATGTGCGCGTTTGGCACTCGGGAGCCCCCCGGGCATTCCCCACCCCGGCAGGACACAACGCATGCTCAGCAAAAGACTCTAAGGATGATCGCTATTTCAAGCTGTTGGACAGAAACGCCTGCAACCGCTCCGACTGCGGATTGGCCAACACCTCTCGCGGATCGCCCTGCTCTTCGATGCGACCCTTATGCAGGAACACCAAACGGTTGCTGACCTCGCGCGCAAAGCCCATTTCGTGGGTGACCACAATCATCGTGCGGCCCTCTTCGGCCACCGCGCGCATCACGCGCAGCACTTCGCCCACCAGCTCCGGGTCCAGCGCAGAAGTGGGCTCGTCAAACAGCATGACTTTGGGTTCCATTGCCAGCGCACGGGCAATCGCCACGCGCTGCTGTTCGCCACCGGACATGTGCGCGGGGAACGCATCCTTGCGGTGGTAGACGCCCACCTTTTGCAAATACTTCTCGGCACGCTCCAGTGCTTCGGCGCGACTGAGCTTCAGTGCGTGGATAGGCGCTTCCATGACGTTCTCCAGCGCCGTCATGTGGGCCCACAGATTGAAATGCTGAAACACCATGGACACCTGCGCGCGCAGGCGGCGCAGCTGGCCTGCCCGCTCCACCTCAAGCGTGCCTTGCTTGCCCATCACCATCTGCAGCTCATCGCCGGCCAGGATGATGCGCCCGGCGTTGGGCTGTTCCAGCAGGTTCAGGCAGCGCAGGAAAGTGCTTTTGCCCGAGCCGCTGGAACCAATCATCGCGATGACGTTGCCTTGGTGCGCGGTGACGCTGACGCCCTTCAGCACCTCATTGCTGCCAAAGCGCTTGTGGATGTCCAGCCCTTGCAGGACGGCAGTTTCGGAATGTGCGCTCATGGGCTCAACAACTTTCCGGTGCGTGCCAACGAGGTACCAGCGATCTTGGCGAGACGCTTGCCCGCAGTCGCCCAGCGCGAGCCGCAGCGTGCGTACAGCACACCACCCGATTTGCAACGCAATTGCGTGACCTGACCGGTCAGCGCATCGACGATGTCGGCGATCACATCACCCGCGACAACCGTTTCGCCAGGTGCGCGATGGAACACCACGACACCAGCGTGTGGCGCAGTGATGGGCTCGGACCCGGACAGCGGCGTGGGCTTGCACTGCGGCGTGGGCAGGTTGGGCACAGGGTTATCGATCACGCCGCGACGCGCCAGAAAATCGCACAGGCCCCGCGCGTCTTGCGCAGCCAGTGTGTGCTGCGTATCCGCTTCGCCACGCAGCTCCACCGTGGCACCAAAGCAGGCCAGTGCAATCGGAAACTCGGGCAGCATGGCTTGCAGCTGCAACCAGGTGCGGGTGCAGGCCTCGTCAAACGGCGAGTCTCCGGACTCGGTGGCCAGCAATAGCGCACGTGCGCCTATAGATGCACTCAACTCTTCAGCCCAAGCGGACTGCGGCGTCAACGCATAGACGTGCATCACCGCATCGGTGTCGCAATGCAGGTCCAGCACGATGTCGGCATCCACTGCCAGACGCAGCAGCTGGTTTTTCAGATCCTGCGCAGGCGTGACCGCTATCAATTCAGTAGCTGTTTGCGCAAGTCCTGAGCGGATCAGAGCCGTATTTTTCGCTTCATCCTGCGTCAACACGGTGCGCAGCTTGTCAGCCACCTTGCTCGCAAGATCTGCATAACCACGGTTGAAATTGCCGCCATCGCGGATGTCAAAACGCCCCTGGTGTTGGCCGTAGACGGTCTGCGCCATGCCAATCGGATTGGCAAACGGCAACAGTACGATTTCACCGCGGATCGCGTCTTGCGATTCAAAATTCTCTAACAGCGTGGCCAGTTGGTGCGCCACCAGGATGGCGGGCACTTCGTCCGCATGCAGTGCGGCCTGGATGTATACCTTGGGGCCGCTACCCGGCTTGCCAAAGCGCAGTACCTGCAGGCTTTGCTGCGTGCCCGGCGTGCAGTGTTGAAGTTCAATGGTTTGGTGTTGCATAGGGATCGCTTACGCGGGCGCGCCGACGCTCACCTGCGGACGCAGATGGCGCAGGTAGCGGCGCTCCAGCAGTTTGAAAATTCCGACGAGGGTGAAGGTCAGCACGAAGTACAGGCTGGCGGCGACGCCGAAGGACTCGCTGACCATCAGCGTGTTGGCATAGACGTCGCGCGCCACGCGGGTGATGTCGACCAGCGTGACGGTGCTGGCAATCGCGGTGGCGTGCATCAGGCCCACCACTTCATTGCTGTATTGCGGCAAGGCACGTCGCAGCGCGCTGGGCAGCAGGATGCGGCGGTACATCGTGAAGGCAGACAGGCCGTAACTGCGCGCCGCTTCGATCTCGCCCACCGTAGTGGCTTTCAGAGCGCCCGCAAAAATCTCGGTTGTGTAGGCGGTGGAATTCAGCGTGAAAGCCAGCCACGCGCAAAACCACGGGTTGCGCAGCAGGAACCAGACAGCGCTCTCGCGCACCGCCTCAAACTGCGCCAGCCCGTGGTACAGGATGAAGAGCTGTACCAGCAGCGGCGTGCCACGCAGCACATAGGTCGCAAACCAGACCGGTTTCGCGAGCCACTGCGTCGGCGACACGCGCGCAACCGCCAGTGGAATCGCCAACACAAACGACGCCGCCAGGCTGATAACCAACAGGACCAGCGTGGTGCGCAGCCCTTCCGCATACTGCGGCAGGCTTTCGAGAATGACGTTCCAATCCATCAGAACTGCACCTTGCGCACCCCGATGCTGAAGCGCAGCTCCAGGCGCGACAGCAGGAAGATGGAGACACTGGTCAGCGTGAGATAAATCAGGGCCACCGCGACATAAAACGTGAACGGAGCGCGCGTGCTGGCAGCGGCCAGGCCTGCGCGGTGCACCATGTCATCCAGCCCAATGATGGACACGAGGGCCGAGGCCTTGATCATGATTAGCCAGTTGTTGGCAAAGCCGGGAATCGCGTGGCGCACCATCTGCGGAAACACGATGCGCTGCATCACTTGCAGGCGCGTCATCGCAAATGCCATCCCGGCCTCCCCTTGGCCTTTCGGCACGGCCAGGATGGCACCGCGAAATGTTTCGGTGAGGTAGGCACCGAAGATGAAGCCGATGGTCAGCACACCGGCCAACAGCGGCGGAATGTCGATGTAATCCCAGCCTTGGGCTTCCGCCAGCTTGTTGACGGCTATCTGTCCGCCATAAAAGATCAGCAGCATCAGCACAAGCTCGGGCATGCCACGGATCAGCGTGGTGTAGACCTCGGCACTCCAGCGCGCGGCGCGCGAGCCCGACAGCTTGGCTGTCGCGCCGATCAGGCCGAAGACGCAGGCAATGGTCAAGGACAGGGCCGACACACGCAATGTCAGGCCCAGCCCTTCCAGAATGGCTGGCAAATAGCCGTAGAGCACAGGTTCTTTCCGGTGGATTGCTATGGAATCAGGAGCTGCTCACGCATATTCTGCGGGCATGAGCAGCCGATTTGGCTTGCAAAACACAAGCCGGTGGGCAGTGCCGATTACTTGAACGAGTAGTTCACGCTCACGTAGCCGCTGCGGCCGCGTGGGTCAGAGTAGGTCGGATCAAAGCCGGCCAGGAAGTAGTACGCCTGGTTGGAGAATGGTGGAGCAGTGTCCAGCACGTTCAGAATGCCGGCGCGCAACTTCAGGCTCTTGCTCAGCGCGTAGCTGCCGGTCAGATCCCACAGGGAGTAGGCCTCCACATCGCGTGCCTGCAGCAGTTTGTTGGCAACCGGGTCGTAGGTCGTATTCTGGTCACGATAGCCCGACAGGTAGGTGTTGGACAGCGTCAACCCCAGGTCACCGATATCCCAGCCGAGCGAGAGTTTGTGGCGCCATTTCTGGATCACCTGGTCGTTCACGAAGGCTCCCAGATTGCTGACGTACGCCGTGTCCTTACCGAACTGGCGGTCGTAATTGAAGATCAGCGTGCCATTCAGGCTGGCCGTGAAGCGGCCGTTCGCCGACGCGTCGCCGCGCCAGTCAAAGTTCAGGTCCAGCCCCGAAGTCTTCAGGCTGCCCTGGTTGTCTTTCTGCAGGATGATGTTGGTGATGAAGCCGTCGGCATCACGTTGAATCAGCGTGCCGTTGTACTTGGCATAGTTGTCGGTGATGAGCTGCTCGCCAACTGTGCTGATCACATCGGTCTTCTCGATGTTCCAGTAGTCCACACCGAACGTGAAGTTCTTGCTGACTTCGAGCACGGTACCCAACGAGAACTGCTTCGACTTTTCAGGTTTCAGGTTGGGGTTGCTGCGGCGCTCAACGGGCCATTGGTCTGTACAGAAATCAATGGTGTCGATGTTGTTGTTGACGCAGTAAGCATCAGTAATGAAGCTCGAAGCCGTACCGTAGGTGGTAGCGCCCTTGAGGTCATACAGCGAAGGTGCGCGAAAGCCCGTGCCAGCAGAGCCGCGGAACAGCACGGTTTTGTTGGGCTGCCATTTGGCACCGATCTTGGGGTTGGTCGTGGTTCCGACACCGCTGTAGTCATCGCTGCGCACTGCAAATTGCAGTTCCAGTTCCTGGGTCACGGGCGCAACCACTTCGGCGAACACGCCCGTGACGGTGCGTGAGTCACTGCTCGCAGTCAAGCCGCCGAAGGTGCCCGAGCTGTCACGGTCACCCGCAATATTGTTGGACAACAGCAGCGCCGAAGGCGTGAAGCTGGTCGTCTCACGGCGGGTTTCTCCGCCGATGGCCAGGGCCACGTCGCCGCCGGCCAGCTTGCCGATGGTGGTGGTGAACTTGCCGTCTATACCTTCGGTCACGCCTTTGGACTTGCGTGCCTCATCGTTGATTTTTGCGGCATTGATGTAGTCCTTGCCGGCTTGCGAGCTGGCTCCGAAAGGGTTGATGATGCCGCTGCGAATACCAGCATCAATCTTGTCAAACAGTGTGTAGCCATTGACGTACTTGTCTGTCGTCGTGTTCTCTGCGCGGGTCAAGGCAACGTCGTACTCCCAGCTGCCCAAAGCCCCGGTTGCACCTGCCACCACACGTTGGCCCAGGCTGGTGACCTCATTGGTGCGGTTGCCGGCTTCTGTCATGCGCCAGCGGATACCAGCAAAGGTGCCGGCACCCAGGGCATTGGCATAGGCGGTGGGCAACACGCTGGTGGGCAGGTTGCGCACCCGCAGGGGGTTGGGGCTCAATACGTATTCGGTCTCGGCCTTGGATTGCATCAGCTCCAGATACAGCTGGTGGTCGGCGTTGAGTTGCACGGTGGCGCGGCCCAGGAAGCCGACCTTGTCAGAAGCAGGGTAAATTTCCGTGTCCTGCATGTAGTCGTAGCTGCAACCGGCCTTGCCGCCAGGGCCTGCTGGTGCGTAGACCGTTGCAGGCGGGTTGCAACCTGGCGCGCTGGGGTTGACACGGCTCGCAGTGGAACCTGCAGGCAACAAGCCTGCAGCAATCAGCTTGGCGCGCTGGCTCGAATTGATGTCTACGTTGGCCGGGTAGGTGTTGGACGACATCAGCGCAGGCAATGTGGTTGCCAGCGCACGCTCGGCAATCCAATCGCGCTGGGTGGAGCGCAGTGCACCGAGCTTTTGCACATCCACAACACCGAAAACGTTGAAGCCGTCGGTCGACAGATCGCCGTAGCCGGCACTGATTGATGCGGTGCGCTTGCTGGCGCCGCCCTTTTGGGTGTCTGCCACCGAAGCGCTGGCGTCAAAGCCCTGGTAGTCCTTGCGGGTGATGAAGTTGATCACGCCGCCGATGGCGTCGGTGCCGTAAATGGCAGATGCGCCGTCTTTCAACACTTCCACGCGCTGGATCGCGCCCGCTGGAATGTTGTTCAAATCCACGCCTGCGTTGTCACCGGGCGTTGCGAAGTTCGCCAGGCGGCGACCGTTCAGCAAGACCAGCGTGGACGACACGCCAATGCCGCGCAGATTGACACCGTTGAAACCGCGCTGGCCCGAGGTGCCGTCGGTGATGCTGGCGCCGTCTGACAGAGGCGCGCTGGCTGCGCTGATGCTTTTGACGATTTCTGCCGCGGTGGTCGCACCACTCTTGAGGATTTCCTCACGGGTGATGGTTTGCACAGGCAGCGCATTTTCATCACTCAGGCGCTTGATGGACGAGCCGGTCACTTCCACGCGCTGCAGTGTCTGCACGGGTTCGGACTGGGCGAATGCTGACTGGCCCGCCAACAGGGCGAGCGAGAGGGTCGTAGCGTAGGCACTGGGGCGCAGCACAAACGCGGCGCGGGCGCGGTAGGTTTTCATGGAGCGGGTCATGGAAGGCCTTGATTGTGGTTGGTGGAGAGGGGTTTAGGGAATGGGAAAGTGCGGCCGTTCACTGGCCGCGGATGCTGACGTCGAAATACCGGTCGTTGATCTGCTTGTAGGCACCGTTGGCCGTGATCGCCTTGAGCGCGGCGTTCACTTTGTCTTTCAGGCTGGTTTCGCCCTTGCGAAAGGCAATGCCGGTGCCGCCGTCCTTGTTGCCGCTGGGGTTGATGGCTGGGCCAACCTTGCTGAAACTTTTGCCTTCGGGCGATTTCAGAAATGCCACGGTAGAGGCCAGTGCCGAGCCGAAGCCCAGATCACCACGCCCTGCCGCAAGCTCCATCGTCACGTCGGCCTCTTTCGCCACTTGCAGCAGCTGGCTGTCTTTGTAGTGGGCAGCGATGTAGCGCGCGCGCGGCGTGTTACGGGTGACGATGATGGTCTTGCCCTTCAGCGCAGCGGGGCTGATGTCCTTGACGCTACCCGTCTTGGCGATGAAAGTGGATGGGATGTCGTAGTAGGAGTCGCTGAAATCGGCAACCTTCAGGCGCTCGTCGGAAATCGTCATGGACGCCACCACCATGTCGAACTTGCGAGCGTTGAGCGCGGGCATCATGCCGTCCCACTCCTGCGACACCATGGTGCACTCGGCCCTCATCTCGGCGCACAGCGCGCGGGCAATATCGATATCAAAACCGGAGAACTTGCCATCCGTGCCCATTTGCGAAAACGGTGGGTAGTTGGCCTCCACCCCGATACGGATCTTGGCCCAGCCAGGCGCTTGCGCATGAACCAGCGTAGGCGTGAACACCTGCACAGCCATGACACATACGGCAGGCACAATGCAACGGGCTTGCATCTTCAAAAGGGCGGTTATTTTCAACATTGGGCGAAGTGTACATTTATTTTCATAATTAAGTAATAAGAAAATACTAGTGCAAACCCTGCCCTCCTTTTGCGCAAAATTCCGTCATTCCATAGCTAGATGCCCGCGCATTTAACTGAAATTAATTTCATAATCAGACTAAATGAAAATTAATTACCTCTCATGCGCCCACTAAATCCGGCACTTCGCGCCTTGAAATTTCTGGCCATCGGCCTGCTGGTTTGCGGCATTGCGTCGGCACAAACGCGCACCACCACTGCGCCATCCCCCGCTCCAGCAATCGCCAACTTCATCCTCGGCGGCGGCGACCGGCATTGCTCCAGCTTCAACGGCGAAGCGGCGGGCCGCGGCTGCATCACCGGCTGGCCCACCATCCTTGCGCACGACCCGGTCTTTGCGGGCCAGGCACTCACCGACATCAGCTTCGACGCGAACTACGCGCTGCCCACCTTCACCTACAGCCTGACCCCGGCAACATTGCAACGCGTGCGCGCTATTCCCCCACCACTGATGGACGCGCATCGCAAAGCCGCACTGCTTGCAGCCCTGGAAGCGCTGGCCAACACCAGCCCACTGGAGCACGTGGCGTTTGCGGCGCTGGACAAGGCGCGTGGTGCGGAAGCACCCGCACTCACCGCCGATCTGACGCGCCCGGAAGTCGCGGTACTGCGCGCCACGCTGGTCGACGCCATCCCACCGTCACCACGCAAACACGAGGCGCGCTCCGTGCTGTTCGCTAGCAACCCGCATGTGCGCTCCACGTTCCAGCAGTTTGTTGCCGCAGCGCGCGCAGCCAATGGTGGCAAGACGCCGAAGATTGGCGTGGTCACCGCTTCCGCCGATGCGCACCCGTTTTCTGACGCCGATATCAACCTGGATGCGCTGCGCTCGGCCGGTGCCGACGTGGTCTACATCCCCATCGACGGCGGCATGCGCCAGGCGCTGGATCGCGACGACTGCAAGGCGCTCGATCTGTACTACGACAGCTACGCCAACACCCGCAGCGCGCGCAGCTATTTTCACAGCGCTTTGGTCTACCCCGATCTCGCGGCGCAGCAGCACCGCTTTTGCGACAAGCATGGCGCGCTGCTGAATGCCACGTTGAAGCAACTCAGCGGCATCTACTTCTCGGGCGGTGACCAGGCGCGCCATCTGGAGAGCTTTGTCAGCAAGGATTCGAAGGGGCAGTACACCGTCATCAGCGCGCAGCTTTCCATCCTGCGTGCGCGGCATGCCCAGGGCAAGCTGGTCGTGGCCGGCACCAGCGCGGGCAACCACATCCAGGGCGGTGGCACATGGCACGGCAAACCGGTGCCGATGTTGGGCGGTGGCGACTCCTACGAAGCGCTGCGAGCGGGCTACATCCGCGGCAACGGTCCGACGCTGGGCACCGCATCACCCGACGGCGGCGAAGGCAAGTACCCGGCCAGCAGCTACGAACTGGGTGGCCTGGGCTTTTTTCAACTCGGCCTACTGGATTCGCATTTCTCGATCCGCACGCGTGAGGGGCGGCTGGTGCGGCTGACGCAGCAAAGTGGCATGGACTATGGCTTTGGCGTCGACGAGAACACGGCGCTGGTTGTGTCGCGGCCAGACGCGCGGGGCGCCACGCATCTGTCGGTAACAGGCGCGGCCGGTGTGCTGATCGTCGATGTGCGCCAGGCCACGGCAACTGGACAAAGCACCGCGGGCGAATACGCCATCGACGGCGTGCGCCTGCATTACCTGAGCGCGGGCGATACGGCCACTGTCGACGCCAAAGGCAATTTGCAAGTTCGCCTCGACGCATCACAACCGCTGCTGCCGTTGCAAGCCGGCGCAGCCCCAGCGAAACAGGATGGTGTGCAGGACTACGGCACAGGCAACTTCCTGAAGCTGGCGCAGGCCATGGGCTTTGGCGGCGCTCCGTTAGGCCTGGGTACTACCGAGCGCAGCCAGGACCGGCGCACGCCGCGCCAGGACCGGCCCTTCTACAACGCGACACTGAGCCGCGCACCAGACACCGAATTCCGCGGTGACCCGGCACGCACGGATGCGGGCGGCCCGCGCCTGTCCTATACACAGCTGCTGTTAAAGTTTGCCCCTTGCGGCACCTGCGCTGCACCCTGACCATGGCCACAGACGCACCTTCCACCGCCGCATTCACCAGCCCCTCCGTCGACACTGCGTTCGCGCAATCTCCGCTGGGCCTGAAGTTGCGCGAGGTGCTGAATGAGGGCCGTGGTTCCAATGCGGTGATCGCCGACTTCCTGTTGCGCAACCCGGTGCGCGCCACTGCCTGGGGCATTGAAGAGCTTGCCAGCAACACGCAAACCTCCACCGCCACACTGAGCCGCTTTGCCCGCACTGTGGGCTTCAGCGGCTTTGCTGCGCTGCGCAGCGGCATGGCGGAGACTTTGCAAAACGCGTTGCAGCCGGTGTTCCAGCCGGTCGACAAATTGCGCAATGCATTGCAACGCAATGCCGACAAGGGCAACCAGATCAACCCCATCGTGGCGGAAAGTCTGGAAGCCAGTCTCAGCAACCTGCAAGCGGCGGCATTGGGCCTGAACCCGTCGCTGCTGGTCTCCACCGCGCACAAGATACTCGCCGCTGAGACGGTCTACATCCTGGGCTTTGGCATCAGCGCGCACCTGTCGGCCATGCTGGCGCTGGACCTGCAACCGTTTTGCCGCCAGGCGATCAACGTCGTGGAATTTGGTGGCACCGAAGTGGCGGCCGGGCGCCTGATGAATATCGGCCCGAAGGACTTGCTGATTTCGATTTCGTTCCCACGCTATGCCAGCGATGCGGTGATGCTGACCCGCTATGCGCGCGACCGCTGCGCCCATGTCATTGCGCTGACCGATTCGATGGCATCGCCGTTGACGACCTGGGCGCACGATGTGTTGATTGCGCCGGCCAGCCACCCGGTGCTGTCCAGCAGCTACAGCGCGGCGCTTCTGGTGATTGAAGCTTTGGTGACGAGCCTGATGGTCAGTGGGGAGAACCAGGTGCACCAGGCCGAAAAGCTGACCGACGCAATCTCGGCCTATCTGTACAAGGACAAGCCAGGCACCGACAAGGGCAGTGGTGACAGCGCGCCCGACAAGGGCACGCGGCGTATCAGTCGGGGTTT
Source organism: Rhodoferax sp. P2_H8_2 (assembly GCF_056403235.1). Classification (NCBI taxonomy): domain Bacteria; kingdom Pseudomonadati; phylum Pseudomonadota; class Betaproteobacteria; order Burkholderiales; family Comamonadaceae; genus Rhodoferax; species Rhodoferax sp. P2_H8_2. The sequence goes on from NZ_JBFUFW010000013.1 coordinate 34,701, forward strand.
CTGACCGACAGCGGGAAACCCGCAAATTCCTTGACGGTTTGCAGCTCGGTGCTGGTGACGATCTTGTCGATCCCCAGCGCCACATCGTCCAGCCACGCGCTGGTCAGATCGCGGTAGTGCGCGAGGTCGCGGCAAGCGAGACGTACCAGGTAGTCGTAACGGCCGCTGACCAGGTAACATGCAATCACTTCCGGGCAGGCAATCATGCCCTGCTCAAAGCGCTGCACCGTGGCCTGGCGCTGGTCTTTGAGCGCGATCTCGGCAAACACAGAGACATGCTCGCCCAAAGCGGTGCGGTGTAGCATGGCGCGGTAGCCCTCGATCAGGCCCTCTTCTTCGAGCCGGCGCACGCGGTTCAGCGTGGCCCGCGCCGACAGGTTCACCGCCTCCGACATCGCCTGCGCACTCATGCGGCCATCGTGTTGTAACAGCTCCAGCAGGGTGCGGTCGACGCGGTCCAGTTCCATTCAGCACCTTAGAGTGACAACCTGCCGCCGGGCCGTCCCTAGGCAGGTTAGCCCCCAGTGGGGGCAGCGACCCGCGACAGCGGCAGAGCGTGGGGGCGTCATATTTTTGCCGCACCGAGTCGGCGCAGCAACTGCTGCACGACGTCGGCCTGCATGTCCTTGTACAGCAAAGCCTCTTCGGCTTCTTTCGCCAGTACGGCGGTTTCGCTGAAGCTGATGTCGCGCTGCTGCACGATTTCAGTCGTCGCAATGGGTTCCGCGCCCTGCGGCGTGCGCAAGCGGAACTTGACAGTCAGGCGCAATTGAAACTCGCGTACCTGGCCAGATGCGTTAACACCCACGACAGTCTTGTCGCGCTGCTCCTGCAGGATGTCCAGAATCACATCGGGTGGCGGCTGTACATCGGGTGCAGAGACCACCCGCACACCGCTGGCCAAGTAGCGTGCTACATCCAGCGCCACCGGGCTGCCGCGCGAGGGCGTCACGGCAATCGACTGGAAGCCGTAGGTCTGGCTGTTGCGCAACTGAAAACCGCAGCCGGTCAGCAGTCCAGCGCACAGCACACCCGCCACAGACAAAGCAGTGCGTCGGGCCAGGGAGTGTGGGGTGCGCATTGGCTCAGACCACCACATTGACCAAGCGGCCGGGCACAACGATGACCTTCTTGGCCGGCGCTCCCGCCGCATGGCTGCTGAACGCATCTGTCGCCAGCGCGGCGGCCTCAATAACCTCTTTCGAAGCGCCCGCAGGAACCACCACCGAGCCACGCAGCTTGCCGTTGATTTGCAGCATCAGCTCAATCTCATCCTGCGTCAGCGCAGCTTCATCAACCTTCGGCCACGGCGCATCGAGGATGTCACCGAGCGTGCCGGCGTAACCCAACTCGGCCCACAGCGTGTGCGCGATGTGCGGTGTAGCGGGGTACAGACAGCGCAGCAGAATGCCAAAGCTTTCGATCAGCGCGACCTGCGCGCCAGCGGAGTCCAGCGCCTTGAAGTCTTCCAAGGCGTTGATCATCTTCATCGCACCGGAGACCACGGTGTTGTACTGCATACGCTGGTAGTCGTAGTCCACCTGCTTCAGCACGGTGTGGATTTCCAGACGCAGGGCTTTCGCCTCCTTGCCAAACTCAACATCTTTTAGGGCTGTAGCGCCCGCCACGCTTGCGTGAGCAGCTCCTGAATCCATAGCAGACAGTTTGTAGCCAAAGTTCCAGACGCGGCGCAGGAAGCGGTAACTGCCTTCCACCGCCGCATCGTTCCACTCCAGCGTCGCCTCGGGTGGCGCGGTGAACATGGTGTACAGACGCGCGGTGTCTGCGCCGTACTTTTCGATCAGGTCTTGCGGATCGACACCGTTGTTCTTGGACTTGGACATCGTGCCCACGCCCTCGTACTCAATGGCCGTACCGACCGGCAAATCACCGACGGCGTTCTTCAGCTTGGCGCCAGTGATCTTGCCAGCTTCGTCGAACACGTTCTCCACATCGTGCGGCCAGAAGTATTCCTTGCCCCCCTTGTCGCCCTTGCGCGAGTAGATGTGGTTCAGCACCATGCCTTGCGTCAGCAGCTTGGTGAAGGGCTCGTCGACCTTGACCAGTCCCAAATCACGCATCACCTTGGTCCAGAAGCGCGCGTACAGCAAGTGCAGGATCGCGTGTTCGATGCCGCCGATGTACTGGTCCATCGGCATCCAATAGTCGGCGCCCCCGGCCACCATGGCGTCGCTGTTCTTTGGATCGCAATAGCGCATGAAGTACCAGGACGAGTCCACAAAGGTGTCCATCGTGTCGGTCTCGCGCCGTGCCGCCTTGCCACAGACCGGGCAAACCACGCCAGCATGGAAGCCTTCGTGCTTGTGCAGCGGGTTGCCGGAGCCATCGGGCACGCAGTCCTGCGGCAAGATAACTGGCAAATCCTTCTCGGGCACGGGCACTGCACCGTGCTCGTCGCAATGGATGATCGGAATCGGTGTGCCCCAGTAACGCTGGCGGCTCACACCCCAGTCGCGCAAGCGCCAAGTCGTTTTCTTCTCGCCCAAGCCTAAAGCCGCGAGGGCCTTTGCCACGGCGTCTACCGCGTCCTTATATGCCAGGCCGCTGAACACATCGGAGTTGACGGTCACACCGCGCTGCTTGTCGCCATACCAGTCCTGCCACTGGCTGTGGTCGTAGGTCAGGCCATCGATATGCACCACATCATTGATCGCAAAGTTGTATTTCTTCGCAAACGCGAAGTCGCGCTCGTCGTGCGCAGGCACACCCATCACAGCGCCATCGCCGTAGCCCATCAGCACATAATTGCCAACCCACACATCGACCAAGCGACCTGTTAAGGGATGCGTGACCGACAAGCCGGTTGGCATACCCAGCTTTTCCTTGACGGCCAGTTCGGCTTCTGTCGTGCCCCCGGCCTTGCATTCCTCCAGGAAGGCGGCCAGACGCAAATTCGATTTGGCAGCATGCAGCGCCAGCGGATGCTCCGGCGCGACTGCGCAGAAGGTCACGCCCATGATGGTGTCGGCACGCGTGGTGAACACGTACATGCGGCCATCGCCGATCAGTGCACCCGTATCGTCCTTGATATCGTGGGTGAACGCGAAGCGCACGCCTTCGGATTTTCCGATCCAGTTCTCCTGCATCAGCTTGACGCGCTCGGGCCAGCCTGGCAGGCCGTCCTGCACATGGGTCAACAGCTCCTGTGCGTAGTCGGTGATCTTCAGGTAGTAACCGGGGATCTCTCGCTTCTCGACGGTCGCACCGGTGCGCCAGCCCTTGCCATCAATGACCTGTTCGTTAGCCAGCACGGTCTGGTCCACCGGGTCCCAATTGACCACCTGGGTCTTGCGGTAGGCAATGCCCTTCTCCAGCATTTTCAGGAACAGCCACTGGTTCCATTTGTAGTACTCCGGGTCACAGGTGGCAACCTCGCGGCTCCAGTCAATCGCCAGTCCCATGGACTGCATCTGGCTCTTCATGTAGGCGATGTTGTCGTAGGTCCACTTTGCTGGCGGCACCTTGTTCTTCAACGCCGCATTTTCTGCCGGCAGACCAAACGCGTCCCAGCCCATGGGCATCAGCACGTTGTAGCCCTGCATGCGCAGCTGGCGCGTCAGCATGTCGTTGATGGTGTAGTTGCGCACATGGCCCATGTGCAACTTGCCGCTGGGATATGGCAGCATGGAGCAGGCGTAGAACTTTTTCTTGGACGAATCTTCGACCACGCGGTAAGCGGTGCGGCCGTTCCACAAAGGCTGCGCCCAATGCGCGTGGGCCGATTTTTCTACGTCGAGATGCTGGTATTTGTCTTGCATGGAATTACGACGGCCTGGGGCCGTCTATGGAGAAGCTTCTAGGGATTTTAGGTGCAGCGCCGCTCAACGGGCAGCACTAGCCCCGGGACTGGGTGCTTGGGCCACGAAACCGATGCGGTTCAGCCCGGCTTTCTGGGCCAGGCCCATGACTTCGACGACTCGACCATAAGGCACGGCTTCATCGGCGCGCAGCTGCACTTCCGTATCGCGGTTGCGCTGCGCGGCCTGGTCCAAAGCACTGGCCAACGCTGCAACGTCCATCGCCTGATCATTGAGATAAATCTTCCCATCAGGTGCAATAGTCAACGCAACAAAGCGGGGCGTATTGGCACTCTGCGTGCCCTCGGCCTTGGGCAAATCCACCTTGATCGCACTGGTCAAGAGCGGCGCGGTAATGATGAAGATGACCACCAGCACCAACATCACGTCGACCAGCGGCGTCATGTTGATCTCGCTCATGGGCTGAGGCCCTTGTGTGCGTTCCAGCCTGCCGAAGCTCATCTGGGGCCCTTGTCCGGCTTCAGTGCTGAGTGACCAGCAACTCCCGCAGATCGCGGGCAAAGCCTTCCAGATCGGCTTCGATGCGGCCAATGTAGCGGCCCAACAGGTTGTAGGCCAGAACTGCAGGGATGGCGACTGCCAGACCGGCGGCAGTCATGACCAGGGCCTCGCCCACAGGCCCTGCGACCTTGTCGATACTGATCTGCCCGGTCCCGGCAATACCGATCAGCGCGTGGTAAATGCCCCAGACGGTGCCGAGCAAGCCGACAAAGGGTGCAGTGGAACCCACGCTGGCCAGCAATACCTGCCCAGCCTGCAGCTTGCGAATCACCAAATGCAGCGCATCGCGCAGTACGCGGGTGAGTTGCTGGGAACGGTCTCCTGACGAGGCCAGCGTGCCGGAGCTTTGAATTTGTGTGGCCGCTACCAAGGGCAGTACCAGGGCTTCACGGTCAAACGCGGGCAAAGTTGTCAGCGCTTCACTGATCGACGGCGCTTGCCAGAAAGCGGCTGTGCTGCGCGCCACATCGCTCAATGCCCGCTTCAACAAACGCGCTTTCCACAAAATCACGACCCAGCTGGCCACCGACATGGCAAGTAGTACTACGGCCACCGTCACACTGACAGCATCGCCGTGCAACAGGGCTGTAAAGGCGTTCATTTCAGTCCCAGCACATCAAACATGTCGTACAGGCCCGCCTTTTTGCCCGCGAGGAAACGCACGGCGCGCAAGCTGCCCTGCGCATAGGTCGCGCGGCTGGAAGACTTGTGGGAGATCTCGATGCGCTCACCGGTACCCGCAAACAGCACCGTGTGGTCGCCCACGATGTCGCCACCACGGATAGTCGCAAAACCAATGCTGGAGGGATCGCGTTCGCCGGTCACGCCTTCGCGCGCATAGACCGCGCAATCCTTCAAGTCGCGGCCCAGTGCATCGGCAATGACCTCGCCCATCTTCAAAGCAGTGCCGGAGGGGGCATCCACTTTGTGGCGATGGTGCGCTTCAACGATCTCAATGTCATAACCCGTATTCAGCGCCTTGGCCGCCATTTCCAGCAGCTTGAGCGTCACGTTGACACCCACACTCATGTTGGGCGCCATCATGATCGGGATATCACGCGCGATCGCCGCGATCTCTTGCTTTTGCTCTTCGGTAAAACCGGTGGTTCCAATGACTGCGGCAACGCCCAATTCGCGACACACCTGCAAATGCGCCAGCGTGCCTTCAGGGCGTGTGAAATCAATTAGCACCGAGCAGTCTTGCAAGCCTTGGCGCAGATTGGCGGTAATCTGAACGCCGGTAGTCTGGCCTGCGTGAGCACCTGCGTCCTGCCCAATGGCTGGGCTGGATGCGATATCGAGCGCACCCGCTAGAACGCAATCATCTGCGTCGCGAACGGCTTCGATCAACATATGCCCCATGCGGCCAGACGCGCCGGCCACGGCAATGCGATGGGTGGAGGTAACCAAGTTGCTCATACGCCCACCACTTACTTGGCGGAAGACTCCAACGGCGGATAGTCCACTGGTGGCGGCGCTTCCGCGACTGGCGGCACCGGCTTGGGCAGCGGGAATTTCTTCAGAGCCTCTTCACTGGCCTGCATCGCAGGCGCGGTACCCGTGCGGTAGTCGGTTTTCAGAGTGGATACAAATTCCGATTCGCTGGGCAGCTCATCCGCTTCAACGCGATCCAACAGATCGTTCTTGAAATACACCGTGACCTTGCGCGACTGGAACGGGAACCCCTGGCGGCGCAAAGTGAAGACAAAGTCCCAACGGTCCGCATGGAACACATCGGTCAACAACGGAGTCCCAATGACTTCGCGTACTGCGTTGCGTTCCATGCCAGGCTTCAGCAATGCCACTTGCTCACGGGTCACCACGTTGCCCTGCACGATGTCGATCTTGTAAGGCGTTATCACCTTCAGCATGCGGGTGGTGACATCCTGCCCGGGTGCGCTAGCGCCCGAAAAACTGCTGCAAGCAGACAAACCCCAGCACGCCACGGCGATGCAGTAAAAATGGATGCGGCTGCGATAGTGTTCTGACATGGGGGCTTGGGGGAACGATATGATCGGGCGATTGTAGCGGCTGGAGTATTGTCAGCCGCCCTCTTTACCCGCTGGACACCACCCATGACCAACATCGATGAACTCAAGAGCACCGGTCTGAAAGCCACGGTACCGCGCCTGAAAATCCTGGAGGTGTTTCAACGGGGCAGCGACCGGCACATGACCGCCGAGGACGTGTTTCGCGTGTTGCTGCAGGAACGCTCGGATGTGGGCCTGGCCACCGTGTACCGGGTATTGACGCAATTCGAGCAGGCCGGAATCCTGAGCCGTAGCCATTTCGAGAGCGGCAAGGCGGTCTATGAGCTCAACAGCGGCCAGCACCATGACCATCTGGTGTGCCTGGATTGCGGTCGGGTAGAAGAGTTTTACGACGCCGAAATCGAGAAGCGCCAGCACGCGGTCGCCAAGGCCAAGGGCTTCACCATCACCGACCATGCCTTGAGTTTGTACGCCAGTTGCACCAAGACTGATTGCCCACATAGGCCACCCGGCAGGTCATAGGCCTCAGCCGCCCTTTTCCATGGCGCGCCGGTGGCGCTCCACAAACTCCTGGTAGGTATCGATACCGCGCAATTGCAAAATGGTATTGCGCACAGCGGCCTCGACCAGCACCGCGATATTGCGTCCGGCCACGACCTGAATCACCACCTTGCGCACGGGCACTCCCAGAATGTCCTGCGTCAGCGGTTCATAGGGGATGCGCTCGTATTCGCGCTCCATGGTTTCACGGCGCACCAGATGCACTATGAGCTTGAGGCGCATCTTGCGGCGCACCGCGGTTTCACCAAAGATGCCTCGGATATCCAGCAGGCCAATGCCGCGCACCTCCAAAAGGTTTTGCAGCAGCTCGGGGCAGCGCCCTTCGATGGTGGTCTGGTTGATCCGGAACAGGTCCACCGCGTCATCGGCTACTAGGCCATTGCCGCGCGAAATCAACTCCAGACCCAGTTCGCTTTTGCCTAAACCGGATTCACCAGTGATCAGCACGCCCAGGCCCAGAATGTCCATGAACACGCCGTGCATGGACATGCGGTCGGCGAAATGCTTGGACAGGTAGGCGCGCAGCACGTCAATGACAAACGCCGACGACTCCTTGGTCGAGAACATCGGAATTTGCGCGCGCTCGCACATCGACAACAAGGCCTGCGGTGCGGTCTGGCCATCGGCCAACACCAGCACCGGCGGCTCCAGCGTGACGATGCGCGCAATACGGCGGGCGCAATCTTCGCTGGTCGCGTTGGTGATGTAGGCAACTTCGCGCTCGCCCAGAATCTGCACGCGGTACGGATGGATGTAATTGAGATAACCGACCAGATCGGCGCCCGAACGGGCAGCGCGCACTGCCACTTCGTCAAAGCGCCGCTCGGAGGCGCCCAGCCCGGCAACCCATTCCCATTTCAGGCGCCCGCGAAATTCCTCAAAGAGGACATCGGCGCTGACTACAGTGGGTTTCACAGCGAGCCTGCCGTGGTGAAAATCAGCTGGTACGGGCTGACTGCCAGCCGCTGATCAGAGCAAACAATTGCGCGGAATCAGTAGTGCTGGTGAGCTGCTCACGCAGCGCAGCATCGCTCAACAGCTCGGCAATCTCGGAAAGAATTTCCAGATGCCTTTGCGTTGCTGCCTCGGGCACCAATAAGAAAATCAGCAGGTTGACAGCTTGGTCGTCCGGGGCATCAAAGCCGATCGGCGTGGCCAACTCAAACACAGCAGCCAGTGGCGCTTTGAGTCCCTTGATGCGGCCATGGGGAATGGCTACGCCATGGCCCAATCCGGTGGAGCCCAGGCGTTCGCGGGAAAAGAGACTGTCTGTGACCAGTGCACGGCTGAGGCCATGCAGGTTCTCAAACAGCAAGCCGGCTTCTTCAAAAGCGCGCTTCTTGCTGGTGACATCGACTAGCGCTTGCACGTGCGCAGGGGTCAGTATGCTGGCGAGTCGGTTCATGGTGTGGGGCCGATTATGCACATAAAAAAACCGCCCAGCTCGGGGCGGTTTGGGGATGTGCCTCTAGTCAAGAAGGCTACATCAGCCTTCACATCAGGCGTTTTGGCGCTACATGCTGGTGGTCCTGCACTTTGTCTTTGTGGCGCACCACCTGCCGATCCAGCTTGTCCACCAGTTCATCGACAGCGGCGTACAAATCCTCGTGGGCACTTTCTGCGAACATGTCGCTGCCCTTGACGTGGATATTGCATTCAGCACGCTGCCTTCGATCCTTTTCCTTCTGCTTTTCAACGGTCAATAGAACCTTGACATCCACCACCTGATCAAAATGGCGCACGATGCGATCCAATTTAGTTGTCACATAACTGCGCAAGGCCGGTGTCACTTCAAGGTGATGACCGCTGATCGTCAAATTCATAGATAACCTCCTGCTGTTCACAAGGGAAGAAACGCCCGCCACGGTATGCAACGGGCCCGGGAACCAAAAACGTCTTAAACCTTTCAGGCAAATTCACTATGCGCCCGTTCGAATTCAATTGCAATGGGTTTCTGTGATGCACCGCAAAAATGAAGGGGCTTGCTTGCGGCCATTCCACGAAGTGGATTCCTACCTCCTGTTACCGGTTTATCGTGCCCCAAATAGGGGACTGGGGTCCTTTCGCAATGCGATAATCCGTCCATCTTAATTTTTGGAGAAGGCTCCTTGGAAAACTACCCCAGTCGGTAGCTTTCAACTCCCAGCGACTGCATCGGGGTTGGAAGCAAACCATCACGACAGCAGAAACCTATTTTTGGGAGTGAGCCCATGCTCAACATCTTCACCCTTGCCAACGGACGTCTCTTCCAGGAAGAGATCGAGTCGCTGGAAGAGCTTTCCAAGTTCCAGCCCATCTGGGTGGATCTGGAATCCCCCACCGTTGAGGAAAAACGCTGGGTCAAACAGTATTACGGACTATCTATCCCGGAAGACGCGATGGATGAGGATATCGAAGAGTCCGCGCGCTTCTACGCCGAAGACAACGGCGAAGTCCATATCCGCAGCGACTTCTTGATCGCTGATGAAGACGAGCCGCGCACGGTACGCGCTGCGTTCATCCTGAATCTGGTCAATGATGGCCTTAAGAGCAAGGGCGTGCTGTTCTCCATCCACGACGAAGACGTGCCGGTATTCCGCCTGCTGCGCATGCGCGCACGCCGCGCACCCGGACTGATCGAAGACGCCAAGGAAGTGCTGCTGAAGCTGTTTGATGCGGATGCCGAATATTCTGCCGATACGCTGGAAGGCATTTATGACGAGCTGGAAAAAGTCAGCAAGAAAGTGCTGTCCGGCAACGTGACCGATGCGATCGCTGGTGAAGCGCTGGGTGCGATTGCCCGGCACGAAGATTTGAGCGGCCGCATTCGCCGCAACGTGATGGACACGCGTCGCGCGGTGAGTTTCATGATGCGCAGCAAGATGCTGAACTCCGAGCAGTTCGAGGAAGCGCGGCAGATTCTGCGCGATATCGATTCGCTGGACTCGCACACCGCTTTCCTGTTCGACAAGATCAACTTCTTGATGGATGCAACCGTCGGTTTCATCAACATCAACCAGAACAAGATCATCAAGATCTTCTCGGTTGCCAGCGTTGCGCTGCTGCCGCCGACCCTGATCGCCAGCGTGTACGGCATGAACCAGAAGTTTCCGGAGTTGGAGTTTTTGGGCAGCTGGGGATATCCTTACACAGTTGCATTAATGCTCTGTAGCGCCGTAGTACCAATGTGGTATTTTCACCGCAGAGGCTGGCTTCGCTAAAACGAAAATGGCTGCAGCGCCGGAAATACTGGCGCGAGCAGCTATTGAATTTATAGCAGCCTCAACAACGCCATGACAATATTGCGGGCATATACGCTGGCTACATCGCGCACAAACACAGGGAAGTCCACGTGGGCCGAGTCATCGGCCCGGTCGGAGATCGTCCGCACTGCTGCAAACGGGATGCCATAGTCAGAACATACCTGTGCGACGGCAGCCCCTTCCATCTCCACGGCACTGACGGCATGGCCATGCGCAAGCAAGTCGCCCACCAAGCCAGCCACCTCTTGTGCGCCATTGACAAACTGATCACCCGTTGCAATCAAGCCTTGGTGCGCCACAGGTTTGCGCCCACCATGTGACAGTCCTGCCAAACTTGTTGTGCAGGCCGCATGCAAACGCGCAGTCCAGGCCGTATCCGTGGCAAACACTGACTGCCCTGTCAATGGAATCTCATACCGGGGAAACAGCGGTGAGGCATCCATGTCGTGCTGCACAAACCCGGAGGCCACGACCACATCGCCTACGTGGACATTGGCACCCACACCACCAGCAACTCCGGTGAATACGATGGCACGAACCTGAAAATGTGAAATCAATGCAGAGGCGGTCGTTGCAGCTGCCACCTTGCCAATGCGCGACAGTGCCAGAACTACGGGCTGGCTGTGGAGAACGCCTACCCAGAAATCGCGGCCGGCATGTTGAATACAACGGGGCGTTTGCAGTTGGTCGACCAGGCCTTGTTGCTCTTCTGCGAGGGCGCTGAGGATGGCTATGGGGTTTTGGGTGGTCATGGCAGGTAATCGTAGCGACTTCATTTTCTGTCGCCCGCTAACGGCGCGGGGGACACGTACGGAAAAGAGTACCCGACACGCATGATCCAGAGCAAGCGCAACAAGATAAATGCCGCCAATAAAAAAGCGGCCCGAAGACCGCTTTCCATCAAGCCAAGAATGACTTACTTGTCTCGAAGTTCCCGACGCAATATCTTGCCAACTGGCGTCTTCGGCAGATCAGCCCGGAACTCGATCACCTTGGGCTGCTTGTAACCGGTCAAGTTTTCCTTGCAGAAGGCGCGCACATCTTCTTCACTGAGGTTAGGGTCCTTCTTGACGATCACCAACTTGACCGCTTCACCCGACTTGGCATCGGGCACGCCCACGCAAGCGCATTCCATCACGCCAGGCATTTGTGCAACCACGTCTTCAAGTTCGGTCGGGAACACGTTGAAGCCACTGACCAAAATCATGTCCTTCTTGCGGTCCACAATCTTGAAGTACCCGCGCTCATCGACCACGCCGATGTCGCCGGACTTGAAGAAGCCATCAGGGGTCATGACCTTGGCAGTTTCGTCGGGGCGCTGCCAGTAACCTGCCATCACTTGCGGGCCCTTGATGGCGATTTCGCCGGGCTGGCCAATTGCTACTTCATTGCCATCGTCGTCCAACAGTTTCAGGTAAGTGCTGGGTAGTGGAATGCCGATCGTGCCGGTGTATTCGGTTGCGGTCACGGGGTTGCAGCTTGCCGACGGAGAGGTTTCGCTCAAGCCGTAGCCTTCGCAAATCGGGCAGCCGGTCTTGTCAAACCAAAGCTTGGCCACACCGCTTTGAACCGCGGTACCACCGCCCACCGAAATCTTTAGATGGCTCCAATCCACCTTGCTGAAATCAGGGTGGTTGGCGAGGCCGTTGAACAGTGTGTTGACTGCGGGAAAGCTGTGGATCGTGTGCTTGGCCAGTTCCTTCAACACGCCGGGAATATCGCGTGGATTCGGGATCAGGATCAGCTTGCCGCCGGTGCGCATCGACAGCATCATGCCGACCGTGAACGCGAAGATGTGGTACAGCGGCAGCGCACAAACGCCGGTAGGTTGTTCGCCCGCGGGAACCTTCTTCATCACCGGGTCGTTCCACGCTTCGGACTGCAGCACATTGGCAATCACGTTTCTATGCAACAGCACGGCGCCCTTGGACACACCGGTCGTGCCGCCCGTGTATTGCAGCACAGCGACATCATCGAACTTGGTCGCCGGTTTGTTGAAAGGCGCCTTCGTGCCCTTGGCGACCGCTGCATTGAAACGCACGGCGCCGGGTAAGGAAAAGGCCGGCACCATTTTCTTGACATGGCGCACCACGTAGTTGACCAGCGTGCCCTTGAGCAAACCCAACTGGTCGCCCATGGCGCACAACACCACATGCTTGACCGGCGTCGCGGCAATGCACTTTTCCAGTGTGGCGGCAAAGTTCTCGATGATCACGATGGCCTTGGAGCCGGAGTCCTTGAGCTGGTGTTCCAGTTCGCGCGGGGTGTACAGCGGATTGACGTTGACCACCACAAAGCCGGCACGCAGGATGGCCGCTACGGCGACCGGGTACTGCGGCACATTGGGCATCATGATGGCGACGCGGTCACCCTTGACCAGACCCAAGCCTTGCAAGTACGCCGCAAACGCCTGGCTCAGACTGTCGGTCTGACGGTAGGTGACGTCCTTGCCCATGAAGTTGTAGGCAACCCGGTTGGCGTATTTCTGGAAGCTTTCTTCCATCAGCCCTACCAGCGAGGGGTACACCGACGCATCAATGTCGGCAGGCACGCCTTGTGGATAGCTCTTGAGCCAAACGCGATCAGTCATTTCAATGTCTCCAGATTCCAATTATTCTCAAACCCGCTATTTTCCAGCTCTGCGGCGATTCAGGGGCACCCTGTTTTCCCTAGGGTGCGCCACGAAAAACCTTTATTCGATGGCCTTGACCATGTCTTCCACGACCTTTTTAGCGTCGCCAAACACCATCATGGTCTTGTCCATGTAGAACAGTTCATTGTCCAGCCCGGCATAGCCCGCTGCCATCGAACGCTTGTTGACGATGATGGTCTTGGCCTTGTAGGCCTCCAAGATGGGCATGCCATAAATGGCGCTGCCTTTAATGTGTGCGGCAGGATTCACCACATCGTTCGCACCCAGAATGATGGCGACATCGGCTTGGCCGAATTCGCCGTTGATATCTTCCATCTCGAACACCTGGTCATACGGCACTTCCGCTTCGGCCAGCAACACATTCATGTGTCCCGGCATGCGCCCAGCCACCGGGTGAATCGCGTATTTAACCGTGATGCCTTTTTCGGTGAGCTTGGCAGCCAGTTCTTTCACGGCATGCTGCGCACGCGCGACCGCCAAACCATAGCCGGGAACAATCACCACGGTCTCGGCATTGCCCAGCACAAAGGCCGCATCGTCGGCGCTACCGCTCTTGACGCTGCGCTGCACCGCGCCACCGGCCACCGCAGCCGTGGCGTCGCCTCCAAAGCCACCCAGAATCACATTGAAGAACGAGCGGTTCATCGCCTTGCACATGATGTACGAGAGGATCGCACCGGAGGAGCCGACCAGCGACCCGGCAATGATTAGCATGCTGTTATTCAGGCTGAAGCCGATACCCGCGGCCGCCCAACCCGAATAGCTGTTGAGCATGGACACCACGACCGGCATGTCGGCACCGCCGATCGGAATGATGATCAGCACGCCCATCACAAAGCCCAGCGCCAGGATCAGGCCGAAGTCCATCGCGCTTTGTGAATGCCAGAAGCCGAACAGGAAAAACAGCGAGGCCAGACCTAACACCAGATTCAACTTGTGCTGACCCGGGAAAGTTACTGGCGCACCCTGGAACAGACGGAACTTGTATTTGCCGCTGAGCTTGCCAAACGCAATCACCGAACCCGAGAACGTGACGGCGCCAATAAATGCGCCCAGCGCCAGCTCGATACGGTTGCCGCCCGGGATGGCGCCGCCTTTGGTCGTGATGCTGAAAGCCCAGGGCTCTGCCACTGCCGCAACCGCGATGAATACGGCGGCCAGGCCAATCATGCTGTGCATGAAAGCCACCAGCTCAGGCATCTTGGTCATCTCCACGCGCTTGGCCATCAGCGTGCCCGCCGTGCCGCCCACCAGCAAGGCGCCCAACACCCAGCCCATACCGGCAATGCCGTCCTGGCCCATTTGATCCGCCAGCTTGAGGATCAGCGCCGCAGTCGTGAGCACGGCAACACCCATGCCGACCATGCCAAATAGATTGCCGCGAATGGAGGTGGTGGGATGCGACAGACCCTTGAGCGCCTGGATAAAGCAAACGCTGGCAAACAGGTACAGCAGTGTGACGAGGTTCAAGCTCATTCTTTAGCTCCTGCGGCAGGTGCCTTCTTCTCTTTTTTCTTGAACATCTCCAGCATGCGGCGCGTCACCATGAACCCGCCGAACACATTGACGGCAGCCAGCGCGACGGCCAGCACGCCCATGGACTTGCCCAGCGTTGTTTCGGTCAGCGCGGCGGCCAGCATGGCGCCTACGATCACAATGGCAGAGATGGCATTGGTCACCGCCATCAGCGGCGTATGCAGCGCAGGTGTCACTGTCCAGACCACGTGGTAGCCCACATAAATGGCCAGTACAAAGATGATCAGGTTCAGTATCGTGGGGGAAACCATTTCCATGGTGTCGCTCCTTATGGGGTAGAAAAGTTATTTGCGCTTGACGTCGCCGCCCTGCGTCATCAGACAGGCGGCCACAATGTCGTCTTCCAGGTCGACGTGCAAAGCGCCTTCCTTGTTGACGATCAGCTTCAGGAAATCGAGCACATTGCGGGCGTAGAGCGAAGAGGCATCGGCCGCTACCAACGCCGGTAGATTGGTTTCGCCAATGATGGTGACACCATGTTTGACGACGGTCTTGTCGGCCTCGGACAACGGGCAATTGCCGCCGCCATTCGGGCCTTTGCCGGCGGCAATGTCCACAATCACCGAGCCCGGCTTCATAGAACGCACCATCTCTTCCGTAATCAACGTGGGCGCGGCACGGCCGGGGATCAGCGCGGTGCTGATCACCACATCGGCTTGCGCGACACGCTTGGCGACCTCGGCCTTCTGGCGGTCCAGCCAACTTTGTGGCATGGGCTTGGCATAGCCGCCGACGCCGACAGCCGCTTCTTTTTCCTCGTCGGTCTCATAAGGCACATCGATGAACTTGCCGCCCAGCGATTCCACTTGCTCTTTGACGCTGGGGCGTACATCCGATGCCTCAATCACGGCACCGAGTCGCTTGGCGGTGGCAATCGCCTGCAAACCCGCAACGCCTACACCCAGGATGACCACACGCGCCGCCTTCACGGTACCTGCAGCGGTCATCAGCATCGGGAAGAAGCGCTGGTATTTGTCGGCCGCCATCATCACGGCCTTGTAGCCAGCAATATTGGCCTGGCTGGACAACACATCCATGCTCTGCGCACGTGTCGTTCGGGGTGCCGCTTCCAATGCAAACGAGGTCAGTTGGGCATTCGCCAACCGTTGCAGGCCCGTTGCATCAAACGGGTTGAGCATGCCCACCAGCGCTGCGCCAGTCTTCATCAGCGCGGCTTCGTTGTCAAACGGGGTGCGCACTTTGAGCACCAAGTCACAACCCAGCGCGCCGGCGGCATCGGTGATTTCCGCGCCAGCGGCAACATAGGCTTCGTCAGTCACGCTGGCGGATACGCCAGCACCCGACTGGACTCGCACACTGTGACCCTGGGTCTTCAGTTTTTTTACGGTTTCCGGGGTGGCCGCTACGCGGGATTCGCCCACCGTCGTCTCGGTGGGTACGCCAATAAGCATGGGGCGCTCCTTCGAATTTTGTTATGAAACTGTCAGCAAGCTTACATGACATTTTGCATTCTATGACCCGCCAAAACCCCTAACAATCGTGACAGAAGTGCACATAATCCGCCGTGATGCAGGGCTGGCAAAGCGACTGGAGTATGGTTGCGGTATGAAAAACAAGGCCGTTGGAAAACGCTGAAATCAATGGAACTCCAATATCTGGTACTGATCGTTGGCCTCGTGATGGCGCTCGGCCTCATCCTTTACCTGTATCTTGAGTACCAAGCGCGCACTTTGCGTACACGCATCGTTGACGTTCCGGGGGGCCTCCGATTTGAGGCCCACGGTTTTTCCATAGAAGTACAGCGCGCCAGCAAGCAATTGGCGGTAACCACCCGCACCGGACGATTGGTGCGCACGCCCCTCGAAGGCGGGGAAGCGCAAACGCAGTTGGCACCACTCAAATCATCTGTGCTTGCTGCCGGTCTGCAAATCGACGTGCTGAAAGCTACCGCCCATGACCATCCGGAGCAAGACGCACGTATACCCCCGGGGTTTTGCACCATCCGGCTGCGAGCCACCGATGCGCCATCCCTGGCCCCCGGAGCAACCGGCGGATACAGCTCCGAACTCGTCATAGAACGCGTTCCCGAAATCGCCATCGTCAGCTTCAACAATTTTGCGGCGCGGGTACGCGTCTGGATCGAAAAGATTGAGCACAGACTGGAAGCGGAGCGGATTGCCAAAGCGCGCAAAGAAGCCGAGACCGCGCAGGCTGCCGAGATCGAACGAGAACTGGCCCAGGCGCAGGCCAGCAAAATAGAAACCGGGCCACTGACGGATCAGGACCGCGAAGAACTTGCGGCGCTACAAATCGCGAAATGGCGCCAGGCTGCCGGATTTACCGGCACCGCAACCGAAGTAAGCATCGATGCCGAGGGCAGGGTCAGCTGGTTCATCGACATGCTGAACGACGGACGCATCACCTTGCACGCCGACAAACGCACCATCCACGCCAACCTGGTGGGGGCCACCGTCGCTTCGCTGGGTGGCGAAGTGGAGATAGGCCTGCGCGATGACTACTGGACCGAGGACGAACCGGCGCTGCGTAACTTCCGGATCTTCAAAGGCATGCCACCGGACGCACGCCGCGCCTGGAAGGAGCGCATAGAGTTGGTGCGTGACAGCATCACCAAGGCCGTGCACCGCGGTCCCTGAGCAGGCGGAATGCTACGAAATACATAGCTGCCTACGCACAGTCTACGCGCCATAGGGCTATTTTTTATCTGCAACCAGAACGGGCCGCCAACGGTAAAATGGGCGCCATGCCCAAACAAAGAATCGTCGTTGGCCTCAGTGGCGGCGTGGACTCCGCCGTGACTGCCCACCTGCTCAAGCAGCAAGGCCACGAAGTCGTTGGCATCTTCATGAAAAATTGGGAAGATGACGACGACAGTGAATACTGCTCCTCCAACATCGACTTCGTCGATGCCGCTGCCGTTGCGGACGTGCTGGGCATTGAGATCGAGCACGTCAACTTTGCAGCCAACTACAAAGACCGGGTATTCGCCGAATTCCTGCGTGAATACCAGGCGGGGCGCACGCCCAACCCCGATATCCTGTGCAATGCCGAGATCAAATTCAAGGCATTTCTGGACCATGCCATCTCGGTCGGCGCCGAGAAAATTGCCACCGGGCATTACGCCCGCGTACGGTTGAACGACGCCACTGGCAAGCATGAGTTGCTGAAGGGACTGGACCCATCGAAAGACCAGAGCTACTTCCTGCATCGCCTGAATCAGGCCCAGTTGTCGAAGACGCTGTTCCCAGTCGGCGAGCTGCACAAAACCGAAGTACGCCGCATTGCAGAGGAAATCGGCCTGCCCAATGCGCGCAAGAAGGACTCCACCGGCATCTGCTTCATCGGCGAGCGTCCGTTTCGGGAGTTTTTGAATCGCTATATCTCCAAGGAACCTGGCCCCATCAAGAATGCCAAGGGCCAGACCATTGCCGAGCACGTCGGCCTGTCGTTTTACACACTGGGTCAGCGCCAGGGTCTGGGCATTGGCGGGCTCAAGGCAAAAGGCGCACAGCGTGGCGGCGGCGAACATGCGCCCTGGTTTGTAGCGCGCAAGGACATGGAAAACAACACGCTGTGGGTGGTGCAGGGGCATGACCATCCCTGGCTGCAATCGCTGTCGCTGCAAGCGCAAGACACATCCTGGATCGCGGGCGCTCCACCGGCCACTGAACAAGCGGCCGCTAAAACACGCTACCGGCAACAGGACTCAGCCTGCGCTGTTATGGCAGATGGCAACGCCAATTTCGCACTGACTTTCTGCGAACCGCAATGGGCGGTCACGCCAGGTCAGTCCGCCGTGCTGTACCAGGGCGAAGTTTGCCTTGGTGGTGGCGTTATTGCCGCGGCCCATGCTGGTACTATTCCTGCATAAAGAGAGACGTTCCATCCATGTACCACGTGATCCGGAATACGGAAGGCGCCATAGACACGGTCAGCCGACAGGCCATGCCGGGCAGCCAACCGATCGAGGAAATGGACCCCGAGTTGGTCCAGTTTTTTGGTCGCTCTGGCGCACGTCCCGAATTCGGTGATGCCGATGCGGACTTCGTGCGGGTGCTGGAAGACTTGATCGACACGCTGATCATGAAAAACGTAATTCGCCACACGGACCTGCCCGCGGCGGCACAGAAGAAACTGGCCTTGCGCAAAGGGCTGCGCACCCGACTGCATGGTTCTCTGAATCTGCTGGAAGGCGACCATGGCGTTCTCTGAAGCATGAGCACCGACGCACCCAATCCCCCACGTTCGGCTCAATGGCGATTGGGTGAACACGGCGTGCACTTCGACCCGCTGCTCGACGCCGTAGTGGCGATTGCCAAAATATTCGGTATCTCCACGACCCAGGAAGCCCTCTCCGCTGGCCTGCCGCTGGAAAGCAACCTGGTAACGCCCGCGCTGCTACCGCGCGTTGCCGCCAGAGCCGGATTGACTGCGCGGCTGGCGCGCAGGCCTCTGGCTGAATTGCGCCCCGGGCTCCTGCCGGTCATTCTGCTTCTGGAAAACAAGCAGGCCTGCGTATTGCTGGAATGGCTGGATGACGGCTCGGCCAGGGTTCGTTTCCCCGAGGGTGGTGAATCCGGTGACGTGCTACCAATGGAGGAGCTGCAGGCGCTGTATTCGGGCGTGGTGTTCTTTGTCAAACCGGTTTTCCGATTTGATCAGCGCACACCGCACACGGGCCAGTTGACCTCACGCCATTGGTTCTGGAGCGTAGTGCTGCAAAACTGGCGCTTGTACCGCGACAGTCTGCTCGCGGCGCTACTGGTGAATCTGTTTGCGCTGGCGATGCCGATGTTTTCGATGACGGTGTATGACCGCGTGGTGCCCAATCGGGCAGAAGAAACCCTTTGGATCCTCTCCATCGGCGTGTTGCTGATGATGGGCTTTGATCTGGTGCTGCGGGTGCTGCGCGCCTACATCCTGGACACGGCCGGCAAGCGCATCGATGTCACGCTGTCGTCGCGCATCATGGAGCGGGTGCTGGGCCTGCGCATGGCACAGCGGCCCGCATCGGTCGGTTCTTTCGCTGCCAATCTGCGCGCGTTCGAGTCGGTGCGGGACTTTGTGGCCTCGGCCTCGATCACCACGCTGGTCGATCTGCCGTTTGTACTGGTTTTCTTCATCGCCATTCTGTGGATATCGCCGTGGCTGCTGTTGCCGCCTGTGGTCTGCATTGTGATTTTGCTGATCGCCTCGCTGGTGGTGCAGCACAAGATGCAGGAGCTGGTCGAGCTGACGCAGCGCGCTGCGTCGCAGCGCAACGCCAACCTCGTGGAAAGCCTGGTCGGCATTGAAACCATCAAGTACATGGTGGCCGAGAGTGTGTTCCAACGAAAATGGGAACAATCCACAGTGTTTCTGGCGCAACACAACTCCAAGCTCAAGCTGCTCTCCAGCGCCACAATGAATTTTGCCCAGTCGCTGCAGCAACTGGTCAGCGTGCTGGTCGTGATCGTTGGCGTCTACCTGTTGATGGCCAACCAGATCAGCATGGGCGCGATTATTGCCGCCTCCATGCTGGCCGGACGCGCGATGGCGCCGTTCGGCCAAGTTGCAGGTCTTCTGCTGCAGTACCACAGTGCCAAGAGCGGCCTGGAGTCGGTGGCCACCTATATGCGCATGGCGCCTGAACGCAGCGATGACGCACCCTTCCTGCACCGCAATGGCTTCCAGGGCACGATCGAATTCAAGAACGTCAGCTTTGCTTACCCAGGCCAGCAACAGACCGTGCTCAACAAAGTCTCGTTCAAGATCAACGCCGGCGAGAAAGTGGCTTTCATTGGGCGAGTTGGATCCGGCAAATCGACCATTCAGCGTCTGATTTTGGGCCTGCACCAGCCCACTGAAGGCGCGATCCTGATCGACGGGATCGACCTGCGCCAAATCGACCCGGCCGAGATGCGCCGCGCCACCGGTTTCGTATCGCAAGACGTCAGCCTGTTCTACGGCACGCTGAAAGAAAACATTGCGATGGGCGCACCGTTTGCGGCCGACCAGGACATCGTCGCCGCCGCCGAGATTGCGGGCGTCACCGAATTTGCGAACCGCCACCCGCGCGGCTTTGACATGCCCATCGGCGAGCGCGGCGAATCGCTATCCGGCGGCCAGCGCCAGGCGGTAGGCATTGCCCGTGCGGTGCTGAGCGATGCGCCCATGCTGCTGCTGGACGAGCCCAGTAGCGCGATGGACCACCAGAGCGAAGATGCGCTCAAAGCCCGGCTGCGTCGCTTCACCGCTGGCAAGACCGTGGTACTCGTCACGCACCGAACTTCGCTGCTGGAATTGATTGACCGACTGATCGTGATCGATAACGGCCAGATCATGGCCGACGGCCCCAAGACCCAGGTGGTTGAGGCGCTGCAAAGCGGCCGCATTGGGAGGGCCAGCTGATGGACCGCCCTGCGTTCAAAGCCCGCGTTCTGGCCCGGTGGCAACGCTTTTACGCGTTCTGTTCACGCTGGATAGACCGCGGCCTGCTGGCCGTGCTGGGGCGCGAACAACTCAAGGATGGCGACTTCGACACCAATGCCGATTGGGCGATTGCCGAGCAAACGCCCCGCGGTGCACGCGTTCTGATTTGGCTGAGTCTGGTTGCGGCGCTGGTCATGCTGCTCTGGGCCGCGCTAGCTCAATTGGACGAAGTAACGCGCGGAGAAGGAAAGGTGATTCCTTCCCGCCAAATCCAGATTTTGCAAAGCCTGGATGGTGGCATCGTCTCCGAAATCCTGGTGCGCGAAGGCCAGATAGTCAAAGTGGGCGAGCTCCTGCTCAAGGTGGACCCGACACGCATGGTCTCTTCGTTGCGCGAAAACCAGTCACAGTACCTGTCACTGCTGGCCAAAGCTGCACGGCTGCGCGCCCTGGCCGAGGGCTCGCGTTTTGTGCCGCCGCCCGAGGTGATGGAACAGTCGCCTGAAATTGTTGAGGCCGAACGCGCCTTGTACGAATCCAAGCGGGCCGAACTGGACGCCACCGTCGGCGTAGCGCGCCAGCAATCGGCCCAGCGCTCGCAAGAGTTGATATCGGTGCGCGCCAAGCGCGAACAAGCGGCCCAGAGCTTCACGCTGACAGCACGCGAGCTGGAGATGACGCGCCCATTGGCCAAGTCCGGAGCAGTCTCGGACGTAGAGCTGCTGCGCCTGGAGCGCGATGTAGCGCGCTACCGAGGCGAGCGTGACAGCGCCAGCTCGGACATTCCTCGACTGGAGTCGGCCATTCTGGAAGCCAATCGCAAGATCCAGGAAGTGGAACTGACATTCCGCAACCTGGCGCGCAGCGAACTGAGCGAAACCAATGCCAAGCTGAACTCGCTGTCCGAGAGCAGCGCGGGGCTGGAAGACCGGGTCAAACAGACCGAAATCCGCTCGCCCGTGAATGGCACAGTTAAACAACTCAAGGTGAATACCGTAGGCGGCGTAGTGCAGCCGGGCAAAGACGTGATTGAGCTGGTGCCGTCGGATGACGCCTTGCTGCTGGAGGCGCGGGTGCTGCCGCGTGACATCGCCTTTTTGCGACCCGGGCAAAAGGCGCTGGTCAAATTCACTGCGTACGACTTTGCGGTTTACGGCGGGCTGGAAGCAACGCTGGAGCAGATTGGCGCTGACAGCGTGGTGGACGAAAAGGGCAACGCCTACTTCCTTGTGCGGGTACGCACGCTGTCCAGCACCATCGGTGCACAACAGTTGCCCATCATCCCCGGCATGGTCGCCGAAGTGGACATCCTGACCGGGAAAAAATCGGTGTTGTCCTATCTGATGAAACCCATTTTGCGAGCCAAGGCGAAGGCACTGACCGAACGATGAGTGGCTCACTGCCGTGCATTCTGGTCACGCAGGACTTCGGTCTGCAGGTCCACTGGCAAAGAGCCCTGCACACCTACCCCATTGAAGTGGTCGGCAGCTTTGCCGACCTGTTGCTACGCGTCCGCTCGGGCGCGGGCATCGTCTGGCTCGACACTGCCCTGCGGGGTCTGCCCGGCTGGAGCGACCCGCAGTGGCAAATGGTGCTGCAGCAACCGGGCTTGCGCCTGGTTGCTACCGCCTCCAACCCTGACGATGATGCTGCGATTGCAGCGCTGGATGCGGGATGCGCCGGCTACTGTCACGCCTACGCCCAGACCGCCATCCTGCAGCAAGTTGCCCAGGTCGTCGCCACGGGCCATATCTGGATCGGCCCAGTCCTGATGCAGCGCCTGATCCACAGCGCCAACCGGGCCGCCACGCTAGCGCAGAGCCAGACCAGTGATTGGCGCACACCGCTAACCCCGCGCGAGTCAGAAGTTGCCGAAATGGCCGCAAAAGGCGCCACAAACCAGGAAATTGCCGCACGTTGCGGCATTTCGGAGCGCACCGTCAAAGCACATCTGAGTGCTGTTTTTGAAAAACTGGGGGTGGTGGATCGCCTCCAGCTGACCCTGAAGGTGCACGGAATCGTGCAATAGCTCACATAACCTGTACTTGAGGACAATAGGCAAGCTGCCAGCCACCCCCTAGAGTCAGAGCATCAAAGTATGCCGTCTTCTGGAGTTCTCATGGCCGACAATCAGGTTCCCGTTCAAGCCCGTGGTGTAGTGACGATGCTGCGTGGCCACGCGTGGATCATCAATCCAGACGGCAGCACACGCGACCTGCACGTAGGTGACGCGGTGCAGGAAGGCCAGACGCTCGCCACCGATGGCGACACGCAGATCGAAGTCTCGCTGCCCAATGGCGAAATTCTGGCGGTCAGCGCGGAACGCCTGCTGCTGCTGAACGACGCATTGCTGGGCACCGCGCCTCCGCTCGATGCCACCAATGCGGCTCTGAAAGACCTCAACAGTGGCGCATCCACCATTGCCAACATCCTCGCCGGAACTGGCGACCTGTCTGCCGAGCTGGACGCCACGGCTGTCGGCTTGACCGGTGGTGATGGCAGTGATGCGCATGATTTCGTGCGTCTGACACGTGTTACCGAATCCACCTCACCATTGGCCTTGGCCCGCGACAACAGCACTACGCCGCCACCGCCCGAAAGCCCAACCTTCGCGCCGGAAACTGGCAGCGCAGCTACACCGACGCCAACACCTACTCCGGCACCGACGCCTGCGCCTGCACCAACGCCAGTACCTACACCCACGCCAACCCCATCCCCCGAACCGACGCCAACACCTACTCCGGCACCGACACCCGTACCAACACCTGCGCCGGTACCCACGCCCAGTCCAACACCTTCCGTGGTCGTCAATATCGTGGACACCAGCCTGAACCAGGCCGATACCACGTCCTCTGTCACCTTCACTTTCTCGGAAGCGCCGGTGGGCTTTACCGCTGGCGACATCACCGTCGCCAATGGCACGGTCACGGGCCTCACGGCCACTGCCAATCCTTTGGTCTGGACTGCCACTTTCACAGCCACTGCAGGCTTTGAAGGCACTGGCTCGGTCTCGGTCAACCCCAGCTCCTATTCCAATGC
>NZ_JBFUFW010000014.1:0-50705 GCF_056403235.1 Rhodoferax sp. P2_H8_2
ACCAGCTGGAGACGCTCATGATCAGCAGCATGATCAGAACGGTCTTGGCCACGACGTCGGAGGTCTTCCACAGGGCTTCAATGCCGTAGGGGTTTTCTGCAGCTTCTTTAGCAGCAGGTGCGGCTACCGCAGCGGTCGCAGGTGCAGCGGTTTGCGCTTGGGCCACTGGAGCCATACCAGGCACTACGGGCAGCAGGGCTCCCAGCGCCAGTGCGCAGGAGGCGATGAAACGGGCAAATTTGACTTGCACTATGTATCCTTTCGATGCAATTTCTACGGTGGTTAGCGGTGATTGGATCGGCACATCACCGCCCAATTGAAGCAACCGCGGATTCTAATGGTGAATTAGCGAAAACTAAGTGCGACAACGCCCAGAACTGACAAAAGTTGAAGGCTGCCCTGTGAAATTTACAGGTAATTTCGAGTTACAAAGCGATAACTAAGTGATTACCCTTAACCCCAGGCCACCAGCACCGGAGCAAAAGGTCAGCCTTTTTGAAAGTGAAACTGGCCAGGCGCCAAAATCGGGTCCACACCCACCTGAATTGTCTCCTTGGGCGCGAACTTTCCCTCCAAGAGAAGCTTGGACAGCGGGTTCTCGATGCGCTGCTGGATAGCGCGCTTCAGCGGTCGCGCACCGAAAACGGGATCGAAGCCCACTTTGGCCAGTTCCGCCACGGCGGCATCGCTCACCACCAATGCCAGATCCATCTTGGCCAAGCGGGCCATCAGGATTTGCAGCTGGATCTTGGCAATAGCTGCGATGTTGGCCGCGTCCAGCGCGTGGAACACTACCGTCTCATCGATACGGTTCAGGAATTCAGGGCGGAGGTGGTTCTTCAGCTCGCCGGTCACGGCGTCCTTGATGTCCTCACTGTCCTGGCCGACCATGCTCTGGATCAGATGGCTGCCGATATTGCTGGTCATCACGATCACGGTGTTCTTGAAGTCCACGGTGCGACCCTGGCCATCGGTCAGGCGGCCATCGTCCAGCACCTGCAACAGCACGTTGAACACATCGGGGTGTGCCTTCTCGACTTCGTCTAACAGCAACACCGCATAGGGCTTGCGCCGCACAGCCTCTGTTAAATAGCCGCCCTCCTCGTACCCTACATAGCCCGGAGGCGCGCCGATCAGGCGGGCCACAGAGTGCTTCTCCATGAACTCGCTCATGTCGATGCGGATCAGGTGATCCTCGCTATCAAACAGGAAGCCCGCCAGTGCCTTGCACAGCTCGGTCTTGCCTACGCCCGTGGGGCCAAGGAACAGGAAGGAGCCGGTCGGGCGATTCGGATCACTCAAACCCGAACGTGAACGGCGGATGGCGTTGGCCACGGCTGCAATGGCTTCGTCCTGCCCGACCACGCGGTCGTGCAGCTTGGTTTCCATTTGCAGCAGTTTGTCTTTTTCGCCCTGCATCATCTTGGACACAGGGATGCCGGTGGCGCGGCTCACCACCTCGGCGATCTCTTCGGCGCCCACTTGCGTGCGCAGCAGCTGGCGCGCTGCGCCCTGCCCGCCCTTGGCCTTGCCCGCTTCCTTGTCCTGTGCCTCTTTCAGGCTCTTTTCCAGCTCGGGCAGCTTGCCGTATTGCAGCTCGGCCACCTTGGCCAAATCGCCCTTGCGCGTCAGTGCATCAATCTGCTGACGCAGCTTGTCGATTTCTTCACGTACTTGGGCGCTGCCCTGCGCTGTGGCCTTCTCGGCTTTCCAGATTTCGTCCAGATCGGCGATTTCCTTTTGCAGACTCTTGATCTCGTCGTTGATCAACTCCAGACGCTTGCGGGATGCATCGTCTTTCTCGCGCTTCACGGCTTCGCGCTCGATCTGCAACTGGATCAAACGGCGATCCAGCTTGTCCATGACTTCGGGCTTGGAGTCCAGTTCGATCTTGATCTTGCTGGCCGCTTCGTCGATCAAATCGATGGCCTTGTCGGGAAGGAAACGGTCAGTGATGTAGCGGTGGCTCAACTCGGCCGCGGCCACGATGGCGGGGTCGGTGATATCCACGCCGTGGTGCACTTCGTAGCGCTCTTTCAGGCCACGCAAGATGGCGATGGTAGCTTCCACCGTGGGCTCACCCACCAGAATCTTCTGGAAGCGACGCTCCAGCGCAGCGTCTTTTTCGATGTACTTGCGGTATTCATCCAGTGTGGTCGCGCCCACGCAGTGCAACTCGCCACGCGCCAGTGCCGGCTTGAGCATATTGCCCGCATCCATCGCGCCCTCCGCCTTGCCCGCGCCCACCATGGTGTGCAGCTCGTCAATAAACACGATGGTCTGACCTTCGTCCTTGGCCAGATCCTTCAACACATTTTTCAGGCGCTCTTCAAACTCACCACGGAACTTGGCACCAGCCAGCAGCGAGGCCATATCGAGCGACAACACGCGTTTGCCCTTCAGCGAATCGGGCACTTCGCCAGCCACGATGCGCTGTGCTAAACCCTCAACGATGGCGGTCTTGCCGACACCGGGCTCGCCGATTAGTACGGGGTTGTTCTTGGTACGGCGTTGCAGCACCTGAATCGCGCGGCGGATCTCATCATCGCGGCCGATCACCGGGTCTAGCTTGCCCATGCGGGCACGTTCGGTCAGATCAATGCAGTATTTCTTCAGCGACTCGCGCTGGTCTTCGGCATCAGCGCTGTCCACGTTTTGGCCGCCACGCACTGCTTGAATAGCCGCTTCCAGGCTCTTGCGCGTCAGGCCATTGGCCCGAACGAGGTTGCCAATATCCAACTTGCTGTCCGTCAATGCCAACAGAAACAACTCGCCAGCGACAAACTGGTCGTTGCGCTTGATCGCCTCTTTCTCCGCAGCCTGCAACAGCGTGACCATGTCACGCCCGACTGTCACCTGCTCATGGCCTTGAACTTGGGGGAGGCGTTTGACAGCAGCCTCAGCGGCGGCGAGCAAACCCGCCACATTGACGCCCGCGCGGTTCATCAGCGCTTTGGGGCCATCGTCCACCCGGATCATCGCGGCCAATACGTGGACTGGCTCGATGTACTGGTTGTCATTGCTCAGCGCCAGTGTCTGGGCTTCGCCCAGAGCTTCCTGAAATTTGGTGGTGAGTTTTTCGATTCGCATGGCTATTTCCTTGATTGCTACCAAGCTTGGGGGCAACAGCCGCAAATTTCAAGTGCGACACCGCACGCAAAGGTAGTTTCAAGTGACAGGTTGACACACATCAAGTAAGCAGGAGAAGGGAATGCCGGGGGCCGATTTGTGCGCGTTTGGCACCATGAGGCACCCGGCATTCCCTTCTCTGGCCGACGCCACAACAGAAGTTCAACCGAAGTTGGATACCGTAATGCCCCACTTGGCCAAAGCAGCATCATCGCTAACCCGCGCATCCACCCACTGCGCACCTTGCGGCGTGGTTTCCTTCTTCCAGAATGGTGCCTGCGTCTTCAAATAGTCCATCAAAAACTCGCATGCCTGAAAGCTCTCGCCGCGATGCGCCGATGTCACAGCCACCAGCACGATCTGGTCCAGTGGCTGCAACAGGCCCACGCGGTGGATCACTCGTGCACCCAAAATATCAAAGCGTTCGAACGCCTCGTCAATCATGGCATCGATGGCCTTCTCGGTCATGCCAGGGTAATGCTCCAGCTCCATTGCGCTGATGTCGCATGGACCACCCGCGGTTCGGTCACGCACGGTGCCGATGAAGCTGCACACCGCACCTACGCGCGGGTCACCCGCACGCAGTGCCGCCAACTCGGCGCTAAGGTCAAAGTCTGCGGTCTGGATGGTCACTCGATGTGTAGCAAATGCGGAACGGTCCATGCCGGAATTGTGGCACCGTCTGCCGCGCCCCGTTAAGATGAGTGCATGTTTGCTGCCATGTCCATCGCCCTCGCCTTCGCCCTCTCCGGTGCGTTGGCGTCTGCTATGAACGCCAGCAAATCCAAAAAGCCAAAGCTCATCTGACCGGAGCTGCGGTTCCGTCCTCGGATGAGCGATGGAACTGCCAGACCCCACCCCCGTTTTGCTGTCCCGCGCGCCTCTGACGATGGTTCATTCATCGGTCATGCTTTCTAAAGGACAAACGCGTGCCAACTTTCAGCAACTTCTCGGGGCTGTGGATTCCCCTGATCACCCCTTTTTCTAACGGAGCGGTAGACCACCCTGCCCTCGCCCGTCTTGTGCGGCACTTGCGCGCCACCGGCATTGCCGGCTTCGTCGTGTGTGGTTCCACCGGCGAGGCCGCAGCTCTAAATAAACCTGAACAGTTGGCCGTGCTGGATACGGTGCTACATGCGGCCGGTGGGTTACCCGTGGTCATGGGGCTGTCGGGCTACCACCTGCCCGATACCGTGGCTTGGGTTCAAGCACTGGCAGGTCGGCCGTTGGCCGGAATACTGGTGCCACCGCCGCACTACATCCGCCCGTCACAGGACGGCGTACTGCAATGGTTCACGGCCATCGCCGACGCCAGCACGGTACCGCTGATCGTGTACGACATTCCATACCGCACCGGCGTCACGATGACGCTGGAAACGATGCAGGCACTGGCACGCCATCCCCGGATACGGGCCATTAAGGACTGCGGCGGAGATGCAGCCAAGACGCAGGCGTTGATAGCCGACGGGCAGTTGCAGGTGCTGGCCGGAGAAGATGCACAGCTCTTCAACACTTTCGCACTGGGCGGTGCGGGTGCCATTGCGGCCTGCGCGCATTTGCATACTGGGCAGTTCGTGCGTGTGATGGAACGGATCACGTCCGGCAACTTGCAGCAGGCCCGCGCGTTGTGGCGCCCGCTACAGCCACTGATCAGCGCACTGTTTGCAGAGCCCAACCCGGGCCCATTGAAGGCAGTGTTGGCGGATCTCGGGTTGGTTCACAACGAACTGCGCTCGCCAATGACAACCGCGACGGCCGCAGGTATCAAAAAGCTGCTCGCGCTTTACCTGGACGCCGAGCGCAACTAACGAAGGCGAATCAGCCGCCAGTGACTGGGGGAAAGAAGGCGATTTCAGCGCCGTGTACCAAGGCGGCAGATTCTTCGCTCATCACTTGGTTAAGCGCCATGCGCACCGCCTTGCCACGTGCCAGGGCGGTGGCATACGCGCCACCACGCGCCAGCAACTCGTCGCGCAAGGCTTGCAAGGTGCCAGCTTGCGTATCTACTGACTCACTGCCCTGCCCCAGCGCTTCGCGGATCGATGCGAAGTATTTGACGGTGACTCTTTTCATTGCTGGGCCGCCCCAAGATGAAAAGCGGCCCCCTCGGGGGGCAGCAACCACACGAAGTGGGGAGCGTGGGGGCAAATGTTCATGCCAGCAATTCCGCAAAGGAGACAAACTGCACGCTGTCGCCAGGAGCAATCGTGCAGCCGCTGGGGTTGTCGACCAGGCCATCGCCCCAGACGGTAGATGTCAACACTCCCGAGCTTTGGTTGGGAAACAGATCCAATCCGCCGTCGCCGTTGCGGCGTACCCGCAGGAATTCACGGCGTTTATCGGCCCGGGGCCACGAGAAGTCGGCGCGAGAAGCTACTGTTTTCATAGCAATCTGCTCAACGCCTTGCAGTTTCAGCAGGAAAGGCCGCACCAGCAACAGGAAAGTCACGAAGCTGGAGACCGGGTTGCCGGGCAGACCGATAAAGTGCGCCGCGCCGATGCGGCCATGCGCAAACGGTTTGCCCGGTTTGATCGCGATCTGCCACAGGTCCAGCGTACCAAGTGCCTGCACCGCAGGCTTGATATGGTCTTCCTCGCCCACCGATACACCGCCGCTGGTGAGGATCAGATCGTGGCCGGCTGCTGCCTTTTGCAACGCAGTTTCCGTCGCAGCGCGCTGATCGGGCACGATGCCGAAGTCGGTCACGTCGCAGCCCATGCGGCGCAACAGACTGCTCAGGAAAAAACGGTTGGAGTTGTAGATGGCGCCGGGCGGCATATCCTGCGGCGCTTTCTCGCCGGGCATTACCAGTTCGTCGCCAGTAGAAAATAGCGCCACGCGCGGACGCTGTGCCACGCTCAGTGCGTCCAAACCAATGCTGGCAGCCAGCCCCAATTCAGCAGGCCCAAGACGCTGACCCGCGCGCAGGATCACCGCGCCCTGTGCGATGTCTTCGCCCGCACGGCGAATCCACTGCCCCATTGTCGGCACCGCGTTCACGCGCACACCACCTGCATTAACGACCTCGCAGTCCTCCTGCATCACCACCGCGTCAGCGCCAGGCGGGATCGGTGCTCCGGTGAAGATGCGCGCTGCGCTCAAAGGCTGAAGCGGCTGGCCACTGGTGCCTGCCGCAATGCGCTGGGTCACTTGCAAAACGACGCCAGGCTCGGTCACGTCAGCACTACGAACCGCGTAGCCGTCCATGGAACTGTTGTCCTGCGGCGGCACATGCAAAGCCGACACAACATCCACAGCCAGCACGCGTCCGTCAGCATTCATCGTTTGAACGGATTCGCTGGCGCCCAGCGGTTGAACACTCGCCAGCAATTGGGCCAGCGCATCATCCAGAGGCATCAGGGGTGGCCGGGTGCTTGCGTTCATGGATTTCCAGTTGCTACTGTTTGTATAGCTGCTTACGCACGTTCCATGCGCGCGAGCGGCCTATTTGGCACTCAATATCCGCATTCCTTGGCGATCAAGGCTTTGACGGCCGCCACGTCTGCATCCATCACCTGCACGCGCTTGGGGAGAGCTTCAATGCCTTCAAACTTGGCCGGACGATCCGGCGCACGGCCCAGCGCCTCTTGCACCGTCTCTGCAAACTTGATCGGCAATGCAGTTTCCAAAACCACCATAGGCACGTCAGCGCGGCGCAACTCCAAAGCCACTTTCAAGCCGTCGGCAGTGTGCGTGTCGATCATCATGCCGTGGCGCTCCCATGTCTCGCGAATGGTCGCAAGGCGGTCGGCGTGCGTGCTCTTGCCGCTGACAAAACCGTAGCGGATGGCGGCCTGCGCAAACGCTGCGTCTTTGCTGAGATCGAATCGGCCATCCTTGCTGATGGCATCGGAAAACAAAGCTTTCGTGCGCGCACCATCACGGCCCAGCAAATCAAACACAAAGCGCTCGAAGTTGCTTGCCTTGGAAATGTCCATCGACGGGCTAGAAGTCTCGTGTGTATCGGCACTGCCGCGCACGCGGTAGACGCCGGTGCGGAAGAACTCGTCGAGCACGTCGTTCTCGTTGGTGGCGACTACCAGCTTGTCAATCGGCAGGCCCATCATGCGCGCCACATGTCCTGCGCAGACGTTACCGAAATTGCCCGATGGCACTGTGAAGCTGACCTTCTGCGTGTTGCTCTCGGTCGCCTGAATGTAGCCCGCAAAGTAATAGACCACCTGTGCCAGCAAACGCGCCCAGTTGATGGAGTTGACCGTGCCGATCTTGTATTTGCGCTTGAAGTCCAGATCATTGGACACGGCCTTAACCATGTCCTGGCAATCGTCGAACACGCCCTTGACTGCGATGTTGTAGATGTTGGCGTCCATCAGGCTGAACATTTGCGCCTGCTGGAACGGGCTCATGCGGCCGTGCGGACTAGTCATGAAAACGCGCACTCCCTTCTTGCCGCGCATCGCGTATTCCGCAGCGCTGCCGGTGTCGCCGGAGGTGGCTCCCAGGATGTTCAGCTCTTCGCCACGGCGGCCTAATTCGTACTCGAACAGGTTGCCCAGCAACTGCATCGCCATGTCCTTGAACGCCAGCGTCGGACCGTTGGACAAGGCTTCAATCCAGACACCATCTTCCAGGTGACGCAGCGGCACGATCTCACCGGTGCCAAACACTTCGGCGGTATAGGTCTTGGCGCACAGCGCGCGCAGGTCGGAAGCGGGGATGTCGTCGATGTACAGCGACAGCACTTCAAACGCCAGCTCGGCGTAACCCTGCTCGTGGTAGACCTTGCGCAGCTTGGTCAGCGTCGCATCGTCAATCTGCGGGTAGCTCTCGGGCAAATACAAACCGCCATCAGGCGCCAGGCCTTCGAGCAGGATTTCGCAGAAGCGTTTGCGGTCGGCGTGGCCACGGGTAGAGAGGTACTTCATGCCAGCTCTTCCTTGCGGATACGCACAATCGGAGCCAGCACCGTCGGTAGCGACTGCATCAGCGCCAGCGCCTTGTCCATGCGGGCTTCCTGGCAGTCATGCGTCAGGATAATGAGGTCGGTCTGTGGGACGCCACGTGTCCCGTTCGGTCCTGTGCCCTCACCGCTGACCTCATCGGCTTCGCGCTGCAGCATCGCATCGATGCTGATGTCGGCAGACGCCAAGAGGCCGGTCACCATCGCCAACACGCCAGTCTGGTCTGCCACGCGCAAACGCAGGTAGTAGCTCGTCACCACCTCGCCCATGGGCAGCACCGGCGTATCGCGCATGCTGTTGGGCTGGAAAGCCAGATGCGGCACGCGCTGTGCTGCGTTGGCGGTGTGCAGGCGGGTGATGTCAACCAGATCCGCAATTACCGCACTGCCGGTCGGCTCGGAGCCCGCGCCCTTGCCGTAGTACAGCGTGGTGCCCACGGCGTCGCCGTTGACAACCACAGCATTCATCGCGCCTTCGACATTGGCGATCAATCGCTTGGCAGGAATCAGCGTGGGGTGCACACGCAATTCCACGCCTGCTGCGGTGCGCTTGGTGATGCCCAAAAGCTTGATGCGATAGCCCAGCTGTTCGGCGTACTTGATGTCGGCCGCGCCCAGTTTGGTGATGCCTTCGATATAAGCTTTGTCGAACTGCACCGGAATGCCAAACGCAATCGCCGACATGAGCGTCAGCTTGTGCGCGGCGTCCACGCCTTCAATGTCAAACGTCGGGTCCGCCTCGGCGTAGCCCAGGCGCTGCGCCTCTTTCAGCACCACATCAAAGTCCAGCCCCTTGTCGCGCATCTCGGACAGGATGAAGTTGGTCGTGCCGTTGATGATGCCCGCAATCCATTGGATGCGGTTGGCGGTGAGGCCTTCGCGCAGGGCCTTGATGATGGGAATGCCACCGGCCACCGCAGCCTCAAAAGCCACCATCACACCCTTCGCCGACGCCGCCGCAAAAATTTCGGTACCGTGCACGGCCAGCAGCGCCTTGTTGGCGGTGACCACATGCTTGCCCGCAGCGATGGCTTCGAGCACCAGCTCTTTGGCCAGCGTGTAGCCGCCGATCAGCTCGACGACGATGTCGATGTCAGGGTTGCGAATAATCTCGCGTGCGTCAGCTACTACTTTCGCTTTGTCACCCACCACAGCCTGTGCCAGCGCGGTGTTGCGGCGCGACACCATGGTCACTTCAATGCCACGGCCCGCGCGGCGCTTGATTTCTTCCTGGTTGCGTTGCAGAACGTCGAACACACCGCTGCCCACGGTGCCAAGACCCATCACGCCCACTTGAATCGGTTTCATACAGTTTTCAGATCAAAAAGGCCTGCAGCCTGCGCAAAACGTGTGCAAGCAGCTATCAATTAAAGAGCAGTCACTTTGCATGCCGCTTGCGGTAACTCTCCAGGAAGCGTGCGATACGGCCGATGGCCTCGCGCAAATCATCTTCGTGGGGCAGGAACACAATGCGGAAATGGTCTGGTGCGCGCCAGTTGAAGCCGGTGCCCTGCACCAGCATCACGCGGGTTTCGCGCAGCAGCTCCAGAAAGAACTGACGGTCGTCTTCGATCGGATAGATCGTGGGGTCCAGACGCGGGAACATATACAGCGCAGCTTGTGGCTTCACGCAGGTCACACCGGGAATTGCGGTAATCAACTCATAGGCCAGGTCGCGCTGGCGGCGCAGACGGCCGCCCTCTTTGACCAAGTCCTGGATACTTTGGTAGCCGCCCAAGGCGGTCTGGATGGCGTACTGGCCGGGCACATTGGAGCCCAGCTTCAGATTGGCCAGCATGTTCAGGCCTTCAATGAAATCGCGCGCGTGGTCCTTGGGGCCGGACAGAATCATCCAGCCAGCGCGATAACCGCAGGAGCGGTAGGCCTTGGACAGCGAGTTAAAGGTCAACGTCAATACGTCGGTGGACAGGCTGGCAATCGCGGTGTGGCGCACGCCTTCGTACAACACCTTGTCATACACCTCATCAGCGAGGATCACCAGCTCAAACTCGCGCGCAATCGCTACGATGCCACGCAGCAAATCGTCGCTGTACAGCGCGCCGGTGGGGTTGTTGGGGTTGATGACCACAATGCCGCGGGTCTTGGGCGTGATCTTGGCGCGGATATCCGAGAGGCTGGGCATCCAGCCGTTTTCTTCATCGCACTGGTAGTGCACGGGCTTGCCGCCCGACAGGCTGGTTGCCGCAGTCCACAGCGGGTAGTCGGGAGACGGTACCAGCAGTTCATCGCCATCGTCTAAAAGCGCGTTCGACGCCATCACGATCAGCTCGCTCGCGCCATTGCCGAGATAAATGTCGTCCAGGGTGACACCTGCAATGCCCTGCTGTTGGCTGTAATGCATCACCGCCTTGCGCGCTGCAAAGATGCCCTTGCTGTCCGAATAACCTGCCGAATTGGGCAGGTTGCGGATCATGTCTTGCTGGATTTCTTCAGGGGCATCAAAACCAAACGGCGCCAGATTGCCGATGTTGAGCTTGATAATCTTTTGGCCCTCATCTTCCATCTTCTTCGCCGCGTCCACAATCGGACCCCGCACGTCATAGAGCACATTGGCGAGCTTGGCAGATTTCTGAATGGTTTTCAAAGTCCCTCCGGGAGCGTTCAGTACAGGGCGAAACCTATAATTTGACCACAGTTCCGCACAGACTTAGTGCACTGCAACATTCAATTCAGCCCTCTTTTCGCTCGTACCACGCATGAAACTCCAACCGGATGCCACCAATGGCCCCTCGATCACGGGTTATGGACCAGGCTGGGTCGCCGTCAATGGCGAGCAGGTGACTTCCAGCATCGTCCTGCCCCCTAACGGACAGCGCTTTGCCTGGAACTGCGCCAGCTTCGAGGAACTGACCCAGCAGCATTTCGACCAACTGGCCGAACTGGACTGCGAGCTGGTCGTGTTTGGCAGCGGCGAACGCATCCGCTTCCCCAACCCGGCCTGGCTACAGGCTTTGTATGCCAAGCGTATTGGCGTGGAAACCATGGATACGCAGGCTGCCTGCCGTACTTACAACTTTCTGGCCGCCGAAGGGCGCAAGGTCGTCGCAGCACTTCTGTTGTAACCCGGAGTAACCCGAACTCGGTTTACGCCGCTTTTCAGAGTAAAATCACGGGTTGCGGTCGACGGCACAAAGCCCTGTCACGCTGACAGCTTTCACCATGACCGAGACACCCAGCACGCGAGACTCACAAAACATATGGCGATAGTTGTCAACAAACCCCTCCCCGAATTTGAAGCCAACGCCACCGGCGGCATCAAAGTCTCCAACACCAGCCACGTTGGCAAAACCATGGTTTTGTACTTCTACCCCAAGGACAACACCCCTGGCTGCACCACGGAAGCCATGCAGTTCCGTGACAAATACAAGGATTTCGCCAAAGCCGGCGCCGCCGTTTTTGGCGTGTCCCGCGACAACATGAAGTCCCACGATGAGTTCAAAGCCAAGCTGGAACTGCCGTTCGAACTGATTGCCGACACCGAAGAAAAAATGTGCCACATGTTCGGCGTGGTCAAGAACAAGATCATGTACGGCAAGAAGGTCAAGGGCATTGAGCGCAGCACCTTCCTGGTAGGCGCCGATGGCCTGCTGAAAGAAGAATGGCGCGGCCTGAAGGTTCCGGGTCACGTCGATGACGTCCTGAAGGCCGTCAAGGCACTCAATAAAAAGGCAGCCTGATAGCCCTTTTGGGGCTGTGTGTTGTTTTGGCACACACCCTATAGCGCTGTCACAGCGCTCATGCATAATCATTTGCATGCCGTTGAGTTTCGCAACCGCGCTCACTAAAAAAGCCGCCTTGGCTCAAGGCGGCTTTTTCGCTTTTGCAAACCCAATGTTCATTGACCCACCACCCAGGTACCCATCCATCCATGCCTCTGCCCCCCGCACCGACCAAACGCGCTGATCAACTCTCCGCCAAAGCGTACGACGCCGTAGCCCGTACACCCAAACGTGCAACCCGCAAGGATGAAACCCCGCCTCCCCCTCCCGCCATACACGCAGTTCCTGTACTGGCGCCTGTAGAGGCCCGGGGCTCCAAGAGCAAACCGGAACTGGTGCTGGTCTCCGAACCCACCCGTGTAGACAACACCAAAACCCAATCTCGCGGTCGCAAACGCGCGCGCAGCGGCCCGTCCAAGCTCTTCGTGCTGGACACCAATGTCCTGTTGCACGACCCGATGTGCCTTTTCCGCTTTGAAGAACATGACATCTACCTGCCGATGATCGTTCTGGAAGAGCTGGACGGCCACAAAAAAGGCATGACCGAAGTAGCCCGCAACGCGCGCCAGACCAGCCGCACGCTGGACACCCTGGCTGGCGCTCCCGGCGCCGATATCACTGCGGGCTTCATGCTCGACAGCACCGGCCACAAGGATGCCGGTGGCAAGCTGATGTTCCAGACCCAGGCGCTGGACTACCACCTGCCCGCCAGCCTGCCCCAGGGCAAGGCCGACAACCAGATCCTGGGCGTCGTTGAGGCGCTGCGCCAGAAGTTTGCACCGCGCGAAGTGGTGCTGGTGTCCAAGGACATCAATATGCGCGTCAAGGCGCGTGCCCTGGGCTTGGCAACCGACGACTACCAGAACGACAAGACGCTGGAAGACGGCGACCTGCTGTACTCTGGCTCGATGGCCTTGCCGTCTGATTTCTGGGCTACCCATGGACAGAAAGTCGAAAGCTGGCAATCCGGGCAACACACCTTCTATAAGGTGGATGGGCCGGCCGTTCCGAACATGCTGATCAACCAATTCGTCTACTTCGAGTCGCCCGGTGAGCCCAGCCTGTACGCCCGCGTGACCGAAATCCGCGGTACGACAGCCGTGTTGAAGACGCTGCGTGACTTCAACCACCTGAAGAACGCCGTATGGGGCATCACCACCCGCAACCGCGAGCAGAACTTCGCGATGAACCTGCTGATGGACCCGGAAGTGGACTTTGTGACGCTGACCGGTACTGCAGGTACCGGCAAGACGCTGATGGCATTGGCCGCCGGTTTGACCCAGGTGCTGGACGACCGCCGCTACACCGAGATCATCGTGACCCGCGCTACCGTCAGCGTCGGCGAAGACATCGGTTTTCTGCCCGGCACCGAAGAAGAAAAGATGGGCCCATGGATGGGCGCGCTGGATGACAACCTGGAAGCCTTGGGCAAAACCGAGACCAGCGCCGGCGAATGGGGCCGCGCGGCTACCAACGAGCTGATCCGCAGCCGCATCAAGATCAAGAGCATGAACTTCATGCGCGGCCGGACGTTCCTGAACAAGTACCTGATCATCGACGAAGCGCAAAACCTGACGCCCAAACAGATGAAGACGCTGATCACGCGCGCAGGCCCAGGCACCAAGATCATCTGCATGGGCAACCTCGCGCAAATCGATACCCCCTACCTGACCGAAGGTTCCTCCGGCCTGACGTTTGCAGTAGACCGCTTCAAGGGCTGGCCACACGGTGGGCACATCACGCTGGCACGCGGCGAACGTTCGCGGCTGGCGGACTTTGCGAGCGAAGTTCTCTAACTAGCGCTTCACTCCCACATATAGGGGCACACGCAGCGCGTTGTGCCCCTTTTTATTTCACCGCCATGTTTATTTCTGTATTGACAGAAATAAAAGAAATTACTAATATAAAGCCATGGAACTCAGCAGCACTTCGCAACGCTTCGTCCTCCACTGGGGCGAAATGGGCACACGCTGGGGCGTCAACCGCACCGTAGCGCAAATCCATGCCTTGCTGTACCTGCATGGCAAACCGCTGCCCGCTGACGAGATTGCAGAAACACTGGCGGTTGCCCGCAGCAATGTCAGCAACAGCCTGCGCGAATTGCAAAGCTGGAACCTGGTCAAGGTCGTGCATGTGATGGGCGACCGTCGCGACCATTTTGAAACCGGCACTGACATCTGGGAATTGACCCGCACCATTGTGCGCGAGCGCCAGGAGCGCGAGATTGCCCCTACCACCGCCCTGCTAAAGGAATTGCTGAACGACCCGGAGCTGATGGTGGACGGTCTGGAGCGCGCGGCCCGCATCAAGGAAATGCTAACCATGCTGGAAGCATTGAGTGGCTGGAGCGAAGAGATGCTGCGCCTGGACACCGAGACCCTAGCCAAGGTACTGAAGCTGGGTGCCAAGATACAAAAGCTGTTGCGCGGAGAAAGCGTGGCCGTGGCCGACGATGCGCAAACCCGGGTCAATGCCATGGGGTCGATGATTGGCCCTTGAGTGCGCCCATTTTTTTGACTTTTTATTTCTGTTTATACTGAAATGACTGTAAATAAATACCAACTCGACGAGCCAGCCAACTATCCGCTGACGCTGCTGTACGACGGCAACTGCCCGGTGTGTCTGCTGGAGATGCGCCACCTCGCCGAACGCAATGGCGACAGCAAGCTCCGGTTTGTTGATATTGCTGCCCCGGGCTTTGATCCCGCCCCTTGGGTTGGCAACCACGCAAGCGTGGCCGACATGCAGGCCATCATCCATGCGGTTCGCCCGGATGGCAGTCTGGTGCGAGGGGTGGAGGTCATACGGCTGGCCTACGCCGCTGCTGGCTTGCACCACGTGGCCCGGCCGCTCGGCTGGCACTGGTTGCAACCCGTGTGGCGGGTCGTCTATGCGGCCTTTGCCCGTAACCGCTACGCCTTCTCAAAGCTCGCGATGCCGCTGATTACCCGCATTGCCGCCGCACGCGCGGTACGCCACATGCAAAGCTGCCACCAAGGAACTTGCGTCTTGCCAGATAGGAGCGAATCACCATGAACATCACCGTCTTGGGCGCCAGCGGACTGCTGGGCAATGCAGTCGCGCTGCAAATGGCCGCACGCGGCCACCACGTCACACGTGCCGGGCGCCACGCCTGCGACGTTGCCGTGGACTTTCGGTATGACGACCAGGTGGAAGCCCTGCGCAGCGTGGTTCGCGGCGCGGACATTGTGATCAACACGATTGGCATACTGATCGAGCGCGACGGCAACCACTTTGACACGGTCCACCATCAGGCCGTGGCTGCCCTGGCGGGCGCCTGTGAAAAGGAGCGTGTGGCCCGCCTGATCCACGTCTCGGCACTGGGTGTGGGAACCGGCATTGCCGGCTCCTACATGGCCAGCAAACTGGCAGGCGAACTGGCTCTGGCACAACACAGCGTGGACTACGCGATCGTGCGCCCCAGCCTCCTGGTCGACACCAACTGCCCAAGCACACGTCTGTTTCGCTGGCTGGCCAGCTTGCCTGTGCAGGTGCTGCCTGGCCTGTTGCAACCCGGTGCGTCCATCGTGGCGCCCATGGCGGTCAGCGATGTCGCGCAATGCATCGCGCATATCGCCGAGCACCCCAAGGCGCTGCGCCGCAACATCGAGCTGGGCGGCACACCCATGCGCTACCGCGACATGCTGGCCCACTACCGGCGCGAACAAGGCCGTGGTCCGGTACTGCGCATACCCATGCCTTGGTGGCTGATGAAAGTGACGGCTTGGCTGGCACCGCGCTTGCCACAAAACGTGTTTTCCATAGACACTGTGCGCATGCTGCAAGCCAACTCCATTCCACACAAAGACGAAACCTCACGTTGGCTGGGACATGCGCCCTCGCCCATCACCGCGCTGCAATGCAGCGTCTGAATGTCGCCATCGTTGGCGCCGGCTTTGCCGGGCTGGCCAGCGCCGTTTTGCTGGCACGCCAGGGCCACCGGGTCACCGTATTCGAAAAGTTCCGCGAACCCCGCGCCGTCGGTGCCGGCATCCTGATTCAACCCAGTGGCTTGGCTGCGATGCAGGCAATTGGCATACACGATGCAGTCGTGGCCAAGGGTGCACCGGTGCGAAAGCTCTACGGCGTGACGCACGCGCAGCGGCCGGTGATCGATGTGCGCTACGAAGACTGGCGCAAGGATTCCTGCGGCATTGGCCTGCACCGCGGCGTGCTGTTTGATGCGCTATGGCAATTGCTGCAACAAAGCGGTGTGCAAGTGCAGCTTGGGCAGGAAGTGAATAACCTCAAAGCCCTGCAGAGTACGCATGATCTGACCATCGTTGCCGACGGTGCCCATTCGCAATTGCGGGAGCAGACCGGCCTACCCAATCGCAGCACGGTCTACCCTTGGGGTGCCGTCTGGGCGGTGTTGGACGATCCCGACAACCACTATGGCAGCACGCTGTGGCAGTGGTTCCGCTCCGCCCGGCAGATGCTGGGCATCATG
The DNA here is from genome assembly GCF_056403235.1 of Rhodoferax sp. P2_H8_2. NCBI lineage: Bacteria > Pseudomonadati > Pseudomonadota > Betaproteobacteria > Burkholderiales > Comamonadaceae > Rhodoferax > Rhodoferax sp. P2_H8_2. Next base: position 16,263 of record NZ_JBFUFW010000014.1, read on the forward strand.
CCCACCGGCACGCCACCGGGCGGGCAGACACCCGTGGTGAGCCTGTTCTGGAGCCTGCGCGCTGATCGATTTGCGGCATGGCAAGCCGCGGGTCTGGCAGCCTTCAAGGACGAAGTGCTGGCCCTGAACCCGGCCTGCGGAAATTTGCTGGACCAGATCACATCGCAGGGCCAACTGACGTGGGCGCGCTACCACGACGTCGTCATGCCGCGCTACCACACGGACAACTGCGTGGTGATTGGCGACGCCGCCCATGCGACCAGCCCGCAACTGGGCCAAGGCACCAATCTGGCGTTGCTGGATGCGGTGGTGTTGGCCAACTGTCTGGCGCGTGAGAGCAGCGTGGCACAGGCCTTGGCGCGCTACACCCAAAGCCGGCGCCCGCACCTACACTACTACAGCCAGGCCAGCCGTTTGCTGACCCCGGCATTCCAGTCCGATCAGCGCGTGATCGCCTGGCTGCGTGATCGCCTGATGGCATGGTCAGGCCGTATGCCCATCACGGGTGATTTCTCACGCCAGACCCTGGTCGGCGTGCGTCAGTCGTGGTTACCGCTATGGCGCGGCGGAGAATTGAAGCTGGACCAGTTTTCAGATAGAAATAGCCCGTAGAGGCCGTAGTACAGGCGTGAGCAGCTATGAATTGTGTAGCAAGAAAAATAGGCTTGCAATGCTCACCGTCACAAGGGACAGCCGCCAGCAGAGTAGTCAGTAGTCTCCGTTGCCACCCGAGGCCAAGCTCTCAAACTTGGTGATCTGCTTCAGGAAGGCCAGCTTGGTCGTGCCCGTTGGGCCATTACGCTGCTTGGCGATGATGACCTCGGCCACACCCGGCTCTTTGCTGGGGTTGGGGCCATCCATCTTGTTGTAGTAGTCGTCGCGGTAGATGAACATGATCACGTCAGCATCCTGCTCGATGGCGCCGGATTCGCGCAAGTCGCTCATCATCGGACGCTTGTCGGGGCGAGACTCCACGCCACGGCTCAGCTGTGACAGCGCAATCACCGGGCATTGCAGTTCCTTGGCCAGCATCTTGAGGCCGCGCGAAATTTCGCCGACAGCCGTCGCGCGGTTTTCATCGCTCATGGCGCTGGAGACGCTCATCAGCTGCAAGTAATCGACCACGATCAAACCGAGCTTGCCGCACTGGCGGGCCAAGCGACGCGCATTAGCGCGCAACTCGCTGACCGTCAGGCCCGCGGTTTCATCGATGTGCAGGGAAATCGTGCGCAGCTTTTCAATCGCTTCCGTCAGGCGCGGCCACTCGTCGTCGGTCAGGCGACCAGTGCGTAAGTGACCCTGGTCGATGCGGCCAATCGAACCCACGATACGCACCGCCAATTGCGAAGCACCCATTTCCATGGAGAACACGGCCACGGGCAGGCCTTCGTTCAACGCCACATGCTCGGCGATGTTGATCGCCAGCGCAGTCTTACCCATCGAGGGACGCGCCGCCAGGATGATCAGGTCACCGGCCTGCATACCCGACAGGTTGCGGTCCAGGTCATAGAAGCCCGTTGGCACACCAGTGATGTCACTGGGGTTGTCCGCCATCTCCTGCACGCGATCCAGCAGCTGGACGACCAGGGACTCCATGCCCTGAAAGCCCTGCTTGTTGCGCGAGCCTTCTTCGCCAATATTGAAGATCTTCTGCTCGGCCTCGTCCACGATGTCCGCGACCGGCCGCCCTTGCGTATTGAAGGCATTGGTGGCGATCTCATCACTGGCGCTGACCAGCTTGCGCAGCACAGAGCGGTCGCGCACGATCTCTGCATAGCGGCGGATATTGCTGGCGCTGGGCACGTACTGCGCCAGGGAGTTCAGATAGGCCAGACCACCGACTTCTTCGGCCTTGCCCTGGCTTTGCAGATGCTCGTACACCGTGATCACATCGGCAGGCTTGGATGCGTTCACCAGCACCCCAATAGCGCCGTAGATCAGGCGGTGTTCGTAGCGGTAGAAGTCCGTGTCGAACAGGATGTCGCCCACACGGTCCCAGGCCCCGTTGTCCAGCAGCAGACCACCCAACACGCTGGATTCGCCTTCAATGGAATGGGGCGGAACGCGCAGTTGCGCAATTTGACGGTCTTGGCCGTAGTCGTCTACAGCAGAAAGTACGGCGGACATGGGATTTCCTTGAAGCTCTCCATACTAGGCGCTACCGGAAGACGGGGCAACGCATAAGTCTGGGAAGAACAGTGCTGAATTCTTGTGGATAACTGGTGAATACCTGTGGAAAAACAAAATCCACAAAAACAAAAGCCGCCAGGGCGAACCCTTGCGGCTTTTTGTAACAAACCCAGTCCTTGCGGACCGGAGTGTTATTTAGGCAGTTTCGCCCAGCACCGTCACGGTGATGTCGACGACCACGTCCGTGTGCAGTGCCACGGAAACGGTGCTGTCGCCAGTGACCTTGATCGGGCCATTGGGCATGCGCACATTGGCCTTGGCAACCTTGTAGCCACCCTTGACCAGCTCTTCAGCGATGTCATAGTTGGTCACGGAGCCGAACAAACGGCCGTCTACGCCAGCCTTTTGGGTCAGCTTGATGGTCGTGCCACCGAGCTTGGCGCCCAGAGCCTGGCATTCAGCCAGCTTGGCAGCGGCAATCTTTTCCAGTTCAGCGCGCTTGGCTTCGAACTCTGCCTTGGCAGATTCGGTAGCACGGCGTGCACGGCCGGAAGGGATCAGGAAGTTACGGGCATAGCCATCTTTAACCTTGACGATTTCGCCCAGGTTGCCGAGGTTCACGACCTTGTCGAGCAGAATAATTTGCATGGTCGGAGCTCCTTAGATCTTGTGCTGGTCGCTGTAAGGCAGCATCGCCAGGAAGCGAGCGCGCTTGATAGCGGTGTTCAGTTGGCGCTGGAAAATAGCGCGGGTACCGGTCAGGCGTGCGGGAATGATCTTGCCGTTTTCAGCAATGAAGTCACGCAGCGTGTCGATGTCTTTGTAGTCAATCTCTTCAACACCGGTCACGGTGAAGCGGCAAAAGCGCTTGCGCTTGAACAGCAGGGATTGTGTATTGCGCTTTGGGCGCTTGTCTTTGTTGAAACGTTTTGGTCCGGGCATGATGGACTCCTAAAAATTAGTCTTGCAAAAAATCTTGAATATGGAAAACAACCGCTTTGCCTTGTCGTGCATTGGCGATAAAACCACTGAACTTCCAGTTACTGCCGATGGCCTGCTTTGCAAGCCGCTCTGCCAGTACCCCGAAAGCCACCGCTTTCACCACCACCTTCACGGTTCTGGGACCTCCTGCTTCTGAGACTTCAGACTCGTGTTCGAGACTGATGTTCAGGGCCGGTAATCCTGCTGGCGTGTAACGCATGGCTTCTGCCTCTGCGATACACGCACTCAAAACCAGTGAGTTGGCTTGCACTCCTTTTCAGGCAAATGCGTTATTTACGCTTGGTACTCGGCCTGTTGGGCCTTGCGTGCGTCTTCGCGTTCCACAGTCTTCATCATGGACGAAGGGCCTGTGTCGGCTTTTTTCTTCAGCACGGTCAGGTGGCGCAACACAGCGTCATTGAACTTGAACGCGTGTTCCAGTTCGGACATCACAGCCTGGTCGGCTTCGATGTTGACGCACAGGTAGTGGGCCTTGGCCAGCTTGTTGATCATGTACACCATCTGACGACGGCCCCAGTCTTCAACACGATGGATCTTGCCACCGCCAGCGGTGATCATGCCCTTGTAACGTTCCAGCATCGCAGGAACTTGTTCGCTCTGATCCGGGTGGATCATGAGGATGATTTCATAATGACGCATTGATACTCCTTGAGGATTTCCCAGCATCTGGGTTGATAAAGCTGCCCTCCGCGTCGAATGGAGGTGCAGCAAGGCGAAGCCAAAGATTATAGCCCAGACAGGGCTTACTTGGCAATCAGCCCTCTGGAAGCGGCTTTTCGGGCCAAATCAGGCTGCACACAACGGCGGTCGCCAGCCCCGCAGACACACCAAAAACCCCCGCAGACACCGGCTGGATACCAAACCACAGGCCGTTGCCCGCCAAGCCCAGCGCCTGGCGCACCGAGGACTGGTTAATGATCAGGTAATACAGCGTGAGGCCCAAACCGGTCAGCATCGCGCACACTGCGCCCCGTCGGGTCATGCCCTTCCAGAAAATACCCAGCACCATGGACGGGACAAACGCCGACGCAGCCATCGAAAACGACGCGGATACCAAAAACAGGATGCCGGCGGGGCGCGTGGCGGCGGCATAGGCGGCAATCAGGGCGACCACCAGCAGCGCGAATTTGGACCACATGACCCGGCGCATCGCCTGAGCCTTGTTGCCCTCCCCACCGAAATACACGTCGTGCGCCATCGCATTGCCTATCGTCAACAGCAGCCCGTCCGCAGTCGATAGCGCCGCTGCCAGCCCGCCAGCGGCGACCAGGACCGAAACCACATAAGGCAAGCCTCCGATCTCGGGCGTCGCCAGCATGACCAGATCAGCCCCCAGGTTCAGTTCCGCGAATTGCAGGATGTGATCACCATTGACATCCTGCACCGTCAGCAGGCTGGGATCGCGCGCCCATTGCACCATCCAGTTGGGTAGTTCCGAGAACGGCAACCCCACCAAATGGGCCATCACCTCGTACTTCACCAGCACAGCCAGTGCTGGTGCAGACAGGTAAAGCAAGGCGATAAAGAACAATGACCAAGCCACGGAGCGCCGTGTTTCAGCCACGTTGGCTGTCGTGTAAAAGCGCGTCAAGACGTGCGGCAGACCGGCCGTCCCGACCATCAGGCAAAACATCAGGGCCAGAAAATTCAGCCGCGAGCTGGAATACTCCTCCTGTTCGGCGTCTGTACCTTTGGGGTCGCCCGTGAATGGCGTGGCGTGCAACGGCATTCCGCCCAAAGCATGCGAGCGGTCCCGGTAGTCCTGCAATTCGCGGCTCCAGCGTTCGCGCGCGGACGCCTCGTCTTTGGGCAAAGCTGACAATTCTCGGCGCACGCTGGCGACCTTCGCATCCTCGGCCCTGGCGTCGATCAGCGTGCGCAGGTTCTTGCGCAGCTCCTCCCGTTGCGCCTGCAACGCGGCATCCACATCACGCAGTTTGAATTCCAGCGCCTGCGCACGGCGCGCATAGGCGTCGGTCACTTCCTTTTCGGCGGGCGAGTCCCGCAGCGTCTGCTCCAGCACCGCGATTTTGTCCAGTTGCTGCCCATATGCCAGCGGAGCCAAGGGGTTGCCGGTCTGCTTGTAAGACAGCCACGACACCGGGATCAGGAAAGCCAGAATGATGACCACGTACTGCGTCACCTGCGTCCAGGTCACCGCCCGCATGCCACCCAGAAACGAACACAGCAGCACGCCGCCCAGCCCCAGCAGGATGCCGATCTCGAAGTTCACGCCGGTCAGGCGCGAGGTGATCAAGCCCACGCCATAGAGTTGCGCAACGACATACGTGAACGAGCACAGCATCGCCGCGAACGCAGCAATCATGCGGGGCCAACGGCCACCGAAGCGCACAGCGAAATAGTCCGGAACTGTGTACAGACCGAGGCGTCGCAAATACGGTGCCACCAGCATCGCCACGAGGCAAAACCCGCCCGTCCAGCCCAGGATGTAAGCCAAGCCTCCGGGTTGCGCCGCATTGCCCGAGAAGCCCTGCAAATACAGGCCACCCGCCAGGCTGATGAACGAGGCAGCGCTCATCCAGTCCGCAGCGGTTGCCATGCCGTTGTACATCGCTGGCACGCGCCGACCAGCCACGTAGTACTCTGCCGCCTCGGCGGTACGGCCGTAGACACCAATGACTGCGTAGAGGATCAGCGTAGCCGACAAGAAGATTCCGGCAACCCAAGCCTTGGACAGGCCAAATTGCTCGGTGATGGCCACACTGCCCAACAGCACCAGCAAGCCCACCACAAACCAGGTAAAGCGCCTGTGCAAGCGCTTGTTATAGGCCGCAAAACCAACGGGGAATACATCGGCAGCGGGGCCATCGCGCCGGTTCGCTTGGCGCGCAAACACCACGGCGATAGCGACGAAGCACAACACACTGCCTTGCGCGCACAACCAGAACGTCAGCGGCCAGTCGACCAGCCGAACGTCCCAATCGCGCGCGAAAAACACCACGCCGAATGAACAAAGGAACCAGCAGGTCAGCAGCCCTGCATGCAGGCGCCATTGACCGCTGGCGGGTACCGTGGACATCAGGTGGCGAGTTGCTGCCAGGTCGCGATCACGGAGTCAGGGTTCAGCGAAATCGACGAGATGCCCTCTTGCTCCAGCCAGCGTGCGAAGTCCGGATGGTCGCTAGGCCCCTGCCCGCAAATACCGATGTACTTGCCCTGCTTCTTGCAGGCGGAGATCGCCAAGCTGATCAACGCCTTGACCGCAGGGTCGCGCTCATCAAAATCAGCGGCCAGCAGCTCCAGCCCAGAGTCCCGGTCCAGACCCAGTGTGAGCTGCGTCAGATCGTTGGAGCCAATCGAGAAACCGTCAAAGTATTCGAGGAACTGTTCGGCCAGGATCGCATTGCTGGGGATCTCGCACATCATTACGAGCTTCAAATCATCCACACCGCGGCGCAGCCCGTGGCGCGCCAACAGCTCGGTCACGGCCTTGGCTTGGCCCAGCGTGCGCACAAACGGCACCATCACCTGCACATTGGTCAGGCCCATGTCGTTGCGCACGCGCTTGAGCGCTTCGCATTCCATGGCAAAAGCCTCGCCAAATTCGGGGCTCACATAGCGCACCGCACCGCGGAAACCCAACATTGGGTTTTCTTCTTCCGGCTCGTAACGGCTGCCGCCAATCAGCTTGCGGTACTCGTTGCTCTTGAAGTCCGACAGGCGCACGATCACCGGCTTGGGCCAGAACGCAGCGGCAATGGTGGCAACGCCTTCGGCCACACGGTCCACATAAAAAGCGCGCGGCGATGCATGGCCGCGGGCCACCGACTCCACCGCCTTCTTCAAGTCGCTGTCGATGTTCGGATAGTCGAGGATGGCCTTGGGGTGCACGCCGATGTTGTTATTGATGATGAACTCCAGCCGCGCCAGGCCCACGCCCTGGTTGGGCAACTGGCAGAAGTCAAACGCGAGCTGGGGGTTGCCCACGTTCATCATGATCTTGACCGGGATGTCCGGCATTGCGCCGCGCTGCACTTCGGACACTTCCGTCTCCAGCAGGCCGTCGTAGATAAAACCGGTATCGCCTTCTGCGCAGCTCACGGTCACCAGCATGCCGTCCTTCAAGACCTCGGTCGCGTCACCGCAACCCACCACCGCAGGAATGCCCAGCTCACGGGCGATGATGGCCGCGTGACAGGTCCGCCCGCCGCGGTTGGTAACAATGGCTGAGGCGCGCTTCATCACCGGCTCCCAATTGGGATCGGTCATGTCGGTCACCAGAATGTCGCCGGGTTGCACCTGGTCCATCTCGCTGATGTTTTGCACTACGCGCACCGGGCCTGTGCCAATCTTCTGGCCAATCGCGCGCCCTTCCACCAGCACCGGGCCCTTGCCTTTGAGCTTGTAGCGCAGCTCGACTTTGTCGCCGGCCTGGCTCTTCACCGTCTCAGGTCGCGCTTGCAAGATGTAGAGGCCGCCGTCGATGCCATCCTTGCCCCATTCAATATCCATCGCGCGGCCGTAATGGTCTTCGATCACCAGCGCGTATTTGGCCAGTTGCTCGACGTCGGCATCGGTCAGCGAATAGCGGTTGCGCAGCTCTGTGGGTACATCGGTGGTTTTGACCAACTTGCCGCTGGACGCCTTTTCTTCCGGTGTGGAAAACACCATTTGCAGCAGCTTGGAGCCCAGGTTGCGGCGGATCAACGCGCGCTTGCCTGCCTTGAGCATGGGCTTGTGCACGTAGAACTCGTCCGGATTCACGGCGCCCTGCACCACCGTCTCGCCCAAGCCATAGCTGGACGTAATAAACACCACTTGGTCAAACCCGGATTCGGTGTCGATCGTGAACATCACACCGGCCGCGCCCAGATCCGAGCGCACCATGCGCTGCACACCGGCAGACAGCGCCACCACGTCATGCGCAAAGCCCTTGTGCACGCGGTAGCTGATGGCGCGGTCGTTGTAGAGCGAGGCGAATACCTCTTTCATCTTGTGCAGCACATCTTCAATACCGACCACGTTCAGGAAGGTTTCCTGTTGACCGGCAAACGAGGCATCGGGCAAATCCTCCGCAGTCGCCGAGGAGCGCACCGCAAAGCTGGCCTGGGTATTGCCTTCAGACAACGTAATGAAGGCCGTACGGATTGCGGCTTCCAGGTCAGCCGGAAAAGGCTGGGCTTCAACCATCGCACGGATCTCGGCGCCTACGGTGGCCAGCGCACGCACGTCTTCGGTATCCAGGGTTTTGAGCTTGGCGCTGATCTTGTCGGCCAAACCGGCGTGGGCCAGGAACTGGCGAAACGCATGGGCCGTAGTGGCAAAGCCGGTGGGCACTTTGACACCCTGCGGCAGCTGGGAAATCATCTCCCCCAAGCTGGCATTCTTGCCACCGACCGACTCAACGTCGGTCATGCGCAGTTTCTCGAAGGGAACGACCAGATCGGTCGGCTCAAACAGGGGTTGGGACAAGTTGGACACAGCAATACTCCAGAAGTTAAAACCCTTGCGCCCATCCCATACCTCGCCGTATGGGGGACTGGCACATTCCCTCGGCCCTCGATTTGTTGCTGTGCTTGTGGGGAGGACCCGGAAATGCGCTAAATTGAGTCCATTGTAGAGGTCACCCTATGCCCCAGCGCTCCGTATTCTTTGTCTCCGATGGCACCGGCATCACCGCCGAAACCTTTGGCAACGCCATCCTGGCCCAGTTCGAGATGCGCGCCCGGCATATCCGCCTGCCGTTTACCGACACCGTGGACAAGGCGCACCAGGCCGTAAGGCAGATCAACCACGCGGCCGAAGTCGATGGCGCGCCGCCGATTGTGTTCAGCACGCTGGTGAACATGGAGGTGCTCAAGGTCATTCAGGAGGGCTGCAAAGGCATGCTGTTGGACATGTTTGGCACCTTTGTGCAGCCGCTGGAGCAGGAGCTGGGTCTCAAGTCCAACCACCGCATTGGCCGCTTCTCGGATGCCAGCAAGAGCAAGGAATACAACAGCCGCATTGAGGCGATCAACTTTTCGCTGGAGCATGACGACGGCCAGAGCAGCCGCAACCTGGAGCAAAGCGATGTGATCCTGGTCGGCGTAAGCCGCAGCGGCAAGACGCCGACGTCGCTCTATCTGGCGATGCAATATGGTCTGAAGGTGTCCAACTGCCCACTGATCCCGGAAGACTTTGAGCGCCGCCAGTGGCCGCCTGCACTGGTACCGCACAAAGCCAAGATCTTCGGCCTGACGATCCAGCCGGAACGTTTGAGCGAAATCCGCAACGAACGGCGGCCCAACTCCAAATACGCCTCACTGGAGAACTGCCGCATGGAAGTGTCTGAGGCTGAAGCCATGATGCGGCGCAGCGGTATCCGCTGGCTGTCGACCACAACCAAGTCGATTGAAGAAATTTCCACCACCATCCTGCAGGAAATCCATCCGGACCGGCTGGTGTACTGATTTTTCGGCGGCGTGTCTGCTATATTTTTAGTAGCTGCTTACGCACGTTCTATGCGCTCTAGAGGCACTTTTTACTGGTAATCCGGGCTTCCCGCTGCAGATACGGCGTGCGTACCCTGGGCAGCGGCGTCACGCAGCAAACGCCCGACCTGCTCCTGCAGCCGAGCCAGCGTGCGCAGCAAGATGCCGTGCTCTTGCAGCAGCGTGCGAATTTCCGCTTCGGTCCAGCCCAGAGCGGGCTGGTGACCACTATTGGTACTTTCATCCATTTGAGAATCCTCCGGAAAAAAGCAGTGGCGCCCAAGTCTGGTTACCCAAACCAAGGCGCCACCTAACGCACTAACAGTTGTGCGAACCCATCCTCACTTCGTATAGCCTGTGCACGCACCTTCCAGACGGCGTGCACAGACTCTTCACTCAATACCACCTGCGGCGTACCGCTGGCAAAAATCTGTCCGTGCTGCAACAACACGACATGGTCTGCATAGCGCAGCGCCAGGTTCAGGTCGTGCAACACGGCCACGACGCCTACGCCCTGCCCCTTGGCCCAGTCGCGCGCCAGGCGCAACACCTGGTGCTGGTGCGACAGATCCAGCGCAGCGGTGGGCTCGTCCATCAGCAGCCAGCGTGGCGCTCCATCCGGCAGCGGGTCCCAGATCTGCGCCAGTACGCGCGCCAGTTGCGCACGGGCGCGCTCGCCACCGCTCAGCGTGTTGACCACACGGTCTTGTAAATGCTGCACGTCGGTCGTGCGCATCGCGGCGTCGACAATCCCAGCTTCATCGCGGCTGGGCTGCAAGCGGTGCGGAAAGCGCCCCAGCTCCACCACTTCGCGCACGGTGTAGTCAAACGCAATGGAACTGTCCTGTGGCAGCAGCGCCCGCACTTGGGCCAAAGCCTGTGGCCGGTACGCCGACAAGGCCAGGCCGTTCAAAGCCACCTGCCCTGACGAGGGCCGCCGCTGGCCGCTGAGCAGGGACAAGAGCGTGGACTTGCCCGCGCCGTTGGGGCCCAAGAGCGCCGTGAGTTGCCCCGGCATCAAGTGCAACGACGTGGGCTGCAACAGGTGTGTGCCCTGTATCGAAACTGAAGCGGCTTGGGTTTGCAGGAGCGTCATTACACGCGCCCCTTGAACGTACGCAACAGCAGCAGGAACACCGGCACACCGACAAACGCTGTCAACACGCCCAATGGCAACTCCGCCGGTTGCACGATGGTGCGGGCCACGCTGTCCGCCAGCAGCACCAGCGCCGCGCCCAGCATGGCCGACGCGGGCAAGACCACGCGCTGGTCAGGTCCGGCAATCAAGCGCACGCAATGCGGCGCGATCAGACCAATGAAACCAATCATGCCGGTGCTGGCCGTCACTGCGCCCACCGCCAGCGCGGTGACCACCACGGCCTGGCGCTTGACGCGCTCCACATCCACCCCCAGCAACGTAGCCTGGGCTTCACCCAGCGCCATCGCATTCAAGGGCCGCGCCAGGCGCAGGCCAAAAAAGACACATACGGAGACGACGACAGCGATCAGGCTCACCGCATTCCAGCGCGCACCGCCCAGGCTGCCGAGCAACCAGAACTGCAGGCTACGCAGTTGCTCATCGGTCGCCAGAAAAGTCAGATAGCCCAGCCCCGCACTCGCCAGCGCATTGATCGCAATACCGGCCAGCAACATCATGCCCACGCGCGTTTCGCCGTTGGATTGCGCCAGCATGTAAATCACGATCGTCACCAGCAGCCCGCCCGCAAACGACGAGCACACCAGCATCCAGCTCCCCAGCGAATGCGACAAGCTGGGCGCCCACACGGTACCCAACACAATCGCCAGCGCCGCTGCAAGCGCGGCGCCTGCGCTGACCCCAATCAGACCTGGATCGGCCAACGGGTTGCGAAACATGCCTTGCATCAGCGCACCGGCCAGCCCCAGACCCGCACCAGCGGCCAGCCCCAGCACCAGACGCGGCAGGCGGATATGCAAAAACACCAGTTCCGCCGAAGACCTTTGCGCGTCCCAGGCCAACAGCGAGTTCAACATCTCCAGCAAATCGGAGAAGCCGATCGCATAGGCGCCGCGCGCGCTGGCCACCAGCAGGCTGGCGACGACCAGCACGCCGCCCATGCCCAACACCATGGACCGAGGCATTCGCACAGCAGCAGTTCTGTTCAAAGCAACACTCATGCAGCGACAAGACGTTTATGCAACGAAGCCATAGTCGCCGGCATGCGCGGCCCGAAGCCCAGCAGTTCCAGCGCGTCCACCTGAATCAGCGTGCGGTTGCGATAAGCCGGGGTCAGCTCCAGTTCCGGGCGGGCCCAGAACTTGTCTGCACCGCCCGAAGCAGTAATGCCCTGCACGGTGGTCAGGATCACATCCGGCGCAGCCACAGCCATTGCTTCGGCCGTCATTGGCCGGTAGCCGTTGAAGCTGTCCATCACATTGATGCCGCCCATAAAGCGGATCACTGCGTCGGCGGCAGTCTTGCCGCCAGCCACTTGCGGGCTGGCGCCATGGGCCAGGATGAACAGCACGCGGCGCTTGGGTCCGCGCGCTGCGGCCACCGTCTTTTGCACCTCAGCCCATTGGGCATCGAGGTCCGCCAGCAAAGCCTTGGCTTTGGCAGGCTGAGCCGCAGCGTTGCCAACCACGGTGATCTTGCGTTGCACTTCGGCCCAGCTATGGTCGGCATCCACCAATGCAATCTGCACACCCGCGCTGCGGATTTGGTCCAGCACCGCAGGCGGTCCCGCTTCCGTGGTGGCAATCAGGACGTCGGGCTTCAGCGACAGCAGGCCTTCCGCAGACAACTGGCGCATGTAGCCCACCTTGGGCGTGGCCAATGCCGCTTCAGGAAACAGACTGGTGGTGTCGGTACCGACCAGTTGTGCCTGCGCGCCCAATGCATAAACGATTTCAGTGATCGCTCCGCCCACCGAGACGATTTTGGGCAAGCCGCTCTTCGCGGAGCGCGATGCGCTGGCTGGGCTTGATTGCGCCAGTGCCAGACTCGGGAGCGCAGCACTCACAGACAGCGCGCCACCGAAGGCTGCCGCCTGCTGGAGAAGTGTGCGACGTTGTAGTTGCAGTGGAAGATGGGACATGGTGTTTCTTTCCGATCCGCACGTTTACACGCTCACCGGCACTTGGGTGGTCACGTCCAAACGCGGCATACCGGCCACCAGATCGCGCCAGGCTTGCAACTCCGGCACACCGGGCTTGCGCACGCCAAAGAACTGCGCCATCAAGTCACTGCGCGCGTCGAACACTTCAATCGATGTCACGACGCCATCCGCAGTGGGCTTTTCCACCGCCCAGACGTTGGCGATCATGTCTTCGCGCAGATGCAGGTTGAAGCTAGGGTCCAGCACGTTGAGCCAGCGCGTCGTGGGCGACACCATGGGCTCGATGCGCTTGACCGGGCCGCTGTGGATCTGGATGCAGCCGGGGTTGCCGACGAACACCATGATGGGCGTGCCTTCCATGGCCGCTTCGTTCAGCAAGTTGCCGACTGCACCGTTTTCCAGACGGGCCGTAAAGCGCCCCTCTGCCAGGGCCAGCGCCTGTTCGCGCTGCACATCCAGCTTGCGCAGCAAACCGAAGAAATCGTGGGTGTCCTTCAGATTGGCCCAGCCATCCAGCAAGCCTGCGGCATCGATGTCTGCATCGGGGCGTGCTGGCTTAGGGGCGGGAGCGGGTGTGAACGCAAAGCGCTTGCCTGGCACTGCAAACTTCTCGATCAATGCGTCAAAGGCAACCAAGTCGGTACCCGCGCGGGCAAAAATCTTGTGCACCGCGTCTCCGTGCGCGTCAAAGAACTGTAAGCTGCGCGATGGCGGATTGGCAGGTTCGTTAGCCAGCTCGGTCACTGCATAGCCAGCATGCCAGCGCATGAAGAACAGGCGCAAATCAATCACATCGCCCAGTGCCAAGCCCATGCCGCCATTGGCGCTGACGTTCTGGTAGGTGCCGGTCTTTTCGTGCACGGTGGATTCGTTGCGAGTGAGCGCCATCACTTCGCCGCAATGCTGAATGCCTTGCAGGACTTCGACCCACGGGCCTTGCAATGGAACGGTCTTCAGCTTCAGGTCATGTTCACCCGCGTGGGCATCCAGCGCCGCGCCTTCGCTCACGCCAATGCTCAGCGCGGCATCGCGTGCGCGCTTGCCGCTGTTGCGCGCGGCAGTAAAGCGTTCGCGCAGATCAGCAGGGTTCAGGGTTTCAAGTACGGCGCTCATTGCAATTTCTCCGGGGTCGTGTGCCACAGGGCACGGGCCTGCTCATTGGCAGATAAAGAAGGTGGTTCTACGGGTAAATCTTTGGCCGCTGCATCCGACGCCTGGGCCAACCAGTGCATACGCAGCTTCCACGTCAAGGCCTGGAAGCCAGGCGACACCAGCGGGTGCTGCGACAGCACACCCAAGTTGCAAAAAATCTTTTGTGACATCGCGTTGCGTTGCTGCACGCACTTGGCTTCAGAGAAGCCTGTCATCAGCGCCAACGTGCCAGCGAGCAATGCCTCCAGGCACGGCATCTGGTATTCCTCGCTGATAGCGGCTTCGTCTTCGGCGCCTTGGGGCAGTGTGCGTGCCATGGTCAGAAATCAAACACCAGCGAAGCTTGCGCGGAACAACCGGTCTGTGTGTATGCGTCCAGCGTGGTCGAGGTCGTTGCCTGGCCGCGCACATCGGTCCAGCGCCAGTATTTTTCGTCGGCCACGTTATTGATCGCTGCGTTGAGGCGCAAGTTCTTGCGAATGCGCCACTGGCCGCCCAGATCCACCGTCGTCGCCGCAGGTGTGGCGAATTGGGTAGTGGTGCTGATGTCAGACCGGTCCTTGGCGGCGTGGTTGGTGACATCCAGTCGCAGGTCCCATGCATTAGTGCGGTACTTCAGGCCCACATTCAGCTTGGCCGGATCGATGGAGTCAATCGGCTTGCCGGTGCTGTCGTCGCGACCGCGCGATTCGCCATAGGCCAGGCTACTGCTCAATGTGCCATCGCCTAGCTTGCCCATGGCCCAGTCCAGCTTGAATTCAAATCCGGAAATGCTGGCCTTGGTCAGGTTGACCGACTGAAAAACGATAGGGTCGCCAGGCGCTCCGGTGCCGCCAACTTGGACATCGTTTTCAATAAAGTCGGTGTAGCGGCCATCAAATGCGGCGAGGTCCAGCGACACATTGCCCAAGCGGCCGCGCAAACCCAACTCAAAGTTCTGGCTGCTTTCGGGCTTCAGGTTCGGATTCGGAATGGTCTTGTAGCCCTGTTGTACGTTTTCGAAGAAGTTGTTGACCTGAAACGCGTTGGGCGCCTTAAAGCCAGCGGCATAGTTGCCAAACACGCTCCACTGCGGTGTTACGCGGAACAGCACACCCAACTTGGGAGACGAGGCGTTGCCAGACAACGATTTCGCAGCGGCATTGAAACCGGTTTGGTCTGCGTCCAGCGCGAAGCTGTCGAAACGCACACCGGGCGTGATGCTCCAGGCGCCACCAATCAACTCGTCTTGCAGGTACACAGCGCTGGTGGTTTCACGGGTGTCGGGGAAGCGCTTCAACGGGAAGGTCTCGCCTGCAGGCGGCGTCACGCCGTTTTGCAGGTTGTAGACACGCGCAACGGCGTAGTCCACACCGTAAGTCAGTTTCTGCGCCCAATCACCGCCCATGCGAATCACTTTATCGCCCTGCAGGTTGAACTGCTGCGTGTTCTCGTCATAGGTGACATCGCGTTCTCGGTCGGCCGAGGTGTAACGGTCTTCAAATACGAATTCGCGCGACTTGGCAGTTTGCGTGCTGACCACGACCTTGACTGTGTCGGCTGCAGCCCAGTTGGTGCGCAGCGTGGCGTCCCAGGTCAGGCGGTCGCGCTGGGCGGTGGAATAGGCGGTCTGACCGATGATGGAGGCCGCAGCCAGCGGGGTGGTGGGCGTGACAGCAAACAGACTGGAAAGCACATTCACATTCGAGCGGCGCTCAACATGCTCCAACGTCAACACATGCTTGGCATCGGCACTGGACTGCATCACCAGCTTACCCAAAACGGAACTGGTGCGATCTTGCTGCGGATTGGGCTTGGTGCGGTTGGTATTGGCCGAATCGTTGGTACCCATATTGGTCAGGTCGTAAGCCGTGCGAATGTTCGCAGCCAACAGCCATTGCAAGTTGTCCTGCGCCTTGCCAGCGATAGTCACACCCGCGTTGGTGGACTTGTCGTCATCGCTGTAACCGACCGTGGCACGGCCACCCAGACTGGCACCCGGCTTGATCAAATCAGCGGGTTCGGTTGATATGAAATTGACCAGACCACCCATGCCGTCCGAGCCATACAGCGCCGAGGCTGGGCCCTTGACCACTTCAATGCGCTCGGTCAGACCAAGGTCAAAATAATCGCGACCAAAATTGTTGGCAGCGAATACATAGCTGCGCGGCGTGCGGATGCCATCCACCAGCATCAGCACGCGGTTGCCTTCCAGGCCACGGATATTGAAACCTGCATCGCCTTCGCGGCCTGCAGGTGTTGTGCCCGCCAGAGTAAAGCGCACGGGTGCGCGCTTAACCGACACGTTGGGCAGATCACGCGCGATGTCGCGCAGGTCACGGATTTGCAGTTCTTCCAGCTTCTTCTGGTCAATGACTTCGATGGTCGCGGGCACATCGTCTTTGTCCTGCTCACTGCGCGATGCGCTGACAACTACTTCTTTGAGAGCCGGCGCAGCTGCGGTTTGCGCCCACGCTGCACTGCCCCATGCCAGACCCAGAAGCAGCGGCAGTTTGCGCAAAGGAAATGCCCGAGATACGTACGAATTAGCCATTGATCACCCATGAAAGTAAAAACTCAACATTGGCTGGCTGGGCTGGCTGGCGAACCCTTTTGGAAGGGCGGCAGTTTGGCTCGTCGTAGCTGGCTAACTATGCACACGATTCTATATGATAATTATTCGCATTTAGATTTACATACGAAATTTCATGACAAAACGACATGCGTATAGCCTCAAAAAATGGGGGTTGGCGCTCTCCTTTATCACCGCTTCGTTGGGCGCGCCAGGCCAAAGCCATGGACTGGAAGGCCGGGTGTGGCGCACCAAGGCACAGACGTTCATCACCCCCGATGCCGCCTTGGCTCTGATTGCTACCCGCCCCACCATCCTGTTGGGCGAAAAACATGACAGCGACTACCACCATGCCTTGCAACTCCAGGTGCTGGAAGCACTGCATAACAAGGGCCGCAAGCCTGCACTGGCGATGGAGCAACTGGACCAGGAAAACCAGCCCGCCATTGACGTGGCACTAGCTCTCCCGGAATTTGCAACACTCGTACCGGCAGATGCCGCAGACCGTGTTGCCGTCCTAGGTAAGCTTAACCAGAAGGGTTGGCGCTGGCCCATGTACCGCGATCTGCTGGCCTTTGCACTTCAAAACAAATGGCCTGTTGTCGGTGCCAACCTATCGCGCAAACAGGGGCGTGACATTGCAATGGGCACCGCGTCAGTGACGTTGCCGGAGCTACCGGCTTCAGCTATCAATGCCTTGGAGGCAGACTTGATAGAAGGCCATTGCGGCCAGCAACCCGCGTATCTGGCTGCAATGGTCATGGCGCAACGGGCGCGCGACCTCACCATGGCCAAGGTTCTGGAAGCTTCAGGCCCGGAGGGCGTGGTACTGATTGCTGGCGCAGGCCATGTACGTCGCGACCGCGCAGCACCCGCCTACTTGACTCCTGCCAGATCTGCACAAGCCATTAGCGTTGCATTCACGGAAGTTGGTGAGACCAAGAAAGCGCCGAACGACTATGACGCAGCGGGCTTTGACCTGCTTTGGTTCACGCCGGCAACGCTACGCGAAGACCCATGCGCGAAGCCACTCGGCGGCAGTGTGGCGCCAAACCGATAGGCCGCTTGCACAGACCGAGGCAGCCAATGACAATGGCCCCAATCATTACTAAAAAAGGATCCCCCATGAAAGGCGACGCCCAAGTCATCGCACACCTGCAAGCCCAGCTCAAGAATGAGCTGACGGCCATCAACCAGTATTTCCTGCACTACCGCATGCTCAAGCACTGGGGTTTCGAGAAACTGGCGAAAAAGGAATATGAAGAATCCATCGGCGAGATGAAGCACGCTGACAAACTGATGGACCGCATCTTTACGCTCGATGGTCTGCCCAACCTGCAGGATCTGGCCAAGCTGCTGGTTGGCGAAACCGTGCCCGAGATACTGGCCTGCGATCTGAAGTCTGAAATGGGCGCGCAAGCCACGATCAAGGCCGGCATTGCCCATTGCGAAACCGTACGCGACTACGTATCCCGTGATCTGCTGCAAGGCATCCTGGACGACACTGAAGAGCACATCGATTTCCTGGAGACCCAGATCGAGCTGATTGACAAAGTGGGTCTGCAGAATTACCTGCAAACGCAAATGGGCGAGGCAGAGTAGTACTGCCACCAACCACTTCCGTCTAAAAAAACCTGCCGACTGCGTGTCTGGCAGGTTTTTTTTCGCCAAAAAGCACAATAAACCGTCGAGCGCAAATGATAAGGATTCGCATTTGTATTACAATGAACACATCAATTTTTAACTTTTGCCGAGCCCACCATGATTGTTTGTGTATGCCGCCGAGTCTCTGATCACGAGATAT
The DNA here is from genome assembly GCF_056403235.1 of Rhodoferax sp. P2_H8_2. NCBI lineage: Bacteria > Pseudomonadati > Pseudomonadota > Betaproteobacteria > Burkholderiales > Comamonadaceae > Rhodoferax > Rhodoferax sp. P2_H8_2. The sequence continues at coordinate 34,434 of NZ_JBFUFW010000014.1, forward strand.
CACGTCACGCGCGCGCCGGCATGAGCTTTGACGATATTCAGATGGAACTGGGCGTAGCCGCCCAATGTGGCAGTTGCGAGAGTTGTGCGCGCGACATCGTCGCCCAGTGCAATGCCAGCCACCCTATCGCCTGGTTGCAGCGCGCTGATGCCCTGCCCCAGCATTCGTCCGCTACGTATTGAAATGATTTATCCGCGCATGTCCCGCGTGCGGGGCATGTCTTTTTTTGTCCGCCAGCCAACGTCCATCGGGCTTCGTACCGCGTGTTCTAGCCAGCCAATTTGTTTATTGACTTCAAGGAAACACCCCATGTCAAACGCTGTTAACAATCCGGCCAAGGCCACCCTGTTGCCCCTGGGCGCCATGCTGCTGGCCGGCTCCATGCCGTCCATGGCCCAACAAAAAGCGCCTGACGAAGAAAAGACGCTGAAGCCCGTGGTCATTAAAGAAAAGGCCGAGGCGCCTGAAGGCCGCGACTCGGTACGTGCCACCAGCACCTCCATTGGCAAGGGCAAGCAGGAACTGCGCGACATTCCTCAGTCCGTCACCGTGGTTACTGAGAAGCTGGTCGTTGACCGCAATCTGGACACACTGAAAGACGTGTTGCACAACACCGCAGGTGTCACCTTCCTGGCAGCCGAAGGCGGTGAAGAAGACATTCGCCTGCGCGGCTTCTCTCTGGCCTCTACCGGCGACATCTTCATCGACGGCATGCGCGACCCGGCTTTCTACGAGCGCGACACCTTCAACAACGACCGCATTGAATTGCTGCGCGGCTCTGCCTCCATGCTGTTTGGCCGTGGCTCCACGGGCGGTGTGGTCAACCAGGTGACCAAGCAACCCAAGGAATGGACTGCCAGCACGGTTGCCACTACCCTTGGCAGCTTCGCCTACCGCCGTCTAACCGGTGACTTCAATGTGGAAGCCGGCGATGACGCCGCCATCCGCATCAACGCGATGTACACCAAGGCCGACAACAACGGCATGGGCACCAGCATTGACAAGCGCGGCATCGCCGGCGCCGTGCGTTGGGGCATTGGTTCATCCGATGAATTCCAGGCCAACTTCTATAGCCTGAGAAACAACAACGGCATGAACTATGGCCTGCCGTGGATCAAGCCCACTGCCACTGCGCCCGCCACTGAGACAGGGCTCAACACCAAGCTGGATCCAAGCGATTATTTCGGCATGGCCAGCGATTACAACAAGGGCATGGCGCAAACCGTGGGCGCCAGCCACGTGCACCGCTTTGGCGACGAAACCGAGCTGCGCACCGCCGTCCGCACCGGTCACTTTGAGCGCGACCAGCGCGCCAGCCTGATTCGCTATTGCGTGCGCAGCACTGCTCAGCCGACTTGCCAGACCGCAGCGATCGGCTTGGATACCTTTACCCCGGCCACTGTGCTGACACGCGCCAACCAGAACAAGATCCAGAATCTCGACGCACTCTATCTGCAAAGCGATTTCAGCACCAAATTCAATGCTTGGGGTGTCAAGCATGAAGTGCTGAGCGGCGTGGATTTTTCCAATGAACGCAAGAGTGTGTACGCTGCCGTGGGTACGCTCAACAAGCCCAACACACTGGCCGGTACGCCCAATGATGGCGCAGCCATCGACGAAGGACTTCGCGCCCTGCTTACCAACAATACGTTCACCGCGAAAAATCTGGGCCTCTACGTCCAGGATCTGGTGCAGATCACTCCGACCTGGAAGCTGTTGGGCGGCTTGCGCTATGACAGCATGCACGGTGACTACCGCACCTTTGCAACCACCGGCGCGAACGTCGGTAACGCGACCAACGCGTACACGCAAGAGATCGGCGATTGGAGCGAGCGCGTCGGTGCGCTGTACCAACCCAACGCGCTGCATTCGTACCACGTGTCCTTCGGCACCTCGTTCAATACCTCGGCCGATACCTATTCGTACAGCGCGCTGGGCGCCAACACACCCCCCGAGCAAAGCCGCAACTTTGAAATTGGCGCCAAGCTGGATACTGCTGACAAGCGTTTCACAACCCGTCTGGCGATTTTCCAGTCGACCAAATTCAACGAGCGCAATACAGATCCGGACAGCGCCGCCACCGCGTTCCTGCTGAGCGGCAAACGCCACAGCTCGGGTCTGGAAGTCGACCTGACCGGTCACCTGACACCGCAGTGGGAAGTGTTTGCGTCTTACGTGTGGATGCCTGATGCGATCATCGACATCGCCTCCCCCACCGCGGCCGCTGGCGACCGCGAAGGCGAGCGTCCCGCGCTGACTCCGATCAACAGCGGCACGTTCTGGACCACCTACCAGTTGACACCGCAATGGCGTGTCGGCGGCGGTCTGAACTTCCGCGGCGAACAAACGCCTAACCGCAACCCCGCCGGTGTTGTGGCCCCAGCCTTCACCACCGTGGACCTGATGGCCGAATACACCTTCAGCGAAAAGGCCTTGCTGAAAGTCAATATGACCAACCTGAACAACACGCTGTACGCCGATGCGCTGTACACGGCCTTCTACGTGCCAGGTGCCGGTCGCAACGTGCAGGCCACGTTGACAGTGAAGTTCTAAAGCGGAGCTTTTAGTCATGCTGCTTCACCTGCCCCAAATCCTCACCCCTGACGAAGTGCAGCAGGCGCAAGCCTTGTTGTCCACTGCGCCGTGGAGCGATGGAAAAAAGGGAGCGGGTGAGCAAGCACGCCAGGTGAAGAACAACGAGCAACTGGACCATGACTGTGACGAAGCCCGCGCGATACGCCAAATGGTGTTGCAGGGCCTGGACCGCAGCCCGCTGTTCTTCTCTGCAACGCTGCCTAAACGCGTATTCCCACCGCGCCTGAACCGTTACGGCGGTGACAGCAACTACTACGGCAACCATATCGACGGCGCCGTGCGCTACATGCCCGAGACCGGGCAGCGCGTGCGCACCGATGTGTCTTGCACCATTTTTCTGTCGGAGCCCGATAGCTACGACGGCGGCGAGCTGTGCATCGCCGATACCTTTGGCGAGCAAGCCGTCAAGCTGGCCGCAGGCGACATGGTGATTTATCCGGGCACCAGCCTGCACCAGGTCAAACCCGTCACACGCGGCCATCGTCTGGCCTGTTTTTTCTGGATTGAAAGCATGGTGCGAAGTGATGAACAGCGCCGCCTGCTCTATGAGTTGGATATGAACCTTCTGGCACTGCGCCAACGCCACGGCGAAACCGATGAAACCACTGCACTGACTGGGGTCTATCACAACCTGCTGCGCATGTGGTCGGATACCTGAGATGCAACGCAATACCAAAATCGTAGTCACCGTCCTGCTGCTGCACGTCGCAGCCATCTGGGCCTTGCAATCGGGCCTGATGCGCAAGGTGGTCGATCTGATCATCCCTGCTGAAATCATTGTGGAGATGGCCGCCCCAGAGGAAGCTGCGCCGGAAAAGGCCCAGCCACGCGTCGAACAACAGGCCACGCCGACACCTCAACGCACGCAGGTCGCGCAACCAACGCCCCAATTACTGGCTGTCAATCAGCCCAATCCGGTTGCGGCTGAGCAGGTCTATGTACCTGCACCGGTTACTGCACCATCCACCAATGCCAACAACACACCGGCTGCCTCGCCCTCGCCCGCTGTCGCCGCCCCACCCGCGCTGGTACTGCCGTCCACCGACGCCGATTACCTGAACAACCCCAAGCCGCCCTACCCGCCCTTGAGCAAACGCCTGAATGAACAGGGCAAGGTTGTAATTCGCACGCTGATTGGTGTCGATGGCACAGCCCAACAAGCCGAGATCAAACAGAGCAGCGGTTTTGACCGCCTGGACGAGGCCGCACGGGCCACCGCACTGCGCTGGCGCTATGTGCCCGGCAAACGTGCCGGCGTCGCCGAGGCCATGTGGTTCAACGTGCCGTTCACGTTTGAACTGACCAGGTAACAACGATTTTTAGTACCGTATTTTTTTGGAGTAGTTATGGATTCGACGCTTGGCGCAAACATCGGACTTTTTGCAATGTGGACCCAGGGCGACTGGGTGACCAAGGCCGTGGCAGTGATGCTGCTGGTGATGTCGGTGACCTCCTGGATCGTCATCTTTATCAAGGCGCTGGACATCATCAAATACAAAGGCCTGAGCCAGAAGACTGAAGCCTTTTGGCACAGCGAAAGCTTCAAAGCGGGCCTGAACGAACTGGGCACCCAGGAAGGCAACCCCTTCGTGCAACTGGCGCTGGCCGGGCAAGAGGCGACAGCCCACCACCGCAATGCACAAACCCAACTGCATGACACGCTGGACCTCAGCGACTGGGTTGTCCGCACGCTGCGCAACTCCATCGACGACAGCACCGCGCGCTTTCAGGCGGGCTTGGCCATACTTGCGTCTGTGGGCTCCACCGCGCCTTTCGTTGGCCTGTTCGGTACGGTCTGGGGCATTTACCACGCGCTGATGGGCATCAGCTCCGAAGGCATGGCCACCATCGACAAGGTCGCCGGCCCCATTGGCGAATCGCTGATCATGACGGCACTGGGTCTGGCTGTGGCGATCCCCGCGGTGCTGGGCTACAACGCACTCGTGCGTGGTAACAAGGGCATCCTGACGAAACTGAACCGTTTCGCACACGACCTGCACTCCTTCTTCGTTACTGGTGCCCGAGTGGGCGCAGGCAAGGTCCGCTCACTGGATGCGGCCCGCAAGGAGGCTTGATATGGCCTTCGGAACGCTAGACGACACCCTCGACGCCGACACCGAGGTGATGAACGAAATCAACATGACGCCGCTGGTCGACGTGATGCTGGTGCTGCTGATCATCTTCATCATCACCGTGCCGGTTATGAAGCACGCCATCAACGTCGCCCTGCCCAGCGCCAGCGCGCAGCGCCTGGACGCGAAGCCGGAAACTATCCAGCTCAGTGTGGATGCCCAAGGCATTACCTACTGGAACCAGAGCCCCATCGGCGAAGCTGAACTGGCAACGCGCTTCAAAACAGAAGCTGCGAAAGAACCGCAACCCGATCTGCACATCCGCGCCGACAAGGCCGTGCGCTACGAGTTTGTGGCACAAGCGATGGCGCAGGCCCAGCAAGCCGGTTTGCGCAAGATTGGCTTTGTGACCGAGCCCAAGAAGTGAACACCCATACGCCCGCACCACCAGAGCCTGAGAACGCGTTGCCTGCGGCAACACGTCCGCAGCCCGCGGATGCAGGCGCTAGCCCGCCAGCAACTGGCGCTCGCCACACCATCCAATCGGCGGACCTGCTGGGTGGCGCAACCACCGTTGAGATTGAGCACCTGGGCCAGACCTACCGCCTGCAAACCACGCGCGCGGGCAAGTTGATCCTGACCAAGTGAGGTAGCGGCCGGGCTGAGCGCCAGCGCGGTTTACATAAGCTTACCGACACGACACTTGTGATTCATTCAAGCCATGAACAATGGCTGCATGACATTACTGAACGCTCTCCAAACCACTTCTTCCCATCACCGCAGCCTTGTCCATGACCTGGATACGCTGATCCAGCACGCCACCACCAATCGGCGCAGCATGTTGCGTTGGCTGGCCATAGGCGGCGCAACGGCCCTCCCTCTGATGGCTTGTGGCGGCGGAGACAGTTCAGACAGTAGTTTGAGCAGCACGGGAACAACGTCAGGCACAACGTCAGGCGGCACATCGGGAAGCACAACGACGACAGGTTCATGCGCTGTTATTCCCAGCGAAACTGGTGGCCCCTACCCCGGCGATGGCAGCAACAGCAATGGCAGCGGTATCGCCAATGCGCTGACGCTGTCGGGCATCGTGCGTTCCGATATTCGCTCCAGCATTGCAGGCCCCAGCGCAGTAGCAGCAGGCGTGCCGCTGACAGTGAAGCTCAAACTGGTGAACACAGGCGCGAGCTGCGCCTCCCTGGCGGGTTACGCCATCTATCTTTGGCATTGCGACAGGGCTGGCGGGTATTCGATGTACTCCAGCGGCATCACTGCCGAGAACTATCTGCGCGGTGTGCAGGTGACGGATGCCAATGGTGAGGTCACTTTCACCACCATCTTCCCCGGCTGCTACTCCGGGCGCTGGCCGCATATCCATTTTGAGGTGTATTCCAGCCTGACAGCGGCTGTCACCACGCCTGCGAGCGACCAGGTGCGCACCTCACAGCTCGCACTGCCCGCAGCCGCCTGCCAGGCCGTCTATGCGACCACTGGCTACAGCGCCAGCGTAAGCAACTTCGCCGCGATATCGCTGGCCAGCGACAACGTGTTCAGCGATGACAAGGCGGTCTCGCAAATCCCGACGATCACGGGCGACGCAACCAGCGGCTATGCCGCGACGCTGACCGTAGGGATCAGCGCCTAGACCCCATTGGTGATCTTATAGACCCAAGGCCGCAATACCGGCCTTGGCGATCTGCGCATCTTCGGTGGATTTCACACCGCTGACACCCACTGCACCGAGACACTGACCGTCCTTGACGATGGGTACGCCGCCTTCGAGCATGCCTTCCAACGCTGGCGCGCTCAAGAACGACACCCGTCCGCCATTGATCATGTCTTCGTAAGTCTTGCTCTCGCGCCGGCCCATCGCCGCGGTATGGGCTTTGGCGGGCGCGATGTGCGCGGAAATCGGGGCTGCACCATCCAGACGCTGGAAATGCAGCAAATGGCCACCGTCATCGACGATGGCGATGCTGACAGCCCAATTGTTCTTCACGGCTTCAGCTTCGGCAGCTGCGGCAATGGCTTTGACATCAGCGGCTTCGAGAATGGATTTGTTTTTCATGGTGTGCAGCCCGGCAGTTGGAATACGACAAGCATACCGCTGCCTGGCCCCTGCAATCGCTACTCTCGGTTGCAACTGAATGACCCAAAACCGGACCAATCCTGGGGATACCCGTTTACGCCCTTGATAAACCCTAGAATGGGGCCATCTGCTCTATGCAGTTCTAGAAGGAGTTTCATCATGAACGAACAAGTTACCACTATTGACGCAGGCTACGGCTACGCGTCTACCGCTGAGCGCAACAAGGTGTTGCGCAATACCTATTGGCTGCTGTCGCTGTCCATGATCCCGACCATCTTGGGCGCTTGGCTCGGCGTGGCGACCGGTATCACGGCGGCCATGTCACCCATGGTTGGGCTGATTGTTTTCATGGCTGGCGCGTTCGGCTTCATGTACGCCATCGAGAAAACCAAGAACTCGGCAGCGGGTGTGCCAATGCTGCTGGCCTTCACGTTCTTCATGGGTCTGATGCTGTCGCGTCTGGTCGGCTCTGTGCTGGGCCTGAGCAACGGCGCCAGCCTGATCATGATGGCCTTTGCCGGAACCGGCGGTATCTTTTTGGGCATGGCAACCCTGTCATCCATCATCAAACGCGACCTGTCGTCCATGGGCAAGTTCCTGTTCATCGGCATGATGATGGTGTTTGTTGCCGGTATTGCCAACGTATTCATCCAGAGCAGCGGCCTGATGATTACCCTGTCGGTGCTGGTCATCGGCATCTTCTCGGCCTTCATCCTGTATGACCTGAAGCGCGTCCGGGACGGAGAAGAAACCAACTACATCACCGCCACGCTGGGTGTGTATCTGAGCCTGTACAACGTGTTCCAGAGCCTGCTGTCTCTGCTGGGCATCTTCGGTGGCGAACGCGACTGATCGCAGACCGATCCAGAATTAGGCCCCTTTTGGGGCCTTTTTCTTTGGATCCAATCCAAGATGCGCCATCAACTCAGAGCGCAAATTGTCGATATAGACTGAAGGTCCCACTCCATTGCCCATGACTGCACGCCTCCTTCTCATCACCATCGCCCTGCTACTGGGTGGGTGCGACCTTGAGAAACTGCTGGAAGATCCCAAGGCCGTTCAACGGGAATCGGATGCCAAAGCGATTGGTGGTGCCTGCCGCTTTGGCTTGCGCAGTATCGAAGACTGCTATGCCCTCAATGAAAAGGCATCCAAGACCGCGGTATTCGCGGGCTGGAAAGACATGGACCAGTACATGCGGGACAACAAGGTCGAAGGCATTCCGGCCAAGATCACCAAGAGCGCAGACGGCACCATAGAAGAAGTCATCGCCGAGTCCAAACCGGACAAGTCAGACAAAGCTACGGATGATGCATCCAAGACCAAAGGCAAGCCCAAGACGGCTGCCCACTGATCAGTTAATCCTGTCGAATACCGCAATGCTCTCCACGTGCGCCGTGTGAGGGAACATGTTGACCACCCCTGCTGACGTACAGCGGTATCCCGCCTCGTGCACCAGCACACCCGCGTCACGCGCCAGCGTTGCAGGGTTGCAGCTCACATAAACGATGCGCTGCGGCGGCGTCCAGTCGCCACGCAACTCGGCTGACTGGTTCAACGCAGCCAGCGCCTGCACCAGCGCATAAGCGCCTTCGCGCGGTGGATCGACCAGCCATTTGTCAGCCGCACCGTCCGCAGCCAATAGCTCCGGCGTCATCTCGAACAGGTTGCGCGCTACAAATTTAGTAGCTGCCCACGCCTGTCCTGCGGGCGCTGCAGCCTGATTTACCTTGTAATTTTCTCTGGAACGGGCAACCAGCGACTCCGCACCTTCCACGCCCAGCACCTCGCGCGCCTGCGTTGCCAGCGGCAGCGTGAAGTTGCCCAGACCGCAAAACCAGTCAATGACGCGTTCTTCCTTTTTGACGGCCAGCAAGCCCAGCGCCTTTTGCACCAGCACGCGGTTGATATGTGGGTTGACCTGGGTGAAATCGGTCGGACGAAACGGCATCGTGATGCCAAACTGCGGCAGGCTGTAAGCCAACTGGCCGGTCTCATGGCCCGCCAACTCGTCCAGCCGAATGATTGCGTCCGGCCCTTTCGCTTGCAGCCACCATTGCACACCGGGGTTCACCGCAGCGAACTCGCGCAAGCGCTGCAAGTCTGCATCGCTCAGTGGATTCATATGGCGCAGCACCAGCGCAGTCACTTCGGTTGCGGCCTCCGAGTTACCACCAGCGACGTCCCCTACAGCCAACTCGATCTGCGGCAGTGACTCCACCGCATCCATGGACGCGATCAGCGCGCGCAGCGGCATCAGCATCCTGCTTACATGCGGCACCAGCACCGCGCAGCTTTGCATGTCAGCCACATAGTGGCTCTTGCGCTCATGAAAACCGATCAGCACCGCGCCCTTCTTGCGCACAAAGCGCACCGACAGGCGCGCACGGTAGCGGTAGCCCCAGGCCGGGCCTTCGATCGGGCGCAGCATGTTCTCGGAACGCAGCTTGCCAATGTGTTGCAGGTTGTCTTCCAGAACCCGCTGTTTGACGGCCACCTGCGCGCCCACGTGCAAGTGCTGCATCTTGCAGCCGCCGCAGGCGTTGGGCTGCAGGCCAAAGTGCGGGCATGCCGGGCGCACGCGCTGGCTCGATTCCTGGTGGATGGTGGTCAGCGTACCTTTTTCAAAACTGGCCTTGCTGCGGTGGATATTGGCGCTCACCACCTCGAAAGGCAGGGCACCATCAATGAACACCACCTTGCCATCGGGCTTGTGGGCCACGCCTTGGGCTTCAAGGTCCAGCGATTTAACGCGCAGCCAGCCGTCGGGCAAGGCCGGGCCTGAATCAACAGGCAATTCGATAACGGGCGATTCAGGGGGGAGTTCAGCGGGAATTACGGTAGCGTCTGTCATCCCTGAATTGTCTCAGGTATGGACGTAGCCCCCACGCTCCGCCGCTTCGCGGGTCGCTGATCAGGCCCTGCCAGAGGCAAGGGCTCTTCAGGCTGTCCAGAGCCACGCAGGTGGCTCTGGAGCCGCAGCCTTCAGCCCCAAGGGGGCTAAGCCCGCTCGGGGCGGCCCAGTGCGGACTTGTTGCTCTCGCGGTCACATGAGCGCATCACGCGCAATGCCGCGGCGGGCCAGGTTGCGCTTGATCTTCAGCAAGGCCTCGTTTTGGACCTGGCGCACGCGCTCGCGCGTCAGTCCCAGGTGCACACTGACGACATCCAGCGTCTCGGGCTCCCGGTCATGCAAGCCATAGCGGCGCTCCAGCACTTCGCGCTCGCGGGTGGTTAGCGTGCTGACCCATTCTTCCAGCAACACATCGACCTCCAGCGCATGCGCGTGGTCCTCGGGATCTATGGCCAACTCATCCACCAAGCTGTCGCCCAGCGTCTGCTCATCGCCGCTGCGGTCTAAAGCTGCATCCAGCGACCGTGGTGACTCGGCCATGCCCAGCAGCTCAGCGACCTCGGTGGCAGGCCGCCCCAGCAATGCTGCGATGTCTTCCACGCGAATGCCTTCGGGCCGACGTGACACAAGGTCAGCATCGTTTTCCAAAACACGACGGGCTTTGAGCACATGCTGTAACTCGCGCACCACGTTCACTGGCAGGCGCACCGCACGGCCCTGGTACATCAGCGCACGGTCCACCGACTGGCGTATCCACCACGTCGCATAGGTCGAGAAACGAAAACCCCGCTCGGGCTCAAACTTGTCGATCGCGTGCATCAGGCCCAGATTGCCCTCTTCGATCAGATCGGCAATCGGCACGCCGCGGCCCATATAGCCCTTGGCAATGCTGACCACCAGGCGCAGGTTGTGCTCGATCATGCTTTGCCGGGCCGCGAAATCACCCGCGCGGGCGCGAGTCGCCATCGCAAATTCTTCTTCGGGGGTAAACAATTCGGTGCGGCGCACGCCGCGCATGTAGACGGCCAATGCATCTGGAGACTCTTCGGAAGCCGCCTCTCGCAGCACATCAGGCGAAACCTCGTCTGCTATGGTTTCCATAGCTGCCTGCGCACGTTCCTCGGGCGCTAGCGGCCTATTTTCCTCTGAATCCTGTGAAAACTCCACCGCAGCCATCCGACTGGCAGGCTTGCTGCCTTTGTCGGATGCGCGGGGCGTTTTCACTACATCACCTTGGTGGCAAGTACTTCAGGGGATCGACTGGCTTGCCGTAGCGGCGCAGCTCAAAGTGCAGCTTCACGCGGTCGGCATCGCTGTTGCCCATCTCGGCAATCTTCTGGCCCTTTTTGACGGTCTGCTCTTCCTTGACCAGCAGGGTCTGGTTGTGCGCGTAGGCCGTGAGATACGTGTTGTTGTGCTTCAAGATGATCATGTTGCCGTAGCCGCGCAGGCTGGCTCCGGCGTACACCACACGGCCATCAGACGCGGCCAACACGGCATCGCCCGCTGCGCCGCCAATGTCCACACCCTTGTTCTTGGTGTCGTCAAAACCGGTCAACGTGGCGCCGCTTGCGGGCCAGATCCAGTTCAGGTCATCGTCACCACTGCCATTGGCCACGCTGGAAGCCGGGGGCACGGGCGCAGAGGCGGCGCCAACGGGGGCGGAAGCGGGTTTGACCGGCGCGCTCGCCGCACCACTCACCAGCGGCGCGCCAGCGACTACGCTGCTGCTGACTGGCTTGGTAGTAGCTGCGGTCTCGGCAACGGGCGGCTGCACACGCAAAACCTGGCCAACTTCAATGCGGTTGGGGTTTTCCAGCGCGTTCCAGCGCGCGATGTCCTTGTGGCTTTGTCCAGCTTCCAGACCAATGCGGATTAGCGAGTCACCCGGCTTGACCGTGTAGTAGCCAGTCTTGCCAGCGTTCTCAGCACCTGGGATGGGCGTGACCACTGGTTGCGGGGCTGTGGTGGCGCCCTGCGGCTTGCTTTGAGCACCACCGCGATCTTCTACAGGCGGGCGGTTCAGGGACACGGAACTGCACCCGGCCAGGGCCAGAGCAGCCAGCACGGCCAATGAATACACACCACGACGAACAAATCCGGTCATAAGCAATTTCCTTCAGGCAACACCCGATTTTAGAGGGACAAAGTGCACTGCCTCCAGAATACTCTGTCGGATGCCCTGGGGGGTCTTGTCCAGCACCAGCAAGGCCTGGCTGGCGGTCCGGCCGCTGCCCTGCGAAACCGGTGCCACCAAGCGCCCGCCCACAGCCAGTTGATCGACCCAAGCCTGGGGCACGGCCTCGCCGCCAGCGGCCGAAATAATGCCCGCATAGGGCGCGCCCTTGGCATAGCCCACCATACCGTCGCCAAACAGCAAATGCAGATTGGGCAGGCGCAAGGTCCGCAGATTCTCACGCGCCTTGTCATGCAGGCCGCGCAGCCTTTCGATGCTGTAGACCTCGTCCGCCACCAGGCTCAACACCGCGGCCTGGTAACCGCAGCCGGTGCCAATCTCCAGCACGCGGCCCAGCTTGCCGGTTTGTCCATTGCGCATCAATTCGATCATGCGCGACACGACGCCGGGCTTGGAAATGGTCTGCCCCAATCCAATCGGCAGGCTGGTGTCTTCATAGGCCTGGCCCGCCAGCGCGGTATCGACAAAGCGGTGTCGCTCTATCGTTCCCATCGCACAGAGCACCATAGTGTCCTGCACGCCCTGTTCCGCAATCTTTTGCACCATGCGCATGCGCACGGCGCTGGAGTCCATGCCTACGCCCTGCGGCGCGGCCGCTGCCAATTTGTGCGAGCGTGGCGCGGCTGCAGTGGGCCGGGCGTCCATCCGCGCCGGAAAACTGGGGCGCTGCTTGGTACCGGTCATGGCGTCGCTTGCACAATGCGGGCCGCGGTCTGCGCCCAATAGCTCAGGCTCTTGTGGTCCGTGAGGTCAATCTGCAGCGGCGTCATCGCCATATGGCCCTGCGCCGTCGCGTGAAAGTCCGTGCCCTCGGCATCGTCCAGCACGGGGCCAGCCGCGCCAATCCAGTACATGGTCTCGCCACGCGGACTTTTCTGAACGACCACCTTCTCAGCCACATGCCGCTTGCCCAGACGGCACAGCTTCAAACTGCCGATCTCCGCAAAGGGCTTGTTCGGGATGTTGACGTTGAGCAACCACGGCTTCTCGGTGATCATCTGCTGCTTCTGCATAGACAGCACCAGCTCGCGCGCTTTCGCGGCAGCAGAGTCAAGATGGATCCAGTCGCGCTCCACTTGCGAAAACGCAATCGCGGGCACGCCAAACAGAAAGCCCTCCATCGCAGCGCCCACGGTGCCAGAGTAAATCGTGTCGTCGCCCATATTGGCGCCGTTGTTGATGCCGGACACCACCAGGTCAGGCCGGTAATCCAGCAGCCCCGACATCGCAATGTGCACGCAATCCGCCGGTGTGCCATTCACATAGCGAAAGCCGTTGGCCGCGCGGTGCACATACAGCGGCGAATGCAGCGTCAACGCGTTGGATTTGGCGCTGTTGTTTTGCTCGGGTGCGATCACCTCCACATCGGCAATATCTTTCAGGGCTTCGTACAGCGCCACAATGCCGGGCGCCTGGTAACCGTCGTCGTTGGAAATAAGAATTTTCATGGTGCGTCAGAGTGAATCTGGATTGTAGGCGGCGCCCGCTCTGTGGTCGCACGCGGGACAATTCCAGAGACACATCAACTGCCCGCCACCTATGATGCGCTGAACTTATTTGGAGATTTGATATGCATGCCTGGCTTTGCGAAAACCCCACCGGTGTCGATGCCCTGACCTGGAAAGAACTGCCCACGCCCGCGCCCAAGGCTGGCGAAGTGCTGATCGCCATCAAGGCCGCCAGCCTGAACTTTCCCGACATCCTGATCGTGCAAAACAAGTACCAGATGAAGCCGCCTCTGCCCTTTGTGCCAGGGTCTGAATATGCAGGCGTTGTCGAAGCCGTTGGAGAAGGCGTCAAACACATCAAGGTCGGCCAAAACGTGGCCTGCCTGAGCGGCACTGGCGGCTTTGGCACGCACACCATTGCGCCGGCAGCGCTGTGCATGCCGCTGCCGGACGGCTTCCCGTTTGTCGACGCCGCCGCGTTCATCATGATTTACGCCACGTCGTACCACGCGCTGGTAGACCGCGCGCAGCTCAAGGCGGGCGAAACGGTGTTGGTATTGGGGGCTGCGGGCGGAGTAGGCACCTCGGCCATCCAGATCGCCAAGGCCAAGGGCGCACGCGTCATCGCTGCCGCGTCCACACAAGAGAAGTGCGACCTGTGCAAAAAGATCGGCGCAGATGCAACGATCAATTACACGACCGAAAACCTGCGCGATGCGATCAAGGCGCTGACCGACGGCAAAGGCCCTGACGTGATCTATGACCCTGTCGGTGGCGACTTTGCCGAACCAGCCTTCCGCTCTATCGCATGGCGCGGCAGGTATCTCGTCGTCGGTTTTGCGTCGGGCCCGATCCCGGCACTGCCATTCAACCTGGCATTGCTCAAAGGCGCGTCCATCGTCGGCGTGTTCTGGGGCGACTTCGCCAAGCGCGAACCCCAAGCCAACGGCGCGATGATGATGGAACTGGCGCAGTGGTATGGCACCGGAAAGATCAAGCCCGTGATTGACCGCACCATGCCCATGGCCGAGCTCAAGGCGGCGTACGCCCATATGGGCTCGCGCGGCGTGATGGGCAAGCTGGTGATGGTCAACGACTGACGGCGCAGGGCTTGGCCCCTTACGGCGAGATCAGCGTTTCAACTGGTTTACTGCGCGATATCGCACAGAACTGCATTACGAAGTTGCCGACCATTGGGGCCATGCAAAACCGAATCGCCCTCTTTCTTTCGATCGCAGCCCTCTGTGGCTGCGCGACTAAAGCGCCCACGTCGAATACCTCGACCATGTCGACGATGTCGACAACAAGCGCCGATGATCCAGTCAAGATCAGCGAAGGCCTGTACAAGCTGGGCGGCCCGGGCAATGCCACGGACTCATCTGGCACGGGCGTCAAGGTGAGGTTCATGCAACAGGCGACCGCTTTTTGCGCCAGCAAGGGCCAGGCCATGGCGCCCGGAAAGGCCACAACGAAAGACGCTAGCGCCGGCGCGCGTGCTTCAGCGGAGATTCAGTTTCGCTGTGTAGCCAAGTAGCCATGTGGCGGCTTTCCCCGACGGTGACTCCCTAAGGGTGAAAGCCAAACCCGCCTTCGGTAGCCAGAGGTTGAAAGCAACAAGCAGCACCAAAGAAAAAACCCCGCTATCTTTTCGATAGCGGGGTTTTTAGTGTTTATTTGGGGTGGCTGATGGGGCTCGAACCCACGACAACAGGAATCACAATCCTGACTTTTTGATGTTGACTTTCGTTGATTCTGAGAATAAAATCTATATAAATCAACAACTTAACTGCACCTAACAACTATATCCGAAACAGATATGTTGATCTAAATTCCTCAAAATTGAGGAAATTTGGCTACATGGTGGCTACATGGCAAGGTTATTGCCAACTAGCAGAGCACCACTGAATGGCAAGAACACCTAAAAACGTAGCGCCCGACCTGAGCCAATCACACGACATTACTGCCGGGATGATTGATCGGTTGTCATGCCCTAGTAACAGGTCACAGGTGTTCCTGCGTGACGCTAAGGCACCGGGCCTGCGCGTAAGAGTCACAGCAAACGGGGCGAAGTCATTCGTCTTTGAAGCCAAGCTAAATCGACAAAATATCCGGCGCACCATAGGCGATGTACGAGCATGGAACATCGACGCAGCACGAGCAGAATCAAATAGGCTGCGTGTCACTCTAGACACAGGCGATGACCCTAGAGAAATAGAGCGTGACAGACAAATAGCGCTAGCGAATAAGAGGATTGCCGATGCGGTGAAGGTCGAAGCCGATAGGACGGCCTTGATTACCGTTGGCGAGGTATGGCAAACCTACATAGAGCAACGTCGCCCATATTGGGGTGACCTTCACTACCGCGACCACATAGACAAGGCCAAACTTGGCGGTCTGCCCTCAGGTCGTCGTGGTGGTGGCAAGCAATTGACCAAGCCGGGGCCACTAGCCGCCCTTATGCCCTTGCCCCTGAGAAGCCTAGATCAAGCCACAGTAGAGGCGTGGGCAGCGTCTGAGGGGGCAACCCGCCCGTCTTCCGCGCGCCTTGCGTGGCGACTCCTGACGGTGTTCCTAACGTGGTGTGCGGAACAACCTACATACGCCCCACTGCTCGCGGCAACGAATCCAGCCAAGACCAAGAAGGCACGCGAGGCATTGGGCAAGCCAAGTACCAAGTCCGACGTTTTACAACGCGAACAATTGGCAGCGTGGTTTTCCGCCGTTCAGAAAATACCGAACCAGACAATTTCAGTTTGCCTGCAAATGATGCTGTTAACAGGTTGTGTGGAGTTGCTTCAAATTGCGCCGCTGTTTCCGCGATTTCGTGACCTCCATTCCTAGCCACAAAGCCAGCTTCTCGGCGTAGGGATCGAGCTTGCTGGACCGGGTTTGGCTTGCGTACTTAGGCTCACTCTCGTCGGATCGCAGGTACTTCTTCACGGTGTTGCGAGCCAGGCCTGTACGCCTGGAAATCTCACGGATGGACATCTGTTCTCGCAGTGCCCAACGTCTGATGA
>NZ_JBFUFW010000015.1:0-50108 GCF_056403235.1 Rhodoferax sp. P2_H8_2
ACTTAGGCTCACTCTCGTCGGATCGCAGGTACTTCTTCACGGTGTTGCGAGCCAGGCCTGTACGCCTGGAAATCTCACGGATGGACATCTGTTCTCGCAGTGCCCAACGTCTGATGACATTCAATGTCGCCACGTCTATCACTCCTAATATTCCCCTGCTTTAAAAACTAGCAGGGTAAGGCCTACGTGGGTCAATTTTTGGTGGAAATTACTGCTTCAAGTGGGTCAGTTTTCAACGGAAATCAACAATCTACCCCATTCGATTTTTGCAATCTTGCGGTGTCCCGAGCTTTTCTTGCTGCTGTGAGAGGTACTGCGGGGTAGCTACCCAATGCCATTCGACTTTCTTTGCCATCAGCATAGGTCTTCCAGAACCAACGCTTGGATCCGCCTGGGCTGATTTCTAGGTAGAGACCGTTCGCATCCGTGAGTCTGTGCCGCTTCTTGTCTGCGGGGCAAAGTGCATTTCTGCATTCGGCATCTGTCAACATTTGCGCCTCCACACAGGGAACAGCCTCAACCGGGGAACGGTCTATATTTTAACGGATTTTGACTGTTTTGTGCCCCGTTTTGTGCCCCGTATATGGGTTGGCAGTCAGTGAATCTTGTTGTAGGTCCTTGTAGCGTAACCCATTGATTCATAAAGAAAAAAGGCCTCCAAGTATAACTACTTGGAGGCCCTTGTACAATCTAATGGTCGGTGTGAAAGGATTCGAACCTTCGACCCCTTGCACCCCATGCAAGTGCGCTACCAGGCTGCGCCACACACCGATCAAGCCCTGAATTATAGCCTCCCGAAGAGGCCGTTTCAGAGTGCGGCGGTGAGTAATTCGCGAATCTCGAACAATTCGCGGCGCACCAGATTCAGTTGCTCGGAGCCCATCTCAGGGTCATCCACGGGCTCGCTATCGGTAAAGTCTTCAAGGTCAACATCGTCCACTTCCAGCACTTCGACGCCGTCGAGCATGACCTCACCGTTGCGCTTCTTGTCGCGCTCGCTTTGCAGCAGCTCCTGCATCTTGTTGCGCGCACCGCTGATGGTGAAGCCCTGGTCGTACAGCAAATCACGGATTCTGCGGATCATCAGCACCTCATGGTGCTGGTAGTAGCGGCGATTGCCACGCCGCTTCATAGGGCGTAGTTGCGTGAATTCCTGCTCCCAATACCGTAGCACGTGGGGTTTGACACCACATAAATCGCCGACCTCACCGATGGTGAAGTAGCGTTTGGCTGGAATGGGGGGGAGAGTTTTCTCCATTGAAATCAATGCGATACGGGGGAAAGCGTAGAGGTTACTCTAAGTTTCCCCGGTATGCAAAGACCATTTGGGAACAAGTCGCCAAACGGTTACAAGATGTTGCTAAACGGCGCTTGGCGTTTTGCCTTCAATCTGGATTTGCTCTTTGAGCTTGTGGCTGGCATGGAAGGTCACCACCCGGCGTGCTTCGATCGGAATCGCCTCGCCGGTACGCGGGTTTCGGCCCGGCCGGGGGGCTTTGGTGCGGATCTGGAAGTTGCCAAAGCCGGAAATCTTGACGTCTGTACCGTCCACCAAGCTGGCGGCGATCAGGTCAAAGAAGGCGTCGATCATGTCCTTGGACTCGCGCTTGTTCAGGCCGATCTGCTCAAACAGCAGATCCGCCAGCTGCGCTTTGGTCAGCGCCGGGGTTTCCAGGCTTTCAACAGAAAAATCCATAGTTCCTCCTCAGACCACTAAGCTCAGACCCGCTGGCGCGCGCCAACAGCCGACTGCAACTGCTCCACCACGGCTTTGACCGCCGCTTCAATCTGCTCATCGTTGAGCGTACCTTCTTCGCTATTGAGCGTCAGGCGTACGGCCAGACTGCGATCAGTCGCACCGGCTTCGGCCACAGCATCTTTTGCCAGCTTGGGGCGGTAGACGTCAAACAACTGGGCATCGCGCAGCAAACCAGCAGTCGGTGCCGCCCACACGGCAGCCATCAGGGCGGAGTGGGTCACATCGTCTGCGACGACCACTGCGATATCGCGCTGCACGGGCTGGAACTTGGCTACAGGCGCAAATTCGGGCAACTGACGTGCCAGTACGGGTTCCAGCTCCAGCTCAAACAGCATGGGTGCCTGGGGCAACTCGTAGCCTTGGCGCCATTTGGGGTGCAGTTCGCCAACATGGCCAATCACCTTGCCACCCACCAGAACCTGGGCGCAACGGCCAGGGTGCATCGCGGGATGAGTGCCGGGCTTGAACTCGGCTTTCAACGGCGCCAGCAACGCTTCCACATCACCCTTGGCGTCGAAGAAATCAACGCCCTGCTCTTTGTGGCCCCACTGCTGTGCATTGGCACTTCCACTGGCGAGCGCTGCGATGCGCATGGGCTGATCAAAGCCCTGAACCGTGCTGTCGGACTCGGGCACCGACGCATCGCGCAGGAACACGCGGCCGATCTCGAACACACGCACGCGCGGCGCCTTGCGGGCCTGGTTGAACTTCAAAACTTGTAGCAAGGAACCCAGCAGCGATGTGCGCATTACGTTCATCTGGCTTGCAATCGGGTTCATCAGCTTGATCGGGTTGGGGTTGCCCGCCAGCTCATGCTCCCAGCGGTCTTCGACGAAGCTGTAGTTGATGGTTTCCTGGTAACCCAGCGCGGCCAGCGCACGGCGCACGGCAAACGGGCTGCGCTGCGACTCGGTACGCACCTTGGCCGAGATAGGCGCCAGCGGCGGCGTGTTCGGCAGGTTGTTGTAGCCAACGATGCGCACGACTTCTTCAATCAGGTCTTCTTCGATCTGGATGTCAAAGCGATAGGCCGGCGGCGTGACGGTGATCACGCCATCCGTCTGCGTCAACGGCAGGCCGAGACGCTGCAATACGTCCACGCACTGCGCTTGCGTGACCGGCATGCCAATCACCTTGGCAGCGCGGGCCACGCGCAAGCTCACCGACGCAGGCTTGGGCACATTGGGCTGCAGGTCGTCGATCACGCCACAAGAGGACTCAGGCGTTCCGCAGATGTCCAGGATCAGCTGGGTGATGCGTTCGATGTGTTCGACGGTCAGGCTGGGGTCCACGCCACGTTCAAAGCGGTGACCGGCATCGGTAGAGAAGTTGTAGCGACGCGAGCGGCCTGCGATGGACTTGGGCCACCAGAAAGCAGCTTCGACGTAGACATGTTTCGTGTCATCGGACACGGCAGTCGCGTCGCCACCCATGATGCCGGCGAGCGACTCGACTTGCACATCATCGGCAATCACGCCGACCTTGTCGTCTACGGTGACAGTATTGCCATTGAGCAGCTTGAGTTCTTCACCGGCTTTGCCCCAGCGCACATCCAGCGTGCCATGGATCTTGTCCAGATCAAAAATGTGGCTTGGGCGGCCCAGCTCAAACATCACATAGTTGGAGATGTCCACCAGCGCGGTCACGCTGCGCTGGCCGCAACGCGCCAGGCGGTCGACCATCCACTGCGGCGTCTTGGCTTTGGTGTTGACATTGCGCACCACACGGCCAGAGAAACGGCCACACAAATCGGGCGCGCTGATCTTCACCGGCACTTTGCCCTGATTGGTCACGGCGACGGGTGCGATGACTGGTGTCAACAAGGGCGAACCGGTCAACGCAGACACTTCACGCGCCACGCCGTAAACACTCAGGCAATGTGCCAGATTGGGCGTGAGCTTCAGAGTAATGAGCGTGTCATCCAGATTCAGGTGTTCGCGGATGTTCTGGCCCAAAGGTGCATCAGCAGCCAACTCCAGCAGGCCACCATGGTCGTCCGCCAATTGCAGCTCTTTGGCCGAGCACAGCATGCCCTGGCTTTCCACGCCACGCAGCTTGCCGACCTTGATCAGGAAAGGCTTACCGTCTTCGCCCGGAGGCAACTCGGCGCCTACCAGCGCGCACGGCACACGAATGCCGACGCGCGCATTGGGTGCGCCGCAGACGATATTCAGCAGTTCGGCTTGACCGACATCAACCGTGCAGACGCGCAGGCGGTCCGCATTCGGGTGTTGCTCGGCAGTCTTGATCTCGCCGACCACGATCTTGGTAAACGGGGGCGCTACCGGTTTGAGTTCCTCCACTTCCAGACCAGCCATGGTGAGCGTCTCAGCCAGCACAGTGGTCGAGATCGGAGGATTGCAGAAGGCGCGGAGCCAGGATTCAGGGAATTGCATGTTCGGACTGACGAATTTGTTCTGATGGGATTACTGGAATTGCGACAGGAAGCGAATGTCGCCATCAAAGAACAGGCGCAGGTCGTTCACGCCATAGCGCAGCATGGCCAGACGGTCGATGCCTGAGCCGAACGCAAAGCCGATGTAGCGCTCAGGGTCCAGACCCATATTGCGGATCACTTGCGGGTGCACCTGGCCGGAGCCAGACACCTCTAGCCAGCGGCCTTTGAGAGGGCCGGATTCGAACATGATGTCGATCTCAGCGCTGGGCTCGGTGAACGGGAAGTAGCTCGGGCGAAAGCGCAATTGCAAATCGTCCGTCTCGAAGAACGTGGTGATGAAGTTCAGGTAGACCGACTTCAAATCCTTGAAGCTGATGTTCTCGCCAACCCACAGGCCTTCGACCTGGTGGAACATCGGAGAGTGCGTCGCATCGCTATCCACACGGTAAGTACGGCCGGGCGCGATCACGCGAATCTCGGGCATCGCCCCGCTGAACGGGCCAGTGCCGGTGTCGCCAGCGGCGGCGCGGTGCTTCTTGACGTGCTGTACCGCGTAGCGAATTTGCATCGGGCTGGTGTGTGTGCGCAGCAGGTTGGGCGCCGTGGCCGAGCCGCCTTCGACATAGAAGGTGTCGTGCATCGAGCGCGCGGGGTGGTCTTCTGGCGTATTGAGCGCAGTGAAGTTGAACCAGTCGGCTTCAATCTCGGGGCCTTGGGCCACATCAAAACCCATCGAGCCGAAGATGGCTTCGATGCGCTCTTGGGCGAGGGACACCGGGTGCAAACCGCCCTGCCCGCGCTGGCGGCCTGGCAAAGTCACGTCCAGTGCTTCGGCTTGGAGTTGTGCGGCGAGTTCGGCGTCGGCGAGTCCCTGGCGCGCACCATTCAGCGCTGCTTCAATCGCCTGCTTGGCGAGGTTGATCGCCGCGCCGCGGGTTTTCTTTTCTTCCACACTCAGAGCAGCCATGCCCTTCATCAGTTCGGTCATACGCCCGGACTTGCCCAGAAACAGGGCCTTGGCGTTTTCCAGGTCTGCAGGCGTGGTGGCCTGTGCAAATGCGGCCTGGGCGGCGTCGACGATGGGCTGGAGGTCGTTCATGAATGCAGGAGAGATATTTGGTTTGAATGAAAAAGGGCTAGTGCTCTTTCAAGCCCTAGCCCTTGTTCTTGGTGCGTAGACCGCTACTAAAAAAGTAGCAGTCGATCGCGAATCAAGCAGCCAGCTTGGCCTTGACTTGCTCCACGATGCCAGCAAAAGCTGCCATGTCATGAATAGCGATGTCGGACAGAACCTTACGGTCGATCTCGATACCAGCCTTCTTGATGCCATTGGCGAACTGGCTGTATGTCATACCGCACTGACGCGCAGCAGCATTGATACGGGCGATCCACAATTGGCGGAACACACGTTTCTTCGTACGACGGTCACGGTAGGCATATTGCCCAGCCTTCATTACCGCTTCTTTAGCGACACGGAAGACATTACCGCGGCGACCGCGAAAACCTTTTGCAAGGGCCAGAACTTTTTTGTGGCGGGCGCGAGCCGTTACACCACGTTTGACGCGAGGCATGTGATTACTCCTTGTTCGTCGTTAATTAAATACCCTGGCCCGGGAGCATCTGTGCCATGTGACCCATATTGGTCGCATGAACTCCAGTCGATCCGCGCAAGTGGCGTTTATTTTTGGTGGTCTTCTTGGTCAAGATGTGACGTTTGAAGGCTTGACCGCGCTTGACGGTTCCACCTGGACGGACGCGGAAGCGTTTCTTCGCCGCGCTCTTGGTCTTCATTTTGGGCATAGTAATGCTCCTTCTACTTTGTGCTCGTGAGGCGTCTGGGAAACTACTCCCAGCCTTGTTGGCCCCGAGCCACTTTTTAGTGTTGAGTTTTGAGGCTCTTCACTTTGCAGCAGACCTTTCGATCTACTACTTCATTCCTGCCAGTGACCGTACTGGCAGAAAGAATTCCTTACGTTGCCGACTGCGTTTCCGCTACCGGCTTGGCAACTGCGCCTGGCTTCTTACGGCCCGGTGCAATCATCATGATCATCTGGCGGCCTTCCAACTTGGGAAACTGCTCAACAATGATCGTGTCACCCAACTCGTCGCGCATACGCTGCAACATCGCCAGACCAATTTCCTGGTGGGTGATTTCGCGACCCCGGAAACGCAAAGTGATCTTGCACTTGTCGCCTTCGGCCAAGAAACGCTTGATATTGCGCATCTTGATGTTGTAGTCGCCGTCATCCGTACCCGGGCGGAACTTGATCTCTTTGATCTCAATAACCGTCTGCTTGGACTTTGCTTCCGCAGCTTTCTTCTGTTCCTGGTACTTGAACTTGCCGTAATCCATCAAACGACAGACCGGCGGATTCGCCGTGGCAGAAATTTCAACCAGATCCACATCCAGCTCGCCCGCTTGTCGCAGGGCTTCCATCAAGCTAACGACACCGAGAGGTTCGTTTTCAGGACCAGAGAGGCGGACCTCTGGGGCCATGATTTCACGGTTCAGGCGGTGTTTGCGTTCTTCACGCTGACGGCGGTCACGAGGTTCAGTAGCGATGGCTCAATCCTTCACAATGGTTTGCTACAAAAATAGTAGCTAATACCGCACAGTACACGCGGGCAAACCAACGTTTCCTTGGATTAAACCGAAGTTACTCTCCTTAGTTAGCCGACTTGTTGGCAACATCACCCAGGACTTTTTGCGTAAACGCTTCCAGGGACATTGCTCCGAGGTCTTCTCCACCCCGGGCGCGCACTGCGACGGCGCCAGCTGCCATCTCCTTGTCACCCACGACAAGCAAGTACGGCAGCTTTTGCATCGAATGCTCCCGTATTTTATACGTAATCTTCTCGTTGCGCAGGTCTAAATTGACCCTAAGCCCTTGATTTTGCAGTGTTTTGGCCACTTTCTTGGCATATTCGGCCTGGGCGTCGGTGATATTCAGCACCGCAATCTGGATGGGCGCCAGCCAAGCAGGCAGGGCTCCGGCGCTCTCCTCGATCAAGATTCCGATGAAACGCTCCAGGCTGCCGACGATGGCTCGGTGCAGCATGATGGGGCGGTGGCGTGCACCATCTTCACCCACAAAGTCTGCATCCAGACGCTCCGGCATGTTCGGATCCACCTGAATCGTGCCGCACTGCCACGGACGACCCAAGGCATCTTTCAGTGTGTATTCGATTTTGGGGCCGTAGAACGCACCCTCGCCGGGCAGGTACTCGAAATCGCAACCCGAGGCACGCAAGCCTTCAGCCAAAGCGTTTTCAGCCCGATCCCAGCTCTCTTCGGTGCCAATGCGCTTCTCCGGGCGGGTCGACAGCTTGTAGATGATATTGTGGAAACCAAAGTCCGCATAGACCTTTTGCAGCAGGGTCGTGAACGCCACCACTTCAGCCTGGATCTGGTCTTCGGTACAGAAGATGTGGCCGTCGTCCTGTGTGAAGGCGCGCACGCGCATGATGCCGTGCAGACCGCCCGAAGGCTCATTGCGGTGGCAGGCGCCAAACTCACCAAAGCGCAGCGGAAGGTCACGGTAGCTCTTCAGCCCTTGCTTGTAAATCAGGATGTGGCCAGGGCAGTTCATCGGCTTTAGCGCGTAATCGCGCTTTTCTGATTCCGTAATGAACATGTTCTCGCGGTATTTGTCCCAGTGGCCGGTCTTCTCCCACAGGCTCTTGTCGATGATCTGCGGGCCTTTGACTTCCAGGTAACCGTTGTCCTGGTAGACCTTACGCATGTACTGTTCCACGCCCTGCCACAGCGTCCAGCCCTTGGGGTGCCAGAACACGGTGCCGGGCGAATGCTCGTCGATGTGGAACAGGTCCAGTTCGCGGCCCAGCTTGCGATGGTCGCGTTTTTCGGCCTCCTCGAGCATCGTCAAATGCTGCTGCAGCTCGTCCTTGGTGGCCCAGGCTGTGCCGTAAATGCGTTGCAACATTTCGTTCTTGTGGTCGCCGCGCCAGTAGGCGCCGGCCACCTTCATCAACTTGAAGAACTTCAGCTTGCCGGTGCTGGGCACGTGCGGGCCGCGGCACAGGTCTTCGAACTTGCCTTCGCGGTACAGCGACACGTCTTGATCAGCCGGAATGCTCTCAATGATCTCGGCCTTGTAGTGCTCGCCCAGGCTCTTGAAATAGGCCACCGCTTCATCACGTGGCAACACGCGGCGGGAGACTGGCTCGTCCAGAGACGCCAATTGCGTCATTTTTTTCTCAATCGCCGCCAGATCTTCCGGCGTGAACGGGCGCTTGTACGAGAAGTCGTAGAAGAAGCCGTGCTCGATCACCGGGCCAATCGTCACTTGCGCATCCGGGAACAAGTCTTTTACCGCATACGCCAACAAGTGGGCTGTCGAGTGGCGGATGACTTCCAGGCCGTCGGCGTCTTTCGCGGTGATGATGGACAGCGCGCTGTCGGCCTGCATCTGGAAGCTGGTGTCCACGACCTTGCCATCCACCTTGCCAGCCAGAGCGGCTTTGGCAAGTCCTGCGCCAATGGAGGCAGCCACTTCGGCCACGGTGACCGGGCCGGGGAATTCGCGTTTGGAACCGTCGGGAAGCGTGATGTTGATCATGGTGAATACCGAGAAAGAGTGAATCAGAAAAGCAAAAAGCGCGGAGAGGTCCGCGCTTTACTATGAATTTGGTAGCTGGCTGCGCACAAGGCGCGCGGACTACGGCCTTATCGCAAAGAAGAAGTCGCCGGTGTAGTTCGCGGTGTCATAACCAGATTGCCTTTCTCGCTCTTATATAAAAGTGGATACGGGATTTTAACCGCAGTCAGGGCTGCAATGGCCAACGACCCAACACATCGTAAATGCCTTCACCTCTGTGGCTCCTGATCAACACAAACTCATGCGCCGTCCAACGCACCGGTTCGACAGCGTGTTCAGCGACAACATGCTTGTCGTATGCCAGTGTCATGTGCGGTGTGAAGCTTCGCTTGACGCGCAGGCCTTGGCTCTGTAATGCCTCGCCCAATTCCTCTCGAAAGGCAGTCAGTTGTCGCGCTCCCTCAACGCCCGTCAATACATAGGTCCCGCTGCTGGGGTAGCTCAGCGCACGATCGAGCACCACGTCAAATGCATTGCAAGCCAGCGCGTCGCCGGCCCGGATTGCCGCGTCCACCAAGTGTTGCGGCACCTCTGTGAAATTGCCTAAATCATGCAGCGTCACATACAGCCGGTGTGGCAACAGCGGCTTACCGGTGAGCCCATGTGCTTTGAGCAACATGCCGGCGAAGTGGGAAATCTCCACGGAATCATCTGGCATGGGAAAGATCGACAAGAACAGCGAATAGGGCTCGTGCTCGCCTTTCAGTTTCGACTTGCTCTTCGGCGCGGGCGGTGGTGGCGATTCGCCAAAACCGGGGAAAGAAATCTGTCCATCCATGGTTACTCCTCCAATTAAAAATGGGATCCAGCCATCAGTTTTGGCCCGCCACGGCCGATATTAAACAAGGCCCCGCTCTTTCAATGCAAATTTCCAGCACCACCGCCCTCCTCGCCTCTTCCCGGCCGCAGAGCAATGCCACCACGTCGGGCACGACTTCGTCTGCAAGCACCCGTGCTGCTTTGCTCCCGCAAACCCAGCTCACACTGGCCTCCGCTTTCAGCACAGGCGCTGCCTACGTCACGCAAATGCCCAACGACATGGCGGACGAAGATCTGACCTACGATGCGCTGGGCAAGGTGCGCCTGACCGGCAATCAGCTTCAAGTCTGGGAGCAGTCACCCGACGATGCTGTAAGTCAGCTTTTGGCCCGCAATGCCGGTAGCAACACCTCCTCTGTACGGCTATCCGGCGTAGGCAGCGCGTTGCTGGACAATCTTGGCAACGGCGCCGTCAATTACCGGCAAACGCTCGCAAACACTACCGCCCCGTCCTCGCGCAGCCAGATCCAGGCCAAGGCGAGTTATGCCCTGAACAGTGTGCAAAGCCAACCCAGCGGGCGCTTAGAAATGCAAATCCAGACGCGTTCGGGTGCGACCGTCACGCTGCGCATCGTAGATCAACAAAACGGGGATGCCGGCACCACCGGCCTCACTGCCGAGCTACAGGTGGAAGGCCCGCTCAGCGCTGCCGAGAGAACTGCCGTGCAGGCGCTGGCGGAAGGATTCGAGCGCACGCTGCAAGGCCTGGCCAGTGATGATCCGCAAGTAGATCTGGAGAAGCTCGGCCAATTCGACAGCAGTTTGATCACACAGATTGACCTGAAGGCCAACTTCTACAAAGTCGATCAATTCGGCAGCCGCTCCCAGAAACTGGGCATCAGTTTTAGCGCCAACGCCAACCTGCGCGAGATCAAGCTGGCGCGCCCGGAGGGCGAGGTCAGTATGTCGGTCGACCTGCGGCAACCCGCGTTCTGGGGCAGCGCTGCGCAAAAAGCCAAGGCCGTTGACGTCTACCTGGCGCGCATGGACAAAGCCGCCGCGCGCGGACACGCCGACCGCAATGCGGTGGAGTTGTTCAAGTCCACGTTCTCAGCGCTTACCGCCTCGTACGGAGCGCTGGATACCCAAAACCCCGGCTCCTCCATCAATGCGATGCGCGCAGAAGATGCAAGCTTGCTGACCGGGCTGGCCGACTTCAAGGCGCAGCTGACAGCCACATCAAAGGCCATCAACCCACGCAGGCGCTGGGAACTGGACCGGTTCCAATACACCGTGGACCAGACCACGACAAATGCAGGCTCAGCAGGCAGCAGCCGTACCGTGGCCCAAACGCAAAATGCGCACCTCAGCGCAGCCTGGCACGAGCAACTGTTCTCGCAGGCACCACCGACGCTGGACGACAGCCCCGAATCGCAAAATTACTATTACAAGCAATTGGAAGAGAGCACTGTGATCGAGGTACAGCTCCAATTCGACGACAAGAACAGACTGATAGCCGCCAGCCTGACCCAATTCGTCACACAGTCCCTGCGCACCCAGAAGATTGAAAACGACAAGCTTCAGGAAGAGACCAGTGAAACCAAAAGCCCACAACCGAAGTCGACAGACTTGATGCCGCGGATCCGCGAGTTGCGAGACCGGGAAGACGGGCACGATATCTCGCCCCAGGAAAAGCAACAAATGCTGGCCGCCTGGAACAACCTGATCCTGCAAGAGCCCAGCCTATAAAAAAAGCCCGGCACGCAAGTGCCGGGCTTTTTAGAGGGACGCCTTTAGGGCTGTATTTAGTGGAACTGCTCTTCTTCGGTGGAGCCGGTCAGCGCCGTCACGCTGGACTTGCCGCCCTGGATCACCGTGGTGATTTCGTCGAAGTAACCCGTGCCCACTTCCTGTTGGTGTGACACGAAGCTGTAGCCGCGCTCGCGGGCTGCGAATTCGGGTTCTTGTACCTTTTCCACGTAGGCAGACATGCCGCGCTTCACGTAGTCTTGCGCCAGGTCGAACATGTGGTACCACATGTTGTGGATGCCAGCCAGCGTGATGAACTGGTACTTGTAGCCCATTGCGCCGAGTTCCTTCTGGAACTTGGCGATGGTTGCATCGTCCAGGTTCTTCTTCCAGTTGAACGATGGCGAGCAGTTGTAGGCCAGCATCTTGCCGGGGTGCTTGGCGTGCACGGCTTCTGCGAACTTGCGGGCAAATTCCAGATCGGGCGTACCGGTTTCGCACCACACCAGATCGGCGTACTCGGCGTAAGCCACTGCGCGGCTGATAGCCTGGTCCATACCCTTCTTGGTCTTGTAGAAGCCTTCGGCAGTGCGCTCGCCGGTCAGGAATGGCTTGTCGTTTTCGTCGTAGTCGCTGGTCAACAGATCTGCAGCTTCGGCATCAGTACGGGCGATCACCAGAGTTGGCACGCCGTAGACGTCGGCAGCCATACGGGCAGCGATCAGCTTCTGGCAGGCTTCGGTCGTAGGAACCAATACCTTGCCACCCATGTGACCACATTTCTTCACGGAGGCCAGTTGGTCTTCGAAGTGCACGCCGCCTGCGCCAGCGCGAATCATGGCCTTCATCAGTTCGTATGCGTTCAACACGCCCCCGAAACCGGCTTCGGCATCAGCGACGATAGGTGCGTGATAGTCGATGTAGCCAGCGTCGCCAGGGCCAACGCCTTTGGACCACTGGATTTCATCGGCACGGGTGAACGAGTTGTTGATGCGCTCGACCACCTTTGGCACCGAGTCCACGGGGTACAAAGACTGGTCGGGGTACATCGCGGAGTATTCGTTGTTGTCGGCGGCGACTTGCCAGCCCGACAGGTAGATGGCCTTCACGCCGGCCTTGACCTGTTGCATCGCTTGACCACCGGTCAGCGCGCCCAGACAGTTCACATAGGGCTCGTTGTTCACCAGATCCCACAGTTTCTCTGCACCGCGGCGAGCCAACGTGTGCTCGACCTGGAAAGAACCACGCAGACGCACGACATCAGCAGCGGTGTATCCGCGCTTGATCCCCTTCCAGCGGGGATTAGTGGCCCAGTCTTTTTCGAGGGCAGCGATTTGCTGCTCGCGGCTCAGTTGCTCGGTGAATGATTGCGGCATGAGAACACTCCTAGGTTGGTTAAATCAGCGGGGCGCCGATTGCCATGCAATTCCGGTGCCCATGATTGAATTCTAGTCTTATATAAGACATATTTTCAATCTTGTGTCTTATATAAGACTATATTTTTCACCAATTAAATCAACGACTTATAGTTTCAATTTCTCAATATGGAATCATCTATCTGTCATTTGAAAAAATGGGATTGGTGTGCAAGATTCTTTGTTTCGCATTATGAAAACAAATAATGCATCTCAAAAAGCAGCGGCATAGCGCCGCATTTCTGAGGTGCGCTTTGCAGGCGGAACGCGGTTCGGCCATCCGCTCTTGGGGGATTTTTATAACCAAATTGGCCTCTAGCGCCCGTAGAATAGGCGTGAGCAGCTATCAAAGGTATAGCACCATAAAAATGGCGGTGTCAGCCAAGCCACCGCCATCACCTATCGCGGCAGAAGCAATCAGACCAGCACGGAGTCCAGAATGCCCATCGCTTCGTCGAACACCGCGTCTTCAATCGTCAGCGGGAACAGGAAGCGGACAACGTTGCCATAGACACCGCACGTCAGCAACAACAGGCCTTTCTTCAATGCGGCCATTTGCACTTCTTTGGTCTTGTCAGCATCAGGTGCGCCGGTGGTCGGATTGACAAATTCGACTGCCACCATCGCGCCCAATGCGCGGATATCGCCCATGGTCTTGTTCTTGGTTTTTGCAATTTCCAGTTTGACTTTCAAACGGTCGCCCAGCAGTTGCGCGCGTTCAGGCAGTTTTTCTTCTGCCATCACATCCAGCACCGCATGCGCGGCAGCCACCGCCAACGGATTGCCGGCGTAGGTGCCGCCCAGACCGCCAGGGTGCGGCGCGTCCATCACATCAGCGCGGCCGACAACAGCCGACAGCGTGGTGCCGCCCGCCATGCTCTTGGCCATGGTCATGATGTCGGGCGACACACCGAGGTGCTCCATCGCAAACATCTTGCCGGTGCGCGCGAAGCCGGTTTGCACTTCATCTGCAATCAGCAAAATGCCGTGCTCATCGCACAGCGAGCGCAGCCACTTTGCGGCCTCCTTCGTGATCGGGTTGAAACCGCCCTCACCCTGCACCGGCTCGAAAATAATGGCCGCGACCCGGGCCGGTTCGATATCGCACTTGAACAGCTGCTCGATACCGGCCTTGCAAGCAGCAAAGCTTTCCGCATCCATAGGGAACGGTGCGTGGTACGTCTCAGGCGCAAACGGGCCAAAGCCTGCCTTGTAAGGTTGCACTTTGCCAGTCAGGCCCACTGCAAAGAGGCTGCGGCCATGGAAGGCGCCGCCAAAGGCAATCACACCAGCGCGCTTGGTGTACGAGCGCGCGATCTTGATCGCGTTTTCGACGGCTTCCGCACCGGTCGAGAAGAAAGCTGATTTCACAGTGCCTGCTATCGGCGCAATCGCGTTGATGCGCTCGGCAAGCAGCACATATTCTGCGTACGGCACGACCTGGTAGCAGGTGTGCGTGAAACGCTGCAACTGGGCTGCGATCGCAGCTTGCACTTTGGGATGCACGTGGCCGGTGTTCAGCACCGCAATACCGCCGGCGAAATCGATAAAGCGACGGCCTTCGATGTCCCATAGTTCGGCGTTCTTCGCGTGATCGATAAAAAAATCACCGAATACAGCAACACCGCGCGGCGTGGCGGCCAGACGGCGAGCATGCCATTCAGCGTTGGTACCGGCGCTGGCGCCTGCGGCTTGCGCGGTGGGTTTCAGGATGGCGTTCATGGTGTCGTCCTCAAAAAAGTCTTCAGTTTCAGTATGGTCATGTCAGACGGGAGAATCAATACGAATCCAGGTGGTCTTGGTCTCTGTGTATTTATCGAAAGCGTGCAGGGATTTGTCGCGCCCCACACCGCTTTGCTTGTAGCCGCCGAATGGCACAGTGATGTCGTCTTCGTCGTACTGGTTCACGTGCACGGTGCCGGCGCGCAGCGCACGTGCCACGCCATGTGCCTTGTTCAGGTCGCTGGTCCAGACGCCAGCCTGCAAACCGTAGACGCTGGCGTTGGCTTGTTTCAAGACCTCGGCCGTGTCCGTGAACGACAGCACCGACAACACCGGCCCGAAGATTTCTTCGCGGCAAATGGTCATGTCGGGTGTCACGCCGTCAAAGATCGTGGGCTGCACATAGCAACCACCAGTCTCGGTCAATGCCTGCTCGCCACCCGCCAGCACTTTGGCGCCTTCGGACTTGCCGCTTTCGATGTAACGCAAAACGGTATCCATTTGCACCTTGTCGACCAGCGCACCCATCACCGTCGTGGGCAAAGTTGGGTTGGCAGGTGCGTATCCGGGAACCAGCTTGAGCGCCTTCTCCAGAAAGCGCTCTTTGATGCTGGCTTCGACAAACAGACGCGACGGTGCGTTGCAGCTCTCGCCCTGGTTGAAGAAGATACTGCCCACTGCGGCCTCCACCGCCTTGTCCAGATTCGGGCAATCGGCAAACACGATGTTGGGCGACTTGCCACCCAGCTCGGTCCAGGCACGTTTCAAATTGCTCTGACCGGCCATCACGTGGATCTGCTTGCCCACGCGGGTGGAGCCGGTGAAGGCGATGCAGTCCACATCCATATGCAAGGCCAGCGGCGAGCCAGCCTCCGGGCCAAAGCCAGTAACGACGTTGAACACACCTTCGGGAATACCGGCTTCCAGCGCCAGGTCAGCAAAACGCAATGCGGTTAGCGGCGATTTTTCGCTGGGCTTGAGCACGACGGAGTTACCCGCTGCCAACGCAGGCGCAATCTTCCAGCTCGCCATGATCATCGGGTAGTTCCATGGCACGATGACGCCGACCACACCGACCGGCTCGCGCGTGATCAGTGCCAGCGCGGTGCGGGGCGTTGGAGCAATCTCGTCGTATACCTTGTCGACCGCCTCACCGTACCAGCGCAGGCAATTCGCCGCGCTGTTGACGTCTACCGACTTGGCGTACTGCACCGGCTTGCCCATATCCAGCGTTTCGGTCATCGCCAGTTCATCGGCATGTGCCAGCACCAGATCGGCAAAGCGGATCATCACGCGTTTGCGCGCAGCAGGGGCCATGCCGGACCAGCGTCGGTCTTCAAACGCCTGGCGCGCAGCAGACACGGCGGCGCTGATATCGGCTTCACTACAACGCGCGACTTGCGTGAGGATGCGACCGTCGACCGGGGATATGCAATCAAACAACCGGCCGTCGTGCGCGGCAACGCGTTTGCCGTTGACCATCGCGCGGCCGTCGAATGTCAGCGTGCTGGAGGGAGTAGACATATCGGTTTCCTTATTTCAAGCCATTGCCATGTATGAACTGGACGCATCAATGCATTCGAAATTGGCACTATTCAGACCCACAAAGTACAAACGGGGACGGCATTGCTGCCGACCCCGTTTCAGGCGATTCTAGAAGAAGTTGGATCAGAACGCCACCACCAGAGAATCCACAAATATCGCAACACTTGGCACTTGTCGCTCAACCATTGCGGTAGGCCGCGTTCATTTCCTGCGCACGGCGCTTCTCGGCGCGTGACATCCAGATACTTATGGCAAAGATCCCCAGGCTCACCACCGCCACGGTCAGCGTCGCCACGGTGTTCACGCTGGGATTTAGCCCCAAGCGTGCACGGCCGAAAATCTCGATGGGCATGGTGTTGTAGCCAGGTGCGTTCAGAAATTGCGTCAACACCACGTCGTCCAGAGACAGCGTGAAAGTCAACAGCCAAGCAGAGCCAATCGCCTGAACAATCAGCGGCAGCGTGACCAGGAAGAACACCTGCAAAGGACGGCACCCTAGGTCTTGCGCGGCTTCTTCCAGAGAAGGACTCATCTCCTGCAGGCGTGACAACACCACGACCGTCGCATAGGCCATGCCCAGCAAAGTGTGACCCATCCAGATCGTGCCAAAGCCCTTTTCCGGAAATCCAAGCAGACGCTGGGCAGACACCACCATCAGGAGCAAGGACAGACCGATGATGACTTCCGGCATCACCAGCGGTGAATTGACCATGCCGGCAAACAGCGTGCGCCCCGGGAAGCGCTTGAACCGGTGCAGCGACAGTGCCGCCAAGGTTCCGAGCACCACGGAACCACAAGCGGTCAGGAAAGCAATTTCCAGCGACAACTTGAAGCCTGAGATCAGCTTGTCATCGCCGGCCAGTTCCTGGTACCAGCGCAGCGACCAGCCGCCCCAGGTCGTCACCATGGGGCTTTCGTTGAAGCTGAGCACAATCAGCGTGACGATGGGCAGGTACAGGAATACAAAGACACTGGTCATCCAGAATCTGGCCGTCAGGGCGCCTGTGTTGAATTTCATGCCCGACCTCCCTGCACGTTTTCGGCCTGGTATTTGTTAAAAAAGGCCAGCGGCACGATGATCAGCAGAATCATCACCACAGCAACCGTAGCCGCCATCGGCCAGTCGTTGTTGCTGAAGAACTCATCCCACAGTACGCGACCGATCATCAGTGTCTCCGGGCCACCCAGCAGCTCAGGGATCACGTACTCGCCAATGCAGGGAATGAACACCAGCATCGAGCCAGCAATGATGCCGTTCTTGGACAGCGGCACAGTGATGCGCCAGAAGGCTTGCCAAGGCGTGGCACCTAAATCGAGCGCAGCTTCCAGTAAGCGCAAATCCATCTTTACCAAGTTGGCATACAGCGGAAGGATCATGAATGGCACATACATATAGACCATGCCCAGCACCAGCGAAAACGGTGTGTTCATCATCTTGATGGGCTCATCGATCAGGCCCACCGCCAGCATGACGTTGTTGAACACGCCGCTGTCTGACAGCAGCATCTTCCAGGCGTAGACACGCAAAAGAAACGATGTCCAGAATGGCAGCATCACCAGCATCAGCAGCGCAGGCCGCTTCTCGGCCGGGCTTCGGGCCATGAAGTAGGCAAAGGGATAGGCAATCGCCAGACAGATGACGGTGGTGATTGCGGCAAACTTGATAGAACTCAGGTAAGCCGAAAAGTACAGCGAGTCCTGCGTCAGGCTCACGTAGTTGCTGAACTTGACGGTCAGCGTCACCGCCTCGTCCGTCCAGGTCAGGATGTCGTTGAAGATCACCACGCCCATCTCGGACACACTGATCTTCAACACCACCAGAAATGGCAGCAGGAAGACGATCAGCAGGAACAGCATGGGCACGCCAATGACGGCGGCCTTGCCCCATGAGCCGGTCAGCTTGTCGTATAGATAAAAGCCCTTGGAGAACCCCTTGGGCGCAATGGCAGGAATGGAGTTGGCCATCTGCGCCTCAGCTGGTCAGTACGACAACGTCGCTGCCGCACCACCACACATACACCTTGTCACCCCAGGTCAGTGGTGTCACGGTGTGCCTTGCCGCATTGGTGTGCGTTACCTTGACAACCATGCCGGTATCCAGCTTGACGTGGTAGGTCGTCAGGCTGCCCAAATACGCCAGGTCTTCGATCACGCCTGGCGCGATATTGAAGCCCACTTCGGCAGCCGATTCGCGCTCGCCATCTGCAGGCGGATTCGCCGTGATTGACATCTTCTCTGGCCGCACCGCAACATGCACCTCCATACCTTCAGTGCCGGTGATACCGTGGCTCACATAGTGTTTGCACTCCGGCGTTTCGATGACCACATGGTCGGGCTCGTCCTTGGTGACCTTGCCCTTGAACAGATTCACCGTGCCAATGAAATCGGCCACAAAACGGCAGTTCGGAGTTTCGTAAATGTCGCTGGGCGCACCGATCTGCAGGATCTTGCCTTCACTCATCACACCGATACGCGTGGCCATGGTCATGGCCTCTTCCTGGTCGTGCGTAACCATCACGCAGGTCACGCCGACCTGTTCGATGATGTCGACCAATTCGAGCTGGGTGCGCTGACGCAACTTGGCATCCAGCGCGCCCAGTGGTTCATCGAGTAACAAAAGCTTGGGCCGCTTGGCCAGGCTGCGCGCCAGCGCCACACGCTGCTGCTGACCGCCTGACAACTGGTGCGGCTTGCGCTTGGCGTACTGTTTGAGCTGAACCAGCTCCAGCATCTGTGTCACGCGCTCTTCGATCTGGGCCTTGGGCATGCCATCGCGGTGCAGGCCGAAAGCGATGTTGTCCCACACCGTCAAGTGCGGAAACAAGGCGTAGCTCTGGAACATCATGTTGATGGGCCGCTCGTAGGGTGCGAGGCCTACGATGTCCTGGCCTGCCAGCAGGATCTGGCCGGACGTAGGTGTCTCGAATCCCGCCAGCATGCGCAAAAGCGTGGATTTGCCGCAACCGGATGAGCCCAGCAGCGCGAATATCTCGCCCTTTTGGATATCCAGTGTGACTTCGTCTACCGCAAACACATCGTCAAACTTCTTGACGATACGCTTGATCTGCAGAAACGGTGCGGCATTGACTGCCGCCGCGGATTTGGAATTCGAGTTCATGGCTACCAAAATATTCTTGTTTCTACTTCAGCCTCGATTTTCGCAAAATTTTGCCCAGGTATTGGGCCGATATTGGGCCGTAAGGCAAAAAGTCAGACGTGCAGCAAAAGATGTTCGCGTTCCCATGGCGATATCACCTTCATGAATTCATCAAACTCCAGCTCCTTGATCTCAGAGTACACCGTGATGAACTCCTTGCCCAGGACGTCGTGCAGGTCCGACTCCTTGCGCAACCAGTCCAGTGCCTCCCCCAGACTGCGTGGCAGTGCGTAGGCCGTGAGATAAGCATCGCCCTTCATCTCGGGTTTCGGTTTGATCTTGTTCTTGATACCGAGGTAGCCACAAGCCAGCGTCATGGCCATCGCAACGTACGGGTTGGCGTCGGCACCGATCACCCGGTTTTCAACACGGCGCGCGGCGGGAGATGAAATGGGTGAACGAATGCCCACGGTGCGGTTGTCATAGCCCCATTCGATATTGATAGGTGCTGCGGTGTTGCGTGACAAACGGCGGTAGCTGTTCACATACGGTGCAACCAACACCATTGCGGCAGGGATGTAACGCTGCAAGCCGCCGATGTAATGCATGAACATCTCGGATGGCGTGCCGTCTTCGTTGCTGAACACGTTTTTTCCGGTTGCCACATCCAACAAGCTCTGGTGCACATGCATCGCGCTGCCCGGCTCGCTCGCAATCGGTTTGGCCATGAAGGTGGCGTACATGTCGTGGCGCAGCGCGGCTTCGCGCACCGTGCGCTTGAAGAAGAACACTTCATCGGCAAGCCCCAGCGGCTCGGCATGGAAGAAGTTGATCTCCATCTGGCCGGCACCGACTTCGTGAATCAGCGTGTCGACGTTCAGCTCCATCTTGTCGCTGTAGTCGTAGATTTCTTCGAACAAGGGATCGAATTCGTTCACCGCGTCAATGCTGTATGCCTGGCGCGAAGTCTCGGCGCGGCCGCTGCGACCAATCGGCGGACGCAATAGCGTGTTGGGATCGGTGTTGCGGGCAGTCAAGTAGAACTCCAGCTCTGGCGCCACGATAGGCTGCAAGCCCTCTGCAGCAAACAGGTCACACACCTTGCGTAAAACACTGCGCGGCGCAAACGGCACCAGCTTGCCTTCATGGTCGAAGCAGTCATGAATCACCTGCGCGGTGGGATCGACCGCCCAGGGCACGATGCGCACTGTAGATGGATCCGGCCGCAACTGCATGTCCTTGTCAGTGGGGTCAATCACGTCGTAATACGGGCCGCTCTCGGGGAACTCCCCCGTCACACCCATCGCCACGACAGCCTGTGGCAAACGCATGCCGCGGTCTTCGGTGAACTTGGCGCGGGGCAGGATTTTCCCGCGCGCCACACCGGTCAAATCAGGTACCAGGCACTCCACCTCGGTCACACGACGTGCGTTGAGCCATTGCTCCAGGTCATTGAAATTCATGGTCTTGCGTTCACTCATTGCTCTCTCCTGGCTGCTTCTCTGCAGCAGATTTGATTATCTTGCCCACATCTGTAAGCGCATTCTCCACCGTGCAGGCGAGTCAGTCTCAGAGTGCATATTTTCGGTGGTGTACGCTTCTGCCCTCCCCCCGCACCTGGTTACGCACTCTTTCACCGATGACTTCTCCCTCGTTGCAACGACTCAAAGCCTACGGCTGTCTCGCGTTGAGCATGTCCCTGGTCGGCAGCTATGTCGCACTGTCCAAACCCTTGGTCGCAGCGCTGCCGGTGCTGCTGTTGGCCTGGCTGCGCTTTGGCATTGGCGGCGCGGCGATGCTGCATTGGTTGAGGAAACCAGCCAATGAGCCGCCGATGAGCAGTGCCACCAAACGACTGGTGTTTCTGGAGTCGCTGCTGGGCAACTTTCTGTTTTCTATCTGCATGTTGTACGGCGTCAGCATGACCAGCGCCGTGTCGGCGGGCGTCATCATGGCAACCATCCCCGCAGTGGTTGCGCTGCTGAGTTGGGTGTTCCTGCGCGAGCGCATTACGCTGCGCGTGGCCTGCGCTATCGTCTTCGGTGCTTTAGGCATCGCGATACTGGCGCTATCAAAAGGTGAGCTGCCTACGCAATCCGCAAGCGCTCTAGAGGCCGATTTGGCATCCAATCACCAGTGGCTTGGCAATGCACTGGTGTTCGCCGCGGTGATCTGTGAAGCCGCCTATGCAGTGATCGGAAAGAAGCTGACCGACGCCTTGTCGCCTAAACGCATCACCGCGCTGATCAACCTGTGGGGCTTCGTGCTGATGACACCGTTTGGGCTGTATGCGGCCTGGTCCTTCAACTTCGCCAGCGTAGGCGTGGGCTCCTGGACGCTGCTGGTGTTCTATGCGCTGGCGGCCAGCGTCTGGACAGTTTGGCTTTGGATGACCGGTCTGAAGACGGTACCCGCCACGCAGGCCGGCGTTTTCACGGTGATGCTGCCGGTGGCCGCCGCATTGGTCGGCGTACTGGTGCTCGGCGAAAGTTTGAGCGCGATGCAATTGCTGGCGTTTGGGTTGGCGCTGGTGGGCGTAGTACTGGCGACACTGCCCCAGAAAACTACACGAGTGCAGTAGTGCTCACCACGATGCCGTCCGCATCGGCATAGAGCCAATCACCCGGGGCAATGCGTACGCCTTGAACCTTCACCACGACGTTGGCTTGTCCCTGGTTGCGTTTCTCGGTAGGTAGTGGCATGGATGCCAAAGCGCGAATGCCGACACCCTGTGCCTCAAGCTCCTCAACATCGCGCACGCAGCCGTCAATCACCACACCGGCCCAGCCATTGCGCGCAGCGGCGGCCCCGAGATTGCCGCCCAGCAGAGCGCGGCGCAGCGAACCGCCGCCATCCACGACCAGCACCTTGCCGACTTTTCCATTGGGCGTATCGACGGTTCCGGGTGCGTCCACTGCGGCTTTCACGAGCGAGTTGTCTTCAAAACACTTCACCGTTTCTACTGGGCCACAGAACTTTTTCACTTGGCCAAAATCCAGAAACACAGGTGGCAGCACCCGAAAATTGCCAGTGACATCGCCCTTGTGGGCGTCGCACAGATCACAGGTGGCGAATGGCTTTGAGAGGGAGATTGGCATGGTGAAACTCGCTTTTTTGCAAACAAGCATGCATTCTCCAATGAAAAAAACAACATTCCCCAGTGAAAAAAGTAGTTTCCCGCTTGGAAAGCTGCTTTTTCTCCAGTAGCATCCGCCTTACCAGCGAAGAAGCAGTTTTTCTGCTGGTGATTAATCAACTTCTAGAAGGACAATCAATCATGGCAACTGCAAAAAAACCGGCTGCAAAAAAAGCCGCTCCCGCGAAGAAAGTAGCAGCAAAGAAAGCTGCTCCAGCTAAGAAGGCCGCTCCAGCTAAGAAAGTAGCTGCGAAGAAGGCTCCAGCCAAGAAGGCAGCACCTGCGAAGAAGGTAGTCGCTAAAAAGGCTCCTGCGAAGAAGGTAGCCGCCAAGAAGGCTCCTGCCAAGAAGCGCACCGTCAACGCCGCATTCATGAAGGCTTTGACACCTAGCGCCGCTCTGGCTGCTGTGGTGGGTTCCGCTCCTCTGCCACGTACGGAAGTCGTGAGCAAGCTGTGGGCTTACATCAAGAAGAACAAGCTGCAAGACGCAGTTAACAAGCGCATGATCAACGCTGACGCCAAGCTGAAGGAAATCTTCGGCAAGATGCAAGTGTCGATGTTTGAGATGGCTGGCCTGATCGGCAAGCACCTCAAGTAAAACGCCTGTAGCGTTTGAGCAGAAAAAGGCCGGGCAACCGGCCTTTTTTTTATTGGTAACATCCACGACCTTTGGCTTTAGCTCCCCCGATCCATGCTGCGCTTTGTTCTCACGCGATTGAGCTTGATCATTCCGACCTTTTTCGGCATGACCCTGCTTGCGTTTTTCCTGATCCGGCTGGTACCCGGCGACCCGATTGAAACCCTGGCCGGAGAGCGCGGCATTGACGAAGTGCGCCATGCGCAATTGCTCAAGGAATACGGGCTGGACAAGCCACTGCTGACGCAGTACGGCATCTATATCACCAAGGTCCTACATGGCGACCTGGGCAAGTCCATCATCACGCAGGCCCCAGTCCTGAGTGAATTCAAGACCCTGTTCCCCGCCACCATCGAACTCGCGCTGTGCGCCATCATTTTTGCGCTGCTGATTGGCTTGCCAGCGGGCATCTTGGCGGCAGTCAAGCGAAACTCGTTTCTTGACCATGGCGTCATGGGAGTTTCCTTGACCGGCTATTCCATGCCCATCTTCTGGTGGGGCTTGCTGCTGATTCTGCTGTTCTCGGTACAGCTGGACCTGACACCGGTCTCCGGACGCATCGCGGTGCAGTACTTCATTGAACCGGTGACCGGCTTTCTGCTGATTGATTCACTGCTGTCAGGGGAACAAGGCGCCTTCGCTTCGGCTGCGTTGCATCTGGCTCTGCCGACCGTGGTGCTGGGCACGGTGCCACTGGCAGTGATCGCCCGTATGACACGCTCCGCCATGCTCGAAGTGCTGGGTGAAGACTACATCCGCACCGCCAAAGCCAAGGGCCTGTCCAAACTGCGTGTCGTCGCCGTCCACGCGCTGCGCAATGCGCTGATTCCCGTCGTCACCGTCATCGGCCTGCAAATCGGCGTGCTGTTCACGGGTGCCATCCTGACCGAAACCATTTTTTCCTGGCCGGGCGTAGGCAAATGGCTGATTGAAGCGATCAGCCGACGTGACTACCCCATCTTGCAAGGCGGCATGCTGCTGCTGGGCGGCATCGTGATGGCCGTCAACCTGTTGGTCGATCTGGCCTACGGCATCATCAATCCCCGCATTCGCCACCAGAAATGACCATGACACCCTCTGTGCAAACCGCCACTGCGCCCGCACCGGTGCACCCGCTGCGCGATTTCTGGCGTTATTTTTCAGCCAACAAGGGGGCCGTCGCGGGCCTGCTGATTGTGTTGGGCGTGATGCTGGTCGCTATCTTCGCTGAGGTGATTGCCCCCTACGCGCCTGATCTGACTGACAACAGCGTGTTCCTGGTACCGCCAGCCTGGCAAACCGGTGGCTCAAGCGCACACCTGCTGGGCACCGACGCGATTGGTCGCGACATCCTGTCCCGACTGATATATGGCTCGCGCCTGTCGCTGTCCATCGGCGTCGCGGTGGTCACGATGTCGCTGCTGATTGGCGTCTTCCTCGGCCTGCTGGCGGGCTATTTCCGCGGTGTGTTTGAAACCACCATCATGCGTTTGATGGACATCATCCTGACGCTGCCCAGCCTGCTGCTGGCCATTGTGATCGTTGCGATTCTTGGCCCCGGCATGATCAACGCGATGCTGGCGGTGTCCATCGTCGTGCTGCCGCACTACGTGCGTATTACCCGCGCTGCGGTGATCTCCGAAGTCTCACGCGATTAC
The DNA here is from genome assembly GCF_056403235.1 of Rhodoferax sp. P2_H8_2. Classification (NCBI taxonomy): domain Bacteria; kingdom Pseudomonadati; phylum Pseudomonadota; class Betaproteobacteria; order Burkholderiales; family Comamonadaceae; genus Rhodoferax; species Rhodoferax sp. P2_H8_2. The sequence continues at coordinate 24,476 of NZ_JBFUFW010000015.1, forward strand.
GTCACCGCAGCCCGTATGGGTGGCGCTGGCCACTGGCGTTTGATGTTCAGCGAAGTGCTGCCCAATTGCACGGCGCCGCTGATCGTGCAGGCATCACTGGGTATTTCCGCCGCCATTCTGGACGCTGCTGCTTTGGGCTTTCTCGGCCTGGGCGCCCAGCCACCGTCACCCGAGTGGGGCACGATGCTGGCCGATGCACGCGAGTTCGTGCTGCGCGCCTGGTGGGTTGTGACCTTCCCCGGTCTGGCCATTCTGATCACGGTACTGGCCTTCAATTTGCTGGGCGATGGCCTGCGCGATGCGCTCGACCCCAAGCTGAAACGCTAACGCAAAACGACACGCACTATGGCATTGCTAGAAATTGAAAATCTGTCGGTGGAATTTCCATCGCACAACGGCACGATGCACGCCGTGGACGGTGTCAGCCTGTCGCTGAACACGGGAGAAGTGTTGGGCATCGTCGGTGAGTCCGGCTCGGGTAAAAGCGTCACGATGATGGCGTTGATGGGCCTGGTGGCTTACCCCGGCCGCGTGCGCGCCGACAAGCTGCGCTTCGATGGCCACGACCTGCTGGGCCTGTCCGAACGTGATCGCAGAAAGCTGATCGGCAAAGACCTGTCGATGATCTTCCAGGACCCAACCACCAGCTTGAACCCCTGCTTTACGGTGGGCTACCAGCTGGCCGAAACACTGAAGATGCACTTGGGGCTAGACAAGAAGGCTGCCCGCAAGCGCTCCATCGAACTGCTGGAACAAGTAGGCATTCCCGCTCCCGAAAGCCGTCTCGACGTCTATCCGCACCAGCTGTCTGGCGGCATGAGCCAGCGCGTGATGATTGCGATGGCGATTGCCTGCGACCCCAAGCTGCTGATCGCTGATGAGCCCACTACCGCGCTGGACGTCACCATCCAGGCGCAAATTCTGGACCTGCTGCGTAGCCTGCAAAAGGACCGCGGTATGGCGCTGGTGCTGATCACGCACAACATGGGCGTGGTGCAAGAGATGGCACAGAACGTCGCCGTGATGTACGCCGGCCAGGTGATGGAGCAACGTCCCGCCAACCGCCTGTTCGCCGCGCCCTTCCATCCCTATACCGAAGCGCTGATGGCGGCGATGCCGGAGCGCAACGATGGCACGTCGCGTCTGGCCACGATTCCTGGCATGGTGCCCGGTTTGTACGACCGCCCCACGGGTTGCCTGTTCGCACCCCGCTGCGCCTATGCCGTTGAAACAGCCTGCAATAAGCGCCCAGCGCTCGTAGCGGGTGACGACGGTGCCGTGCGATGCCACTTCCCGCTGAACCACAAAGCCCAATCCGTCCCGACTGCGGGAGTAACGGCATGAACACCACCACTGATAAACAGGCCGCCAACACCACGGTCGTTCGCGCAGACAACCTCAAGCAGGTCTACACGATCCGCAAGGGCTTTCTGAGCAAGCCCGATCATTTGCAGGCCGTCAGCGGCGTGTCGTTTGAAGTCCAAAGTGGCAAGACGCTGGCTATCGTCGGTGAATCCGGTTGCGGCAAGTCCACGCTGGCGCGCATGGTCTCGCTGATCGAGAGCCCCACTGGTGGCAGTCTGCAATTGGCCGGCATTGACGTCGTGACCGCAACCGCCGAGCAAAAGCGCGAGCTGCGCCAAAAGGTGCAACTGGTGTTCCAGAACCCCTACGGCTCGCTGAACCCGCGCAAACGCATCGGCCAGATTCTGGAAGCCCCGCTGGAAATCAACACCGACCTGACCAAGGAACAACGCGCCGAGAAAGCCCGCGCCATTCTGGCCAAGGTCGGCCTGCGCCCCGAGCATTACGACCGCTACCCACACATGTTCTCCGGCGGTCAGCGCCAACGCATTGCGATCGCGCGCACCCTGATGCTGAACCCAGCGCTGGTGGTGGCAGATGAACCGGTATCCGCATTGGACGTCTCCATTCAGGCGCAAGTGCTGAACCTGCTGGACGACTTGCAACGCGACATGGGCTTGGCCTATCTGTTCATCTCGCACGACCTGGGCGTCGTGCGGCATATCGCCCACGACGTGTTGGTGATGTACCTCGGCAATACGATGGAGCATGGCGACAAGAAGACCATCTTTGCCCAGCCCTTGCACCCCTATACCCAGGCGCTGCTGGCCTCCACACCCGGCTTGTCCGGCCACGGCGCCAGCAAACGCATCGTGCTCAAGGGTGAGCTGCCCTCCCCGCTCAATCCACCCAAGGGCTGCGTGTTTTCGACCCGCTGCCCGCATGCGGTGGCGCGCTGCCACCAGGAGCGTCCGAAGCTGGAAGAACTAGCCGGCCGCAAGGTGGCCTGCTTTGAAGCCGCACGATTGGCCGGGATTTCCTGAGGCCATTCGCAAAAATCCCACGCGGTCTCGCGTACCATTCCATTTTTTCAGGAGTTCACCCATGACCCGTTCCCCTGTTTCGAAGCGGTACGCCAAAAGCGCGCCCAAGATCGCGTTGCTCTGTGCGTTGGGCGCATCTGCGCTGATGGCAATGTCTGGCGCATCCGCCAAGACCCTGGTGTACTGCTCGGAAGGCAGTCCGGAGAATTTCTACCCCGGCATCAACACCACCGGCACGTCCTTTGACGTGACAGAGCAGATTTACGACAACATCGTGCAGTTCGAGCGCGGCGGCACCAAGGTGAACCCCGCATTGGCCGAAAAATGGGATATCTCCAAAGACGGTCTGGAATACACTTTTTACCTGCGCAAGGGCGTGAAGTGGCAGTCCAGCAAGACATTCACGCCAACACGTGATTTCAACGCCGATGACGTGATGTTCATGATCGAGCGCCAGTGGAAAGAGTCTGAGCCCTACTACAAGGTCACCAGCACCAACCACTCTTACTTCAACGACATGGGCTTGGCCAAGCTATTGAAGTCGGTTGAAAAAGTCGACGCCTATACCGTCAAATTCACACTGAACCAGCCAGAAGCGCCTTTCCTGGCCAACCTGGCGATGGCCTTTGCCGGCGTGCAGTCCAAGGAATACGCAGATGCCCTGATGAAGGCAGGCACTCCCGAGAAACTGGACCAGGAGCCTATCGGCACCGGCCCATTCTCGTTGTTGCAGTACCAGAAGGACGCCTTGATCCGCTTCAAGGCATTTGACAAGTATTGGGCTGGCAAGGCCAAGATTGACGACCTGATCTTCGCGATCACGCCAGACGCATCAGTGCGCTGGGCCAAGGTGCAAAAAGGCGAATGCCATGTGATGCCCTACCCCAACCCGGCCGACCTGGACACCATGCGCAAGGACGCCAAGGTCACCGTGATGGAACAGCCCGGCCTGAACATCGGCTACCTGGCCTACAACACGACCAAGAAACCGTTTGACGATGTGCGCGTGCGCAAGGCACTGAACATGGCCATCGACAAGAAGGCCATGGTGGCAGCGGTCTACCTGAGCACGGGCGTGGCGGCTACCAACCCAATCCCGCCCGGCCAATGGTCTTACAACAAGTCCATCAAGGACGATGCCTTCAACCCGGCCGAAGCCAAGAAGTTGTTGGCTGCCGCGGGCTACAAGGATGGTTTCACCACCGACCTGTGGGCCATGCCGATCAGCCGCCCCTACAACCCGAACGCCAAGCGCATTGCCGAGCTGATGCAAGCCGACCTCGCCAAGATCGGTGTCAAGGCAGAAATCAAGAGCTTTGAATGGGGCGAGTACCGCAAGCGCATGCAGAACGGTGAACACCAGATGGGCATGATGGGCTGGACCGGCGACAACGGAGATCCGGACAACTTCCTGAATTCCCTGCTGGGCTGTGCCTCTGCCAAGAGCAATGGCTCCAACGTCGCCAAGTTTTGTTACCAACCTTTCGAAGACCTGATCCTGAAAGCCAAGGTGGTATCCAACCCGGCAGAGCGCACCAAGCTGTACGAAAAGGCCCAAGTCATTTTCAAGGAACAAGCCCCCTGGTTCACAATGGCCCACGCAGTGCAACTCGCACCTGTGCGCAAGGAAGTCATTGACTACAAGCTCAGCCCCTTCGGTCGCCACACCTTTTACGGTGTAGACATCAAATAAGACCGGATTTTGTGTACAAAGGCCGGTTGCTACCGGCCTTTTTTTCGATATGTCCTCCAATTTTTCTATGACACAACAATCTTCCCTGATTCAAATTTCGCAACGTGTTTGCGCGCTGGCACTGCTGGCTTCTCTGGCAGCGTGTGGCGGCGGAGGTGGTGGCGACTCTTCATCCGGCGGCAGCACCACGCCCAAGCCAAATCCCATCGTCACAGCGCCTACGCTGAATTGCAGCGCTGACGGCATCGCTGCATCCACTGCCAGCACCGCGACAGTCACCGTCTGTATGTTGACCAGCGATGGTGAAATCGTGGTCGCGCTGGACCCTGCAAAGGCACCGAAAACTGTCGAAAATTTCCAACAATATGTTAAAGATGGTTTCTATAGCAACACGATTTTCCACCGTGTAGTGCCAGGCTTCGTAGTGCAGGGCGGTGGCTATGTCACAGGCTATATCGCAAAAACCGGCACGCGTGCCGCAATTGCACTGGAAAGCCAAAACGGCCTGTCCAACCTGCGTGGAACGATCGCCATGGCCCGTACCAGCGATCCCGTGTCGGCCACCAGCCAGTTCTATTTCAATACCGTGGACAACCTGAACCTGGACTACAGCAGCGCCACCAGCCCTGGCTATGCGGTCTTTGGCAAGGTGATTTCGGGATCCGCAACGATCGACAAGATCAATGCAGAAATCCAGTTGTACACAGGTTCTGAGGCTCCCGCTACCGAAGTGCTGTTGTACTGGGCCAAGCAGCTCAAGCCAGCGCCTTAATCAGGTCTTTTCTACCGCGCAACTTTGCGCTGTAGCAAATCCCACTTGTTGCCGCACAGGTCGCGAAATACCGCGACTGTTCCGTAGGCTTCATGGCGTGGTGCTTCTTCAAAGTACACACCATGAGCCTGCATATGCGCATGGTCAGCTTCGAAGTCATCCGTTTGCAAAAACAGAAAGACACGGCCACCCGTCTGGTCACCAATCCGCGCGATTTGCTCCACACCACTGGCTTGCGCCAACAAGAGACCAACGCCCGTTGCATTGCGTGGCGCCACGACGACCCAGCGCTTGCCAGGGCCAAGCAGCGTGTCTTCCTTCAATTCAAAACGCATGGCGTCGACGAAAAAACGAATCGCTTCGTCGTAGTCGCGCACCAGCAAAGACACGAGAGGAATCGATTGGCTCATGGGGTTTTCGCCTTCAGCGCGGCTTGGGTAATGGATGACAAACTGCCGCGCGTAGTGATCAGCTCAGGGTTCAGCTGCACCTCAATCAGCGTACCTTGCGGCCGCGCCAATGCGGCCAATAGTTCGACCTCAAACATGGTGCTATCGCGAATCTGTACCGCCACATAACCGTAGGCGCGGGCCAGTGCGCAGAAGTCCGGGTTTTGCAAAGCTGTGCCCGCCACATGCTGCGGATACTCGCGCTCCTGGTGCATGCGTATCGTGCCGTACATGCCGTTGTTCAAAAGCAGGATGATGGTTTTGGCGCCGTGCTGTACGGCAGTGGCCAGCTCCTGACCATTCATCAGAAAGTCACCATCGCCTGCGATTGTGAACGCTAAGCGCCCTGTAGTGATGGCTGCCGCAATGCCTGCGGGTACGCCATAGCCCATTGCGCCATTGGTAGGCGCCAGTTGGATCTTGTGGCCCTTGGCGAGGCCGCTGTAGCGAAAGTAGCGGTGCAACCAGCTGGCGAAGTTGCCGGCGCCATTGGTCAGCGCCGCATCTGCAGGCAAATGTTTTTGCAATGTGGCAATCACACGCGGCATGTCGACCAACCCGTCTGGCGAATCCGCTGGCAAATCGGCGATCGCGCTGGGGCGCAAATGAGCCACGTAGTCGGCATTGCACTCCTGCGTCCAATTAACCCATGGCAGATCAATAGGTGCCGTCAACACCTCTAAAGAACGCGCCGCGGCTGCCATAGACGCATGGATCGCGAGATCGGCCTGGTAGACCCGGCCCAGCTCTTCCGCGCTGGCGTGGATATGCACCAGGGTCTGGTGGGCCTTGGGGGCCTGTAGCAGCGTATAGCCGCCCGTTGTCATCTCGCCCAGCCGTGGCCCAATCGCCAAAATCAAGTCGCTGTCTTTCACATGCTTGGCAAGCGCCGGGCTGATGCCTATGCCCACATCACCCGCGTACTGCGCGTGGTGGTTGTCAAATGTGTCCTGAAAGCGGAACGCATTGGTCACGGGCAGACGCCAGTTCTCGGCAAAGCGCTGCAAGGCCTGAGCGGCCTGCACCGTCCAACCACCACCGCCTGCAATGACCAGCGGTCGCTCTGCTTTTAATAGCAGCTCACGCAATCTGCGCAAGGCTCCCGGGTCACTCCATGCTTCAATCGGCTCTACGCGCGGCAATGGTTGCAAATCCGGAGCTACCTTTTGCGTCAACATGTCTTCCGGCAACACCAGCACCACCGGGCCGGGTCGGCCATTCATCGCGGTGGCGAAAGCACGCGCCACGTATTCCGGAATGCGACGCGCATCATCAATACGCTCCACGCGCTTCGCCATACCACCCGTGCTGGGGCCAAACATCACGCGGTAGTCCAACTCTTGAAACGCCTCGCGGTCGCGCGTGTCGCTGGCCACATCGCCGACGAACAGCACCATCGGTGTGGAATCCTGAAATGCCGTGTGCAAGCCAATGCTGGCGTTGGTGGCGCCCGGCCCGCGCGTCACAAAGCAGATGCCGGGGCGCCCGGTCAGCTTGCCGTGTGCTTCGGCCATGAAGGCGGCGCCGCCCTCTTGCCGGTTTGTGATGAAGCGGATGTGGTCGCGATAGCGGTGAAAGCCATCCAGCACAGCAAGATAACTTTCGCCAGGCACCCCAAAGGCGTGGGTCACGCCCTGTTCGACCAGACATTGCACCAGCAAGTGACCGGCGATTTCAGCAGGAATCAGTTCAGACATTCCTGCATTTTGCCCGTCTCTTCAGACCTTCTTGGCGCGGTGGTAGCTGCCAGTGCCTCGGTGCAAAACGCGGTCCTGTGGCAGTACGTCGCCTGGCACGTAGTGCGGCCCATGGTTCAGTCGCTCGTATACCGGCGCAAAGTCAATGCTTTGCAAGGCAAGCAGGTCGTCCAGCTTGTCCAGCACAAAGTAGGTTTCCTGGAAGTCGTCGATGCGGTAGTTGGTCCGCATTACGCGCTCGAGTTCAAACCCGATGCGGTTCGGCGATGCGTCCTGTACTGCGAATTTGCTCTCGGAATACGAAGACGCAATGCCCGCACCGTAGATGCGCGTGCCCTGAGCTTCTTGCACCAAACCGAACTCCACGGTGTACCAATACACGCGAGCCAGCTCCTGCAGTTTGCCAATGCTTTGCGCACGCAGGCCGCCCTCGCCATAGGCCTGGATAAAGTCCGCCATTACCGGGTGCATCAGCATCGGCACATGGCCAAACACGTCATGGAAAACATCGGGCTCTTCCAGATAGTCCAGCTCGTGCGGCTTGCGGATGAAATTGCCGGCAGGAAACCTGCGGTTGGCCAGATGGGTGAAGAACACGTCGTCGGGCACCAGCCCTGGCACGGCAACAATTTCCCAACCCGTGCGCGGTTTGAGCGTTTCGTTCAACGCACAAAAGTCGGGAATCTGGTCTGGGCCCATAGGCAAATCCTGCATGCCCTGCACAAACGCGTCGCAGGCCAGTTCAGGCAGCAGTTGTGTTTGCCGGTCAAACAGCGTGCGCCAGACTTGGTGCTCTTGTTGGCTGTAATTCTTCCAGCCCTGGTCGATGATGTAGTCGTTCATGACGCTTTAGCTTAACGTGCGCGCTGCAAGCACGCTACCCCGGCATTCGCCGAAACCAATGCGGCGCGCACCGGGCGCACTGCAGCTACCGCGCAGAATCACGGTATCGCCATCCTGCAAGAAAGTGCGCGTCTCGCCGTTGCTCAAAGTCAGCGGAACTTTGCCGCCTTGCGTCAGCTCCAACAGGGAACCACCCTGCTCTGGTGCTGGACCTGACAGCGTGCCAGTGCCCAGTAAGTCACCCGTGCGCAGATTGCAGCCATTGACGGTGTGGTGTGTCACCAATTGCGCCAGCGTCCAGTAGGCATCCTGCAGGCCTGAGGTAGACAGGCGCTGACCTGGCGAGCCCGCTTCGCGCATCGCTGCAGTTTGCAACCAGACCTCCAGCGCAACAGCAATAGCGCCGTCGCTGCGGTTCGCGGGCGAATCCAGATACGGCAAAGGTGCAGGGTCACCCTCCGGCCTTGTAAACGCAGCACGGAACGGCGCCAGTGCCTCCATCGTCACCAGCCAAGGGGACACGGTGGTTGCAAAGCTCTTGGATAAAAACGGGCCAAGCGGTTGGTATTCCCAAGCCTGCACATCACGTGCACTCCAGTCATTGAGCAGACTGATGCCAAATATGTGTTCTTCGGCGCGTTCCATATCAATCGCCGTTCCAGCCGCATTGCCTTTGCCCATCCACGCGGCCACTTCCATTTCATAGTCGATACGTTGGCTGGGGCCGAAACTCGGCGCTGAGGCACCGGGCGGCATGGTCTGCCCCAGCGGACGATGAAAGCTTTGCCCGCTTGCGCCCACGCTGGACGCGCGACCGTGGTATCCGATGGGTATCCACTTGTAGTTGGGTAGCAATGGGTTGTCAGGGCGGAACAATTTTCCGACGGTGGTCGCATGGTGAATGCCGGTGTAGAAATCCGTGTAGTCACCGATCTCGCACGGCAAGCCCAACTCCACCGCATTCATGGGCAGCAATGCAGCCTGCCAAACGCCCTGTAATGCGGAGCCAGCTTTCAGGCCTTGCCACAAAGTCACGCGCAACGCCTTGCGCGCTGCGGATGAGGCGGACATCAATGCGTGCATATCAGCATGGTCAATCAAGCCTGCTGCATGCAGATCCAGCACCTGATCACCAATCGCAACACCTATGCGCCAGGGCTCGGTGTTGAGGCGACGGAAGCGACCAAACGGCAGGTTCTGGATTGGGAAATCGGTGTCGGCCGCATGGGCCGAGGCGACCCAGCTTTGTGTGGCCGGATCGTGGGTTTCATCCAGCGCGCGCAGCATCAATGCGAGCCCAGCTCTTTGGCGTGCAGAAAGGACGCGTGGTGCGGTGCGCGTTTGGTCTTGCTCCAGTCTTCCAGCATGTCCCACTTGACCGCGTCCATGCGGGCGATAAGTGCTATTTCTTCCGGGTCCGGACAGGCCAGTTCCAAGCGGTGGCCGTTCGGGTCAAAGAAATAAATCGAGTGAAACATGCCATGGTCGGTCACGCCCAAAACGTCTACGCCTTCCGCTTCCAGGTGAGCCTTGAACTCCAATAGCTCAGCGCGGTCTTTGACGCGGAACGCAATGTGCTGCACCCACTCCGGCGTATTCGGGTCGCGGCCCATCGGCGGTTGGGTTGGCAATTCAAAGAACGCCAGCACATTGCCGTTCCCGGCGTCCATAAAGATGTGCATGTACGGGTCCGGCGCCTTGGTTGAAGGCACGACGTCTTCGGCGATGGCCAGCACGAAGTCCATCTTCAGCATCTTCTGGTACCACAGCACGGTCTCTTTCGCGTCCTTGCAGCGGTAGGCCACATGGTGGATTTTTTCAATCTTCATGGCGCTTCTCCTTCGCTGGGTTTATGCAGTAGCCAACACACCGCGGCGCACCTGGTCGCGTTCAATCGATTCGAACAAAGCCTTGAAATTGCCTTCGCCAAATCCATCGTCTCCCTTGCGTTGAATGAACTCGAAGAACACGGGGCCCAGCAGCGTTGCCGAGAAAATTTGCAGCAACAAGCGGCGTTCACCGCCCTTGGCCACACCGTCCAGCAAAATGCCACGCGACTTCAGCGCTTCCACATCTTCGCCATGATCCGGCAGGCGCTCGGACAGCATTTCGTAGTAGGTCTCGGGTGGCGCCGTCATCAGCGGAATGCCTGCCTGTTTGATCTTGTCCAGTGTGCCGATGAGGTCGTCGGTCAGCATCGCAATGTGCTGAATGCCCTCACCACTGAACTGCATCAAAAACTCTTCGATCTGGCCGCCCTTGCCGCCCGCTTCTTCGTTGAGCGGGATGCGGATCATGCCATCCGGTGCGGTCAGCGCCTTGCTGGTCAGGCCCGTGTATTCGCCCTTGATATCGAAGTAGCGAATCTCGCGGAAGTTGAACAGACGCTCATAGAACGCAGCCCAATAGGCCATGCGACCGCGGTAGACGTTGTGTGTCAGGTGGTCGACGATCTTCAGGCCGTGGCCCACCGGATGGCGATCGACGCCTGGCAGGAATTCAAAGTCGATGTCGTAGATCGACTTGCCTTCTTCAAAGCGGTCAATCAGGTACAGCGGCGCGCCACCAATGCCCTTGATCGCCGGTAGGCGCAGCTCCATCGGGCCCGTCGGAAATTCCACCGGCTGTGCACCCAGCTCCAGCGCGCGGGCATAGGCCTTGTGGGAATCCTTCACACGAAACGCCATCGAGCAAGCCGACGGGCCGTGCTCGGCAGCGAAGTACGCCGCGAAGCTCTTCGGCTCGCGGTTGACGATGAAGTTGATACCGCCCTGACGAAACAGGTCCACATCTTTGGAGCGATGCTTGGCGACACGCGTAAAGCCCATTTGCTCGAGGATGGGCTCGATCAGACCGGGCGTCGGTGACGCAAATTCAACAAACTCAAAACCCATCAACCCCATGGGATTGTCAAAAAGATCCGCCACAGCAATGCTCCTCAAAACCACAATTGAAGTCTCGATTGTGGGCATTTGCGCATGCACAGTGCATGCATATTTCCCCCGAACGCACGCCATTTGTGCATAATTTATGCATGAATCAAGAGAAAAATGATGATTTGCTGCTAGATCGGTTCGATGTGAGCCTGCTGGCTGCATTGCAGCAAGATGCCCATGCGACCCATCAACAACTGGGCGAACAGATCCACCTGTCCGCATCGCAGGTGAGCCGCCGCATCCAGCGCCTTCAGGCCTGCGGCATCATCCGCCGCTACGTTGCGCTGCTGGACCCTGCTTTGGTGGGTTTGGGCGTGCGGGCTGTCACGTATGTGAGTCTGACCCGCCATGGCGGCGATGAAGGCGCTGCGTTTGAGCGTGACATTGCAGCGTTCCCCGAAGTATTGGAGTGTTTCAGTGTGACGGGTGAGTCAGACTACATCCTGCAAATCATGGCGGCCAGCCTGACGGATTTATCAGATTCGGTGTTGAAGCGGCTGACGCGGCTAAAAGGCGTCAGTGCAATTCGCTCCAACATTGTTTTGCAAAGCATCAAGTCCAGCACCGTGCTCCCACTCAAGCACCTGGAACGCAGTGACGGCGCGGCAAGACGCGCCAGACTGAGCGGAGCTTGACACCGGTTGCTATTATTTTTATAGCTGCTCACGCACATCGAAAGCGGTCTACAGCCCTATTTATTGCTTGGAATACTTGGCAAGAATGTCGGTATCGATGTCAATGTACTTCCAGAAGTCACGACCAACGACAGGCCTGCGATACCCCAGGAACCACGGATACGACATGTCCGTCATCACGCGGTGCGCTGTGAACTTGATGGGCATATAAGCGACGGCCAACTTGACCGCCTTGCGCATTACAGCCAAACGCTCGGGACCGTCAGGCAAGCTTTGCTGCTGCAGATACAGGTCGTTGTAGGCTGGCAAGTCAAAGCGCGGCAGGTTCTGCAGACCTTTGGAGGGGCCGTACAGAATCGCAAAACCGCCATCGGCATCGGGGTCGCTGGCGCTATAGGCCAAGGTCCACATCTGCATCTTGCCGGCGCGGGCGGCCTTGAGGTTGTCTGGGAACTTGCGCATCGTGAATTTAATCTTGACGCCCAACGCAGTCATAGACTTGCGCATCGTTTCGGCCAATTCACGGTAGAGGGCTTCATCCATCGTGAAGTAGTCGAGCTGTAGCTGGCTGCCATCCGGCATGTCGCGCCAACCGTCTCCGTCCTTGTCGGTGTAACCGTACATATCCAGCAAAGCCATCGCCTTGGGCAGGTTGTATTCGCTCATCTCGGTCTTCAACAGCGGGTCATAGCCATAGACGGCAGGCTGCACCATGCTTTGCGCCATGGTCGCCTGGTTGCGCCGCGGAATACGGATTTCTTCGTCGGTGTTGTAAGCCAGACCGATGGCACGGCGCAAAGCGATCTTGTCAGGCGTGTAGCCGCCGACCATGGGATCTTCCATATTGAAATAGAAGAGCGTCATGTCTGGCGACGCGGTGCGCTTCATCTTGATGCCGCGCTTGACCAGGTTGGGAGCCAGGTGGTTTCCAGGAATCGCCTCATAGGCGTAGGTCGGTGCCAGACGTTCGTAGAAATCGTGGTCATAGCCGAGGAAGGCCAGCCATCGCGGCTGCTCTTGGTCGATGATGGAAACCTCAACCCGGTCCACCATCGGCAGTCGCTTGCCTTTCATTTGCTCGTAGATGGCCTGTGCCTCCTTATCGTCGGGTGCCGGCTTGGGGTCGTAATACATTTCCCGGAAATTAGGATTGCGCACAAATGTGATCTTGGTGCCGCGTGTCCATTGGTCCAGCTTGAAGGCACCGGTGCCCACCGGGTGCTGCATGATCTTGTCACCGTATTTTTCGACCACTTCCCGAGCGACAACACCGGCAACGCTACCGTCGGCAATTCTGTACATCAGGCGTGGGCGTGTTTCCGCAACCTTGATCTGCAAGGTGTAGCGGTCCAAAGCGCGCAAGCCTTCGACTTCGGTGTCGTAATTGAACTTGCCACCCGGCTTTTCCGCTGGGGTCCGCAATGCGGCCATGCCGATGATGCCGAGCTCCGTCCAATCGCTGAACGCAGGGCTCTTGTTGACTGGGTCATAGAGGCGTTTGAGCGTGTAAACAAAATCGTGCGCAGTGACTTCGCGCTTCTTGCAGTTCTTGCCTTCGCTGTCGCAGAACGCTGCGTCGTCGGCAAAATAAATGCCCTTTTTGATCTTGATCGTGTAGCTCTTGTAGTTGTCTTTGATCTCCGGCATACCGTCGGCCAGTGCCGGGACAATCTGAATCGGCTTTGACAGGTAGTCGTACTTGTAGAGCGACTCGAAGATGTTGTCGGTAATGGTGCGCGAGTAGAGATCGTTGATCTGGGCCCCATCGAAACCGGTTTCAGCAGAACGGAAGGAATAGCGAAACACCTTCTCCACCTTGGGGGCCGGATCGGCCGCCTGACTGGCCTGTGCACCCAGGACCGATAGCGCTACCCCCAACAACAACTTCGCGAATTTCATTTTTACCCTCAGACAAACACTGATGCTTTGCACAAAACTTGCAAGCATAATCCCGCGGCACGCCCTTACGATGGGCGTTTTACCTTAGACACGGTCAAAAATCATGCTTTCCTATATTTTGCGGCGTATTCTGCAAATGGTCCCCACACTTATTGGGGTCATTTTGCTGATCTTCTTCCTGTTCAAATGGTTCGGCGGCGACCCGGCCGACATCATGGCCGGCATGAACGCAACGCCTGCGCAGATCGAGGCCATACGTGTGCAACTCGGCCTGCACCTCCCGGTCTGGGAACAGTTGTGGATTTTCGTCAAACAGATCTTCACGTTCAACTGGGGCACCAGTTGGGTCACCAAGGAAGCAATTTCCTCCATCTTTAACAGCCGACTGCCGGCCACGCTGACCATCATGGTGCCGATACTGGTGCTGGAAGTCGGGCTGGCAATCGTTGCCGGCATGGCCGTAGCGCGCGTGCGCGGCAGTCTGACCGACCGTTCGGTGATGATGATCACCACCATCGCAATGTCGATCAGCTTGCTGGTCTACGTCGTGCTGGGCCAGTATGTGTTTGGTTTTCTGCTGGGCTGGTTCCCGGTGCAGGGATGGAGCAACAGCTACTGGAAAAACCTGGTGACCTACGCACCGCTACCGGTGATGCTCGCAGTGTTCGTCGCGCTGGCCCCGCAAACGCGTTTGTATCGCAGCTTCTTCCTGGATGAACTGGGCCACGACTATGTACGCACTGCGCGCGCCAAGGGCGTGGCAGAGAACACTATTCTGTTCAAGCATGTGCTGCGCAACGCGATGATTCCTATCCTTACCAATATCGCGACGCTCTTGCCCGGCGTGTTTGTCGGCTCGTTCCTGATCGAGAGCTTCTTCTCCATCCCCGGCTTGGGCCGGGAAGTAATTTTGGCGGTGAGCCGCGGTGACTACCCGGTGATCCAGGCATTCACGGTATATCTGGCCGTGCTCACGATGGTGATCAATCTGGTCACCGATGTCATGTACAAATTTGTTGATCCACGGGTGGTGCTGAAATGAGCGCGGTTACTTTGCAAGAAATCCCCCAGTCCCCCGGCGTCTGGGCGTCGGCATGGAAGCGGCTCAAGGCCGACCGTGTTGGCATGGTCTCCTTGGCCGTCACGCTGCTGTTCATTCTGATGGTGCTGCTGGCCTACGCCGGTGTACTGGCCCGCGATTGGCAAAAGGAAGTCGGCACACCGTTTGCGCCACCCCACTTTGTCGGCAAGATCGTGGATGGTTCACAAACCGCAATTGTCGAAGGCGCCAGCGGCCCCAACATCGACATCAGCGACATTGACCCCTTGGCATCTCGCTACAAGGAATGGGATGAAGCGGCCTCCAAGTTGAAGGTGGTCGAAGTCCACAAATCAGACACGCTGGCACTGGGTGGAGACCAGTTGGGACGCGATGTGCTGAGCAAGGCAATCAAGGGCGCACAGGTGTCTATCACCGCCGGCCTTCTGGCGGCGATATTCGCCACCATTCTCGGCACCGTGCTGGGCGCCGTCGGCGGCTATTTCGGTGGGCCCGTAGGCGATTTTCTGGAGTGGGTCTACAACGTCTTCACGTCCATCCCCTACATCCTGCTGCTGTTCGCGCTCGCAGCAGTGCTGAAGTTCGGCCCGCTGGCTGCTACGCTCGGCAACAGCGTCTGGTCCGTGATCATTATTCTGGGCGTGGTCGGATGGACTGGCATCTACCGGTTGGTGCGCGCCGAGTACATCAAACACCGTTCGCGCGAGTATGTACGCGCGGCCGAGGCCATTGGTGCCTCCCATATGTCACGGATGTTTGTGCACATCCTGCCCAATATCAGCCACGTCGTGCTGGTGCAATTGAGCTTGCATGTGGTGAGCTTCATCAAGACTGAAGTGATCCTGTCCTTCCTCGGTTTGGGCGTACCGCTGGAGGTCGTCAGCTGGGGCACGATGCTGAATGAAACGCAAAACGAGCTGGTGCAAGGCAAGTGGTGGCAAATGGCGACAGCGACCGTGTTCATGTCGACCTTTGTGATGGCCTTCGCGCTACTCACTGACGCGCTGCGCGATGCGCTGGACCCCAAGTTGCGCTAATTCAGGACACAATACCATGAACCCATTGATCAGCGTACAAGACCTGCGGGTCGCATTTCGCATCAGCAAAACCCAAACCGTCGAGGCGGTCAAGGGTGTCAGCTTTGACATCCCTGCCAACAGCACGGTGGCTCTGGTCGGAGAGTCCGGCAGCGGCAAATCCGTCAGCGCGATGAGCATCGTTGGCCTCTTGCCAGACAACGCCGTCATCGCCCCGAGCAGCAAGATATTGTTCAACGGCCGCGATCTGCTTAAGGCGCCGATCGAGGAACTGCGGTCCATGCGCGGCAAGGACATTTCTGTAGTGTTCCAGGAACCCATGAGCTCGCTCAACCCGGTGTTCACGGTCGGAGAGCAAATTGCAGAAGTACTGCGCATCCACAAAAACATGAACGCGCGCCAAGCTCTGGACCGGGCGCTGGAGTTGATGAACGAAGTAGGCATCCCCAATCCCAAAGAGCGCCTGAAGTCGTATCCGCACGAGCTATCGGGTGGACAGCAGCAGCGCGTGATGATCGCGATTGCGATTGCCTGCGAGCCCAAGCTGCTCATTGCGGATGAGCCGACCACCGCACTCGACGTGACTGTGCAACGGCAAGTGGTTGAGTTGATGGCCCGCTTGCAAGAGCGGCACAAAATGAGCATGCTGTTTATCAGCCACGACCTTGGATTGGTGGGCGAGATTTCGGACCAGGTGGTGGTGATGCGCCACGGCGAAGTGCGCGAGGCCGGTGATGCGGAAGCTCTGTTTACCCAGCCGAAGGATGCCTATACCCGCGCCTTGCTGGCATGCCGCCCCAAACTGGACGACCGGCCGCGCCGCCTGGCCGTGATTGACGACATCATCAACAACAAACCCGTCGTCACGGAACAGCGTGTCACCCTGCCCGCCTCCGGCCCTGCGCTCATTGAAGTCAAGGGTTTGAAAAAAGAGTACTCGCTGAAAGCGGGATTGTTCAAGCGGGATATTTTCAGCGCAGTCAAGAATGCAGACTTCACCCTGCACAAGGGACGGACGCTCGGCGTGGTGGGTGAATCCGGCTCAGGGAAAACAACCATCGGCATGATGCTGACCCGACTCACCGATGCCACGGCCGGTAGCATCATGTTCGAAGGCATTGATCTGGCCAAACTCAGTGCTGCACAAATGCGCGCCTACCGTAGCCGCATCCAAATCATTTTTCAGAACCCATATGCGAGCCTGAACCCGCGCTTCAAAGTGGGCCAGATTTTGATGGAACCCATGCGCATTCACGGGATTGGCGCTAACGATGACGAGCGCGCGCAGCGCGCAGTGGCATTGATCGAAAAAGTAGGTCTGCCGCGTGAAGCGTTTGGCAAGTACCCGCACGAATTCTCGGGTGGCCAGCGCCAGCGTATCGCGATTGCGCGTTGCCTGACCATGAAGCCTGAAATCATCGTCTGCGATGAAAGCGTCAGTGCGCTGGATGTGAGCGTGCAAGCCACCGTACTGAATCTCTTGCTCGACCTGCAGGAAGAATTCGGTCTGACCTACGTTTTCATCAGCCACGACCTGGCTGTGGTCAAGTACATGGCCGATGACATTCTGGTGATGAACAAAGGCGAGATCGTTGAGCACGGCAGCTCAGATGCGATCTACGCGAACCCGCAACACCCGTACACCAAACAATTGCTGGGAGCCATTCCGAAAGGACTGCACGCATGAAAAAAACATTGATCAGTGTTGCGGTGACTGCGCTGCTACTGCAAGCCTGCTCCAAAGCGCCAGAACCCGTTGCACAAAACACCAGCCATGCCAGCGCTGTTGCATGGAGCAAACCGGATGGCGCCAATATCGACGCCATCTTTGCGCAAGCCAAGGCCAGCAATAAACCTGTATTCCTCTACTGGGGCGCAGTCTGGTGCCCGCCTTGCAATCAGGTGAAAGCCACGGTCTTCAACCGACAAGACTTCATCGAGCGCAGCAAGCTGGTGATACCGGTCTATCTGGATGGCGATACGCCGGGTGCGCAAAAGTTGGGGGCCCAGTTCAAGGTGAAGGGCTATCCCACGATGATTTTGTTCCGGCCAGACCGCACAGAACTCACGCGCCTTCCCGGGGAGGTAGACGCCCAGCGTTATGTCGAAGTGCTGGACATGGCTGTGTCTTCTGGAGTCTCTGTCAAAGAGTCTCTCGCAATGGCACAAGGCGCAGACAAGTCCAAAATGACGCCACAGGCTTGGCGCCAATTGGCTTACTACTCCTGGGATCAAGATGAAGCCCAACTGGTTGCAGCCAAAGATAAAGTGAACACGCTGAATGCGTTGGCCGCTGCTTGCCCACAAGAACTCAACGGCACGAAAGCGCGTCTTGCGCTCAAAGCCATAGTTGCCAGTGCGCAAGAGCAGCGCCCTCTGCCCGACACTGCACAGGCTATAGCCCAGACCCAGAAAATCCTTGGTGATGCTGCGCTGGCGCGTGAGAGCTTTGACATCCTGGTGAATTACAGCGCAGACATGCTTTCAGCATTGACTCCCAAAGCGGGTCCGGAACGTGCCACGTTGTCGTCACAATGGAGTGCCGCGCTGGATGTGTTGGCCAAGGATGCCTCTCTGTCCAACTCCGACCGCCTGAGCGCTGTCTACGCAAAATTGGATCTGGCAAAACTGGAAGCCTCTAAGGGCTCTCCATTTGCACCCTCCCCCACCTTGCTTGCCGAAGTGCGCGCAGCTGCCAGCAACGCCGACAAAACCATCACCAACCAATACGAACGCCAGGCAGTGATACCGGGCGCAGCCGATTTGCTCAGCAAGGCCGGTTTGCTCGATGAATCCGATGCACTGCTGAAAGCAGAGTTGCCCAAAGCCCTCTCACCCTACTATCACATGCTGGTGTTGTCTTCCAACGCGAAAGAACGCGGCGACAACAAGGCGTCGTTGGACTGGGCAGAACGCGCCTGGACCGAATCACAAGGCCCCGCCACGCGTTTGCAATGGGGTACGGGCTACCTGACCAAACTGATAGACATGTCACCGCAGGATGAGGCCCGTATTGCTAAAGCAGCTTCTGGCATCCTGGCCGATCTGGAGCCAAAGCCGGACACGTTCTATGAACGCAACCGTCGCAGCCTGCAAAAGATTGGCGTCAAGCTCAATGCGTGGAATGCCAAGGGGCAACATGGTGCGGTGGTCAAGAAGCTGGCATCACAACTTGATGCTATCTGCACGAAGCTGCCTGAAGGCGATGAGTCACGTACGGCTTGCATGGGTGCCTTCAAACCGGCCAAAGTTTAAGACTCTGAAAGCGGCTCACTGTCGCATCAAATAAAAAGGGAGCTCTGCTCCCTTTTTGTTGTCTAAATCTCCCAGACAAAAAAAGGACCGCCGAGGCGGTCCTTTTTATCGTCAGTTACCTAACTTTGTTATCAAAACTCGTAGCGAGCGGTCAGACGAACCGTGCGGGGAGTTTGGAACGAGGTTGCGTTGCCGTAGTTTTGGCTGACGCGACCAACGGTGCCAACCGTGGATGTACCGCGGCTGAAGTCGTTGATTTCGTTCAGTTCGGTGGCTTGCTGCGCGTTGAACACGTTAAACACGTCGGCTTGCAGTGTCAGCTTGTCCTTGCCAATTCTGGGCATGTAAGCAACTTGCAAATCCAGCGTGTGCGTCCATGGTGAACGACCTTCGGTACCACGCTGACCTAGAACGGTCACGCCTTGGGCGTTGACGTAATAGTAGGTGGAAGCAGTGGTGTACCCTGTTGCATCACCCGGAGTTGTGCTGGGCACAAAACCAATGCGGCTCATTGGACGACCCGAAGTGGAGTTCAGGTTGGCGCCAATACGCAACGTATCGTTGATGGCATAGGTTCCGAACAGTTTGATCGCGTGCGTGCGGTCATTCGGCAGGTAACCGTCGCTACCATCGGTGAACGTACCGAAATCGAAGTCCTGGCTAACACCCGCATCTTCTTGGTCGATCGTGGAGTTCACGTAGCCTTCAGCCGTACCCTTGCTTTGCGACCAGGTGTACGAGCCAGCCAGACCCCATTTGCCGTCAAAGGCCTTCTCAAACGAGAACTCCAGAGAGTCGTACTTGCGAGTGTACAAAGCGAGCTTTGTAGCTGAAGCCGGAATTGTGAACGACTTCAACACACCATCGTTGTTGAGATCCATCATCAGCGTCACGTCACGACCAGGATTGACCAGTTGGCAGCCAGCCATCGTGTGATAGTCAAAGTTGGGGTAACCATTTGCTTTGACATAGGTCCCTACGGATGCAGGGTCGCACCAATCGTCCATACCATTGTTGATCACACGGTGGGTGTACTTCACACCAGCGGTCCAACCCTTGGCAATCGCCTTTTGGAAACCGAGGATGTATTCATCCTGGCTCATAGGCTGCAGGCTCGTGTCGGCGATGGTCGCAGGCAGAGCCAGGGAACCGTCGCTGGACACAACTGTGCTACCCAGTTGGGAAGTCACGATCGGCCTGGAGGTGCCAGGTGCGAAGCCATTGAACAGCCAGTAGGATTCGGTCACCGACTCGCCGCGGGTCGCGCGGATGTTGGTGTTGGAAGCCACAGGGATGTAATAACGGCCGGCGTTGGCGTAGACCTTCAATGAGGAATCGCTGTTCACGTCCCAGGCAGCACCAATGCGCGGTGCCAGCAAGTTGTCTTTCTTGATGAAGCTAACGCCATCGCCGTTCTTGTTGTTGAACGACTCCCAACGCAAACCACCATACAGCGTGAAGTTTTGAACCTTCCAGCTGTCTTCCACATAGTAGGCAGTATTTTCAACAGCGTAGGTGCCGCTGGTGTTGTTGGATGTCCGCAGACGCACGTAGTGCGTGCCAGCCGGAACGGCAACGCCGCCAACGGTGCCGGTGGACAGCAGTTCACGCCAGTATTGACCACCGTCATATGGTGAGCCGCCTGCTTCGGAGGAATCGAACTTCTGGTTGTCGATACCAGCACGGATGGTGTGCGAACCAATCGTGTAATCCACGTCAACACGGAACGCCTTGCGGACGTCGTCATCGGTCGGAGGAGCCAGAGGATCACGGCCACCGCCGCCGGGGAAGGGCTGCGCCCAGCAACCAGCGTAGGTTGTACCTGGCAGAACGTAAACCACAGGGCACGTTGATGCGGAAGTACGCGCGCCAGAAGTCAACAGTTGTTGGTCACGCACTTGACCAATCAATGCCGACAGGGTCAGGTTGTCAGTCAGGTAGCCGGTGTACTTACCGATGAAGATGTCGCCACCGGAAGTTTGCAGGCTGGCCGTAGGCACGCCATCGTTGCTGGTGCTGTACGGTGATGCGTTGGTGTAATCCAGGATGGCGACTTCCTTCTTGTTGGAAATCGCAGTCACTTCAAAGCGGTGGTTGTCGGTCGGCGTGAAGTCGATCTTGATCAGGCTCTTGGGCTTGCGCGACGAAGTGGCCGTGCTTTGGTTCTCTTTGAAGTCGTTGGTCTGGTCGTTAAACCCTTCCACCAAACCGAAGAAGAACAACTTGTCCTTGATGATCGGGCCGCCAATGTAGGCATTGGTACTCAGCGAAGAGCGTGTGTCATCTTGTTGGAACAGCGTATAACCTTTGCCCGCTGCTTCAGGTTCGTTGTCCTTGACGTTCTGTCCCTTGGCGCGCAATGTTGCTGGCTCCCAGTACACAGAAGCGCCGCCCTTCCATTCGTTGGTACCGCGCTTGGTGGACAAGCTGATCACGCCACCCAGCGAACGGCCGTATTCGGCACCGTAACCACCGGTCTTGATCTGCTGCTCGGCAATCGCGTCGAAAGGCAGTTCTGCGTATGACAGGAAGTTGCGGATGTTGGTAACGTCGAAGCCGTTAATGTAGTAGCCGTTTTCAGCAACAGACGCACCGCCGAAAGAAGGCACGCCACCAGCGCCCAAGCCAGCATCACCCTTGACGACACCAGGAGCCAGCAAAGCCACGGAGTTCACATTGCGGGGGACCGGCAGTGCTTGCAGTTGTTCTTGAGTGAACACGGTGTTCGACTCCACACTCGCCACGTCGATGGAAGAGCGGGTACGGGTGCCGGAAACTTCCACTGTACCTAGGGAAGCGCCATCCAGCACAACTTGGGTACCGGAGCCGATTGCCACCGTAGCTTCACGGGTCACCCCAGCAGAGGTGACCTTGTAGCGGCCAGGTTGCATTTTGGGCAGTGTGAACTTGCCGCTTGCATCCGTTTGCACGGTACGGGTGGAACCGTTATCAACGTTCGTGATAGAGACCGAGGCATTGGCCTTGGCTTGACCGTAAAGAGTGCCCTCAGAACTTTGTGCATAGGCTACGGACGAAATCATCAGACCTACGGCGATAGACAAAGAGGTACGGCGCAAAGCTTGCGCGCTTACCAGGCCCCTTGCGGGTGCGTGTAGAGCACTTTTCATGCATTAACTCCAAAAAATAGATGAACACTCTGGATAAGAGCAATATTTAGACCACGTTACATGTGTTCCAACATAAAAAACACATGTTTGTTACATAGTCGTGACATGACTTTACCCAACTATGACCGGAAGGTCATTAGTTAATCCCCTGCCTTTTGTGCTCTGGTTGCGAAAATACGTCACCACAATTCTCATTGTCTTTTTTAGTAATTACGTTCTGCAAAATTCAAAGAAAAAAGCCCGCAGGCTCTCGCCTGCGGGCTTTTGAGTCAAGCTAAATCAGCTTGAATTAGAACTTGCGTGTGTACTGGACAGACAGAGTCACAGCACGGGGTGCAGTGAAGTTCTGTTCCATCTGGGACAGCGGATTGACGGTACTACCAGCGCCACGAACATTCAGCTCTTCGTTAATAGAAGTGACTGTTTGTTGATTGAACAGGTTGTAGATGTCAGCCTTCACCAAGAGGCCCTTGATCAACTCTGGCTTGTACATGAAAGCCAGATCGAAACGGGATTCTGTTGGCAGGAAGCCCATGCCGCCACGGCCTTCTGCACCTGGGCAGACAAAGAAAATCGAGCCGTAGCCGCCACCAATACCGAACGAGTCTTGCGCGGTAGGCAGATTCTGCGTGCACGAACGTGGGCGACCGGATGCAATCAATGCATTTGCGGAAATTGCCCACTCTTTGTTCAGCTCCAGCAAACCGAATGCCTTGAACTGATGGGTACGCTGGTTAGGCAATGCACCCGAGCTGTTAATCATCAGCTCAGGGAAGTCCCACACGGAGGTGAAGCTCACGTCGGCTTGACCGTTGTCAGACTTTTGCTGACCTTCAGTGTTGCCTTCGCTCTTCGAGTACGTGTAGTTGAACTTGCCGTACCAACCGTCAGCCAATGGGTGTTCCGCCATGAAATCCAAAGCGAAATAGTCACGCTTCATGGTCTCTGGGAAACCCCAATCCTTCCAATCAACGGTCACAGTACGCAGTGTGCCTGCGGCATCCACTGGGACGATGAAGGTGTTGGAAGACTTACCTGGGTTGAACAGCGAACCAGCCCAATGGCCTTCAACATAGTCCTTCTCGGCTTGGCTTGTCAGCTTTGCCATGACCGGACGTGGATCAGACACGTCATCAATAGAGCTGATCAGCTTGCGGTAGTTGAATCGCGCACCAACATTCCACTTGGAAGACAGTGCCTTTTCAAAGCCGATGGTGAACTCGTCTTGCGTATTGGACTCGATGTCGGTTGCAGCCAAAGCAGCGGGGTTTGGAGGAACACCAAACTCGTTGTTAGGCGAATACAGGTTGCCGATTGGAACCAGGCCAGTAGGTGCACCAGTTGCAGCATCCACACCGGTATAGGTGTAGTAGCGCTCAGTATTCAAAGAACCACCAGCGAAGCGAACTGCCAGATTGGCAGGCACTGGCAGGTGGTAACGGCCTGCTGTACCGAACACCTTGAAGGAGGAGTCACCATTCACGTCCCAGGCAATCGCTGCGCGAGGCGCAATTTGGGTTGTCTTCTCGATGATGGTTTGATCCAGCGAGTTGGTATTGCGGAACTGTTCATTACGCAGACCCAATGTCAACAACAGATCTTTGGTGACCTGGAATTTGTCTTCAATGTATTGCGCTGCTTGACGCACTTGTGGTGTAGCACCAGTCACTTGGTGGGTCTCGTCCACGTAGTAACCTTGTGCACCCAGCGGGCTGCCTGTGCTGTTAGGCGCAGCAGTCATGCCAGCCAGGACTTCACCGGGGTTTGCTGCCTTCAGGTAGGTCCAGCCGCCACCGCCAGCAGACGAACTGCCGTTAGTTGCCTGGATGTGGTTGGAGTCGATACCAACACGCAAAGTGTGCTTGTCATTGAGTTTCCACTCAACGTCGAAACGATAACCGTCGTTCGAATCGTAAGCATCATCACGCAACAGGCTGGATGTGAAACCCTGAACTGATGTCGGTGTGTAGTTAAAGCCCGGAGCGCGGTTGGCTGGTGCCGCAGTGATCGGGTATTGCCCTGGAATATAACCAGAAGGGATTTGCGAACGAAGGGTCTTGGATTTACCCATCAGCGCTTGAACAGTAACGTCGGGTGTGATGTAGCCTGTGTACTTCAGGATATTGATGTCAGCACCTTGCGCGGCTGCAACAGCTGCACCCGTAGCAGACAGGAATGGGACACCAGCGCCGTAGTTAACGAAAGAAGCTCCGCCAGCCTTGATGTTGTTGCGGGTCAGCGTGGCGTAATTGAAACCGTAGTACGACTCATTGACTTCAGAACGGTCACGCATACCTGTGAACTCAAGGTGGTGATCGTCAGTAATATTCCAGTCCAGCTTCAGCAACTGGCGAGGAACATTGGATTCTTGCTCCAACCAGCCCAAGCTACCTGCGGTCGGCGCAGAAGACGCCAAACGGGTGGACTCTTGGGTGTAAGTGTTTTTCTCAGCACCGTAATAGAAAAACAGCGTGTCCTTGATGATCGGGCCGCTGATTGCGAAATTAATCGACTTCTCATCACGCTTGTTGTCCTGGTTGTAATAGAACACCTTGCCATCCGTACCGGCGTTGCTTGCAGCGCCAGTATTTGCATACATGATGTTCTTTTGGGCAGAGCGCAAGCTATTCGGAGCAATGGAGAAACCAGTGCTCATTTCGAATTCATTGGATCCGCTCTTGGTGGTCAAGTTGATGACACCACCTGTGGAGCGACCAAACTCAGCGCCGTAGCCACCGGTAATCACCTGGGCTTGGGCAATGGCGCCAAACGGGGTGGATGGATAACCGACTTGGTACAGGCCGTTAGTAACGGTAAAACCGTTAATGAACACGGCGTTTTCGGAAGAGCCGGAACCACCGAAGCTTGCTGCATTGGCGCCGTAGCGGAAATCAGCCTTTGTCGTGTTGGGCGCCAACTGAACGATGGAGGCAACAGTCTTCGCAATAGGCAAAGACTCCAGTTGCTTGGCGGTGAAGGTTGCACCGCTATTGGCGGTAGATACGTCAATCGCCTGACGACGGCCAGTCACTTCCACTGCAGCCAAACCTGCCGACGCGAAGCGAACTTCAGAACCTTGACCCAGCAAGACTTCCACTTCCGTGGTGCTGGTAACGGCATCACCCTTGACCAACTGTGCCTTGTAGACACCAGGAGGCAGCGATGTAGCAGTGAATCGGCCATTTGCGTCTGGGGTAATAGTGCGTTTGACGCCAGATGCGTTTTCAATGTGAACCGTAGTACCTGGGGCAACCTGTCCGAAGATAGTACCTGTAGCATTGGATTGTGCGAAAGCGTTAGTGCCAACTGCAACATTCAGAGCCAGTGCGCCGAAGGCAACAGTCAATGCTCGCGCAACTACTGTTTTCTTCAGCAGAAGTGCTCTGCTTTGCGATTTCAGTTCCATGGTGATCCTTTAAAACATTGGAAATTGGAGCAAAATTTGCGCCGTTATCGACGACCAAACACAAGCCTTGTGCGCAGCCTCCATTTCGTGTCAGTAACTGTAAGGTAACAACCCGTAAATTTGGGTCGCGACCCATTCAATGGGTCCATTTTTTTGGCGTTGTGTCGCTGAAATACATCACCCGTTAAAAGCGGGTCTGCCCGGCACAAAAAGGGAGAAATCTGCTTTCCCGCCTAATGACCAATAGGTATTTATTTCAAGCAATAAAAAAGGGCCCTCGGAGGGCCCTTTTTGGTAGTGCCTGCTGGCACGCAGTGCTGCTTACTCCACCTTGAAGTTGAACTCCTGGGTGGCAATGACATCACCGGAGCCATCGTTGGTGCACTTGTACTGCATCATCGCCTGGCGTACAGCCGCATGGAATACGCGTGGGCCGGAGAGGATTTCCACGCTCTTGACCTGACCACCCGAGATC
>NZ_JBFUFW010000016.1:0-15720 GCF_056403235.1 Rhodoferax sp. P2_H8_2
CCGCCATCACATGGGCACAAAACAAGACCAGTGACAAACTCGGCAACTACCTCACCCTGAGCTATAGCGAAGACAACGCCAACGGCGACTTCCGCATTGCCAGGATCGACTACACCGGCAATGCCAGCGCAACCCCGGTACTCTCACCTGGCGCATCCGTGCAGTTCACGTATGAAGACAGAACAGATATACCAACGAGGTACCAGTCGGGAAGCATTGCCAAGACCCTCAAGCGGGTCACCAACATCAAGACCTATGTGGGCGCAAGTGTCGTCAACGACTATCGGTTGACCTACGACCAGAGCAACCATACCAAGCGCACCCGGCTGAAGTCTGTGACCTTGTGTGATGGGGCTAGCACCTGCGTTCAGCCCACCACGATAGCTTGGCCTACAACGCCTACTGGAGTAGTCACGCCCACCGCAGCGGCGCTGCCTGCGAGTGCTTTACCGTTGTTTTATAAGGGCAAGCTCTACCAGTACCTTGCGGACTTCAACGGAGATGGCAAGACTGACTGCCTTTGGTACACCTACGGCAGCGGCTGGTTCATCGCCTATGCCACGGACACCGGATTCACGACGCCGGCGCAAGCCCTGCCAAGTACGTTGAGTAGTTCTATATATTCACCGCCGCTCTTGACGCTCGCTGATTGGGGCACGGGTTCGCCGGAGGCGCTGAATCCGGTGCAGATWGGYGACTTCAACGGCGACGGCAAGRYGGACATCATGTGGATGCCGCAGATTTCCGCTCCGGGCAATCCTGGCTGGTGGGTTGCGTATTCCACCGGGACCGGATTCACGGTGCCCACCGCAGCGGCGCTGCCTGCGAGTGCTTTACCGTTGTTTTATATGGGCAAGCTCTACCAGTACCTTGCGGACTTCAACGGAGATGGCAAGACTGACTGCCTTTGGTACACCTACGGCAGCGGCTGGTTCATCGCCTATGCCACGGACACCGGATTCACGACGCCGGCGCAAGCCCTGCCAAGTACGTTGAGTAGTTCTATATATTCACCGCCGCTCTTGACGCTCGCTGATTGGGGCACGGGTTCGCCGGAGGCGCTGAATCCGGTGCAGATTGGTGACTTCAACGGCGACGGCAAGATGGACATCATGTGGATGCCGCAGATTTCCGCTCCGGGCAATCCTGGCTGGTGGATTGGTTACGCCCCTACAGGCCACGACACACCGTCCAGTATTGCTGCAGGTGTTGGCAACCAGTTAGACATCAGCTACAAACCCATCACCGATAGCAGCGTCTACACCAAGGATGGTGGTGCTACTGCGGCGGTATACCCCGTACGTGATATCCAGGGCGCACAGCATGTTGTCAGCAGCATTTCCAGATCCAACGGCCTTGGAGGCGTCAACACCGCCACCTACACCTACGGTGGTCTGAAATTCGAAGTTGGAACCGGCCGCGGCATGCTGGGCTTTCGCTGGGTCAAGAGCAAGAATGTCAACACCAGCATAGAAAGCTACACCGAGTACCGCCAAGACTTCCCRTATGTAGGCATGGCYGCCAAGAGCGAAACSCGCCTGRCYGGYTCWGGCAATGCAGGCGTCTTAAAGCGCGTCACCCCCACAGTGGCATGCCACACCCCGCAAACAGGAGCTGCCTGCACCCCTCTGGCCACAGGCAAGATCTACTACCCCTTTGTCGCCAGCCAGTTCGAAGAGAGCTGGGACTTGAACGGAACAGTACTACCCAGCTACACCACCACCACACAGTACAGCAGCTTCCCGCACTACGGGGATCCTAGTCAGACCAAGGTTGAGAGCAACGACGGCATCAGCAAGACCACGGTCTACGAGTACTGGCCAGCCGACACCACCAACTGGATCGTGGGGCGTGTGAAGAGCGCCACAGTCACCAGTGTCAAACCATAAGAGCGGAGTCATCATCATGCAAATCCGTCAAAAAGCCCCTATCCAGCGCGCCCTGAAAATCAGCCTTCAAAGCCTCTTGGCTATTGGCCTTGGTGCAACCCCTTGGCTGGCCCAAGCTGAAACCCAAGTACGCACTACCAGCTTTGCGTACAACGCAAGTGGTTACATCAGCCAAGCCACCAGCGAACCCGCCACGCCCAACGACTGCGTGCAACTGAGCTACGGCTACGACCTCTTTGGCAATCGCACCAGCACCACCAAAGCCACCTGTGCTGGCGCCAGCGGCGATGCCATCGCCAGCGCTGCAGTACCGCGTACCGATAGCAGCAGTTATGGAACGGACGGACGGTTTGCCGTCAGCAGTACCAATGCGCTGAACCAAAGCGAATCCCACGTCTTCGACCCTAAAAGCGGCGCTCTACTGAGCCTCACTGGTCCCAACGGATTGACCACCAGCTGGACCTACGACAGCCGCAACCGCAAGACCCGAGAAACTCGCGCCAGCGGTGGCTACACCACCTGGACCTATCAACTCTGCACCGATGCTGGCACCAACTGCCCGGCACCCATTGGTGGTGCCACTGCCATCACAGTGGTCACCGAACAAAGCTATGGCGCCAACGCAGTTGCCAACGCCCCCCAAAGCCGCATCTACTACGACCCCCTTGGACGAGAAATCCGCAAGCAGATTCAAGGCTTTGATGGTGCAGGCGCTGCGCCCACGCTGGTACAGGACACTGAATACAACGCAATCGGACTGGTCTCGCGCCGCTCCAACAGCTATGTAGCGGGCGGCAGTGCCGTATGGACCAGCTACACCTATGACGCTCTGGGTCGCCAGACCCGGGAAGACCGGCCAGATCCTGACATCAGCGGTGGCATTGCCAGCACCACCACGGTTTACAACGGCCTGAGCTTCACTATCACCAACAGCAAAGGCCAGACCAAGACCACCACCAAAGACAGCCGCGGCCTGATCCTCTCGGTCGTCGATGCACAAGGTTCCAGCATCGTCTACACCTTCGATGTCCTGGGGCAACTCACCCAAACCAATGCCGCTGGCTCCATCACCACCCTGAGCTATAACAAACAGGGACAAAAGACCGCCATGCTGGATCCTGCCATGGGCGCATGGGACTACCGCTACAACGCCTTTGGTGAACTCGTCTCGCAAACTGACAGTGGCGGCCACACCGTCACCCTGAGCTACGACAAGCTTGGTCGCATGGTCAATCGCACGGAAGCCGACCTGGTCAGCAACTGGAGCTATGACACCAAGTTCGATGGCAACGCCTGCGGCAAAGGCGTAGGCAAACTCTGCGAAGCCAAAGCTGACAACGGCTACAACCGTAAACACGTCTACGACAACTACGGCCGTGCCAGTAGCACCGCCACAGTCCTGGACGATGCCCTCAATCCCGCCACCGTCACCGAGGCCTATGACGTCAACACAGGACGTGTCACCAGCAAAACCTGGCCTAGCGGCTACCAGGCCTTCTACCAGTACACCCCTGGTGGTTACCTCAAAACCGTCAGCGCCGGTGGCACCAATGGATTTAGCCAAACGGTGAGTTACGAGATCCTGGCCATGGATGCCCAAGGCCAGATCACCCAATACCGCCAAGGCAACCAGGTCACTACCGTCAGGGCCTTCAACGCCACCAGCGGACGCCTCTCCAGCCTGCTGGCCACGAAAGATGGTCAAGCCAGCGGCAACGTCCTCAACCAAAGCTTCGGCTACGACAGCCTCTCCAACCTGACCAGCCGTGCGGATGCCAACCTGGGCACCCAGGAGAGCTTTGCATATGACAGCCTGAACCGCCTTACCCTGAGCACTCTGCTGGGTGGCGCTGTCAGCCCGCCCAGCACCACTGAGGTGATGTACGACGCACGCGGCAACATCCTCTACAAGAGTGACGTAGGCCGCTACTGGTACGACGCGCAGCGCCCCAACCGCATGACCCAGGTCACGCTGGAAACCCTCTCGGGTGCCCAGATTGCCAACACCGGCACGCGCGCATTGAGCTACGCCTTTGATGACATGAAGCCTGGCGCCCGCTTGGTCAATGGTGTGACCGTGGGCAACGGCAACCTGGAATACACCGTCAGCCAGGACACCGTCAACAGTCTGCACACCGTACGTGGCGAGACTTACACCAGCTTCAACATGCCGGCGCAAATCCAGTACGGCAACTTCATCACCAGCACCACCAGCACGTCAGACCGCACGCTGTCCTTTGTCTACGGACCAGAGCACCAGCGCATCAAGCAACAAGTCACCCTCAGCGGCAACGGCACTAGCAGCTACTTTGCAGGCGCCACCTGGTACTTGAACGGTGAAGACAGCCTGGGCCTCTCCTATGAGAAAGAAGTCCGCGCCAATGGCACGGTCGAGCTAAAGCACTACGTCTCTGCGGGCGGGCAGGTGTTTGCGCTCTTTACGAGTCGCAGCGGCACCTTGAACGGACTGCCTGCCAGCAGCACCAGCTACATGCACCAGGACCACCTGGGCTCGGTCTCGGTGATTACTGATGAGACGGGTGCCGTGGTGGAGCGCCTGGCTTATGACCCGTGGGGCAAGCGACGCCAGATCAATGGCAACCCGGACAACCTGGATGCCTTGGTGGGTCAGAAGACTGACCGTGGCTACACGATGCACGAACACCTGGATGAGGTGGGCATCATCCACATGAACGGGCGTATCTATGACCCGTTGATTGGTCGCTTCATGAGTGCGGACCCGTATGTGCAGGCGCCTACCAATCTGAAGACGTTCAACCGTTACTCCTATGTCTGGAACAACCCGCTCAAGATGTATGACCCTGAGGGGTTTGTTGCGATGGCCGGTGGCGGTGGAGGATCGTTAATTTGCAACGAAGTGGGGGACTGTCATTACGATGGCGGTGGCGGTGGATATGGCGATAGCGATTCCGGTTATAGCCACGAAACGTATGAAGGGTCGGGTCAAGGCAGCGATAGCAGCGCAGGCGGAAGTCCTGAACCTAGTCCATCCAGCAGTCCGGATTCTGGTTCGAACAATGGTTCAAACACTCAAGGAGAACAGTACGCTCAACTGGGAGGATTGCGAGATAAAGCGTTGCAGGGATTATTAAATCCCGTCACCACATGTGATGTCGCCAATTGCGGCTCGACGAAGCCAAATCCCATAACGGATATGCCTACGACAACAACGCCTCCTTCATTAGCCCAACGCTTTGTGGATTGGATTGCTGATCAGGTAAGCGGGGCAGTTTCTGGTGCTGAAAACCTAGGTAAAAAAATAGGCAACATTTTTAATGTCAGTGAATCCAATAATACTGACCCAACAAAAGGGAATAATGGCAATGGGGATAAGGATCCGAGCACGCCAACTGGACAGAGGGGCAGTCCTATGGATGTCAAGCCAGGAACAAACGAGCCAGGCACAATAGGTGGTCGCGATTACACAGGACACTCATTAGACCAAATGCAGGGACGTGGCGTGCCTCCATCTGCTGTCGAAGACACGATTAAAAATGGGAGTTCGCGCCCCGACCAGAAATATCCAGACTCACGCACGGAGCATAGAAGTCCCGATGGTCGCGTTGTTGTGATAACTGACACTGAAAGCGGCCGTGTAATCACAGTTCAAACCAGATGAGTAGTAACACAATGGATGAATTTTTGATACGACAGCTCGCGCTTATTCAACGGTCAGTTACTGATTACCGCAGTGGGTTGCTTGGTTTGAATGGTTTAGTTCAAAGACTGGAAGCCATTGGAAACGTAATTGGAGGCAGGCTTTGGGAAGAGCAACTGTTTGAGATTGTTGTAGACATTGAGCGGATCAATAGCGAAATTATCGATAAGAATCGGCAGATGACTTCAGATGAGAAGACATGTGTTGAAAATATTTTGCAACAGGTTGAGTTGATTGTCACTGGCTTGTAGGGCTACGCATTCTGCGGAAGGATAGCTCATTGTGTAGATCAGCTTTAAATTGCGCCGCCGTTTCGGAGATCTTGTTGCCTTTGTTTAGAGCCACGAGACCAGCGCTTCCGCCTTAGATCGAGTTTGCTTGAGCCGAACCGTATTCGATAGCTTGGCTCACTTTCATCTGAGCCGAGGTGCTTCATTATTGTGTTGCGAGCCAAGCCGGTATTCCTGAAAATCTCTAAGATGGAGATATGTTCTCGCAGCGCGCAATGCTAGATGACATTCAATGTGGCCATGCCTATCACTCCTAAATCCCGTCTGCTTTAATAACTAGCACGGTAGGACCTGCGTGGATCAAATTTGGATGGAAATTACTGTTCTAAGTCGATCAGTTTTAGACGGAAATCAACGCGCCTGACTCTGAGGTCATCGCTTGAAGCCGGAAAAAATAAACCTTTCGCGGGCTATCTGCATTGAATCTGGCCCTGCCAAGGAAGTCGTCAGCCCTGTCCGAAGCTATATAGCCTCTAGTTTCGCCGTCCACACCGCGCGCACAGCGGAGCGTGCCAATGCGATGGAAGGCGCCGCGCCATTTGGCGTTCCACCTACACTCCTGAATTTCCACGGGCGTGATTCATAGCCAGAGTTCAGAGCTGCGGTTACTTCAACTGAGCGGGAAACAGAATCCATTCCATATTCCAATCGCACTTCTCCGGAGCTTGAATCCAGACTAATACTGATCAAGCGAATTCCTTCCAAACGAAGTCCTTCAATCGTAGCGAATGCGCCATTCAAGTCGGACGTTAATAGTTTGGATGCCTGCAGCTTGGCTGCAAGCATTGTGTCAGGCGGCAGTTTGGACTGTTGCTTTAACTGCAACAAGGCGAGTGAAGTCTGCGCAATCTTTACCGAGAACAAGGCATCCGTTTGTCTCCATTGCCATGCCAAGAAAGCAGTGGTAACTAAGATTGCGGTTGCTGCTAGTGCTCCCGCGACCCATACGGCGCGCCACCAATGGCTCGCGACGAAATCAACGTGGATTGACTTCATGAGGCATACCAATGTTCAGCCCACAATGCCGGACCATTGGGTAGGGTGACAGTTGTCTTCGCGGAAAATCCCAGCAAGGCAATCTCATTTTCTTGAGTTGGGAAGCGGTCTCTCATCCGAGCCAAGCCGTCAATAGCGCGCTGCTCATCGTGTCTACCTAGTACAGATTCGGCACTGAGTCCATGCTGTGGAGTGTCGACAAGAATAGTTGTACCGTCGGGCTCCTGAAGGATAAGAATCTTCGTTGACGATTTCTTGGCAATTTTCCAATGTGTTGCGGTTGCCCACAGGGGGCGGATGGACGCCAGCTTGCAATTCTGCTGGGTTGCCCACTGTTGTAGTTCCGAGCGTATTGAATGCGCCAGTGTGGCCGAGTAGCTGTTGGGCATTTGTCCAGTCGAGCAATCGAAATCTTCCACTTGTAGTCCCAAGCGTTGCGCAGACCAGCTCCTTGCCAATGCATCGCGTTCTACCCAACTCGATATTCCTGTGGGGAAAGTAATTGGATGTGCAGGACAAAGCGCGCCGCTGACGTGCACATGCAAATTGGAATGGCTTGGAGACAGACGCCCAATTTGGCTCAATAAGCGTGCCAGTGGCATGGTAGTAGGCTGCTCGAATACGACGCTGCCTTTGCCAGGCGCACGCACTATCGCCAAGCCCTGGCCTAGATATAGATGAATTGTTTTAGACCAAACCGACCACACGAACAATTTCCTCCAAGGTAGTGACGCCTTCTGCAACTTTTTCTATGGTTCGGCTTAAAAGGCGGTCAGATCCATTGCTATGTACAAGGCGCTTTAGTTCTGTCATTGATGGCCGTTTGACTATTAAATCGCGTAATTCGTCATCAAATTCGTGGACCTCTGCCACCACAAACCTTCCTTTGTAGCCTGTCTGCCTACAGTGCTTGCACCCGCAGGCCAAGGGAACCCTGGCAGGCAATGGAAGGTTCAGCGCCTTCAATTTGCGACTCTCCTCTTCGGAAAGATCACGCCAGTCACTGCACTGCGTGCAAATCTTGCGCAGAAGTCGCTGGACCACAATGCCGTTAATTGCCGAAGCAAGTCCAAACGGATCGATGTCAAAGTGCTGAAACCGCCCCAGCACATCAAAAAGGCTATTCGCATGTACGGTAGTCAAAACCAAGTGCCCTGTCAGAGCAGACTGCACAGCAATTTCTGCAGTCTCTGCATCGCGGATTTCGCCGACCAGAATTTTATCCGGATCGTGACGCAGAATAGATCGAAGACCGGTCGCAAACGTCAGCCCTTTTTGCTCATTCACCGGAATTTGCAAAACTCCAGGTAGTTCGTACTCGACGGGATCTTCAATGGTGATGATTTTTTCAAGACCATTGTTGATTTCACTCAACGAAGCGTAGACGGTAGTGGTTTTCCCACTTCCGGTCGGGCCAGTGATCAGCAGCATGCCATGAGGACGCGCTGCCAAATCACGCACGGTCTTTGCGATTGAGCTGTCAAAGCCAAGTGCATCGAGCGACATATGTGCATCGGCCTGCTTCAATTGAGACTTGTCCAATAATCGCAATACCGCATCTTCACCAAAAATGCTGGGCATGATGGATACGCGCAAGTCAATGGAAGTCTGTGAATCCAGGCTCCAGTGAATTCTCCCGTCTTGCGGGCGCCGACGCTCGGTGATATCCAGCTGCGCCATGACTTTGATGCGTGAAATGATTTCTTCAGAACGCCGACCATGAGGAAACTTTTCACCCAAAGCCATCACACCGTCTAACCGGTACTTGATGGCAATCCCACTACGATCGGTTTCAAAATGGATATCACTGGCTCCGTCTTCGTAGGCGCGAGCGATAGCTGCATCCACAAAATGCACCACATCTGAATCCTGCGCATTCGATGACGCAGGCGTTGGCGATGAGTCTAAGCCCTGACCCGCATTACCCATTGTGTGCAACCGCTGCAGTTGCCCGGGGCGGGACAAAGCGAGAAGAGCATGCGATCGCCGCGAGACAGTAGTAGTCGCCACTGTGTCCCAAGGATCAACGCACAGTAAAAGGGGCTTGCCCGCGGAAACTACCCATACCTGTCCTTGGGTACCAGCACTGCTTGCTTCTGGAATGACTGTGACTTCGGACAGGCGTTCATCAGGGATGACCTCGATGCCGTATTTTTGCTGCAACCAAGCGGCCAATTCTGCCTCCGAACTACCTGCGATCTGGAGCAACTCCACCCATAGTCCACCCGGGGCAAGCGGCTTTTCACGCAGCTTCTGCAGTTCGATTTCATCAGGGAATTTGGAGATCATGCTGAGATAGGGCGGTGTTAGCGAAGTCGGGTGGCCATCTCAAAGACGGGAAGATACATGCTGACAACGATGGCGCCGATAAGCAGCGCCACGGCCAACAATAGAACAGGTTCCACAATTCGGGTCACGCGTTCTATAAATAGCTCAAAGCGCTCGCCGTGCATGCGTGACACCACATCGGCAGCCAAATGGAAATCACCATTTCTTTCGGCGGCAGCCATCAGACGCCTACCGACTTCATCGCACAGACCATTGGTGGCCAAGGCAGCAGAGACAGAGCCGCCGCGTTCGACGCTGTGTTGGGTGTTGGCGAGGGCGGATGCCAGGCGCGGTGCTGCGGAAGACTTGCTGGCCACTGCCATCGCCTCAGTCATTGGAAACCCGCCCTTCAACATGAGGGAGAGGGCTTGGTACATCATGGCCAAATTGAAATCTTCCAAACGTACACGCAACCATTCGCTCGATTGGCCTAGGTTAATCAATGCGCGTTTGGCATGTCCATTGCGAATCCACATCACCAGAAAAATTCCAGCGAGAACGAGTGCGCCCATCAGCTCGGGGCGATGTTGCGCGACAAATTGACTGATTGAAATCATGAACGCAGCGCGTCCGCCTGGAGCGCCACGCAGATTGTCATACATACGCGCAAAATTAGGCATGACTACCAGCAAAAGGAAGATGGCAATCACCAAGCCGAGGCCCATGACCAGAGAGGGGTAGATGGCTGCACTGACCAGCTTACGGCGCAATTGTTCCACCAAAGAGTGATAGCGGAGGTAATCATCCAATGCCTCCGCCAAATTGCTGGTTCGCTCGCCAGCGCGAACGGCGGCAATCAATACGAGCGGTGTCTCAGGTAACTCTTCCAAGGCAATGGAAAGGGCTTGTCCGCGTTGCAGTCGTGCCAGTACTGCGCTCGCCAACTCTGAGCTGTTTCCCGCCAGTGTGGCCTGTATGGCCAAGGTGTCGACTGCTTCGACAATCGTCATGCCGGCGCGTATCAGTGTGCGCAGCTCACGGCAAAAGATGGGATATTGACCTTTGAGCGCACTTGCGGCTTTTGAATTGAGTGGCTTTGCGCGCTGAAGGCTGAGAACTGTTACGCCCTCAGATAGCAGTCGCTCCCGCAAAATGGATTCGCTTGGAGCATCCAGCACCCGATCTGCGATCACAGGATCGCCTTGACGTGCGCTTCGAACCTGAAATTGCATGTCAGCGAGCCTTGTTGCCAACGAATGGCTTCGGCTGATAAACAAATTGCCAGTCGGAATATCGGTTTGCGGCTACCAATTGAACCGACCCGTCATCCCACTGAAGGTCCAGAGCGGACTCGTGGATGGGTTTTGATTCATTGATGCTGTAAACCCCGGCAACGCCTCCATCCGGCGATTGAATGATTCCCCAACGCGTGCTTGGGCTCAGTG
The DNA here is from genome assembly GCF_056403235.1 of Rhodoferax sp. P2_H8_2. Lineage (NCBI taxonomy): Bacteria > Pseudomonadati > Pseudomonadota > Betaproteobacteria > Burkholderiales > Comamonadaceae > Rhodoferax > Rhodoferax sp. P2_H8_2. The sequence goes on from NZ_JBFUFW010000016.1 coordinate 10,568, forward strand.
GGTCTAGGTAGACCTGCCGAAGATGCCGTTTCATTCCAACGAAGCGCCGGTCTTCTGTTAAGTCTTCGAGGGTGCGCGGCCACTGTTTGAGCTGGCCAGGTGAAAACTCGTAGTAGCTTCCAATGGCCTGAACGTACATTTGGCCGATGCGCAGCAATTGGGCTTCGCGGACTCGAGCCATCTCGTGCGAGACATAAGTTATGACTCCATTGGAAGCTAAAGCCAGTAGAAATATGGCGGCCAACAGCATTAGCAAAGTAAACCCTTGCTGTTTGGAGGAGGCTTGCATTCGGAGCGAAGTCATTTTTTCTCACCAACTTGCGTAGTCAGTGCCGTCGAGCGCGCGCCCTACGGCGCCACTCTTGACATCAAACACACTGGGGGTAACTGCATTTTTTGGGGGAATGACAATCCAGGTCGCACTACTGTTGGTTACGGGATCCAAGGGTATTGCGCGTATGTAGCGCTCGTTGACCAGTTCATCCAGCGTGTCTGGGTACCGGGCCTTATCGCGATAGAACTGGTCAACCGCTGTACGCAGACCAATGATGTTTTGACGAAGTACGGTATCGCGCGCAGCATCAACGCGCTCCAGATAAAGCGGAACAATCATTGCGGCCAGGATGGCGAGTACAGCGAGGACGACCAAGAGTTCAATCAAAGTGAACCCCCGGCGCCGCAAAGCTCTATTTGACGCACTGGTCATCGCGTCACTTACCATGTCGTATAGAGTGTGCCATCCAGGCCACGCTCGTTGGAAGAGGAATAGATGTCGTAGACGTCGACCCCAGGGATTGGTTTGTCTGCAGGCGAGTTGTAGCTGCGCAAACGCCAAGTGGCTTCTGGTGGGAGCTTGGGATCGGCAGTGGGGTCGCGCGGAATGCGCCGCAAGAAGTAAATCTTCTGCCCGTTAGTCACGGCATTGGTATCCTCCAGTCCGTCTACTAGGGATTGCAGCGTTGGTGGATATCCAGAAGTGTTCGCTGAGTGTGATGATACGCTGCGATTCGCGACGCGCTTGTATTCATCCAGAGCATCGCGGATTTCCCAGAGCGCTTTGCGAAGCTCTCGTTCTCGTTGTGCAATCACCATTGTCTCAGCGAGCGGCATGATCGCGGCGGCCAGAATACCCAGTATTGCCATCACCACCAGCAATTCAATCAGGGTGAATCCAGCCGTAACTTGGCGACGAGTCCGCTGAAAACACATGGCTTTGGTATTCACTTGATGGAAATACTGTAAGCAGGAGGCTCGCTTATCTCTGGTGTTCCCGAGGAGCTCAACGGTTTGAAGCCGTTGATCTTGAATGTCGCCGATCCAGCGGCTTTAGCGCGCACCGTCAATTTGATAAAAGGTGCACTGCCGGCAATGCCCGCATCTTCTTTGCGCAGTACAGCCACTCCGAGTCTGCCCGAGCTCTTGTCAAAGCTATGGGTGAAGCTAGTAACGCCACCATCCTGTTGGAAAAAGCTAGCTTCGTTAATGTTCACCAATTCGATCAAAGCAGGGTCAACTAATACTTCAATAGGTGCGCCGCGTAGCGGCAGCGCTGAATTCAGATCCAAAACGACATCAAAAGTTTCACCGGCCTTCGCACTCTGCGGTCCCTGCCATTGGACCGAGACGCGAGGCGATGCAGCCATTTGTGTGGATGCAGCAGATGTATTTCCAACATTGGATTGCGCTTGCGGAGGGGCGATCTTAGGCATTGAATCTGGATTGGAAGCAACTGACTTGGAAAGCTTGGCAGCAGGCAAATCGTGAGCAGGAGATGCACGCAAGCGGGTTGCCATTTCGGTTCCTACCCAGAGTTCCGCCTGCGATACGTCGGGCCTAGGTGCGGAGCGCAGGATGCGCGGAGTGATGGCAAGCACCAGCTCTGTTCGCTGCACATCGTCCAATTGACTTGAAAACAGACGGCCTGCAATGGGCAAATCACCCAAGCCAGGGACACGATTGGCACTGGAGCGGTCCTCGTTATTGATCAGGCCGCCGAGCAATTGCGTTTCACCATCTCGAAGTCGCAGTGTCGTGTTCGCATTGCGAGTTCCTATTTGATAGGCGAGGGTGCCGCTGGTGGTGTGAACTTCTTTGGAAAGAGAGCTGACTTCCAATGCCAGCTTGATGGTGACATCGTCATCGGGAGAGACCACAGGCTCAACTTCAAGCTTCAAACCGACATCCAGATAGTTCACGCTGTCGGCCACAAACCCAGTCTGGTTGGTTGTCGCAGTGATGACGGGGACCTTGTCTCCAATGAGTATTCGGGCCTTCTCACGGCTTTTGGCCCGGATACGCGGGTTGGCCAAAATATTGAAGTCACCCACTTCACGTCGCAATTTGATCAAAAGCCCAGCGACGCTGACGCCAATACGATCCGGATTCAAGTTGCTAATGCTGGACAATGTTTGGGTTGTTGTACCTGCTTCCGTCAACGGCGTCAGCCCAATGCTGCTTGGAAAGTTGATACCCAATTCGGTCAGGCGGCTGGTACGTATTTCCAGCACCTCAACTTCCAGCATAACCTCAGCATCGCTGACGTCGTGCAGTGCGACCAGGCGTTCTGCCAAGGCGATAATTTCCGGGGTTTCGCGGATTGCAATCAAATTGGCTCGCTCATCAATGAACGGCTCTTTAATGCGCAGCATGGAACGCAATAGACCGGCAGTGGACCGTGCTTCAGCACTTGCGAGATGAAAAACCCGGATCACTTGTTCCTGATGTTCTTTTTGCTTCTCCGGTGTGTTCGGATAGATAAGGACCGTTTGCGGATCCACAATGCGTTTACCCAATTGCTGGATTGCTGCGATGAGATCGATGGCATCTTCCACCTTGGCCGAGCGCAGGAAGACGGTGACGCGTGCATCTTGTTTTACATCGCGATCCAGAATGAAATTGATTCCGCTACTGCGCGCAATGGCATCCAGCACTGTCGACAAAGGTGCGCCGCGGAAGTCCAACGTGACCTGGCGCGTCTCGGCAAGCTCTCTGCGACCTGAAGATGGGTTGTCAAACCGTGTTTCGTTTTCGAGGCGTCGCTGCAGCGCCAGGAGTTCGCCATGGCGCGGGTTTTGACGCAGTGCGCCATCAATTAATTTCAGGGCATCTTCTTTCTTGTTTGCCTTGGCAAGTGCCAATGCCTCTATCAATCTTTGGCGCTGCATCCTCTCAATCGCTATGTCTGTCTGCAGGGCGGTAACGCGTTCATTTTTCGGGTCCAGTGCCAATGCCCGATTTACTACACTGTCAGCCTCATCAAACTGACCTCGGGCGCGCAACTGGGCGGCGTCTGTGACAAGGCGTGTGATGGACTCGGTCTTCGCTGCAAGGAGTCCAGAGCGCAATGCCACACTCTCGGGGTAGCGTTCTGTACCTTCTTGGTAGCTTTTGAGTGCGGCTTCAAACTTGCCTTCGCGCAGTTGGCTGGCAGCTTCGCTGCGAATCTGTTCTTGTGCGCAACCAACTAGGACCAGCAGCACGCAAAGTGATACGTGTCGGATGGAAAATTTATGCTTCGTATTCATCGGACTTCATACTGTGGCGCAATCGGAATATCCAGTTGCGCTGGGCTATTGAGGGGTGGGTAGGTCAACCGGATCATGGTTTCAGTTATCTGATCAATTCGGTAGCCATTTGGGAGGGCTAGGCCAGTCTTAGCCACCAGACTAGTGTCTCCCAAGGATATGAATATCTGTGGCACTCCATCAGTTCCAGTCATACGACCTACAAAGCGTAAGTTCAGCGGCGGAGCAACGGGCACAACAACCGGTGCCACTACCGCTGCAGTTTGCGGCGGGGGAGGAGGAGGAGGTGGTGGGGGCGGCGGAGGTTGCAAGCCCACGAATGGATCGAAGTAAGCGACTTCAAGAGGCGGGCGGATCAAACCTTTTGGCAGAGTAGGCGCCACCTCTGCGGAGCTGCGGGCGATTTGTGTTGTGATTGCTGGCAAAAGAGGCGATTGCACGGGTTGAGCTGCAGTTTGCGTCAATATATAAGCTATCAGTAAGACAGGAAGGGACCCTGCGGCGGCCCAGGTGGCTTTATTCATGGCGACTCTGCACATAGAGAACCAGCACAAAACTGGCATCCAGTTTTTCTGCGTTCAGGGTATTTGTTCGAATGGACAAATTGGCGACGCCCAGAGAGCGGTATCTGTCGAGCAGCTCAGAAAGGTAGGATTTCAGATCTGCATAGGCGCCGTTGGCGGCAAGACTGAATTGGATCTTAGGTAATTCATTCAATCCGGATGTCGGCTGCAACACGGACAGTGAATTGATCTGTACGCGATTGGACTGTGCAAAACGCGCGATGTCCCTGCTCACATCATCGGCGACGCTGGGCGCCGGTAGTGATGCGGAAAAATCTGGTTCCGCTGCGCTGGTGCTATCTGAGTTAAGAGCAGATAGTTGCTTTTGGAGCGACTCCAAGTTGGCGCGCTGTGTAGAGAGGTTGCGTTGCACGCGTGCCAATTCCCACCAACTGCATAGCCCCAAAATGACCACAGCAGCAATCGCCAATGCCAAATGTTGCCACGACTGCCAATGGCGAAGGGGAACTCTAAGCAACGGCATGGAGCTCATGCTGCGCGCCGAGGCGCAGAAAGCGATGAGCCGCCGAAATTGGCATCTATACAGGCTGCGCAGAATCGCATTCTTTTTTCCTCCCTCTTACTTTCCCGAATCTTAGCAGCGTGGGTTGGTCGGCTTCTCCCTCTAACTTGCGCATTCCGGACTGAGGAATTCCAAATCCCTTTTGCATTAGCAAAAAAAGTGGCCGTCGTAAATCGGCGCATTGGTGATGTTGTGTTTGCGCCGCATCGATCTCGTGATCCACGGCGATGTAAAGCAAGTGTGCTTAAATTTGTCGGTCAAAAAGTTTCTGCGGTGGTGTTCGAGACTCATTGAGTTCTAGTCCTGCACAGCAGATATTCGGGTTCTCAGGGAGTTTGAATGATCCAAAACATTGGACGCGGCGCTTCTGCGTCTTGTAAAAGCACGCATACAGCCAACGTAACTCGGCGCGCCAGCGCCCGAGCGGCCGGCCTCGTAGCAACCTTGGTCATGCTCTTCAGCGCAGCAGGTGCTGGCGCTCAGACCACGACACCAGGCACCTTGCCCGGACAGTCCAATGTCACCCCCGGTGGAACTGCTACT
>NZ_JBFUFW010000017.1:0-2555 GCF_056403235.1 Rhodoferax sp. P2_H8_2
TACGTTGGCTGTCGTTGGCTGTATGCGTGCTTTTACAAGACGCAGAAGCGCCGCGTCCAATGTTTTGGATCATTCAAACTCCCTGAGAACCCGAATATCTGCTTTGCAGGACAAGAGCTCAATGAGTCTCGAACACCACCGCAGAAACTTTTTGACCGACAAATTTAAGCACACTTGCTTTACATCGCCGTGGATCACGAGATCGATGCGGCGCAAACACAACATCACCAATGCGCCGATTTACGACGGCCACTTTTTTGCTATTCGCATGACGGGTTAGAGTTGCCCAGTCCAAAAATGCGCAAATTCTACGTGTGTGGAGTTGCTTCAAATTGCGCCGCTGTTTCCGCGATTTGGTGACCTCCATTCCTAGCCACAAAGTCAGCTTCTCGACGTAAGGATCGAGCTTGCTTGAACGTGTATGTCCTGCATGCTTGAGCTCAATCTCGTGGGATCGCAGGTACTTCTTCATGGTGTTGCTAGCCAGGCTCGTATGCCTGGATATCTCGGGGATGGACATCTGCTCCCGAAATCCTCGCGTCTGAAGACATTCAATGTCGCCACGTCTATCACTCCTAAATTCCTACGCCTTTGAAACTGAAAGGTAGAGCCAACATGATCCAATTTGGACGGAGATCACTACTCCAAGTGGATCACTTTCCGACGGAAATCAACAAGCAGTGCAATTTGAAGCAGATCCACACATTCCATGCCTAAAAAACTAAAAGAGTAGGACTACTAGGGTCAATTTTTGGTGGAAATTACTGCACTAACCGGGTCAGTTACTCGGGGTAATCACAGCGACTATGCTTCTTAGATGCTCAGCAGTAAGGGTTGCGAAGCGGTCAATATCGAGACCATGTACGCGTCCGTATACAAGTTGGCCACTCAACAATAAATCGATTAAGCGCCCCAGTAAAGCTGGAATTTAGGATCGAGGCTGAGTTTATCAGGCGATGCGTTTAGTCTAGAGCAACAAACAAGAGACGCTGCTCAAACAAACAATTTTTAAAGCCGGTAGCGTTGGATGGAAGCCGCTTCATTTCTATATTGGTAAGGAAACTGGCAACTGGCAACTGGCAACTGGCTTTAGCAGATGCAGCACAAGTTCCTTCAGCGAGACCACGCCTTACTAGCATAAAAATCAATTGCTTCACGAATAAGCATCGGCAGATCAGCGCCATCTTTACGGAAATACTCCTCGCCCAGTTTCGATCCAGTTATCACAACTGTATATACAGATCCGTCCGTCCGCGCGCCGTCGATCTTTACCACTGCACTCATACCGTCCCTGCCTATTGCGTCCAAGACAGCCAACAACCCGGCAGATTTTCGCCAAAGTTCAACTTGCTCGTCGCTGATGCGCGCACTCGCCAGTAAAGCGTCAATCATCTGTTCATTATTCATAAGTAACCTTAACGTCGGAGCGCCGCAGCAATTTCTTCTACGCTTCTAAGTGTGCCTGTTGCAACACGATCAATGACGGAACGGATCTCTGCGCCAGCACCTAGCATGCGTTCAGCTACGGCTTGCGCGGTACGCTTATTCGCATCATCAAATAAATGGCGCCCCGCGATATCACGAATCGCCGTCGCTGCCTTATCCAATACATCTTCACGATATTCCATATTCGCGACTACCGTTTCTGCACTGCCTGTTAATTCAGTCGTGCCACCATATGAACGGTTGATCGCCCGAATTTCAGCTGCTGAGACTGCAAGCGCTTCCTTTGCAGTATTGGAAAGTAAGACTGTCTGTACCTTCACAACCAGCCCACCGGGATTCAAGGTCATACCTGCCGCTACAGTACCAGTTACGAAACTAATAATAGGGCCAACTAAATTCCCATTGGCGAGACTTTTATTTATCCCGGCACCTGAAACACCGGTTATGGTTTCCGATACGCGTCCGACGCCATTCACAAAATTGCTAATACCTGTCCCAAACGCACTGGCTTCAGAGCCTGTATATCCAACGCAGTTAACAATTCCATTGCATGGATCGCGTTTGCCAAGCACCTCCACCTGCCCCGGCGTATAGTCCGCGCGCGGCAAATCTATCGTCGGAGTGTTAGGTGCAGTTGGAGTAGCGGGGGCAGCCGGGGTATTGGGTGGAGTCGTGCTATCTACTACAACAGTTGGCGGCACCGAATTGTCACTGCCCGTGCCAACATCACCCATTGGGTTGCCCGTTGCACCACCACCACCACCACCACCATCGCCCCCGCCCCCGCCCCCGCCCCCGCCACCGCCACCGCCACCGCCACCACCTTCCTCGCCCGAGACTCCCCCCACTTCCATATCAACAAACCCCGTCGGATCAACCCCCTTAAGCGGGTTGTTCCAGACATAGGAGTAACGGTTGAACGTCTTCAGATTGGTAGGCGCCTGCACATACGGGTCCGCACTCATGAAGCGACCAATCAACGGGTCATAGATACGCCCGTTCATGTGGATGATGCCCACCTCATCCAGGTGTTCGTGCATCGTGTAGCCACGGTCAGTCTTCTGACCCACCAAGGCATCCAGGTTGTCCGGGTTGCCATTGATCTGGCG
>NZ_JBFUFW010000018.1:0-2451 GCF_056403235.1 Rhodoferax sp. P2_H8_2
CAAGCAATAAAAAAGGGCCCTCGGAGGGCCCTTTTTGGTAGTGCCTGCTGGCACGCAGTGCTGCTTACTCCACCTTGAAGTTGAACTCCTGGGTGGCAATGACATCACCGGAGCCATCGTTGGTGCACTTGTACTGCATCATCGCCTGGCGYACAGCCGCATGGAATACGCGTGGGCCGGAGAGGATTTCCACGCTCTTGACCTGACCACCCGAGATCACAGCCTGTGCGCGTACCACACCGACCGTGCCGTCCTGCAATGCCTTGCGGGGCATCTCAGGCGGTACCTGGGTTGGGCAAGCCACTGCGATGTCGCTGCGGTTGCGCGCCACGGGTGCGGGCGGCGGTGGCGGTGCGATCACAACAGGTGCCGGTGGCGGTGCTGCCGTGGCCACAATCGTGGGCGCGGTGCTGGTCGCAGGTGGCGGTACATCCGGTGGTGGCACAAACGGAGGGGGTGCCTCGGTTGGCGGTGCATCCGGTGGTTTGATCTGCTTGGGTGGCGGCGGTGGTGGCGGCGGTGGCGGCGGGATCACCGCTTCCACCATCACTGCTTCCAGCGGCTTCTTGATCAGTTTGAGCGCATCGTGCGCTGTACCGGTCACCACTGCCCAACCAATCAATACGTGCACCACCACGACGATGGCAATGCCCTTCCAGCGGCGCGAGGGGTCGCGCTGCTCGTAGCTGTATTCCATGCCAAGCGAGTTCATTGGACAAACTGCTCCGCGCCAATCACGGCGATCTTGGTGAGGCCCAGGCGTTTGCTGCTGGACAGCACATTGGCAAAGACGGCGTATTGCGAGGTCTTGTTGGGCCGGATGTGGACTTCAGGCTGGGGTTCTACCTTGGCGATTTCACCCATCTTCGTGTCCAGCTCCAGCGCGGTGACGGGCAGGCCTTGCCAGTAGACTGTGCTTCGCTCGTCGATGTCGATCTGGATCTTCTCAGGCTTGATCAGGTTGGTCGGGGGCGCGCCCACCGGCATTTCCAGGTTGACAGCGTGCAGCTGGATCGGAATGGTGATGATGAGCATCACCAGGAGCACCAGCATCACGTCGATCAGCGGCGTGGTGTTGATGTCCATCATGACTTCCGGCTCAGTGGAGCCACCGGATCCTACGTTCATTCCCATGGGAGGAATTCCTTTTGACTAATTAAGCGCGGGCGGCTCGGTGATGAAGGCGACCTTGACGATGCCAGCGCGCTGGCAGGCCAGCAATACCTTGCCTACACCTTCGTACTGTGCGGAGAGGTCACCACGCACCTGCACTTCGGGCTGGGGCTTGAGGTTGGCGACTTTCTTGAGCTTGGCGGCCAGGGCTTCAACGTCGTTGGTACGGCTTTCGTACCAGTAGATGTTGCTGTCCTTGTCGACCGAGATGATGATGTTCTCGGGCTTGGTCTCGCGCACTTCGACCCGCTCTTTGGGCAGGGTCACGGGGATGGAGGTGGTGACCACCGGGATGGTGATCAGGAAGATGATCAGCAGCACCAACATCACGTCCACCAGGGGCGTGGTGTTGATGGCTGACATGACGGCGTCTTCGCCGTCATCGCTTGAGCCGACGCTCATGGACATATGTGTTTCCTATTTACCTGAAGGCAATACCGGAGGTAACAAAAGGGCAGCCACCAAGGGCTTAGCCCTTGTTGACGGTGCCCAGTACGACCGAGTGCAGGTCTTGGCTGAAGGCGCGCACGTCGTCCATGACGGCCTTGTTGCGGCGCACCAGCCAGTTGTAGGCCAGAACGGCAGGAACCGCCACGGCCAGACCGATGGCGGTCATGATCAGGGCTTCACCGACGGGGCCGGCAACTTTGTCAATGGAGGCTTGGCCGGAGATACCGATCGCTGTCAGGGCGTGGTAGATACCCCAAACGGTGCCGAACAGGCCAACGAATGGAGAAATCGAACCGACAGTAGCCAGCAAAGCCAGGCCGCCTTGGGTGTTGGATTGGATGCGTTCCACGGCACGTTGGATGCCCATGGTGACCCAGTCGTTCAGGGGGATGTGTCCCATCAGGCCATCGTGCTTCTTCAGCGCGTTGGTGGCGGCATCGGCCATGAAGCGGAAGGGGCTGTTCTCGTCCAGGGCTTTGGCGCCTTGCTGGATGGAGCCAGCGGACCAGAAGTTCTCGGCCGCAGCACGGGCTTGACGGCCCATTTTGCCTTGCTCGAGCAGTTTGACGATGGTGATGTACCAGCTGGAGACGCTCATGATCAGCAGCATGATCAGAACGGTCTTGGCCACGACGTCGGAGGTCTTCCACAGGGCTTCAATGCCGTAGGGGTTTTCTGCAGCTTCTTTAGCAGCAGGTGCGGCTACCGCAGCGGTCGCAGGTGCAGCGGTTTGCGCTTGGGCCACTGGAGCCATACCAGGCACTACGGGCAGCAGGGCTCCCAGCGCCAGTGCGCAGGAGGCGATGAAACGGGCAAATTTGACTTGCA
>NZ_JBFUFW010000019.1:0-1980 GCF_056403235.1 Rhodoferax sp. P2_H8_2
CGCTGAAGAGCATGACCAAGGTTGCTACGAGGCCGGCCGCTCGGGCGCTGGCGCGCCGAGTTACGTTGGCTGTATGCGTGCTTTTACAAGACGCAGAAGCGCCGCGTCCAATGTTTTGGATCATTCAAACTCCCTGAGAACCCGAATATCTGCTTTGCAGGACAAGAGCTCAATGAGTCTCGAACACCACCGCAGAAACTTTTTGACCGACAAATTTAAGCACACTTGCTTTACATCGCCGTGGATCACCAGATCCGTGCAGCGCAAACACAACAGCACGAATGCGCCGATTTACGACGGCCACTTTTTTTTTGCTATCGCACAAGGAAATTGGAATTCGTCGGTCCGAGGGTTCTCAATGTTGATTTCCGCGAATAACTGACCCACGTGGGCCATACCCTGTCATTTTTAAAGCAGGGGGAAATTTGAAGAAATAGACGTGGCGACATTGAATGTCATCAGACGTTGGGCACTGCGAGAACAGATGTCCATCCGCGAGATTTCCAGGCGTAAAGGCCTGGCTCGCAACACCGTTAAGAAGTACCTGCGATCCAACGAAGTGGAGCCCAAACTACCCAAGGCGGAGCAGTTTCAGCAAACTCAGTCCTTATGCAGAAAAGCTGGCTTTTTAGCTACAAACAAAGGCAGCAGAATCTCGGAAATAGCGTCGCAAATTGAAGCGGATCTACGCAGGCATGACGACAAACTCAAAAAAAACCTAACGAAATACTAGCTTTCAGTTGGAAAACATCTGCAATATTAGTCGTCGAAAAATACCCCTCTTGAGATTCATCAGACTCCTTTACAGGCAGATCGAAATGGAGCTCCAAAAACTCAGCGTGAACTTTCTCTTGCACTCGACAAAGCTGATCGACCCCCCCCAGATACACAAAAAAATCTGGAAGCATTTCACATAGAGGATGCTCGTTTGAAAAATGCATTGCGTATTGAACATAAGAGCGACTCAACATTGTCTTGACTTGTGGCCTGACAGGCTCACCTCGATTTCCGAGGCGCGAAGTCGGAGCGTCAATAAGCATTGCAAGCTCCTGAGCACTGCAGTCAAAGCCTCGGAATGTAAGTGAAATTTGTTTTTTTCTACTCACAACATTTCCTTTTCAGATCCTTTTTTGCCATCCCACAACCACTTTTGCCCCGTTGTCTTGTCGTTATAAATATTGACTTTGCTATCACCCCGACCATCTTTGGCGTCGTGAGCATCTTCATATCCGGCATCTCGAGCAGCTTTGTTGCCTTTGTTCTCAGGGAGCTTATCTAAATTATTTTCGTTTGGTTGAGTGGGTTCATTGGAGTCTTCTTCCTGTTTTTCACCATCTGCTTTTTCGGGCTTCTTGTCCACTGCCGGATTTACCGCCAGCGCTACACCAACCATACCGGCAGCGATACATCCAATAACTCTCGCCCCACCACAAACTTGCCCCACGGCTGTTATACCAACACCGACCACCACGCGTGATAACACCGGGTTGCTTGCAAAGTACGTAGTAGCCGCAGCACCAATCAACCCTACGCAGTTCGCCATTCCTCCGCACGGATCGCGCTTTCCAGTCACCGTTGAGGGCGGCAACTCAATTGTTGGAAGATTCTGCGGCGGGGTAGTGTTGCTGCTCGCAGACGTGCTGCTGCTCGCAGACGCACTGCTATCACCGCCAGTAAGCCAGTTTATAAAACGGTCAATGAGGCCCCCGCCCCCGCCCCCGCTTCCGCTTCCTCCGTTATCCGGACTGCTGGATGGACTAGGTTCAGGACTTCCGCCTGCGCTGCTATCGCTGCCTTGACCCGACCCTTCATACGTTTCGTGGCTATAACCGGAATCGCTATCGCCATATCCACCGCCACCGCCATCGTAATGACAGTCCCCCACTTCGTTGCAAATTAACGATCCTCCACCGCCACCGGCCATCGCAACAAACCCCTCAGGGTCATACATCTTGAGCGGGTTGTTCCAGACATAGGAGT
>NZ_JBFUFW010000020.1:0-1551 GCF_056403235.1 Rhodoferax sp. P2_H8_2
ACGCAAGCCGTGGCGCTGTTTACGCAGCTGGGCATTGCAGACAACCTGAACTTCGAGCTGCGCCACAAAGCCATCATCGACCGCTTCGGCCGCTTCCCCCACCGCAACGCGATCCTGGGCCGCAGCTCCAGCGCGGAGGAGCTGGCTTTCCTCGCCGAGCCGGGATCTTCGTTCTAAATTTCGTCTTGCAGTTGCTACTTTTTTGGTAGCTGCTTACGCACATTCCATGCGCCTCGCAGGCCGATTTGGCAGTGAATCTGCCTTGAATCGGCTTAATCCAGCCTAGCCAGCCACCTTGTGCGTGTAGAACGGCCGCTCACGCGCCGCCAGGATGTCGTACAGGGAGTCGAGGTCTTTGGGGTCGGGATTCAGCCATGCATCAACGTCATCGCGTTTCAAAGGAATGATGCAGCGATCGTGGCCGGCGGCAAGTACCTCAGGTGGTGGCTCGTCGGTGATGAAAGCAAATGAGTACAAGTCGTCTTTTCCGGGGGCAGTCCAATGGGACCAAAGACAGGCGACGTACATGGCTTGCCCGGTTTCCGGTTTGAATTCCAATATCGCTTTTTCGCCGGATGCGGCAACTACATGCTCATAGAACGCTGTGACGATGGCAATGCCATGCGTATAGCCGAACTGCTTGCGCCAAACGGTATCCATCTTGTCCAGGCGGGCGTTGTAGGTGCCCGGAAATTCGCGGTCGAAGCCTTCAGGCTTGCCGGCGGGCCGAAGGTGGTACCGCATGGGCCGGACGATCTTGCGGCCGTTCTCCACGATCATCACGGGGACGTAATAGCCAGGAAACATTCTTGAGTCACTGGCTTGCAGGTCAGTTCGCTGCAGGTCACCGAGCTTTTCCAAAGCGCGCCCCATCTTGTTGGTCGCGATTCTCTTTTCGTCAGACGCCTTTTTGGTCATCTTGATTGCAAGCGCTGACTCAGCTCTGGCCAAGCGCTCGCGCTGTTCAATCAGGTCCTGTCCACAACGCTCCACTTCTTTGGCCCTTGCCAACACAACCACTTCGCGCACACGCTGCATGTCGGCACGCGGATCACGTGCAAACGCCTCATCCAGGGAACGTGTCGTCTTGACTCTGCTGTCATACAGCTTCATGCCATACAAAGACGCGAAGGTCTCAATGTCGATATCTGCGCCAAACACGTCGCAGTACTCGTCATAGGCATCAATCACTTGAGCGGAATAGCACATTGCGACATCATATGAAGTCCGATGGACAATCTCCCGCAATTCTCAACTTTCACAATGCAACCAAATTCCATCCTCGACTTCTGGTTTAAAGAGCTAACCCCCAAACAGCACTTCATCAAAGACGCCGGACTGGACGAAACCATTCGTGCGCGGTTTGGCGACACGCTGGAAGCGGCGGCAAAGTGTGAGCTGTTTGCGTGGCGCGCAACGGCTGAGGGGCGGCTGGCGGAGATCATCGTGTTGGACCAGTTCTCGCGCAACGTCTACCGCGACACGCCGCGCGCCTTTGCGCAGGACGCGCTGGCGCTGGTGTTGGCGCAAGAGCTGGTGGCCAGCACGCAG
>NZ_JBFUFW010000021.1:0-1343 GCF_056403235.1 Rhodoferax sp. P2_H8_2
CTACAGCGGCGGCTGGTATATCTCCTACGCGACGGATACCGGATTCACCACACCGGTGCAAGCCCTGCCAATGATGTTGAGCAGTTCCCCAAGTGTGCAGTCCAGGCCTCTTATGAGCTCCATGGATGCGGCCACAAGTGAGATTGCTCCAGTGGACCTGGTGCAGATCGGAGACTTCAATGGTGACGGCAAGATGGACATCATGTGGATTCCCGAGAGTGGTCCTGCATATTGGAGTGTTACGGCCGGTTGGTGGGTTGCCTACGCTCCCGCAGGCCACGACACGCCGTCCAGTATTGCTGCAGGTGTTGGCAACCAGTTAGACATCAGCTACAAACCCATCACCGATAGCAGCGTCTACACCAAGGATGGTGGTGCTACTGCGGCGGTATACCCCGTACGTGATATCCAGGGCGCACAGCATGTTGTCAGCAGCATTTCCAGATCCAACGGCCTTGGAGGCGTCAACACCGCCACCTACACCTACGGTGGCCTGAAATTCGAAGTTGGAACCGGCCGCGGCATGCTGGGCTTTCGCTGGGTCAAGAGCAAGAATGTCAACACCGGCATAGAARGYTACACCGAGTACCGCCAAGACTTCCCGTATGTAGGCATGGCTGCCAAGAGCGAAACGCGCCTGGCCGGTTCTGGCAATGCAGGCGTCTTAAAGCGYGTCACCCCCACAGTGGCATGCCACACCCCGCAAACAGGAGCTGCCTGCACCCCTCTGGCCACAGGCAAGATCTACTACCCCTATACAGCCAGCCAACTGGAAGAGAGCTGGGACTTGAACGGAACGGTACTGCCCAGCTACACCACGACCACACAGTACAGCAGCTTCCCGCACTACGGGGATCCCAGTCAGACCAAGGTTGAGAGCAACGACGGCATCAGCAAGACCACGGTCTACGAGTACTGGCCGGCCGACACAACGAACTGGATCGTGGGGCGTGTGAAGAGCGCCACAGTCACCAGTGTCAAACCATAAGAGCGGAGTCATCATCATGCAAATCCGTCACGTGCAACGCAATTGAACGATCTAGCGTTAGACCGCTCTAAAGCGGTCATCTGCAGAAGTCCGCAGTTGGCCCTGTACTGCAATCGAGACAAAGCCGTCTTGGGATGACGCCAGAAGAATGCCATATAGCAGTCTTCCCCCGTTTGGGAAAGGTATCTGCTTGCTAACGGGTCACCCGCGATCGCGTATACGGTGAAGCCTCCGGTACTCACACCTAATCCCTTTACGCGTCGGTTACCGCATTCTCTCTATTACGTGTCTGATACCTTGCCTTGGTCGCGTTTGAATAGTTTCAACTCTGAGCGTTTGGCTTTTTCAAAAAGCG
>NZ_JBFUFW010000022.1:0-1262 GCF_056403235.1 Rhodoferax sp. P2_H8_2
CACCGTAGGTGTAGGTGGCGGTGTTGACGCCTCCAAGGCCGTTGGATCTGGAAATGCTGCTGACAACATGCTGTGCGCCCTGGATATCACGTACGGGGTATACCGCCGCAGTAGCACCACCATCCTTGGTGTAGACGCTGCTATCGGTGATGGGTTTGTAGCTGATGTCTAACTGGTTGCCAACACCTGCAGCAATACTGGACGGTGTGTCGTGACCTGTAGGGGAATACGCAACCCACCAGCCGGCCCCATGGTACAGATCCGAACTGGCAGGCGGCACCCACATGATGTCCATCTTGCCATCGCCATTGAAGTCACCGATCTGCACCATATCCACCGGCTGCAGAACACTATGCAAATCCGAGAGCTGACTTACAGGTGCCGAATTCACATTGTTGTTAATACCCAGCCATGTCGGCAGCGCTTGCACCGGTGTGCTAAACCCGGTATCGGTCGCATAGGCTATATACCAACCACTACCGTACGTGCTGCTGTACCACAGGTAGTCGGTCTTGCCATCKCCATTGAAGTCAGCAAAGTATTTGTACATCTTGCCGTCATCTCGCAGATACGGCACAGTGGTCACTGGCAACGCAGCTGCAGTGGGCACTGTAAATCCGGTCCCCGTGGAATACGCAACCCACCAGCCGGCCCCATGGTACAGATCCGAACTGGCAGGCGGCACCCACATGATGTCCATCTTGCCATCGCCATTGAAGTCACCGATCTGCACCATATCCACCGGCTGCAGAACACTATGCAAATCCGAGAGCTGACTTACAGGTGCCGAATTCACATTGTTGTTAATACCCAGCCATGTCGGCAGCGCTTGCACCGGTGTGCTAAACCCGGTATCGGTCGCATAGGCTACATACCAACCGCTGTTGCCGTACGCGCCACCGTACCACAGGTAGTCGGTCTTGCCATCTCCATTGAAGTCAGCAAAGTATTTGTACATCTTGCCGTCATCTCGCAGATACGGCACAGTGGTCACTGGCAACGCAGCTGCCGTAGGAGTAACCACTCCAGTAGGCGTTGTAGGCCAAGTAACCGAGGTTGGCTGTATGCAGCTGTTGTTGGTGTCACACAGCGTCACCGACTTCAATCGAGTGCGCTTGGTATGGTTGCTTTGGTCGTAGGTCAACCGGTAGTCGTTGACAACGCTTGCGCCCACATAGGTCTTGATGTTGGTGACGCGCTTGAGGGTCTTGGCAATGCTTCCCGACTGGTACCTCGTTGGTATATCTGTTCTGTCTTCATAC
>NZ_JBFUFW010000023.1:0-1046 GCF_056403235.1 Rhodoferax sp. P2_H8_2
CGGTCCAGTACGCCTGACTCCCATCGGTAACCGTGGGTACCCACATGATGTCGGCCTTACCATCACCGTTGAAGTCACCTATCTGCACCATGTCCACTGGCTTCTTAGTCGCTGTGATTGCATCGTATTGCTTGGTGATGGGGGCCGACCGCACGAAATTGGCGGCGTCCAGGTCGTCCGGCATGATTTTCACCGGTGTGGTGAACCCGGTGTCGGTGGCRTAGGCTACAAACCAACCATTGCTGTAAGGTCCARCCCAACCATTGTTGTAAAACARRTAGTCRGTCTTGCCATCTCCATTGAAGTCACCAAAGTATTTGTAGCTMTTGCCGTCTACAAACAGCGGCAATGAACTCGCTGGCAGCGCAGCTGCGGTAGGCACCGTRAATCCGGTCCCCGTGGAATATGCCACCCACCAGCCGGTCCAGTACGCCTGACTCCCATCGGTAACCGTGGGTACCCACATGATGTCGGCCTTACCATCACCGTTGAAGTCACCTATCTGCACCATGTCCACTGGCTTCTTAGTCGCTGTGATTGCATCGTATTGCTTGGTGATGGGGGCCGACCGCACGAAATTGGCGGCGTCCAGGTCGTCCGGCATGATTTTCACCGGTGTGGTGAACCCGGTGTCGGTGGCGTAGGCTACAAACCAACCACTGCTGTAGACCCCAACCCAACCGGAGTTGTACCAAAGGTAGTCGGTCTTGCCATCTCCATTGAAGTCACCAAAGTATTTGTAGCTATTGCCGTCTACAAACAGCGGCAACGAACTCGCAGGCAACGCGGCTGCGGTGGGAGTAACCACTCCAGTAGGCGTTGTAGGCCAAGTAACCGAGGTTGGCTGTATGCAGCTGTTGTTGGTGTCACACAGCGTCACCGACTTCAATCGAGTGCGCTTGGTATGGTTGCTTTGGTCGTAGGTCAACCGGTAGTCGTTGACAACGCTTGCGCCCACATAGGTCTTGATGTTGGTGACGCGCTTGAGGGTCTTGGCAATGCTTCCCGACTGGTACCTCGTTGGTATATCTGTTCTGTCTTCATAC